>NZ_NFIV01000001.1 GCF_002159555.1 Muribaculum sp. An289
AACCCAATGATTCCGGATAACGCTCGCATCCCCCGTATTACCGCGGCTGCTGGCACGGAGTTAGCCGATGCTTATTCGGCGGGTACTCTCAAAGCGCCACGCATGGCGCCTATTGCCCCCCGCCAAAAGCGGTTCAACGCCCGTAGGGCGCACGCCCGCACGCGGCATGGCTGGATCAGAATTCCTTCCATTGTCCAATATCCCTCACTGCTGCCTCCCGTAGGAGTCTGGGCCGTGTCTCAGTCCCAGTGTGGGGGGCCTCCCTCTCGGGACCCCTAGGCATCATCGCCACGGTGGGCCGTTACCCCGCCGTCCAGCTAATGCCACGCGAGCCAATCCCGCACCGCCGAAGCTTTGGCGGGAGGGGGATGCCCCCCTCCCGCTACATGGGGTATTAGTCTCCGTTTCCAGAGGTTGTCCCCCGGTGCGGGGCATGTCGCTCACGCGTTACGCACCCTTCCGCCGGTCGCCGGCACCGGTCATCGCTGACCGGCCCGCTGCCCCTCGACTTGCATGTGTTAGGCCTGCCGCTAGCGTTCATCCTGAGCCAGGATCAAACTCTTCATTGTATAATACGACTTTCGTCTTCTTTCCTTGCACCGGCCGGAGTTTCCCCCCGGCCGGAGGGGGCCGGCTCTGCCGGCCCCGCTCGGGCTTCCTTCTTCCGATTCAATGAACTTCCCCCGGCCGGAGGAGGCACCGAGGCCCCCCTTCCCGAACGGGACTGCAAAGGTAGCGCTCTTTGCCGGATTTCCAAACTTTTTAAGGACTTTTTTTCGACTTTTTTCGGTTTTTTTTCGATTTTCCCCCGCCTGCCATATGCTTTTCCCAGCTTTTTCCAGCCTGCCGCCGCCTTCCCTCCGCCTCCCCGGGGCACGGAACGCATCCGCACAGGGCAGACGACGGGCAAACACGGCATCGCCCCGCGACACATCCCCTGGGCACGCAACGGACACAAGCCGGGCAGGCAACGGTTCGTACACCTTTATTATATATAATGCAGCATTATTATGCCATGGCATGCACGGGTCCGGAAGCGGCTGCAAATATTTTTTTCGCGCATCATTTTTCCTACCGGAAATTTTCAAGATGAATTTTCAAGCGGTTTTTATCAGAAGCTGTCTAAATTTTTTAAGAAGAGGGCACATATTTCACCACATTTTTCTTATTTTCACAACAATTTTAGAAAACCGAATAAATTTTAGAAAACTGCATAAAATGGAACATACGAAAAAGACTGAAGACATTTATAAATTATCCCTTGAATACCACAGGGCATATCCGAAAGGAAAGCTGGCCACCATACCGACAAAACCGCATAACACACAACAGGATCTGTCTTTGGCCTATTCTCCGGGAGTAGCCGCCCCGTCGCTCGAAATAGCTGAAAATCCTGAAAATGTATACCAATACACGGGAAAAGGGAATCTTGTCGGGGTCATTACAAACGGGACGGCCGTCCTCGGGTTGGGAAATATCGGTGCGGAAGCATCCAAGCCGGTAATGGAAGGGAAAGCATTCCTGTTCAAGATACTTGCGGGAATCGATGCCTACGACATTGAAATAAATACCGAAGACATCGAAAAATTCATCGATACAGTAAAAATGATAGCTCCGACCTTCGGTGGAATCAATCTTGAAGATATAAAATCTCCGGAATGTTTCGAAATAGAAAGAAGACTAAGAAAAGAACTCGATATACCGGTAATGCACGACGACCAGCACGGAACGGCAATAATATCTTCGGCAGCGCTTCTCAATGCAATGGAAATAGCGGGCAAGAGAATGGAGGACGTACGCATCGTAATAAACGGGGCGGGAGCAGCCGCAATAGCATCGGCAGACATGTACCTTAAACTCGGAGTACGCAAGGAAAATATCATAATGTGCGACAGCAAGGGGGTGATAAACAAAACGAGGGACAAACTCACCGAAGAAAAACTCCGTTTTGTCAATGAAACCTCCGCCAGGACTCTCGATGAGGCGATAACCGGAGCGGACGCATTCATAGGTTTTTCAAAAGCCGGTGTCCTTAAACCGGAGATGGTGATGAGAATGGCCCCGAGCCCACTGATACTCGCCCTTGCCAACCCTGAACCGGAAATAAATTATGACGAAGCAAAAGCAGTGAGAAAAGACCTGATAATGGGGACAGGCAGGAGCGATTATCCTAATCAGGTAAACAATGTCCTCGGCTTTCCTTATATATTCAGAGGTGCGCTCGATGTCAGGGCCCGTGAAATAAACGACAAAATGAAACTCGCCGCGGCCAAAGCCATTGCAGGACTGGCAAAAGAAGAAGTGCCCGAAGAAATACTCCGGGCATATAACAAGAAAAGCATGTCTTTCGGACCGGATTATCTGATACCGGTGCCGCTTGACAAGAGGCTGCTCTACCGTGTAGCATCTGCCGTAGCAGAAGCCGCCGTGGATTCGGGAGTGGCGAGAATCGGATACGATGCCGTAAAATACAGGAAATACGTAGAACGCATCTGCCGTGAAAGATGTTATGTTTCAGATAAAATAAGATAATGTGATTGCATCACCGTGTAATCGGCTGCATCACCTTATGATTATTTCGTCCGTAAACAGGCAACCGTTGTCGATTCCGTTCGACAATGCAGTGTATCTTACGTAGCGCGCATCTGTGTCCCCAGACCATGAATAGGTACGGAAAATAAGTTCCGTGGCATCCTTTGGCACATCGGTAAACTGGCGGGAGAGTTCCGTAAATGACTCTCCGTCATCGGATACGGATATTATCACTTCCTCCGGTTGCCACAGCCAAGGGCCGGTAAGCTGCATGAATTCGGCCCCGATATACCTTATCCGGGTAGGTTCGCCGAGGTCGATGACAACATCTACGTCACGGTTTATGAAACCCTGCCAACGGCCGTCGGCATAAGTCCAGCCTCCCCTCACCCCGTCTACAAGGGCAGTATCCCCGCCGGCAGGATAATAACGCGAGAACGGCTGGATATATTCTATTTTCTTTCCGACTGCAAGATGTTTTTCAGGGCGGGCCGCTTCCGGTCTCTCACCTTTCTCCTTCCGTATGTCAAAAGGATGGTAGCCGCGTGAAAGAAGAAAATCAGTCTCGGAAATGACATTCTTCCTGAATGATTCCCAGTCCTTACGGGAAGGAAGGCTCCACGCGGTCTCCGCGATGGACAATACGCGCGGATAAAGCATATATTCCGTATACCAGTCAGGCTGGATATATTCGCACCAAAGATTTGACTGCACACCTATGTAATGAGATTGCAATTCCGGAGAAAGCGTATCGGGAACAGGCTCGAAAGAATAGGTTTTCGCCAATGTCAGATAACCTCCCTTGGCTACAGGCTGAGTGAATGGGGCATCCTGATAGGCATCGATATAACAGAATTCTCCCGGAGACATAATCACATCATTGCCTGCCTCGGCCGCCTCTACCCCATAATCGAGCCCACGCCATACCATTATCGCTGATGAGGCATTCACGCTGTCGCGGAGAATCTCATCCCAACCTATCAGTTTCCGTCCGTGGTCGTTAAGGAATTTTTCTATCCTGCGCACAAGGTATCCCTGCAAACCGGCTTCATCGCCCAGCCTCTCTTCCTTTATCCTCCGCTGGCAGTCCGGACAGTTTTTCCACCCTTCATGGGCCGCTTCGTCCCCTCCGATATGGATGTATTCCGATGGGAAAAGTTCCATTACTTCGGTCAGGACATTTTCCAGAAACACGAAAGTTCCCTCCTTACCTACACATAACTCCGAATTGACATACGGCTTCCCGGAACAGGAAAGCTCCGGATAGACTGCCAGGACTTCCTCCGAATGGCCGGGCATCTCTATTTCGGGAATCACGGTTATATGTTTTTTTGCGGCATATTCCACAATTTCCCTTATGTCTTCCTTAGTATAAAAACCGCCGTCCGCATCAGGATGGTCCGCCGTGCAATATTTGCGGCCGCCATTCCACCATGCTTCCCAGTCAGGATAAGGCCTCCACGCGGCTATTTCCGTCAGTTCCGGATAACGGTCAATCTCTATCCTCCAGCCTGCACCATCGGTAAGATGCCAGTGAAAACGGTTCAGTTTATAACGGGCCATAGCATCCAACTGCTTCATTACGAATTCCTTAGTCTTGAAATGGCGGGAAACGTCCAAATGCATTCCACGGTAAGGAAAACGCGGATAATCGGTTATTTCGACATAAGGCAGCCTGCCGTCATCGCATAAAAAAGAAAGGGTCTGCAAGGCATAGAAGACACCGGCATCGGAAAGGGCCTCTATGGAAACCCCTCCACCGTCCACGGACATACGGTAACTTTCGCAAGAAGCCACACCGGCTACCGTATCCTTTATTGCAATATATACATTATAAGGTGCAAGGGTATCCTTTATCATGTCCGCAGGAAGGACAGAAATGGTTTCAATGTCCTCCGCAGTAAGCGGAATCTCAAAATGCCCCCGGTGCATTTCGACGTGTTGGGGCTGTGGGATTACAGGCAGCAGGGCATCGGAGCCGCCGCATGCCGATAACAGGAACGGGAAAAACATAAAAAGGATGAATTTGGCTGGCTTCATGGTATTTTTATTTTAAAACATTAAATATCAATCATTAAGATATATTCTCTGCACTCTTTGCGATGGGGAAGTCAGTATTTCATACGGGATAGTGCCGATTGCCTCCGACAGCCTCGATACCGGAAGGTCGTCACCGAAAATCACTACGGTATCGCCCTCTTCGGCATTAATGCCGGTAACATCGATCATGCATGCATCCATGCATATATTCCCGACTATCTGGGCAAGGCGACCGTTGACGGAAACCCGGGCGGCTCTGTTTCCGAGATGCCGGTCGAGTCCGTCCGCGTACCCTATAGGTATCACGGCTATCCTCGAATCGCGGTCCACGAAAGTTTTCCTTCCATAACCTATGGAATCTCCGGCACGGACGTCCCTAATTTGGAGAATCGTTGTTTTCAAGGTACTTACGTTCCTCAATCCAGTATCCCCGCACATGCTGATTCCATACAGACCTATTCCCAAACGCACCATATCCATCTGGTATTCAGGGAAGCGTTCTATTCCGGCAGAGTTAAGGATATGCTTGAGGACCCTGCATCCGGCAGATCTTTCTATGGTTTCGGCGGCTTCCTTGAAGCGTGAAATCTGAAGCATTGTAAAATCATCGAGCGAAGGGGTATCGCTCCCCGCCAAATGGGAAAATACCGATTTTACTTTCACCGTTTCCTGGCCTTTGAGCAATGCGCACAGTGCAGGGACGTCTTCCGGAGCAAAACCAAGCCGGTGCATCCCCGTATCAATTTTTATATGAATAGGGAACGATACGGCTCCGCGGGATTTGCCTTCACGGATGAAAGCGTCCAGAAGTCTGAAACTGTATATTTCCGGCTCCAGAGCATGGTCATACAGAAGATTAAGGCAGTTCATCTCGGGATTCATAACCATTATCGGAATCGATATCCCTTCATTGCGGAGCTCGACACCTTCATCAGCGACTGCTACGGCGAGCGCATCGCATCTATGCTCCTGCAATGTTCTGGAAACTTCCACCGCACCGGCCCCGTAAGCGGAAGCCTTTACCATACATATCATCTTCGTATCGGGCCTGAGCCTGGATTTGTATCTATTGAAATTGTGGACAATGGCACCGAGACTGACCTCCATAACCGTCTCGTGAGCCTTCTGCTCCAGCCTTTCCGTAATCCTTTCGAAGTGGAAACTCCGTGAACCTTTTATAAGCACGAGCCTCCCCGAAAAATCTGAAGCCCTGAAGTCCGCCAACAGCTCTTCGGTAGAACGGTAGAAAGCCTTGCCGATACCGAAAAAATCCGAATGCGACGAAAGTTCAGGCCCGACTCCGATGATATTATCCACGGACTTGGCCTCCACGATTCCGGCCACCTGCCGGTACAGGATATCCGAAGGGCAGCCCGATTGCAGGATATCCGAAAGAATCAGGGTAGTCTTGCATCCGCTTCCGCCCTTTCTTCCGGACAGGAAATCCAGGGCAATGGCGAGTGAATTTATATCCGAATTGTACGTATCGTTTATAATCAGTGTCCCGTTCCGTCCCTGCTTGACTTCGAGCCTCATGGCTACGGGTTCAAGCGTGGAGAAAGGAAGCATGCCGTCCAAAAGCGACGGGTCAAGACAATATGCCGTGCAAATGCAATGGAGTACATCCGCAAGCGAGGCATCGTCCGTAAAAGGTATCTCGCACCGGCCTTCCCGACCGTCATACTTTATTATAAAAGATGTGGAAAATTCTTTTTTCGTTATCCCGCTCACGAATACGGTGGCATCATGATTTTCCATGCTCCATGTCACCTTGCGAGCCGTCAGAGCGACACTGCGCACAGCTTCATCCGCTACCTTGTCATCAGCACAATATACTATAAAAGACGAATCCCTGAACAACTTCAGTTTTTCAAGAGCCTTTTCTTTCATTGAAGGAAAATTTTCCTGATGGGCCGCACCTATGTTCGTCAGAACTCCGATATCGGGTCTGACAATCCTTTCGAGCCTTTCCATTTCACCCGGCATGGATATTCCGGCTTCGAAAACGGCCAGATTGTACGAAGCATCCATATTCCAGACGGACAGAGGCACCCCGATTTGCGAATTATAACTTTTCGGAGACCTTATTATATTGTATTTTCCGCAAAGAAGATGATACAGGAATTCCTTTACCACGCTTTTCCCATTACTGCCGGTTATCCCGACTACCGGAAACCGGAAGCGGTCCCTGTGATATGCCGCAAGCCGCTGCAAAGCCGAAAGCGTATCGGGCACCCGGAGAAAAACCGCATCCGATAGTCTTTCCATTCCGGGAATATCATGCGAAACCACGAAACACCGCACTCCCATCCGGTATGCATCATTGACATATTTGTGGCCGTCATTCGTACCGGTCTCGATTGCGAAAAACAATGTAGAGTCTGGGAAAGACAGCCTCCTGCTGTCCACGGACAGTTCCGAAAAAGCATAATCCCCTGCACCGACGGCATTTGCGCCTAAAATACGTGCCGCTGCGGATATAGTGTATTCCATATCAAACCTGTTTTCAATATTCAAAAATAGCAAATATCGTCATCTGATGAAATTTATTTGCATACATTTGGAAAATTTTTAAAAAATTGACATAAAAATATGCGTAAGATTATTTATTTGACATTGATTGCATCTGTTTGGGCCGGCATGGTACTGGCCGGTTGCAAGGAAACCACCCAGGAGGATCCGGAGATTCCGGATGGCGGAGGAAATGACAGTACGGAAGTAATCGTTCCGGAAATTACGGACGAAATGATAACGGATTATTTCGGGGGGACCCTGGAAGGGAGCGACAGCCTGTTCAACGGGACACTCGCAATCGGAACAGATGCCATAGATGAAAACAGGGAGCGTATCTGGAATTTGTGGGTACAGGCGAACAACCAATACAGTGAAGACCCGCTGCCTGCACCTGACGATTTGCTGAATTCGCACCAGGCAAGCCACTGGACCCTGCCGCAAGAGCTCGAACCCAATGCAATTATGCCGTTCTACTATGGTTTCAAGGGGAGCGCTCCGACTGAAGGGTACCCGCTTTTCGTTTACCTGCACGGTTCCGGCTCGAAATATGCCGAATGGTCTACAGGGCTGGCTCTCTGCCAGGAATTTGACGACAGCCCTTCACTTTATTTCATTCCTCAGATTCCCAACATAGGGGATTACTACCGCTGGTGGCAGAAAGCGAAACAATTCGCATGGGAAAAACTGTTGCGCCTTGCTTTCATCTCGGGCGACATAAATCCTGACAGGATATATTTCTTCGGCATATCCGAAGGAGGATACGGCAGCCAGAGGCTTGCATCGTTCTATGCCGACTACCTGGCAGGTGCAGGCCCTATGGCCGGAGGAGAACCGCTGAGGAACGCCCCGCCGGAGAACTGCGCGAACATCGCATTTTCATTAAGGACAGGCGGAGAGGACACCGGCTTCTACAGAAACACGCTGTCGATAGCGGCTAAAAATTATTTCAACGAACTGGAAGCGGCCCATCCGGGATACTATGTACATAACGTTGAAATCATTCCGGGATACGGACATTCGATAGATTACTACCCTACAACCCCATGGCTGAAAGAATATGAAAGGAATCCTTATCCAACCTACGTCGCATGGGAAAATTTCGAGATGGACGGAATATACAGGGACGGCTTTTATAACATCGCCGTAATAGAAAGGTCGAATGACGATTATTCCACAAGGACTTTCTATGAGATGACAATCGACGGCAACGACATCACGATGAATGTGAACGAAACCACGACTACGGCAACCGAAACCGACCCGCTGTACGGAATAGAACTGGAAATCGAGAAGAGTTACGCCCCTTCCCAGAAAGGACGGTTCCTTGTCTACCTTTGCCCGGAACTTGTGAATCTGGACGAGGAAATCAGCCTTACGGTAAACGGCACAGAGGTCTTCAGAGGGATAGTGGAACCTGATATCAGGCATTTGGTCAACAGTTGCGCCACATTCTTCGACCCTCAAAGGCTTTACCCTGCCGCCATCGAGGTGGATTTGGGAAAGCTGGAGTAATCCGATTGGGCCGGGCCGGGCTTGGATTGGTGGCTGGTTGGATGGCCGATTGGGCCGGTTGGATGGTTGAGTGGATGATTGCGGGCACACCCGAAAATGGCTATCAATCACATAATCCATTAAGCATCAACATATTACGAACAACTACACCAAATACTGATGTGGATTCCGAGGGGTACGAAACCTCTTGAAATCCACATCGGTTTTCTTTATACATCCTCATAAACACTTGATAAACAGCAAGTTACTCACAATTATCCAATTTTATAGCGTGCGCCTAAGATTGCAGTTCAAGACCCGGGGATAAGGTTCACGCACTGGAGATGCAATTCATGCGCTTGGGATTGCAGTCAAGTTCTTAGAACTGGATACTGTTTCAAACAGTGTGTCTGAGATATAGGATAATATCAAACTGTTACAGGAAGTTTATACCTATATCCTATGCCTTTCTGCATCATAACAATTTAATGCAAGAGAATAGATATATGAATATTCCTGTCGCCTGACATGTTGACTGAAGTACAAAGACAACATTGTATTCCCGGTATCATGCCTCTTATTGTATCTTCCAAAAGCATAATATGCCTCATATCGACTTGATGTCCACCAGGTAATGATACATGTATCATGCAAGATTTAAAACTTTCATGTCTGTCCTTTAACTCCGTTTTCAGGTTCCCGCATAATCCGGTTGTATCGAAATCAGTGTCAAGAGCAGCCTGTACAACCTTTAACTCTCCATTGGTTGCAAATAAAAAAGTAGTGATATCTTTCAAGCCTAACCGCATCGGTTGGTTGTACCCAAGCAATAGACACAAAGAGAATAATATGGAATGAATTTCATTTGTAGTGGTCGCCTGAATGGATGTAACCTCTCCAATGATTTCGGGAGCGATTAGGATAATATCATCAGTGTATTCTTTCAACTTTACAATTTGACGTACATGATTATCATCGCAATTACGCTCGCCTGCCATCGCTATGATATAGATTTGAGTACTGAAATATTCCTCTAATGTATGTATGGACAAGGATGTGTCTTTCAGATGTACAATATCGCACAACGGTGAGACAGTATTGTCTCTCTTCAATTCCGATATAACATCATCTGAGTCGCATACAACTTTTATCAACTTGTGATTAAGACTTTTTTCTCCCAATGAATCAGATGGATAGTAGTATGAATCGATAAACTTTCGGGGAACTTCCTTAACCAACCAAATGCCTTTTGCCGGGTTGTAAAACTCATACCCCGCATTGAACATCTCAAGGGCCTTGATACGTAATGTTACGGGAGCTCCATGACGGGCTCCTGTCTCCAACGCGGCATCATTGTCGTTTGTTAAATGAACATAATTCCGCGAACGGGGGATAATCCCATTATCCAATATGGACACATCTGCATTCATCGATGTCCCGTGATATAAGATTTCAGGCGGGGTACAGCACGAATAGTCCATATCTACCTGCACAGAATGCCCATATATGGCCCGAATCTTTGTTTTGTCGTCATTAAACTCAAACCGGCCTTTGGAGTCGTTGTCTACAAAATCGCAAAGTTGTTCAAAAGTAAATCCTTGTTCGTGTACAAGGTTCTCGACGGAACGCCACCCGCCGGTCTCCAGTTTACAGGTCCTGTCGTGCCGGAGCAGGTACGACAAATCGTGCGAATTCTTCGTTTTGTTACTGCTGTTTTTCATTGTTGTATTCATCTTATAATCCGCTAAGAATAAAAAGTTTATGCGGAAAGTTCAAGAACGAGGTAATGAGTTGGCAACTGTTCTGATTTCTACATACTTGCGTGATTTGCATTGATGTACAACTCATCTTGGAACAAAGGTACAACTTTTTTATGAACGAGCAAAAAAGCGGTGTATTTTTCATTATTGCAGGGTAATATTTGATTTGGTCTATCATCAATCTGCGATATATGAGTATCCCGATTCCGTCATTAGCCCCTTTCCTTTGCTCGTCTGCGAAGGTAGTACAATAGCCCTTGAAAGTTGAAAGGTCGGGCGGCAAGCTGTTTCGGTCGGAATCTTCCTCCTACGGAGAGTATTCAGCCCGAAAACCTTTCCCCTTTCAATGTCTGTACTTAGAAATGCAGACGGCAACGGAAATGAACGACTGACGAAAATGTAGATAAAGATAAACAGACAGCATACAAACGGGTTCATACATTGATAACCCATTTGTATGCTGTTCTTGTTTCTATCCATAGGGGCACTATTATTTTGCATCAGATGAATTGTAAAGTATCAATAGATACGCTACAATTTTTCTTTTCGTAGACAAATCTTAATCTGTATCTTCGTGGCATGAAAGAAGATATACGAAAAATACGGATGCGCCAAAAATGGCTTGGGATATACACCGAAACGGGTTCTGTGACAAAAACAGCCCTTCGGTGCGGGATTGCCCGTTCCACGTTATACCGTTGGATAAATCGCGAGAAAGAACAAGGTAAGTCAAAATTGTCCGATAAGTCTAAACGCCCATCAAGACTCGCAAATATGAAGGTAACGCCTGGAATTGAAACCATTATTCTTAATCTGCGTGAAACGAGAAAATGGGGAGCGCAACGGATTGCCAACTATCTGCTTAGGAAGAGAATAAAGCTCTCAGCCATGACCGTATGGCGTGTGTTGAAAAGGCATCAGGTTAAAGCTGTTGTTCAATAAGCTGTGGAGAATTACAAATATATCACTGGCTGTTAACACTTTTAAGCTCATCGGTCGGGGAACGGCCAGCGCCAAGGGGCGGGACCACCCGTCCCGACGAGCGTAAAAATGCGGCAAGCTAATGTAGCGAATCTGTTGTTATAGCACATGTAAAGGGTGTTTCCGGTAAGAATAAGCCCGATTTTGTAGCCATACAAAACGAGTTTGAGAACCTTAAAAAGTTGACGACATCACTTATACCGATGATTGAGGAATCCAAAGTTCTTCATAGAGAAAATGACTATAATTTCAATTTGAACTTCAATTCCAAACTTGATTGGTTTATGCTTACACTCAATACCATTGTCATCGCATTCTTTGCTTCTGCATATTACTTTGAGTCGCAGCGAAACAAAGATGAAGAGGATGATTCTCTCAAATACCGCTACATCAAGATGAAAGGCGATGCCTCGGCAGAGCAGATAGCCACATTGGAGGACATCTTTGAACTCAACCGCAACAACGAAGCAATTGAGCAGATGCGTGAAGATGTGGAGACCTACGAAGAGGCTGTTCGCAAACAAGCCGCCCTTGCCGAGCAAGCAAGGCTCAAAGAGCAAGCTGCAAAGGAACAGGAGAGCAAAGCCAAGTCCATTAAGAACAAGCAGGATAATAGTAAAGTTAATCATAATAAATCAAAACCCTGATTGTGACATGGCAACAGTAAAGATTAAGTTCCGACCATCAACGGTTGATGGCGGACAAGGCTCAATTTTCTATCAAGTAATCCATAATCGTGTAACCCGTCAGCAAAAGACGGGCTACCGTCTCTACGGCTATGAGTGGAACAGCCACTTGTCGGAGGTGGTATTACCCAAATTCAATGAGAATAGGAAACTGTATCTATCGGAGATTGGCGACAAAATCCGAATGGATGTCAAACATTTCCAAAAGGCCATAGCAGATTTTGAACATAGCGGATGCATTTATACTGCCGATGATGTGATAGCGGAATTTACATCGGACAGCCCCGAAAATTTTCTCTTTCCATTTATGGAGGGCGTTATTGCCAATCTGAAGACATTGGGTAAAGTCCGCACATCGGAAACATATGCTGCGACCCTTTGCAGTTTCAGACGTTTCCGAGAGGACAAGGATGTGCCATTGGATGATATGGATTCCGATATGATGATGGTATACGAAGCCTATTTGAAGCATAACGGAGTGAGCCCAAATTCCTCCTCATTCTATATGCGTAATCTTCGGGCTGTATATAACCGTGCTGTGGAGAAGGAATTTACTACCCAACGCTTTCCGTTCAGGCACGTCTATACAGGAGTGGATAAGACCGTCAAACGAGCCGTACCTCTTAAAGTCATCAAGCGAATCAAGGAGATGGATTTCTCTATGAATCCGACCTTTGATTTTGCCCGTGATATGTTCCTCATAAGTTTCTATACTCGTGGTATGTCATTCGTGGATATGGCATACCTACGAAAAAAGGATTTGCAGAATGGTGTGCTGTCCTACCGCAGACGCAAGACGGGGCAACAACTCTTAATCAAATGGGAGAAATGTATGCAGGAGATTGTGGATAAGTACGATACATCACAGTCTAACTACTTGTTGCCAATCATCAAGCCATTCAGCGAAATAGACGAACGCAAACAATACATTTATGCGGCACACAACATCAACCGTTGCCTGAAAATCATCGGAAAAGAACTCGGATTATCCGTTTCGCTTACTCTGTATGTTGCCCGTCACGCTTGGGCGAGCATTGCCAAGAGCAAGAATGTACCGCTGTCGGTTATCAGTGAGGGAATGGGGCACGATTCAGAGGCTACCACTCGTATCTATCTTGCATCATTGGACACTGTAGCCATCGACGAGGCAAACAGCATGATACTGAAATCTCTATGAGTGAAGGATTGTTGAGCAAATGGGAAAATCTCTTTGGAAGAGAAGAGATTACTGATGCAAAAGTACACATTTTTCGGCAAATAGCAACAAATTACACTAAAAATTTATGTCCGATTTTGATTTTGTTTAGTGGTGATGTGGATTGTTGAGCAAACTATATTGGGTCTATTCAAATAACCGGCTCGTAATCAATGAGGATATGTCGCATAAATCACTCTTCCAAAGAGACGTAACCTGTTATTTCGATTTATGCGCATTAAGAAATATTGTATAACACTGATTCTCTTGCTGTTTGGTGTAGGTGTTGCGCATTCGCAAGAGAGACACACGGAAATCTGTGTTGATTTCCGTGTGAACAGTACGGTCATAGATTCCGCATACTCGGACAATGCCGTCCGTATGCAGGAGATAATAGATTTCCTACGAACAATCCGTCAGGACAGTACAATCAACATCATTGAAGTATCCTTCTGTGGAGCAGCCTCTCCCGAAGGCAGTTATCAACTCAATCGCAAGTTGGCACGTGGTCGTCTCGAAGCACTTGAGAAACTCGTCCGCAAAGAGGTGGATATTCCCGACAGCCTCATTACCCGTAATGACAGCTATATACCTTGGGACTATCTCAAATCTCAGATTGAGGATTCTGGACTTGTCCGCAAGGATGAAGTAATTGCCATCTTGGAGGAAGAAGCTCGATTGGTGGACTATCATCATCCGAATATGCATATCGACAACCGTATCGTAAAGTTGCAAGCATTGGACGGAGGCAAGGTATGGCAGCAGATGAACAAACTCTTCTTCGAGCAAATGCGAAATGCCTCTGCGGTATTCGTAACTTACAAGAAAGAGTTACCACCCGTGCAAGAGCCTGTAATCGTGCCTAATACCGTTGTAGTTGAACCTCCCGTTGAAGTTGTAGAGATTGTTCACGATACAACTGCAATTATAGAAACGCTTATCCCTGAGGTAGAGGGATGGAGCCGCAAACTACATTTGAAAACAAATGCCATAGGTTTAGGGATGGCTATTGCCAATGTAGCCGCAGAAATAGACTTGGCGAAGCATTGGTCATTTACTCTTCCTGTCTATTATTCGGCTTGGGACTATTTCAAATCGACTATCAAGTTCCGCACCTTTGCCGTTCAGCCTGAGTTTCGCTATTGGTTATCGGAAGAGAATGACGGATTCTTCGGTGGGGTACATTTCGGCTTGGCATATTACAATTTTGCTTTTGATGGCGATTACCGCTACCAAGACCATAACCGTGAGACACCTGCCATCGGTGGAGGTGTGAGCATCGGTTATCGTCTGCCCATCAGCAAGAACAACCGTTGGAGAGTGGAGTTCTCTCTCGGAGCAGGTGTATATTCCCGTCACTACGACAAGTTCCACAATACTCCACGTACGAAAGTCGGTCTGATGATAGAGAGCATCAAGAAGACCTATTGGGGCATTGACCAAGCAGCGGTATCATTCTCCTATTCGTTTGACTTAAAAAAGAAAGGAGGCAAGCGATGAGAAAGATTCTATACCTTATTATATGCCTGCCGATTCTGCTTTTTTCGGCTTGTGATGTTCACGAGTGGCCAGAAACGCCAGAATTTGTAAAACTGCATCTTCGTTTGAACTATGAAACGGATATGACCGAATGGGAACACCTCTACGATGGTGCAGAGGTCATTGAGCAGGGATATGGCGAGACATACGACAATCATCGTGATTATGGCAAGATACGCTACATCGTCCGTGCCTATCCTATATCGGAGAAGCAACGCACGATGCAGGACTATACACAGGAGTTCGTTTTTACAAAGGATATAGCTGAGGGTTACGACCACGAAGTGACACTTGATGTTCTCCCCGGCAACTACAATTTTATGGTATGGTCGGATTTGGTGCAGACAAGTGGCGACAGCCATTTCTACAATGCCGATAACTTCGCAGAAATCACCTTGCAAGGCGACCATAAGGGAAACAATGATTACCGTGATGCTTTCAGAGGTACGAACAACATAACTCTTGTAGCGGACAATATGGAACGCTTGCCCGATACGCTTGATGTGGTGATGCAACGTCCTCTTGCCAAGTTTGAGTTCGTCACCAACGATGTGGTGGAGTTCATAGACAAGGAATCTACCCGTATTGCATCAAAAGCCAACGGAAACAAGGCTGCATCAACCGATGATACCCCGACAAGAGCCGTAAACATCGAGGATTACAAGGTGGTGTTCTACTATGTGGGATTTATGCCCCACGCTTATAGTATGCATACCGACAGGCCTGTGGATTCCTCTACGGGAGTGATGTTTGAATCTACTTTGAAGAAGCTCTCCGAATCGGAGGCCTCAATGGGCTTTGACTATGTATTTGTGAACGGCAAGAAGTCGGCTGTAACGGTGCAGATAGGTGTCTACGACAATGAGGGTACACAACTTTCATTGACCGAGCCGATAGAAGTTCCATTAAAGCGTAGCCACCATACCATACTTACGGGTATGTTCCTGATGTCTGAAGCATCGGGAGGTGTAACCATCAATCCCGACTTCGACGGAGACCATAACCTCATTTTCCCCTAACAGATAGACATAATGAAGAATCTACTACATAACATACAGATATTGGCGATGCTTGCCTTGACTATGGTAGGCATACAATCCTGTTCCGATGATTTGCACGATGTGGGCGATGTTCAAGTGAATTTCACCGCTACACTCCCAACTGATACCCGTACCCGTGCATTCGGTAAGGCAGAACAAGTGAATACTCTCATCGTGGGGATATTCAAAAAGGGGGTTGCCGATGTACACACCAACAACGGTGGCAGTTGGAGTTATTACGAAATAGACCGCCAATCATTCCCTATCAATGGCACTTCGGTAGATGTGCAGCTCACATTGGCGCAGGAACAGACATACAGTTTTGTCTTTTGGGCGTATGATGGCAATCAGAACATCTACGACATAGATGATCTGACCGCCATCGTAATGAATCCTCTGCCCAGTCCGATTACATTCTCTGAGGCAGAAGCAATGGACGCATTCTTTGCCACAATGGAGGATATTACCATTACAGGAGATTGCAGTTATCCCGTTGAACTTGTCCGTCCATTGGCTCAAATCAATGTGGGAACAACGGGAACACCGATGCAAGCTACATTCAAGGCAAAAGCAGTTCCCGATACTTTCTATCCGTTCACCAATACCGTAAGCGGAACAGCCGATTACACTTGGAATTTCAGCGAAACCACAGCCGAGACATTCTCGGCTGACGGCACAGAATATAACTATCTCGCTATGGGCTATGTGTTAGCCCCGACCACAGCCACGAAAATTTCTGCCGAACTTACTCTGAAAGATGGTAATGCAAGAAAGACTGTGAAATTCCCGCAGGTGGAGATTGGGGCGAACCAAAGAAGCAACATAGCAGGGGACTTTACGCTGCTACAAGAGAATTGACATAGAAGTATAACCTGATAACGAGTTAAAGCCATCAGAAAAAGAATCGAGTAAAATCCGCAAAGGTGAGGAACAGTTCAGAGACCTTTACCCTGCATCAGCAGGAAACGACAGATTGATGATAATACTCGGTTCTGCATAGACATAATAGCCCTCGACAATGGGTGCGACATTCACAAGGAATGTGGCAAACATTAAGAAACAAGAAAATCAAAATAACTATTTGTTTAACAATTAAATTTTTCAAAGATGAACAAGAAATTATTCTTAGGTATGTTCGCAGCAGCCGGTATGCTGCTGGCAACATCGTGTTCGAATGACGAACTGGATGTAGTTCAGTCAGGAAACGAGGCTCAGGTGACGTTCTCGCTTGCAGCCGATGGTGGTATCGCTACCCGTGCTATCAGTGATGGTACAGGTGCAAAGAAGTTGGTATATGCAGTTTATAATGCTGATGGTGAACTCATTAAAACAACTGCAAATGCAGATGTAAATGGGCAGATTGTTGATAATAGTGCTTTTGACAATGGCCTTACTGAAAATGTAACCATTACTTTGGCTAAAGGTCAGCAATATACAGTGGCTTTTTGGGCTCAGAATCCAAATTGTACTGCTTATACAACAACTGATTTGAAGAATGTTACGGTTGATTATACAGGTCTTAACAATGATGAGACTCGTGATGCATTCTTTAAGGCTGAGACATTTACCGTAACAGGTAATGCAGATATTGATGTTGTGTTGAAGCGTCCTTTTGCTCAAATCAATGTGGGTGTAACTGAGGATGATTGGAACGCAGCTGTTGCTTCAGGAATTGAAATAGAAAAATCAAAGGTGACTATTGAAAAAGCGGCAACATCTATCAATTTGCTTACTGGTGAAGTTGATGGAGAAGAAACTGTCGAGTATGGTTTTGATATTATCCCTGCAAAGTTCACAACTCCTGAAACATTGGATGTTGATTTAGATAATGACGGCACAAAGGAGAATTATGTTTACCTTTCAATGAGTTACATATTGGCTAATGATGCTACAACAGGTTATGCAAAGACTACATTAGACGGTTTGGATTTCACTTTTGCTCCTATAAGTGGTAATAATATCAACTTTAGCGAAGGTCTTAACGCTGTTCCAGTTCAGCGTAACTGGAGAACAAACATTCTCGGTCAGCTTTTGACAGGTGATGTTACATTCAATATCTCAATCGACCCGATTTATGATGGTGAATACAATAATGGTGTTGCGTATGGTGTAAAAGCAAATAATACATATTACAAAACGATAGAAGATGCTATTAATGCGGGCGCAACAGAAATCGAATTGGCTGCAGGTTTGTGGGAGATGCCTTCTGTAAGAGATAAGATTTTGAAAATTTCTGGTGCAAACAAAGATGCGAAGATTGACTTGTCAGATGGCGTAGCTCTTCATAATACATCTGTTGATTTCACAAATGTTACCATCGTGAAAGAGAGTGAAGACTACGTTGGATTCTATCACACAAATGTCTTAAAATACACCGATTGCGTTTTTGAAAACGAATATTGGGCTTATGGCATTGAAGAAACATTCACCAATTGCGTCTTCAATCAAACATCGAACGCTCGCTATAACGTATGGACATACGGAGCCAAAACAGCCACATTTACAAACTGCATGTTCAATTCAGCAGGTAAATCCGCTTTGGTATACGGAGAAACTCTTTCAGAATGGCATACGGCAAACTTTAAAAATTGTGTATTCAACGCAACAGAACCCGTAGATGGTAAGGCTGCCATTGAAATTGATTCCCATAAGACTCCTTACAACGTGAACATTGAAAACTGTACAGCAAGCGGCTTTGATGCAGGCAGTGTAAGCGGTAATATTCTATACAACCTAAAAGATGGTGAACTTGGTACAAATTGCAATATCACTATCAAGGGTATCAATACTTACGCAGAAGGACTTGTCAAAGATGCCAATGGCAATTATATTGCTTCAAGCAACGAAGGTATTACAAATGCAATTTCTGCAGGAGCGACTACAATAAATTTGACACAAGGTAACTATGTAATACCATCATCAGCACAAAGAAAGACTCTGACATTTATAGGTACGGGTACTCCTGAAGATGTAGAGGTAGCTGTTACTAAAGTTGGCACAGGTTACGAAAACTGTGACTATGGTCTTGATGGTTCTACGGTAACTTTTGAAGGCATTACTATTACTACAAATAGTTCAACTTATATTGGCTATGCTCGTTGCAAAGGTACTTACAAGAATTGTGTAATCAATGGCACATACACACTTTATGGTGACAGCAAGTTTGAGAGATGTACTTTTAATGTGTCTGGCGATGTTTACAATATTTGGACTTGGGGTGCTCCTAATGCTACATTTGATGGATGTACATTCAATTCAGATGGTAAAGCTATGCTTCTCTATGGTCAAGAGAATACAAATTTGACCATTGAAAATAGCGTCTTTAACGATAATGGTGGTTTGGATGTTAAGAAAGCTGCTATTGAAATCGGTAATGATTACGGAAGCTCGTACGTACTGATTGTAAACAATACAGTTGTCAATGGTTTTGCAATCAATGACGAGGGTTACAATACTAACACTACTCTTTGGGCTAATAAAAACTCAATGGGAACAGATAAACTCTCTGTTACTGTTGACGGTGTAAAAGTTTATTAAAAATAAATCATTGATTACTACACCCTTCATTCGGGTTTAGCTTTATAAATGAAACTCTATCATTCCCTTGATAGATATTTACATATAAGAGTTAGTTGAGACCTGCCGTTCGTGAGAATAGCAGGTCTCATTCTTTATTAGCATAGCCCTCTTGGTGAAATCTGATGCCCGATACTCCCCAACGATAGGAGTATGCTAATTCTATTCTCTTTTCGCTGGCAAATACCATCTAACACCTTTTGCCTTATCCTGTCTGCTTATAGGTATTCAACCTAAATGCAAGAGCAATAACCACTTCAAGATTGTAGAATGTAGCCCAACTTTTAGGCGTAGCTAAATCGCATCGTTGAGTAGTTGTAGGGCAAAGTGCTCCACTCTTGTATATCGCTTTTATAGCGGCTCGGAGTGTCGGGGCTATCACCATGAACAACTCCACCAATTCCATTTCAAACATCCATACATTGATGCTTGAGATGTTCACTTTACCGCTTTCGCTGATTGTTATTATTGCTCGTTCCATAGTTACATTGCTATTGAGATTTCACTAAACGATTGATTAAGTCGGTTGCCAAACATCGTCAAATCCTTGTCTATTTTCTCGGTGGTAATCTTGGCATACTTCTGTGTCGTGGTAATGTTTGTATGCCCCAATACTCGGCTTACACTCTCAATGGGAACACCCTTGCTGAGAGCCAATGTCGCGAATCCATGACGTGTGCAATGAAAGAAAATATCCTTTGAAATTCCGCACTCTTTTATCATCTTTTTCAATGGTTTACAGATGTTCCAATAGTTGAGATTAGGGAATACCAACTTGTCCTCTTGAAACCTCTCGTAACGCTTGATTATTTGCAATGGAATATCCAACAATTTCACTTGGAAATTGACCTTTGTCTTGTGTCGCTTCGACAATATCCACTTCTCACCGTTTATCTCTACAATGTCATCGGTAGTCAGTTCCTTAATATCCACGAATGACAAGGCTGTAAAACTTGCAAATACGAACAAGTCACGGATATAAGCCAACTTCTTATCTGCAAACTCGTGTGTCATTACAGCCTTGATTTCATCTTCGGTAAGATATTGTCGTTCTTTGATATTCTGATTTACCCGATACTGAGCAAACGGATTACTCGGTGTCAGACCGTTGTAATGTGCTTTAGCCACGATTGTTTTCAGCCACATACAATGCGACCACACACTTCCATTGTGTAGCCCTGCATCAGTAGAAAGATAGATTTCATACTCCTTGATGAAGTCGGGAGTAAGTTCAAGCATAGAAATATCACTCCGCTTGTAACACTTCTTGAAACTCTCATTATCCTTATCAAAAGCACCCAGCAATGTTTCATACTCCGTTCCGATACCCTGATAGGCATTGCGAACCATTTCGGCAGTTACATAGGCTTCTCTATCCGAAATGCGTTGGTAGTGCTTGATGATTTGAGCCTTGATGTTATCCAAAGCCAAATTGATGTCTCGCGATTCTTTGCTCTTGCCTTTTGCACTGTTGCCTTTGGCATCCCACATTGTTTTTGCAATGGTCAGTTTGCAACTGAATTGAGCCACCGAGCCATTGATTGTAACTCGCCCCATAATCGGGACAATACCGTTTTTCTCTTTGCTTCCGTTCACGTAGAACAGCACCTTAAATGTACTTCGCACAATCCAATTCTTTTTTGTTACAAAATTAGTTATCAGCGAGTTGTACATTGTTATGCAGAATATGGCAGAGAGTAGAAATAAACTCCAACGACCTATAAACTTACCTCTCTATCGGGTAATGATTTGAAAACCGTCCGCCCTCATTACCTTTCATTTCCTTGCACTTTTGCATCGGCGAGGCTTTCATCAAAAGTCCTCATAAGTCATTGAACACCAGTACCGCCATCATTATTTTCTCTCATTCGTTAGATTTTTCCAGAGATATAGACTATTATTGTATGTTTGCTGATAATTTGTTAAATTTTTAAGACAAAATCTGAATATCGCACTCTTTGATCCACAACAAGGATGGTTGTATTCTATGGGGCACACCCATAAATGTTTTTTGCTTACATAACTTTTATAGCGTGCGCCATGGATAGCAAGGGACCTACCGCCCCAATCCCTGCCACAGGGCCAGAAGCCTTTCATTAGCGGCGGAGTTAAGCATACATGCTTCGTCAGAAAAAAGGACGTCCGATGAATCCGGTTCGCCGCATACGTCCATGCCTATGACATTAAAACAGTCAAGCAACATGGCGATTGCACCTGAAAGAAGTTCGAGGGTAAGACTGCCCTGGTCCCAGTTCGTAGATGCAAAGTCTTTGGAAAGCACGTCCTTATCAACCGAAATATATATTGGGATATCCGAGGATTGTCTGTCTTCCGAATCGCAAGTCCCATATTCTGAAAGGGATTGCACACCGACAGATTGCCCGCTACAAAACAATGCCTGCACCGGCTCAAAAGCTCGTAGTCCGAAAGCCATCCATTCTTCGGATATCGTCAGAACCCGCTCCGAGCGCACCTTGACGGCCTCGCTTTCCGGCACCCCGGCAATCAAGACTTTTTGCAGGAAAGGATTGGTGTCAAGCATTTTCTTCACCCAGCCACCGCAGGAAAGCAGGTCTTCGAACATCGGAGGCTGCATATCTGTATGATGGTCGAAAAGCACAAGTGAAAAAGGCTCACGAATCCTGTCCGTCCAGAGTTTTGTCAGATAATGGTAATTTCCCGAATCAAGAAAATGCAGGCCATAAGGAGAAAAGGCGGCAATGAGTTTCCCCAAAGCCGCCCCGCCTTCTTCATCGCAATAACAATCCGTCCCCTGAATTCCTCTACAGTCCAACCAGTTGAAGTTTCCGTCCCGGGCAAAAGGCTGCTCCCCGTAGGTTCCGGTAAAATCCATTATGACAGGAGCGGAAGATGCCGGAATTCGATGCTTCACATCGACAGAGCGCTGCATCGGGCCGGACATTTCCACGACAGACGAACCGGAGGAATAGCTGAACATGGTACGACACTACTGCATAAATTAATTAAACCACATGCCATCCGCCACTGCCTCCATGGCATGAATGCCCGTCATGTCCCTCATGCCCGCCTTCTCCATGACATGAATGCTCGGCTTCCCCATGGCAGGAATGACCTTCTTCTTCATGGCAGGAGTGCCCGTCACCGTCATAATGCTCATGGTTTCGGCAACTCTCGCCGGAATCGCTCAGACGTCCAGCAAGGTAATCGTTCACTACATCCATCACAGGGCCGCTGCAACCGCGAATCACAGTAAGACCATTCTCATTCAGCTTGTTGAGCGCTCCGGCGCCCATGTTTCCCGCAAGCATGACGGTTATGCCCTTCTCTTTGAAAACAGCGGCCACGCCCGACTTGCAACCGCAGCCCTGCGGGGAAGGCATGTCCTCGATGCCGATAATTTTACCGGAATCGTCCACACTTACGATTGAATAATGCTCGCAATGGCCGAAGTGGTCATCGATGCGCCCGTCACGGACAGGCAAAACTATTTTTTTCATTATGATAATTATTTTTCACCGAAAAGCACCTCGGGACCCTGGACGAACCTTATGTCGCGAGGAATCCCGGCTGCATTGATGCGGTCGAGATCGGCCTGCAATTCAGGGGTTATGCTTCCGTTTTCCTTCCTGTATTTTGCGGCAAATTCCACGTTGCCGTCGCCTTGAGTGGTGATAATCAAATCAGCCCAGCCGTTTATGGCCTCCTTGGCCTTTGCAAAATCTATCGTATAGATTCCGTCCGCATTCCTCGTAAACGCACCGGCCTTATTCATATAATTGAAACACATCATATTGGCATTGCCGTGCGAAGAAGCAGCGCCGAAACGCACCGAGCGGAAAATCCCGGCAATGTAGGTAGTGATGGCATCCTCAACGGTGATATTGGTGATTTCACCTTTCTCGATAAGCCTGCAAACCATGAAAAGCCCGAGAATGTCGGCCTTGGCCTCTTCCCAGGAAGTCTTTTCGGTACCCATGACCGCATCAACGCTGCCCTTGCCGTTTATGGTTTCCTTGATTCCCAGACCATGGGCCACCTCATGGAAGGTGACATTCCAGAAAAACGCATCGAATTTAAGGTGCTCCGTCAAAGAAGGCTCCATGAGAAGTTCCCCGATAGGCATCATGATTTTATCGAATTTGGCCTGCATGGCATTCCGCAGCTGAAGCCTGCGCGTACCCTTCATCTGATGAACCCTTTCATCATTAGGGAGATTGATGGCAATGGTCTTGCTCCCGGCGTTGCAGTCACCGGCATAATTCACCACATCATAAACGTTAAGGTCGGAAGACGTTCCTGGTACGAAAGTCTTGTATTCCGGAGCGCACGGAAGTTCTTTCTGGAGTTCCGGCAACATGGCTATGAACTTTGTCAGTTCCTTGCTCCGCTGCTCGTCCTTGAGAAGAATGAACGACTCGTATGAAGTCTTTGTCTCACGGAACTTGTCATCATAACTCTCGATAGGACCCACAACGAAATCTATCCTGCTGTCCTTCATATCCATCCATGCGAGGTCGCTCTCAAGATAATCATCAGTACGGAAGGCCTCGGCACGTTTGAGAAGATAGTTTTTCAAACCCTCATCCTCGGCAAGGGCTGCCGCCTGCTCCAGCAAAGCGCACATTTCCGCCACCTGGGCCGCATATTCCTCATGATACCAGACGGTCTTCAACGAACCGTCATCATTGCGGCGCAGCACGGTATACCACGAATCCTTGTCAGGGTCGTCGAAAGAATCGAATTCTTCCTCGGTAATGTCCTCGGGATAATAATTGCATACCGCCGGTTTTTCGCCATAGCCTTCTATGAACGGCCTGTTGTCATCGAGCCTGTCCCACGGCCCGTACTGAATCATCGCAAACTCCCTTGCCACAGGATCCTCGACCGCTTCCATCAAAGCCTTGTCGCCGAAAGTCTGCATCCAGAACAGGTTGTCGGTAATGTCCGCAATCCTGAAAAATATTTCGACAATCTGCTTCTCGTTTTCCGTAAGCGAAGCCGCCAGCGGGGAAGTCAGTTCAAACGGAGCATACTCGTCCACCTTGGACTGGAGCGGGGATTCACCCCCTGAAGTGCCATTGCACGAAACGGCCAAAACAACTGCTGCCATAGCCGGTAAAAAGGTTCTTGAAAACTTCATATCACT
Source organism: Muribaculum sp. An289 (assembly GCF_002159555.1). Lineage (GTDB taxonomy): Bacteria > Bacteroidota > Bacteroidia > Bacteroidales > UBA932 > Merdivivens > Merdivivens faecigallinarum. The sequence goes on from NZ_NFIV01000001.1 coordinate 24,483, forward strand.
TAAAGATTAACATAAATTTTCACAACAGGCCACGGGACCCGTAATCCCGCGGCCTCACAAAGATAGTAAAAATTATACGTAATCTTCCCAGCCGAGTTCTTCAAACGCGACATTCCCGGTATAAACCGCACGCGCCGTGCGACCGTCTTCCAAAGTGGCTACCAGTTCGAATCTCTGGGTGTTTCCTTCAGTCACAACCGTAAGTGTCACGTCGGTAAAGCACAAATCCTCAATATATTCCACCTCGATATCGCTTATAACCTCCCCTGTTCTTGTATAATAGCACATTTCAGGCACAAGGTTTCCGGATGCGGAAGGATTGCCGGCATCATACTTATAGACCCCGTCCTCTATTTTCAAAGGGAAAACGGCATTTTCCGCATCATAGAAAAATCCGGCAACGAAATAAGTCGAGTTTGGCAAATCGGAGTCATCGGCGGCCAAACCGTTGTCGGACATATTGATGGCGAACAAATGGTACTCGGCCTCGATATCCAGCACCATCCCGACCAGTTCTGGAGGAACGGCCATCGCCTCCATTTCATTTGCGACAAAGTCGATATCATACTCGACCGAAGGCTCGCCTTCTATCGGCTTGCAGGCAAACAGCATCAGGGCCGGAACGGCCATAAACAAAAGAATTTTTTTCATGTCGTTAAAAATTATTATAAAATTAAACATCATTCCATACCGGGCAGCAGCAGATGCTCGGGCAATATCGTAAACGTCCACTGGGTCCATAGATGCAAACATAGAGGAAAACGCTGCAAAAACAGGCAAACGGGACGGCAAAGTTTGTACGTAAACGAAAGTTAAAGTATATTTACGGCTTATTTTCATTCTTTGTATGAAGGACAACATGTATATAATGAGGGAAGTCAACAGGATAATGCTGCTGGCCCGGGAGGAAGCGGAGAGGTTGGGCAACGAAAACATCAGGCCGGACCATCTGTTCCTTGCCATACTCCGGGACGGGAACAACAGGGCATACAGGACACTGAAATCCCTCGATGCGGACACGAAGGAAATCAAGCTCGAACTCGACAATATATACCGGGTCGTGCCGGCACCGCCATACGATGAAGAAATTCCCCTGCCGGCTTCCGTTGAAGCGCAGAACGTATTGGGAAAAATGATATCCGAAGCAAAAAAGGAAAATACGGAAAAAGTGGATTCGCTGCATCTTCTTTGCGCCATACTGGGCAGTAAGGAAAGCCGCGCGAAAGACATACTCGAAAAGCAGGGAATAAGCCTGGAGGACATTGTAAGGAATGCCGGACTGCCGGAAAACCGCCCGGCCGGAAACCGGGCAAAACCCGATGAAGGGCAACAGCTCCATGAAGGACAACGGCCCAATGAAAGGCGGCAGGCTCCGGCCAGACCCGTGTCAATGCTTCAGGAATTCGGTACTGACCTCACCTCGGAAGCGGAAAGCGGCAGGCTGGACCCGGTCATAGGGAGGGAAGAAGAAATCGAACGGCTCATCAGGATTCTCGGAAGAAGGAAGAAGAACAACCCGCTCCTTATCGGAGATTCCGGCGTTGGAAAATCCGCCATAGTCGAAGGCCTTGCGGCCAAGATTGCCGGGCACAGGGTACCCAAGAACTTCATCGGCAAGAGAATCATATCGCTCGACATGCCGTCAGTCGTAGCGGGAACGAAATTCAGGGGAGAATTCGAAGAAAGGCTAAAGTCCATAATAAACGAACTGTCCCAGAGGCAGGACATAATCCTTTTCATAGACGAAATACACACCATCATCGGGGCGGGAAGCGCATCAGGCTCGATAGATGCCGCAAATATGCTCAAACCGGCGCTGGCGAGGGGGGAAATCCAGTGCATCGGGGCCACCACGAGGGAGGAATTCACCAAAACGGTCGAAAAGGACGCCGCCCTTGAAAGGCGTTTCCAGAAAATCCCTGTCGAGCCGACGGATTTTGACGGGACACTCGCCATACTGAAAGGCATAAAAGGCAAATATGAAGACTACCACGGGGTCGTCTACACGGAAGAGGCCCTGCGCGAATGCATTAGACTGACGGAAAGGTATATAAACGGAAGAGCCCTTCCCGACAAAGCCATCGATGCGATGGACGAGGCCGGCTCCATGCTGCACCTGTCGGCCACAGGAACCGACTCCAAGGCCCTGAGGCTGTACAATAAGCTTGCATCCATAAAAAGCGAGAAACAGCAGGCGGCAAAATCCGGGGATTTCATCAAGGCGGCGGCCCTTTTCAGGAAAGAGCGGAGCATGAACGAACAGCTTTCCGGGAACGACGAACCGGAAAAGAGCGGGAAAATGACCGTGACCGCAGACCACATAGCAGCCGTAGTATCGGAAATGTCCGGAATACCGGTGGAGAAAATAGCCGAAAGCGAAGCCGAGAAACTGTCCTCGCTTTCAGACTGGATAAAACGGAGAATCATCGGGCAGGACGAAGCCGTGGACAGCGTGGCAAATGCCATCAAAAGGAGCCGTTCAGGACTGAAAGACCCGGGAAAACCCATCGGCACATTCATTTTCTTCGGACCTACGGGAGTCGGGAAAACCGAACTTGCCAAAGCCGTGGCCGAAGGGATTTTCGGCTCGCAGGACAGCCTTATCCGCGTTGACATGGGCGAATTTTCCGAAAAATTCACATCCTCAAGGTTAATCGGGGCCCCTCCGGGCTACGTCGGATACGACAACGGCGGAGAACTGAGCGAAAAGGTCAGGAAACACCCGTATTCGGTAGTGCTTTTGGATGAAATCGAAAAGGCGCATCCGGACATTTTCAACATGCTCCTGCAAATCATGGACGAGGGGAAACTCACCGACAGCAACGGAAGGAACATTGATTTCAGAAACTGCATAATCATAATGACTTCCAATGCCGGCAGCCGCGAAATGCAGGATTTCGGAGACGGACTCGGGTTCCTTTCCGGCGAGGAACAGAAAAACGCAGGAAGGAAAAGCGCGGCCGAAAAGGCCATCAGGAATATTTTCCCTCCCGAATTCCTGAACAGAATCGACGTGCAGGTACATTTCAACCCGCTCACGAAGGACGACATGCTGAAAATAGCCGACATAGAACTTTCAAAACTGAAAAGGAGGATGAAGGAAAACGGATACGTACTCGAAATATCCGAAGGAGTGAAAAGGCTCATAGCCGAAAAGGGATACGACCCGAAATTCGGGGCCAGACCTCTGAAACGCGCCATACAGAACCTCATAGAAAACCCGGCAGCCGATGAAATCATCCGCATCAAGACAGGACAGGCCGGCTCCTCGGAACGCAGGAAAATCGTTTTCAGGCTTTCAAGGGGCACTTCGGAGAAAAAAATAGAAATCGTTTGAATACAACAATGACAATAGAATATCTTAAAAATGCCGTTCTCTCCGGACAGGGAATCGACATGGAGCAGGCGCTATGGCTTGCAAACAACGAAAACAGGGAAGGCGTATACGAAGCAGCACATGAAATCACCGTGGCAATGGCGGAAAACGAATTCGACATGTGCTCGATTATCAACGCAAAATCCGGGAAATGCCCGGAAGACTGCAAATGGTGCGCCCAGTCCGCCCATTATGACACCAAGACCGGGGTCTACGGCCTGGCTGACAGGGAAGAAATACTCAGGCACGCCAGATACAACGAGAACCAGGGGGTGGCACGCTTCTCTTTGGTCACCAGCGGCAAAAGGCCTTCTAAGGCGGAAATGGAAAAAATATGCGACCGTGTAAGGTATCTGAGAAGGCACTCCTCGATTCCGCTTTGCGCTTCCTTGGGACTGATAGACGAAGAAAGCCTCCGCAAACTGCATGAAGCGGGGGTTACGAGATACCATTGCAACCTCGAAACGGCGCCGTCCCATTTCGGGAAGCTCTGCACCACCCATTCGCAGGAAGAAAAGATAGCCACAATCGAGGCTGCCAGGAAAGCCGGAATGGAAATTTGCAGCGGAGGGATAATAGGAATGGGCGAAAGCATGGAGCAGAGAATCGAACTCGCATTCACGGTAAACCGGCTCGGAGTATCTTCCATCCCAATCAACATCCTCTCCCCTATTCCGGGGACTCCGCTGGAGCATACGCCACCTATCTCCGAAGAAGACATAATAATGACCGTGGCCGTTTTCAGGTTCATTAACCCGAAAGCATACCTCCGTTTTGCCGGAGGGAGGGGAAGGCTTTCCGAAAACTGCATAAGGAAATCAATGTTCTGCGGAATAAATTCGGCAATAGTCGGAGACCTGCTGACCACAATAGGCTCAAAAGTCGAAGATGACAAAAAGATGGCGATCGGCTGCGGATATTCGCTGCCTCAATCCATGTTCGACAGGAACCACCTGTGGCATCCATATACATCCACCACCAACCCCCTGCCCGTGTATTTTGCGGACCATGCGGAAGGCGCCGTGCTTACGCTGAAAGACGGAAGGGAACTCATCGAAGGGATGTCTTCATGGTGGTGTGAAGTCCACGGATACAACAACCCGGTGCTGAACAGGGCCGTCGAAGAACAACTGAAAAAAATGTCCCATGTGATGTTCGGAGGGCTTACGCATGAACCGGCAGTAGAGCTCGGCAGGCTGCTGCTCGGGATAGCCCCTCCCTCCATGCAGAAAATATTTTATGCGGACTCCGGCTCGGTAGCCGTGGAAGTCGCCCTCAAAATGGCCGTACAATACTGGTTCGCTGCCGGAAAACCGGAAAAGAACAATTTTGTCACCATAAGGAGCGGATATCACGGAGACACATGGAACGCCATGTCCGTGTGCGACCCCGTAACCGGGATGCATTCCCTGTTCGGAACTGCCCTTCCGATAAGGCATTTCGTTCCCGCACCCGAATCCACATTTTCCGGAGAATGGAATCCCCGCGACATAGAGCCCCTTAAAGAGACGATAGAACGCAAATCGGGAGAACTTGCAGCCCTCATACTTGAGCCGATAGTCCAGGGGGCCGGAGGAATGAGGTTCTATCACCCGCAATACCTGATAGAAGCCGACAGGCTCTGCAAGGAACATGGCCTGCTCCTGATTTTCGATGAAATAGCCACCGGTTTCGGCCGGACAGGGAAAATGTTCGCCTGGGAACACGCCGGTGTGGAACCGGACATAATGTGCGTAGGGAAAGCACTTACCGGAGGCTACATGACCTTGTCGGCAGTCCTGGCTTCCAACAAGGTGGCCGACATGATTTCGAATCATTATCCGCATTCATTCATGCACGGGCCTACATTCATGGGCAACCCTTTGGCTTGTGCGGTAGCCTGCGCCTCGATCCGGCTGCTGCTCGACAATGACTGGCAGGGCAGGGTAAAGGAAATAGAGGACCAGCTGAGGCGGGAACTCGAGCCGGCAAGAAAACACAGGGCCGTTGCCGATGTAAGGGTTCTTGGAGCAATCGGGGTCATAGAGACGAAAGAGCCTGTAAACATGGCATATATGCAGAGAAGATTCGTTGAAGAAGGAATATGGGTAAGACCTTTCGGAAAACTCGTATACATCATGCCTCCTTTCGTAATAACCGTGGACCAGCTCTCAAAACTCACCGGGGCACTTGTAAAAATCACAGGAGAACTATGAACATAAAAGAGACATTTTCCGAAGAACTGGAAAAATTGAAGGTGTCGGGAAATTTCAGAAGCCTTCCGGAAATCGCCCACGAAGGAAGATACATCTTCTCGCGCGGCAGAAAAATGCTCGATTTTTCCTCAAACGACTACCTCGGAATCGCCGCGGAAGGAAAATTATGGAAAGAATTTTCCGACAGCACGGACATCCGCCGAGAACTCCCGTCTTCTTCCTCCTCCCGCCTGCTTACCGGCAATTTTCCCGAATTCAGGGCACTTGAGGCAAGGCTGGCAGGACTCTTCGGAAAAGAAGCCGCCCTCGTATTCAACAGCGGCTATCACGCAAACACCGGCATCCTTCCGGCACTGTGCGACGGTAACTCGCTCATCCTTGCCGACAAGCTCGTTCATGCTAGCATCATCGACGGAATAAGGCTCTCGGGAGCGAAATACGTACGTTACAGGCACAATGACTACGTGCAGCTCCAACGTCTCGTGGAAGACAACGCAGCAGGCTTCAGGAAAATATTCATAGTAACGGAATCGATATTCAGCATGGACGGAGACGAGGCCGACCTTGCAAGGCTCGTGGACCTCAAACACCGCTACGGCAATATAATGCTGTATGTGGATGAAGCCCATGCTTTCGGGACAAGGGGCGACAACGGATGCGGCTGCGCCGAAGAACTGGGAGTGACGGACGAGATAGACCTGCTGGTGGGGACATTCGGAAAAGCGGCAGCCTCGGCAGGGGCATACGTCGTATGCGACGGTCTGATCCGCGAATACCTGATAAACAGAATGAGAACACTGATTTTCTCCACAGCCCTCCCTCCGCTCAACATAAAATGGACGGATTTCGTAATCAGCCGGCTTCCCGGAATGAAAAACGAGAGGGAGCGCCTGCGGGAAATATCCGGATATTTCCGTGAAAGGCTGGCCGCGAAAGGGTTCTGCTCCCCTTCGACATCACATATCATACCCATAATAACAGGGGACAGCCAGGCCGCCGTACTAAAGGCGGGCGCCCTCCAGGAGGCAGGTTTCTACGTGCTTCCGGTACGGCCGCCGACGGTACCTGCCGGTTCATCGAGGCTGAGGCTCTCGCTTACCGCAAACATGAGTAAAACGGAAATAGACACACTGTCGGAATTGCTATAGCCATGATACAGCATTTCATAACAAGAAAAGGCCGCAGCACATTGTCGCTTTTCTTTGCCGGATGGGGAATGGACTTCCATCCTTTCTCAGATTATGCTTCCGGGGATGCCGACCTGATGATATGCTACGACTATACGGACCTTGGTTTCGGATACGGGATTCTCGAAGAATACGGAAAAATCAAAATAACTGCCTGGTCCATGGGGGTCTGGGCCGCGGAACATGTACTGAACGGTCATGAAAACATACTGGGAAACATATCGGAGGCCATAGCAATCAACGGCACTCCGCTTCCGGCCGATGACTTATACGGCATTCCTGAAAACATTTTCCTCGGCACCTTGGAAAATCTTTCGGAAGCATCCGGAAAGGCTGCGGACACAGTGGACAGATTCCGCCGGAGGATGTGCGGGGATGCCGGGACATTCAGGACTTTCATGGAAAAGGCTCCGGAAAGAGACATCGGCAGCCTCAGGGACGAACTTGCCTCAATCTGGACGAGATACCGTGACGAAAAGGAGCGGAAAGACAATGAAAAGCCCGACGGAAGCAGGATAAGCAGGATATGGACGGGAGCCGTCGTATGTAGCAAAGACAGAATCTTCCCCGCCGCGAACCAGCAGAGATTCTGGGATGAGGCCGCTACCGCATATACGCTTGCCGACGGGGCGCATTATTGCGAAGACATCATGAGAACCGAAATATTAGCATGCAGATGACAGGGGACAGGATAGACAAGGCCCTGATAAGGGAACGTTTTGCAAAAGCCATCGGCACATACGACAGGGAAGCCTCGGTGCAAAGGCACATCGCCGTGCAAATGTGCGAAATGCTGGGACAAGCCGCGACGTCCGGGACATTTTCCAGAGTCCTGGAAATCGGCTGCGGCACCGGAATATATACAGGCCTGATTTGCAGCATCTTCAACCCGGAGCACCTGTACATCAACGACATCTGCCCGGAAATGGAGGACATTGCAGGACAGGCTTCCGGAGGGAAGGCCGTCTTCATCCACGGAGACGCCGAGGCCATCCGTTTTCCCGAAGGGCTGACACTTATAACTTCCTGCTCAGCGATACAATGGTTTTACGACCTGAGGGCTTTCTTCCTGAAATGCCGTTCCAGCCTCAACGACGGAGGGATGCTGGCATTTTCCACCTTCGGAGAAAACAACCTCAAGGAAATCAGGCAGATAACAAATGCAGGACTGAATTATCCGGGAATGCAGGAAATCAAGACGTTGCTTGGCGAAACAGGCTTCGGCATACTCGCAAGTACGGAAGAAAACACCGAAATATGGTTCTCTTCGCCTACAGAAGCCGTAAGACACCTTAAAAGCACCGGAGTCACAGCCACATCGGCAAAGAAAAGCTGGACGAAAAAGACACTGGAATCATTCGCGGAAAAATATTCCGCGGCCTTCGGGAGGGAAGACGGGAAAGTACCCCTCACATACCACCCGATACATATAATAGCAAATAAAAACTGAGACAATGATGAAAAATACTGACGGACTGAAAAAAGGGATTTACTTCATAAGCGGCATAGACACCGATGCAGGAAAAAGCTATGCCACAGGGTATCTTGCCAGATGCCTGAACGAAAACGGAGTGAAAACGATAACGCAGAAATTCATCCAGACAGGCAATACCGGACGTTCGGAAGATATCGAGCTCCACAGGAAAATAATGGGTACCGGACTGACCGAAGAAGACCGCGAAGGCCTGACCATGCCTGAAATATTCTCCTATCCCGCCTCGCCGTTGCTGGCATCGGCGATAGACCGGAGGGAAATCGATTTCGGAAAAATCGGAAGATGTACGGATATATTGGCCGAGAGATACGACATAGTGCTCGTGGAAGGGGCCGGCGGGCTGATGGTACCCCTCACGGAAACCATGCTCACGATAGATTATATAAAGGAAAGCGGGTATCCGCTGATTTTCGTCACTTCGGGAAAATTGGGAAGCGTAAACCATACCCTCCTGAGCTTCGAGGCGATACGCAACAGGAACATCGAAGTTGCGGCCGTAATGTACAACCTTTTCCCCGACATAAAGGACACGACCATAAGGGACGACACCAGAAACTACATAAAGAAGTATCTGGACAGGCATTTTCCTCAGGCACTGTTCATCGAAGTACCGGTATTGCACCCGTAAGCCCGGCACGTGTCCGGGACGGGAATCCAGAAACAGCTTTTCAGTACCTCGTCTTGTCCTCCTTCCCTTCCCAGTCAGAAAAGGCCTTTGCAGCCTCTTCGGGAAGCAGCCTGAGTGACACGAGCCTCCGCTGCAACGGGGAAAGTGAGATTTCCTTGTATATGAATGCGTCATCGAAGCCTATCCTTGCCGCATCGTTTTTGTCGTTTCCATAATACATCCTGTCCAGATGCGCCCAATATATGGCTCCGAGACACATCGGGCATGGCTCGCAGGAGGTATAAATCTCACATCCCGAAAGTTCGAAACGCCCCAATGCCTTGCAGGCCGCCCTTATGGCATTGACCTCGGCGTGGGCCGTGGAATCGCAGTCCGCGGTAACCCTGTTCACCCCGGTGGCCACTATTTCCCCGTTGCGAGCTATCACCGCACCGAATGGGCCGCCTCCGTTTTTCACATTTTCAACCGAAAGCCTTATGGCTTCCCTCATAAGTTCTTCCTTCGTCATAATAAACAAAGATACGGTTTTCTTGCAAAAGGATGACGTTTTCTTCCAAAAAGAGGGGCCGAATCTTGGACTATTCAAAAAAAAATGTCAAATTTGGATTATTGTTGAAAATATGGGTTTTTCCCGAAACAGAAGATACAATGAGGATTAACAATCAGATAGTGCTTGACCGGGACACCGAATGCGCCGTCATAGGTTACGGAAGCTGGGCTACCGCCATCGTCAAAGTCCTGTGCGAAAACGAGAACACAGTCCATTGGAACATACGCAATCCGGACATTATCGAGTCCGTGACCAAATACGGATACAACTGCAAATACGTCAGGGACGCGGAACTGGACAGAAGCAGGCTGCATGTATCCCCGGATATAAACGAAGTAATCGAGAAGGCCGGCATAGTTTTCCTCGCCATGCCTTCCGCCTTCATCAAAATCTTCCTGGAGGACCTTCAGGTGTCCCTTGATGACAAATTCATCGTATCGGCCATAAAGGGAATAGTACAGGGCGACTACAAGACTCCGACCGAATACATGCACGACAAATACATCATACCTTTCAAAAGGATGGGCGTAATCACCGGGCCGACACATGCGGAAGAGGTTTCCGCAAGAAAACTGTCCTATCTGACAATAGTCTGTTCAGATGACAGGAATGGGGAAATAATCGGGAAAAAACTGTCCACGCCGTACATGCACCTGACTTTTTCGGATGACATCTACGGGGCCGAATACGCCTCGATTCTGAAAAACATCTACGCAATAGCGGTAGGCATATCGGTAGGATTGGGCTACGGCGACAATTTCAGAGCCGTGCTGATATCCAACTGCTCCAGAGAAATGAGGGAATTCCTGAACGTGAGCTACCCGTATACAAGGGACACTAACATATCGGCCTATCTCGGAGACCTTCTCGTCACCTGCTACTCGACACTCAGCCGGAACAGAAGGCTGGGCCTGCTCATAGGCAAAGGATGCAGCGTAAAGTCCGCCCTCAACGAGATGACAATGATTGCCGAAGGCTATTTCGCCTCTGACTGCATAAGGCATATAAACCTGAGACATAAGGCGTTCATGCCGATAGCAGACACGGTACACGACATCCTTTACAACGGGAAATCCGCCAGAAAAGCCATGGCTTCCTTGGAAAAATATCTGGAATAAACATATCTGGAATAAACGGAAACTGCCGGATTATTCTCCGGCAGCTTTCAGTCTTTCCGCATTTTCCGCTATCGTCAGCTGGTCTATCACTTCCTGGATGTTCCCGTCCATGAATGACGGAAGATTGTACATCGTATAATTGATTCTGTGGTCGGTCACCCTCGACTGCGGATAATTGTATGTCCTGATTTTTGCGGAACGGTCTCCTGTAGACACCATGGTCTTGCGCTTGGCCGAAATATCGTCCAGATATTTCTGGTATTCGAGATTGTACAGCCTCGTGCGGAGCTCGTTCAGGGCCTTGTCGAAATTCTTCAGCTGGGATTTCTCATCCTGGCACTGCACTACGAGACCGGTAGGGATATGGGTGAGCCTGATGGCGGAATAGGTCGTATTGACCGACTGGCCTCCCGGACCGGACGAGCAGAACGTATCCTTACGGATATCATTCATGTTAAGCTCGATATCGAATTCTTCGGCTTCCGGAAGCACCGCCACGGAAGCGGCCGACGTATGGACACGCCCCTGTGTTTCAGTCTGCGGGACACGCTGCACACGGTGTACTCCGGACTCGTATTTGAGGACACCGTAGACTCCCTCGCCCATTACCTTGAATATGATTTCCTTGAAACCTCCGGCAGCACCTTCCGACTGCGAAGTCACTTCCATGCGCCAGCCTTTCCTTTCAATGTATTTCGAATACATCCTGAACAGGTCGCCGGCAAAAATGGCACTCTCGTCCCCGCCTGTACCGCCGCGGATTTCGACTATGGCGTTCTTCGAATCCTGAGGGTCTTTCGGTATGAGAAGCAATTTTATCTCCTCCTCCATTTTCGGCAACTGCGGCTCTACTTCGGCCAGGGATTCGCGCGCGAGTTCTTTCAGGTCCTCATCCTTCTCGTTGGATATTATATCCTTGGCCATTTCGTACTCGCCGACGAGTTTCCTGTATTTTTCACCGGCCGAAATCACCGGCTCAAGTTCCTTGTACTCCCGGTTCAACTGCACGTAACGCTTCATGTCGGAAATGATGTCCGGAGAAGCCAGTTCTTTCTGGAGGGATTGGAATTTTTCCTTCAATCCGTCGATTTTCTCTATTATCGAATAATCTGCCATTTATTTTCCTATATATTTTTAATATAACATCTTCTTCTCATATACGGCTCGTGCTCATACCGTTCCCACACATTCACCGCATTGTTCGTCTCCACTTGCGGATTGGTTATCGCATAGTCTATGTCAAGACGTTTGAAATTGTCTGCCAGAATCTTATGCACTATTACGGAAATCCCCGTATTCTGGTATTTCGGGGCATTTCCCGTCAGCATCAGGTCGAGCACTTCGATATGCCTGGGAGCGAAAGCCTGCAAAAGATGGAACCACCCGAACGGGAAGAGACGGCCCCGGGCCTTTTTCAGGGCTTCGGATATGCTCGGGAAGCAAATCCCGAATGCCGCTATCTGGTCGTTCTCATCCAGCAGGATGCAGTTGGTATCGGGGCTGAGCATCCGGATGACCTGACGTGCCTCCTCCTCTATTTCGGCATCGTCGTATGGGATGAAATTCGGAACGCTCGCAAAACTTTCGTTGTATTTTTTGAAAAAATCGAGTACCAGGGCCTTGTCCTTTTTCAGTTTGCCTATATCGGCAACACGGAGCCTGTACCTGGACATCAGGCGCTCGGCCATCTGTTCCATCCTTTCCGGAAGCCCCTGGTTGGCCTTGGCCTTGTACTGTATCCAGTCGAGTTCCTTGACAAAACCGTATTTTTCGACAAAGGCCGGATAATAAGGATAATTGTACAGGCAATTGAAAGGAGGGGTGTTTTCGAAGCCTTCCACCAGCATGCCCTGCTTTCCCATGGTATTGTAATACAACGGGCCGTGGATTTCATCCATGCCCCTGGCCTTTGCCCATTCGCAGGCAGCATCCAGCAGCATGCGCGCCGGTTCATAGTCATCGATTACGTCGAACCACCCGAAACGGGCCCGTTTTTTTCCGTACAGGGAATTGTAACGCGGGTTGATCATCCCGGCTATACGCCCGACTACCTTGCCCGAAGCATCTTCGGCAAGCCACAGCCTGCTCTCGCAATAACGCAAGGGCGCCGCAGCCGTAAGCGAATGCATCTGATCCCCGTTGAGCGCCGGCACATACTGGGGGCAATCCCTGTAAAGTTCCAAAGGGAATCCGATAAACCTTTTCAGATCCCTTTTGCCCTTGACCTCTCTTATAATATATGACACTGCCATAGGATAACGACAAATAATTTGCAAAATTAATCAAAATCGCGGAAAAATTCAATCGCCGCCTGGGCGCAGGCACATCCGAATACGGCAGGGATATAGCTTACGGTGCCAACCATGGATTTTTTGTTCCTTCCTTCGCATTCCACAACCGCCCCCCTGTCGGGAAGTTCCTCGGAATAGACGACCTTGAAACCGCGGTATATGCCCATCTTCCTCAGCTTCTTCCTTATGACGTATGCGAGCGGGCAGTTATGCGACTTGGATATGTCCGAAATCCTTACCGCCGTGGCATCGGTCTTGGCCCCGGAGCCCATTGAGCTCACGAAGGGAAGGGAAGTGTCGACACAATATTTTATAAGGGCGAGTTTCGGGGAAAGGGTATCTATGGCATCCACGAGGAAATCGGCCCCGAGACCGCCTATGATACCGGCCACGTCATCGGCATCCATATATTTTTCCACGGTTACTATCTCCGCCTCGGGATTGATGTCCTTCAACCTGCCGGCAAGGACGGAGCACTTGCTGCGGCCTACGGTCGAATGCAAGGCGGTTATCTGCCTGTTTATGTCCGTTTCGGCCACCGCATCCGCATCGACAAGCACGAGCCGGCCCACACCTGCCCTGCACAGCATCTCGGCAGCATAGCCTCCCACACCGCCCACGCCCGCTACGACGACGGTAGAGCGGGACAGCAGCGAGAGAGTCTTCCCGCCGAGCAACATTTCCGTTCTGCTCTGCCAGGTCCTGTCCATAATCAAAGGCCCTTGGATTTGGCTTCGTCCCAGATTTCGTCCATCTCAGGCAAGGACATCTCTTTCAGACTGCGGCCCTGCCTGATGGTATGTTCCTCAAGATAGGTGAAGCGGCGGCGGAATTTCTCGCAGGTACGGTCGAGGGCCGTATCAGGCTCAAGGCCGTAGAGCCTTGCCGCGTTGACGATTGAGAAAAGCACGTCCCCGAGTTCGCTTTCCGCCCTGTCTTTGGATATTTTTTCTTCCTTGATTTCAGCCTCGAATTCGCCGAGTTCTTCGCGCACCTTGTCCCACACCTGGGATTTTTCATCCCAGTCGAAGCCTACGGCACGGGCCTTTTCCTGCATCCTGTAGGCCTTTATGAGGGCCGGCAATGCGCCCGGGACACCGGAAAGTATGCGTTTGTTTCCGTCCTTCTCCTTGATTTTCAGCTCCTCCCAGTTACGTACCACCTCGGCGGAACCCGAGACTTCCGTTGCCGAAAATACATGTGGATGACGGTATATAAGCTTGTCGCACAGAAAATTAATGACACTTTCGATGTCGTAATCGCCGTTTTCTTCAAGAATCTTGGAATAAAACACGACATGCAGCAGGACATCGCCGAGTTCCTTGGCCACATTCTTCATCTCTCCCGAATTGATGGCGTCGCTCAACTCGTAAACTTCCTCTATCGTATTGGGACGCAACGAAGCCATGGTCTGCTCCCTGTCCCAGGGACATTCGGCCCGGAGCCTGTCCATTATGTCAAGAAGCCGGCCGAAAGCCTCTTTCTGCCTTTCTCTGTTTATTTCCATATATCACAAATTATTAAATCGCTTTTAAACAGGCGCAAAATTATAAAAAAATTCCTACTTTTGCAGGATGCATCCGGATCCGGAACCGGAATTGACAATATAACAATATAAAGATATAAAAGCAATGAATTTCAACATCAAGTATGTAAGCGCCGACGAGGCCGTAAAGGTTGTGAAATCCGGCGACCATATCCATCTTTCTTCCGTGGCCAGCGCCCCGGGAATCCTGATTGACGCCCTTTGCCGCAGAGGCGATGCCGGTGAATTGAAACATGTGTTCATCCACCACCTGCACACCGAAGGCCCGGCCCCTTACACCGAAGGAAAATACGAAGGCACTTTCTTCCACCAGGCCTTTTTCGTAGGCGGGAACGTAAGGAAAAGCGTACAGGCAGGTTACGCCGACTATATTCCGGTATTCCTCAGCGAGACCCAGAAGCTGTACCGCAGCGGGGCACTTCCTATCGATGTGGCCATGATACAGGTATCGGAGCCTGACAAACACGGCTACGTTTCCCTCGGAACCTCCGTGGACGCCACCCTTGCGGCAATCGAGTGCGCACGTACCGTAATAGCCGTCGTGAACCCGCACGTACCGCGCGCATGGGGCGATGCCATCATCCCGCTTTCGATGATAGACATTTTCGTAGAAGGGCACGACCCGTTGCAGCCGGCCCATTTCAGCGAGCCTAACGAAATCGAGAAGAAAATCGGAATGCATTGCGCCAACCTCATCGAAGACGGGGCTACCCTCCAGATGGGAATCGGAGCCATACCGAATGCGGTGCTCGCACAGCTCGGGAACCACAAGAACCTCGGAATCCACACCGAAATGTTCGCCGACGGAGTGCTTCCATTGGTAGAAAAAGGTGTCATAAACGGGGCCAACAAGAAGATAGACAAAGGCAAGATGGTATCCACCTTCCTGATGGGCAGCCAGGAATGCTACGACTTCATTGACGACAACCCTATGGTAGCTATGATGGATGTCGGCTACACCAACGACCCGTACACCATTGCAAGAAACCCTAAGGTGACAGCCATCAACTCCGCCCTCCAGATAGACATTACCGGGCAGGTATGCGCCGACTCCCTCGGCACGAAATTCTACAGCGGCGTAGGCGGACAGATAGACTTCACATACGGAGCATCGCTGTCAGAAGGCGGAAAGGCAATAATAGCGATGCCGTCCATCACCAATAAGGGAATATCGAAAATAGCCCCTGTGCTCACTACAGGAGCGGGTGTAGTCACTACGAGAAACCATATCCACTGGCTGGTTACCGAAAACGGAGCCGTCGACCTTTACGGAAAATCGCTCCAGGAACGCGCGAAACTGATTATTTCGATTGCCGATCCGTCAGTCCAGGAAGAACTCGACAGGGCCGCATTCGAAAGATTCGGACCGCACTACCATTTCGTAGGATAAGCGTTGCCATCCAATACAATAAAATGGATATGAACACAGCCTGTCGTACAGCCATTTTCCCGGGGTCTTTCGACCCTTTCACAGCAGGGCATCTCGAAATCGTTGAAAGAAGCCTCGGCTTTTTCGACAAAATTGTCATTGCCATAGGCATAAACAGCGAAAAAAGAGGACATTACAACTGCGAGCAAAGGAAAGACCTCATAAGGCAGGCGATGGATTCGGCAGGAATACCCGAAGAGCGGTACGAGATATTGACATACGACTCCCTCACGGCCACGCTGTGTGAAAAGACTGGTATCTACCATATCATCAGGGGGATACGTTCAACCATCGATTTCGAGTACGAACGCTCCATCGCGGATGCCAACAAGCATCTGAACAGCAAGATAGACACGATATTCATTGCCTCGTCGCAAAAATATTCGCACATATCTTCCACGGCCGTAAGGGACCTCATCAAATACGGAGGAAACCTGGGGGACTTTATGCCGAAAGGCGTAATCCTTCCTGAAAACAGAAAATGAAACTCTGCGGCCATTTATTGAAAGCGGCTGGATGCCTCGCCACGGTTGCCGGAATACTTTTTTCCGGAAAGGAAGCCCTGGCGCAGGATTCCGCCGCTTTCGGTAAAATAGACAGCACGCTAAATCTCTACCTTGCCGCGCTTGACGGCGAACCGCCGGAAATACAGAAAGAGAACATCGATTTCATCATAGACGAGTGCGAAGGGGATACCGCGACCGCAAGGCATGTCGCCCTGAAGATTTACGACCACTTCAAGTCGTCCCCGGTGATGGGTGCGGAAGCAATGGCCATATATCTGACGGACACAAGATTTTCCACTGGGGAAATAAAAATGCGCTCAGACACGGAACTTGCCGGAGCTGAACTTTTCGCCGCATTCAACAGGAATTCCCTGATCGGCATGAAAGCGCCGCAGGCCGCATTCACGACCGCCGGCAACGGCACGGTCCTCATTCCGGAAGACTGCAAGGGGACGCTGTCCATCCTCTATTTTTATGACACTGGATGCCCCATATGCCTGATGGAGAGCTTCCACATGAAATCGGAAGCCGAAAACGGAATGTTGGGAGGTGTAAGGGCAAGGCTGATTGCAGTTTATACCGGACAGGACGAGCTGGCATGGGAATCGTACATTTCCGAATATCTGCCGGAAAGCACCGACTCGCTTGAAGTGACAAACGTATGGGATCCCGGGTACTCGAGCGATTTTCCCCGGCTTTACGGGGTTCTGTCCACACCAAAGATGTTCCTTATCGGGAAAGACGGGACAATTCTTGGCAGGAACCTCGATACGGAGGCCCTTAAAACGCTGATATCAAGGATAACATCCCCTCCGCAAATAACCCCCGGCGAAATGAGGCTCCTCGTGGATGTGGCCTTGGGGACATACGGAAAGAAGGACTGCAAGAATGTAATGGCCCTTGTGGACACGTTCCGGGAACAGCTCGGGGACGCATCCGGCATGGAAAGAACGGCTTTTCTCGAAGCCCTCTACTATGATTTGAGATACAGGGACACATACCCCTACAAATGCGGTGCGGCCTACCTTGCAAATGAAGAGATTCTGTCCGGAACGGGCCAGTGGAACTCCTCGACGATAAACGATGCGAAAGTATTCACACGGCTCTATGAGATGACCCCTCTCGGGGAAATCGTCCCCGACATACCGCTCCCGGACATGAAAGGGACACTCTACAGTATCGATTCCCCTCTGACAGTGATATACGCATACTCCGAAAGCTGCCGAAGGTGCGAGGAAGAGATGCCGGTTGCCAGAAGACTCGAAAAGGAATACGGGGGCAGGGTGAGATTCGTCTACATCGATTGCGACAAATACGATGTGGAACAGTTCATGCTGGAATACTATGACCTGTCGCTGCTACCCGCGATATATCTGCTCGGCGAAGACAAGACACTGTATGCCAAATACCTGGACACGGAAGACCTCGAAAACCTGCTCGGGCAGATACTCAGAGAACCCAGTCTATAGGTTCCTTGCCCTCCGACAGGAGTATCCCGTTTGTCTTTGAAAAATGACGGCAGCCGAAAAAGGCGCCTCTCGCCAAAGGCGAAGGATGGGCGGCTTCGAGGACATGATGCCGCGACGTATCTATCAGAGCCTTTTTCCCGCGTGCATAACTTCCCCACAAAAGGAAAACTATGCCTTCCTTATTGTCGGAAAGGTATTTTATCACTGCATCGGTAAAATACTCCCATCCGATATGGCTGTGCGACGAAGGCTGGCCAGCCCTGACCGTAAGCGAAGCGTTCAGAAGCAGCACGCCCTGACGGCACCATTTTTCCAGATTCCCCTTTCCGCTCATTTTCACTCCGAGATCCGTCTCGATTTCCTTGAAAATGTTTTTCAGGCTTGGAGGCGGAGTCACTCCGTCCGGCACGGAAAAGGAAAGGCCGTGGGCCTGGCCCGCCCCGTGATAAGGGTCCTGGCCTATAATCACGACCTTTACAGAGTCCACCGGAGTGTATTTGAAGGCATTGAATATGTCCCCGCCTTTGGGATAAATGACAACGCCCTTCTGTTTTTCGGCATGGAGGAAAGAGGCAAGCTCCCGAAAATACGGTTTTTCGAACTCATCCTTCAGGGCCTCGCCCCAACTCGGTTCTATCCTGACATTCATCTCGCGGGGAATCAATTTTCAAATATATACTTTATTACATCGTCTATTTTGTCAACATAGACGAACGAAAGCCCGTCGGTATATATGGATTTTATATCTTCTATGTCACGACGGTTTTCCTTGGAAAGGACTATGGTATCCACCCCTGCCCTTTTCGCGGCAAGAATCTTTTCCTTTATGCCGCCGACAGGAAGAACCCTGCCCCTGAGGGTCATTTCGCCGGTCATTGCGATATGGCTTCTTACCTTCTCGCCTCTCAGCGCGGACACCATCGCGCTCACCATGGTTATTCCGGCGGAAGGCCCGTCCTTCGGAGTGGCCCCTTCCGGTACATGTATATGGATATCCTTCTTGGCAAATTCTTCGGCGGTCATCCTGGCAAGCTGCGGATGTGCCTTCACATACTGGTAGGCTATGGTGGCGGACTCCTTCATCACATCGCCGAGGTTACCTGTCATGGAAAGCACTCCGTGCGCCCCGCCGGTGGCTTCGCTTACCGAGCACTCGACGAAAAGTATCTCCCCGCCTACCTCGGTCCAGGCAAGCCCTGTCACGACTCCCGGAGCCTCATTGCCTTCCTGCTTGTCGTGGAAAGCGACCGGAAGCCCGAGATATTCTTTCAGGTGCGACTTCTCTATCCTCGCCGGCCTCTCCTGCCCCAAAGCGATTTTCTTTGCGGTCACACGGGCTATTTTCGCTATCTGTTTTTCAAGATTACGAACCCCCGACTCCCTTGTATAATCGTTGATAATTGAAACAAGGGCACCTTTCGAAATCTTCAGGTCCTTGGAGGTGAGCCCGTGGGCCTTCAGCTCTTTCGGAATCAGGTAGCCGGTGGCTATGGCTATCTTCTCTTCCGCAAGGTAGCCCGACACATTTATCATCTCCATCCTGTCCCTCAAGGCCGGATGTATGGTGGAAATCGTATTCGCCGTAGTTATGAAAAGTACTTTCGACAAGTCGTAGTCCACATCGAGATAATTGTCATGGAAAGTCGTATTCTGCTCAGGGTCGAGCACTTCCAGCAATGCGGAAGACGGGTCGCCCTTGAAGTCCGAGCTTATCTTGTCCACCTCGTCGAGCACCATTACCGGATTGGAACTCCCGCAACGCGCAATTCCGTTGATAATACGTCCCGGAAGGGCTCCTATGTATGTCTTCCTGTGTCCGCGGATTTCGGCCTCGTCATGAAGGCCTCCGAGGGAAATCCTGACATACTTTCTGCCGAGGGCACGTGCCACTGACTTGCCGAGCGAGGTCTTTCCGACTCCCGGAGGGCCGTAAAGGCAGAGTATCGGAGACTTCATGTCCTGTCTCAGCTTCATCACGGCAAGGTATTCGACTATCCTGTCCTTTACCTGCTCCAGCCCGTAATGGTCCTTGTCAAGGACTTTCTGTGCATGCTTTATGTCGAGATTGTCCTTCGTGACATCGTTCCACGGAAGGTCGAGCATGAACGTAAGATAATTCAGCTGGATGTTGTAATCCGGAGAATTCGGGTTGGAACGTTCGAGCTTCTGCATTTCCTTTTCGAAAATATCGGCAGTCTCCTTGCTCCAGTTCTTCTTCGAAGCGCGCTGGCGGAGGCTGCGGAATTCCTCGGCCTCGTCCATACCGAGCTCCTCCTGTATGGTACGCAACTGGTTATTAAGGTAATACTCCCTCTGCTGCTGGTCGATTTCGGATTTTACCTTCTGGTTGATGTCCTCCTTTATTTTAAGGAGTTCGAGCTGCTTGTTCAAAAGTTCGAGCAGTTTCAGCGACCTTGCCTTCAAATCCCCGAGAGAGAGCAGCTGCAACTTGTCCGCATATTCTTCTACATCGATTGTCGCCGAGACAAAATTGATGAGGAACTCGAAATTGTCTATGCCGCTTATCGCCATGATGGCTTCTTTCGGAAGATTGACTGACATTTTCAGAATCTTCGCCGCCACATCCTTTATATTGTCCGAAATAGCCTTTATGTCCGGATCGGACTTGTCGGCCGGAATCTCCTTCAGGTATTGCACCCTGCCGAGCAGATAAGGGGCGTACTCGACTATGGCCTCGACCCTGAAACGGTTGTAGCCTTGCAGGATGGCCGTAATGGAGCCGTCCGGCATCTCTATGGTCTTCACTATCTTGGCCACCGTACCGTATTCATAAAGGTCCTCCTTTACCGGGTCCTCTATGAACGCATCCTTCTGGGGAACGGTACCTATGAGTTTTCCGTCCTTCTCCGCCTCCTTTATCAGCTTCATGGATTTTTCCCTGCCTACCGTGACCGGGATGACCGTCCCCGGAAAGAGCACGGTATTCCTCAGGGCAAGTATCGGCAAAGCGTCGGGAAGTTCCGAATCGCCGAGCATTGTCACCATATCTCCCTGCATCACAGGGATTATACTCACTTCCGCCCTCGCCGGGCCAAACATATCTTTTAGAATTTTCATATATATTATGCCAATTTGTCAGTTACATTCAAAAATTTTTAGCGGATAATGATTTGTCAAGTGTTGTGCCAAAAATATAATGGCACTGATTTTAAGTATATTTGGAAAATTTGTTTTGCAGTTTCAAAAATAAAGTCTACTTTTGCAGTCCTAATCGGATTAATATAAAAGGATATAATTATGACTAAAGCAGAAATCGTATCAAAAGTTGCTAAGGCAACAGGTGTCGAGAAAGCAACCGTGAACGCCGTGGTTCAATCTTTCATGGAAAACGTAAAAGACTCTCTTGCAAAGGAAAAACCGGTTTATCTTCGCGGATTCGGCAGCTTCATCATCAAACACAGGGCAAAAAAGACGGCAAGGAACATCCTCAAGGAAACTACAATGGTTATTCCGGAACACAACATCCCGGCATTCAAACCATCGAAGACTTTCGTTGAAATGATCAAAAACAAATAACATATCTTATAACATTTTTTAGTATGCCAAGCGGTAAAAAAAGAAAAAGACATAAAATGGCTACGCACAAACGTAAAAAACGTTTGCGCAAGAACCGCCATAAGAAGAGAAAATAATCTTCTGATGTCAGATTAACAATGTATCAGGAGGGTGTCGGAAAGAGGCACCCTCTCTTGATTAAAAAAGTAATGGAGAAAGAAAAAGCAAGCGAAAAGGATTTGGTCATAGACGTAGACCAAAACGAGGTCACGATTGCTCTATTGGAAAACCACAGGTTGGTAGAACTGAACAAAGAAAGCCATGACGGACGAAGATACGCAGTTGGAGACGTTTACCTCGGTAGGGTAAAGAAACTGCTGCCGGCCCTCAACGCCGCATTCGTGGACATAGGCGACGAAAAAGAGGCTTTCATACACTATCTTGATCTCGGGCTCAACTTCCGCGCATTTGACAGATTCGTAAAGGGATTGAATCCCAACAGCGATGCCAAACAGCTTTTCTCCAGCATGAACATCAAGGAACCGTTGGAAAAGAACGGTAAGATTGAAAATGTATTGACCCAAGGGCAGATGATTCCGGTCCAGATAGTCAAGGAACCCATTTCCACGAAAGGTTCGAGGCTGACGGCCGAAATTTCGATAGCGGGACGCAATCTGGTGCTGCTTCCATTTGCCGACAAGGTAAGCGTATCGCAGAAGATAGCCTCGCACGAGGAAAAGCGCAGGCTTGAAAACCTGATGAAGAGCATACTGCCGAAAAAATACGGTGTTATCATCCGCACGGCGGCAGAAGGCAAGAATGCGGCCGTACTCGACAACGAGCTGGCCTCGCTCATCAGGAAATGGGAAGACTGCTGGCCCAACATAGCAAAATCAAAGAGCATCCAACTGCTCATGACGGAGTACAGCAAGACCACCACGATACTGAGGGATCTTCTGAATGACACATTCTCCAGCGTAGACGTGAACGACGAGGAAGTCTACAATGAAATACGTTCGTACATTTCCACTATTGCCCCTGAAAAGGAAAAAATAGTAAGGCTGTACAGAGGAACGCAACCGATCTTTGACCATTTTGACATCACCCGCCAGATTAAAAGTTCGTTCGGGAAAGTCGTCCCGATACGACAGGGCGCATATCTCGTGATAGAACACACGGAAGCCATGCACGTAATCGACGTGAACAGCGGGACACGTTCCAAAAACAAGCAACAGGAACAGAACGCATTTGATGTCAACACATTCGCGGCTGACGAAATAGCCCGCCAACTGCGTTTGCGGGACATGGGAGGCATAGTCATCGTCGATTTCATCGACATGGACAACAATGAACACAAGAACCTCCTTTACAAGCACATGGTCGATTTGCTGTCAAAGGACAGGGCCAAACACAATGTGCTGCCGCTGACAAAGTTCGGATTGATGCAGATTACCCGGCAACGTGTCAGGCCGGCCATCGAGATAAACACGCTCGAGCAGTGCCCGGCATGCAAGGGAACAGGAAAAATCTCATCTACCATAGTGCTTGATGAGACTATTGAAAGACAGCTCGCCTACTACGTCCAGGAGAAAAACATAAGAAAACTCACCTTGAAGGTCAATCCGATATTCGAGGCCTATCTGACAAAGGGGCTTTTCAATATCAGGCGCAAATGGATGAGAAAATACAAATGCGACCTTACAATCGTACCCGTTTCGACGTTTTTCATAACCCAGGCGGAATGGTTCGATGCCAAAGGAGAAAAATTAGAATGACAGTTTAAAGGACGGCCGGGAGCGATTTCCCGGCCGTTTTTTTTGGGGGAGGGGGGGGGGAAAAAAAAGAGAATACGATTGCAGCGAAGAAGAACACGATTGCAGCGACTACGAAAAAGAGCAAAGAAAACGGCTCAGAACAGCAACTCGTCAGAACAGCAACTCGTAAAGGCCGTATCCGAAAAGGCAGACCCCGATGCCGGCTATCGCGAATCCAGCAATCCTGTTTATAAGCAAAAGGGTGCTCATCTTGAAGCGCTTCCGGAAAAGGCTCAGGGAATAACTCACGCCAAACCAGTACAATATGCCTCCGAGGCTAAGGGAAAAAATCACTATGACTGTCTCGGTCAGCCCGTAACCCGACAAATCGAGGCCGAAAGAAGCGAAGAGACCGAAAATAATCAATATCGCCCCGGGATTGGACAAAGCCATCAGCAGGCCCTGAAAATAGTCTTTGGACGACACCTTGTCCACCTTGTCTATCTGGTCCGCTTTCCTGAAAGGATTCGATACGGCAAGCAGGACACCTATGACCGCTATTACCACACCACCGCCAATCAATATCTCCGCCGAGTATTTTTCCATAAGATTTTGCGCTATGGCAAGGAAGAACAAAGCCACCACGGCAAAGACTGTGTCCGCGGTAGATGCTCCCAAACCGGTCATGAAACCGGACTTGACCCCCTTGCTCAGGGATTTCTGCACGACCATTATGGCTATCGGTCCCAATGGAATGGAAGCACAGAGTCCCACGCAAAACGCCTTGATAATGTTCAACAGCATATTTTCAGCCAAAAAGTCTACAAATATACGCAGAAGCCGAGAGCAATGCAAACTTGTTTGCAATTGCCGAGGCGCAACAGTATTTCTGGCGCGATAGCGGCAAATATACGCCTCGGCAGAGCAAATGAATTTATTCAAATTGCTATGGGGCAGAGTCAACGGGCAAGTGCAAACTGATTTATAGGAAAAGATATGCTATATTTGCAGGATAATCATATTATATGAAAAGCAAGACATTAAAATCGGTCAAGACCGGCAAGGGAAAACTGCTGTGGCTGCTTACGGTATTATTTGCCGTCATGGCTTCCGTCCCGTTTCTCGTTCCGCGGTGCGGCTTTGTTTCGTTGTTCGCATTCGTTCCGCTTCTGTGCATGGAAAGGATAGCCACCCTTTCCGGAACGAAAAGGATATGGATATATTATTCGGCGGCTTTCATCCTGTGGAACGCCTTCACGACGTTCTGGGTATGCAACGCAACCGTAGGCGGAGGTATTTTCGCCATTATCGGAAACGCCTTCCAGATGACGGTGATTTTCGCTCTTTTCCGGTGGATAAAGAAAAAAACTTCCGGCCTCCTGCCGTATATTTTTCTCGCCGCCGCATGGATAGCCTGGGAACATTTTTATTTCGATGCCGAGATATCCTGGCCATGGCTTGTCCTGGGAAACTCATTCGCCCGCTCGGTAAAGAGCATACAGTGGTATGAATATACCGGAACGCTCGGAGGCAGCCTGTGGATATGGACAATGAATATTTTCCTGTTTTCGCTTATGGTATCGCTCTCGGAAGGGAAAACAGCCCTCTGGAACATCAAGGCGAAGATTGCGGCATTCGGAGGCTACACCGTACTGCTGGCCGCGCCTTTTGTCATATCTCACATAATGTTCCGCACTTATGAGGAAAGGCACGCCCCAGTCACCGTAGTGGCCCTACAGCCGAATATCGACCCTTATGACAAATTCGGGGGGATGACACAAAAGGAACAGACGGAAAAACTCCTAAGGCTCGCAGACACTGTGATGGACAGCACCGTCACCCTCCTTGTCGCCCCTGAAACATTTACGCCGGACATATACACAAATGCCCCTCTTCAAAGCCCGACCATGCGCAGCTTCATCGGATATCTCGAAAAATATCCTCAGTGCGACATGATTTTCGGCGCATCGACATATACCGTCTACGATGGTGAAAGGCCGTCGTACTGGGCAAGGCCTTACGGGAAAGGATGGTACGAGTCCCACAACTCCGCACTGATTGTGAACCGGCTCGGGGAATACGGCATCTACCATAAAATAAAACTCGTCCCGGGAGTGGAATACATGCCTTACCCCAGGATATTCGACCCGCTCGATGAAAAACTGGGAGGTGTCATGGGCCGTTGTGTCGGACAGGAACACGCCGAAGCCCTTCGCTGCCGCCCGGAAAGACCGGGGATAGGCTGTGCGGTATGCTACGAATCGGTGTACGGAGATTTCTACCGGAATTACGTCCTCGATGGAGCTGAACTGATGACGATAATCACAAACGATGCCTGGTGGGGAGACACTCCTGGATACAGGCAGCACCTGAGTTATGCCTCGCTGCGCGCCATCGAAACACGGCGTAGCATCGTCCGCAGCGCGAATACGGGAATATCGGCACTGATAGACCAAAGAGGAATCCCGGTAATGGAAAGCCACTGGTGGAAAGAGGAAGCCCTGAAAGGGACCGTAAACCTCAACGACGAAATCACGTTCTTCGTGGCCTACGGAGACATTACGGGCAGGGTCGCCACCTTCGTGTTCTGCCTGCTGCTCCTGCTGGGGATTGTCAGAGGGATAATGTGACGGGCCCCAAAAGCCGGGAGAGGCCGGGAAACTGCCTGTGAGTCAAAGGCATGACCGCTGACAAAGGAAAATTTATTGAAAATCAGAACGGATTTTTCCAGGGCTGTTCAAAAAATTACTAATTTTGCAGTCTTATCGGGGATGTTTTGGTTTTGACAGCATCTGACATCGGAAGGTAAGCACGTCCGGCGTTGAAGGTTTGCCGGCAAATCTCAATCTTCAAAACTATAGTTGGCAACAACTCTTATGCACTCGCTGCGTAGTCTTGGCCTAAGGCAGACTCCTTAATCATCCGGACCAGGTCCGTGATGACGAGTATCCCTCCTGGCTTTTAGCCGGTTATGCCAGGAATACGGGGTATCATCCAAACCGGATGCGGGGACGGACTCCTTTAAAATCCCTCAAGTCCTAAAGGAT
The DNA here is from genome assembly GCF_002159555.1 of Muribaculum sp. An289. Taxonomy (GTDB): domain Bacteria; phylum Bacteroidota; class Bacteroidia; order Bacteroidales; family UBA932; genus Merdivivens; species Merdivivens faecigallinarum. The sequence goes on from NZ_NFIV01000001.1 coordinate 50,590, forward strand.
AAGGTCCGGTTCGCCTGTCCTCCGGCAGGCCGGGCCCGACAACCAAAGAAGGAATAAGCGTGTAGAAAGCCTTTGGGTGCGGTGTTTGGACGGCGGTTCGAGTCCGCCCATCTCCACAGCAAGAACGGCCGGCGGGCATTTGCCTACCGGCCGTCAGAATGTAAATGTAAACCTGCTTGCCTGTACCGCCTATTTGCCGGCAATCATGTCGATTTCGACCTTCGCTCCCATAGGCAGGGCCGCTACCTGATAGCAGACTCTTGCAGGATAGGCTCCGGAAAAATGCTCCGCATATACCGCATTCATGGCGGCAAAATCCTTGATATCCGTCAGAAGGACCGTTGTCTTTACCACATCGGCAAAACTGTAGCCGGCCTCTTCGAGTATGGCCGCAGCATTGGCGAGGGACTGCCTCGTCTGCTCTTCGATGGTTTCAGGGGCTTTCCCGGTAGCAGGATTCGTAGGAAGCTGGCCGGAAACGAACAGCATCCCGTTAATCTCTATTGCCTGTGAATAAGGGCCCACGGCAGCCGGGGCCTTAGGTGAAGAAATGACTTTTTTCATTGTACAAGATTTTGTTTATAAAATTCAAGCGGCCCTGTCAAAGAACCGCTTTCATCATTTGTAGCCCCGAGCAGAATCGAACTGCTATCTAAAGTTTAGGAAACTTATGTCCTATTCTTGTAAATCAACCACTTGCAAGGCTTTTTTGATTTTCTGTAGAACTATTGTAGAACTTCTGCAATTTCTATGGAAAATCCCCTGTCACCCGAAAGCGGCAGAGGATTTCTAATGCAACACCGATTTCGGATCGGATGGTGCAAAGATAGGCATTCCATTCCAAATAAACAAGCCGTGAGGACTTCACAGTTGGCACGGCTCAAAAAGTTCTTATGTTCCACAAATTATTTCTTCTTCTTTCGTTTCAACTCTATGTATTCAGAGTAAACTATCTTGGTGTACGGGCTGGAGCTTCTTATCTCCTGCCTTATGGCTTTTGTCCCCCATTTGAAGAACCACCATTGATGCGGCACTCTATGTACTACCTGAATGAGCGTATCTACTGTTTGAATCCTGCCAGTAAACATACCTTTGTCAATAGTACCGTCAAGCTCAACCCACGGATCTTTGAATGTGATCCTTTTCAATGTGTCTATCAAGGTAGGGCGAACTGGAAGCAACTTCAAACTATCCGGCACACGGTAAACTATGCTATCCCGTACTTCCGTCTTTATCGGCACTTCCGTTTTCGTTGCAGTCGTTGAAACAGACTGGATGCGCTTTATCTTCACATTGAGATCCTCAACCGTCTTAACAAGCTCATCGCAATGTTTCTGTAGCTCCGACTTAGACAACTCCAATGATTGAACGGATGCGGCATACTTGCCGGATTCTGTCTTGTAGTAGGCTACATCCTCCAGCAGTGCTGTCTGGTTGTTCTGTAGTCTGTCACGCTCCGTTTGGAGCGATCGGACACGGTGTGATAGGAAAGCGATTGCCGCCAAAAGAACGGCAAACGCTATGATTACATACTTACGCATACTTCTCAATGTATTTGGTTATTGAATCCACATGAAGTTTCACAACAGCCGCCTTGCCCTCCGGGGAAAGAAGAAACTTGCAATCCCTTTCGTTATCCATGAAGAAGTTCTCTGTAAGTACAGCCGGGCAAGTGGTTTTTCGGAGAATGTAGAAATTGCTTTCCCAATCACCGTCCCCATCGCTCCAGTCACCACGGATCTTCCAGTCATTACCGAACATTTCTTTTGCGGTGTCCCAGAAGATCTGCGCAAGATTATCGGCTTTTGTTTTTCCGGGATAGGTGTGTATCTCCCAGCCTGTACCCTTTCCATTGGAAGCGTTTACATGGATAGATACAAGGATAGTCTTGCTCTTACCATGTTTTGCAGCCGCTTCATTGGCTCTTCTGGCTCTCTCTGCCAGCGGTACATCTACACTTTCCTTAACCAGTAACTCGCAATCCACACCTTTTGCGATAAGCTGGTTATATACAGCGTTTGCTACTTCTCTGGCATACTGCCATTCAAACAACTGTGAGCCATCAGCCCATTTTGGAGATCTTTTGCCCGGTGTATTTTCACCGTGCCCGTTATCAATCAGTACCAACATTGTTTTGTTCCTTTCCTTTTTTGCTTCGTTCACTAATTGCTTTATTTATTCCACCGCCAGCCATGAAACCACCGATACAGAGCATGAATACTCCAAGAGCATCAAGATCTGTTTTCAGATAGCCGTTGGTGCATACATCCCATATAAGGCAAAATCCGACACACAGCCCGATAAACGCACCTACCAGAATTGATAGTACAAGCGCAAAGGATTTGCTACTATCAAGCGTATTAGCCCTTATCAGACTTTTTAGATACTCCGCTATCCTTATTCTCTGCATTGCTCTTCTTGTTTTCAGTTATATCATCATCTTCATAGAAAGCATCATAATCTCCAGAGGCAAGTTTTTTCAATCGGCAATAAGTCCTTTTAGGTAGCCTACCCTTAAAGCACTCATCATCAGGTCTGACACATTCATTGTGTCGTGCCTCTCTTAGCGCAAGTTCCAACTCCGCATTTCTCTTGATCAGATCCAGCCTCTCATTTTCAAGTGAGCGTACTTGCCTGTATAGCTCATCCACTTTCTCGTTCAGAGATGAAATTTCCCTTTTTGCATCATCTACCTCTTTCCTTACCCTATGGTAATCCTCAATGATAGACTTATATTCCGCCTTAAAAGCATCTGCCGCTGTAACACGGTTTATATTTTTCCTGTTAAGGAGATACTTTAAGAACTCCAATCCGCCAAGTGCTGTTACTACGGAGGCAAAGGCAAGTAAAATTTCTTTCCAGTCATTCATTACCTTTTTCTTCTATACTTGTTACGTTTGTAATACTCGAAGTTATCCTTATCCTCTTGCGTGATCTTTGACTTCGGAGAAAAGAACTTGAATCCAGTGTTATTCCCAAAGCGCACTACCTTAATGATAGCACGGAATGGGAATGTTCGGTTTGGATTGCAAACCACATCTTTCAGCCTCTTGCTATCGGTGAAAAATGCGGATCTTCCTGCACCCTCACCAAAAGCAACAAGCGTTCTCGTTCCGTTCTCTGTCTGCACATCAGACTTTACGCCAGTGAATACGATCACTTCATTAATTAGGGCATCCACGCTGGAGTATTCGCAATCAAACAGATCACTATCTCCAGCGTTGGAATCCAGCTCATCTTCAAAATCTTCAATCATATTACAAGTCGGTTGGAATGTCGTATGTTTCAGCATCGGCATCAATCATGGAACGGATAGCCAGACGATCTTTCAAGAAATCCTCATAAGGCTTCTTGTAGTCCTCATCAAGCAAACCAAGCACTGCGGATTGATACTCATTTATCAGCTTGCTTTCCGTCTTTGCCGGATATTTTGCAGTGAGCAAAGTGCTGAAAATGTTATCCGCTGTTTTGGGGTATTCCACCCTCACGCTGTCATACTGGAACATCTTTCCAGTGGCATTTTCGTCATCGTCCGTGGTGATAGTAATACCACCCTCTTGTTCCTTGATTACCGATACTTCCTTGATATTATGGTTATACAGGAATGTACCTTGCCCGTTGTACAGGTCATAGATAACTTCCGGCTTTTCGTCAGCCAGCAAACCGATAGCTAATGTTGTTGTTTCCATTGTTCAAACATTTATTAAATATGAATTTACTGTGTTCCTCCGAGCATCTGATTACCCAGCCGTATTCAGACGGAAAGAGGTGTTTTACATCGTTAATGTCTTTGATCTCGTATCTCTTCTTCACCTTGTTAAGTTTCTTATAGAACCTCATAAGTATGCCCTTTCGGAGCAAGATACCGTAGTGATTCTGTTTGAAACCCACATAGTCAATACAACGATCATCGACCGGGAAGATCTGCCAGTTCGGTTTTATCTCCAGTTTCAGTTCCGTTGCCAAGTAAAGCCCCATCATGTCAAGTATGAAATGCAGTGCTTCCTTGTTGGAGCAAAGAACTACTATATCATCCATATATCGGTAATAGTATATCTTCACTCCATATTTTGCCTTAACCATTTTTGCCAAATCCTCTTTCACCCAGTGATCGAAGTAAGCGAGGTATAGGTTGGCAAGGTACTGACTTGTATAATTGCCTATTGGCAAACCGATTGTTTTACCGTTGCTATCTATAATGCTATCCAACAGCCAAAGCATCTGATCATCCGCAATGGTATAGCGGATTATTCTTTTCATTGATGCGTGATCCACATTGTCGAAATACTTTCTTACATCTATCTTCAAGCAATACTTAGTGCCTTTCTTATCCATCATCATATCACGGTGAAGATCTTCCATGCACTTATGTACCCCTCTGCCTTTAATGCAAGCATAGGTATTTGATGTGAATATGTGCGTCCAATGTTGCCCAAGAACATTGATAACGCAATGGTGGACTATCCTGTCCGGGAAGAAAGGAGCGATCATTATCACCCTCTCTTTTGGCTCATATATAGTCTTTGTCTTGTATTCGCCCGGCTTATATGTCATGTGCCTTAATTGCTCATACAAGAGCGTAAGACGCTCTATAATGTTGTCATTGAATTTGCGTATCTCTGTACGATCGCCCTTTCCTTTCTGTGCATTATATTGCGCCCTAACGAGGTTTTCAGATTCGTATATAAGGTGATAGATATTCTTTAGCTTCTTACTTTGTGAAGCATATAGCTTTCCAGTATCGCCAATATAATATCCGCAATCCTCCATATCACGATAATCATTAAACATCGTATCGCTACTATAGCATAAGCCGTATTCAGTTTTTATCAAGCCCATTGTGCCGTTGGTCTAAATCGGAGCGTTCAATTACTTACTAACACCGTTTTAATTCGTACTTTTTTACCAGCTACCAGCAGTGCCGATAGCCCCTGTGTGGTAAGGTCATGGTGATCACAGTTATATCTTATAAAGTTGAAACCACGGTAAAAGCGGAAACCAATGTTCGCATTCGAGTTCGAGGAACGATTATTCGCATTCAGATAACCGAAGCCCGCATTCGCCCCATTATTCGCATTACCACCGAACAGAGCACCACCTATCACCATCAACCTTTCTATTTTCATGTCAATTCACGTTCACAAAAAAGCCCCGTGTACCGCCGCTTTGCAGTCCGTCAAAAACGGCACAAGCGGAAACCAACGCGCGCAGCCGAGGCCGAGGAACGACTATTCGCATCCAGATAACCGAAGCCCGCATCCGCCCCAGCATGCGCAATACCACCGAACAGAGCACCATACCAGCCCGGAGAAGCCCAATTAGCATCATCTACACAAGTGTAGAAGTAATCACAGCCTCCGGCATTTGAAGCACCACCGACTGTTTCCGGGAAAGCATATCCTTTGCTTGAATGTGCGAATTGAAGAATGTAGCCATCCGTGCGTGGAAGCTCTGTGATAGCCTCATATCCATCTGGAACGGTAGCGGCACTATCAGAGTGCGAAGTGAACTTAGTAGGATCTTCACATACATACGCAATGGAAACATCCGATTTGTGCCAGATAAGCACATCATCTGCCAAATGCCACAAGTATTCAAACGGGCACTCCAATCCACGGTAAGAAGTGACCTGTACAATCTTGTCGCCACCAGTCCATCCCTTGATCACATAAGCGACCCTGCCAGTGTTGTTGCCAAGAGTTGCAGTAACACCGCACGGAATAAAAGGCTTATAACCTCCCCACGTGTTCCACTCTGTACCATTCACAGCCGTACCGTTGCTAAGTCCGCCTTGATGATAACCTTCCGATGTTAAGGCTTCATTGTAGGCATCCTGACAATGCAAAGAAGCATACTCCAGTCTTTGCAACCATGCAATTTCATTGTACACACGGTAAACGCCCAAATGAGTACCGTTCTTGCAAGCGGCACGGGCTGTAGCCTTTGAAATGGAAGTGCGAGCCATTCCAAGCTGCGAGTTGTATGTACCATCTTTGGCAGCATCGCCAGCACCAGAACCACCCCTGTAGTTGGCAGCGTTGGCAGTTAGCTTCACAAATCCGCTTGTATCACGGGCGATATTGTCACCATCCCAAGTGAGGAAACAGCCGGAAACAGCTTCATTCGTATCAATCTTGATAGTGGCAAACCACGGAGAAACCGTTTTACGCTCCATTTTGATAAAGCCCGGCAATGGATATTCAGAATATGCACGAATCCACTTTGTACCCTCTATCTCAAATCTGAAATAATACTCCGGCTTTTCGAGCATCACATTACCGTCCGTACTGTCAATGATAGCGGCAGCACCACTATCTTTCTTCCGGCTGTCATTCGGATGCAAGTAGTATTTCACAGAGCCGTCCGGGTTTTCAACAAACCTTTTCAGCTTCGCTTGTATTGGAAGTGTCTTGTGCAAGTCCAGATTACCTACCCTTGTGAGTTTGTAATCCCGGCTTGTAAAATCTCCCTGTATTCCGTACCACATATCATACGGATATTGCGGTTTTGTATTTCCGCTACCTAACAAAAGTCCCATGTCAGTTTTTTCTAATTATTTCACCTGCGCCCCAATAAATCTCATACTTCTGCAAGTCTATAGCGTTTGGAGCAATCGCCACTATAGCCGCTGGTGTCCAGTCGCCAACTGGTACTGGAATGTTGCCAAATGAGTTGTCACAGATCAGCTTGCAATTCAGGAGCGTATCACTGACAATTTCCGTTGCGCTTTTGCTTCGCACATAGACGGAAAACGGCTTTCCTCCCAGATTGAATCCTTTGCTAAGATCCGATACTTCCCCTTTCGATAACACTCTAAGGCTGTACATATCATTATCCATAATTCACCAAGTTAATTTCTAACTGCAAATATAATCATTTGTGTGTTTGTTAAACACACTTATAAGCGAAAAAATAAGCCTCTAACGCATTATACACCTCCTTTCCATATAAGATAGATTACTAAGGCTTGCAAGATTTGACCTACCAATCCGCCTAACAGCGTGGCAATGAGATCCAGCCAGTCCCATTTGCCACCATAGGCACGATCCTTAAACTCCATACCAGCCGCCAATCCTGCCACAAACAGAATCGTCAGCAAAAACGCACATGGTATAGCATACACCAAATGCTTTGTCCTGTTACTCTCTTTTAGCCAGTTCATAGTTATACTATCAAAATTTGTATTGCCATTCTGGAGCTAAGATTATAAACTCACAACTTCCGTCATTCCTTGTTGAATCGTCAGAAGTCCAAACATCGAAATATGTTGTTGAAAGAGCCATAATAGTACCCTTTACTGGTGAATCAGAGTTGTTATACACAGTTCCATATCCAGTTAGCATTACCCTATATCCAGAGGGTATATTGGAACTCGAAAATGAAACCCTATATTTACCCTCTGCTTGTCGTGATACCGAAAGAATGGAAGTGATAGACTTTCCATCCCACCAAGTCCCACTTATCGAAGCTCCTGAATTAGTTCCACTAATCCTGCCTATTGCCAGTATAAGAGGATGTCTGCCTTTTGCTCCAGAGGTAACAAAATCAGTCCATGCGAAACGGCTTGTTATTTCCCATCTTCCTTTTCTTACCGTTGATGTTGATCCGGGCAATTCAAAACAAGTCATTTCTACTATTTCTTGAGGTCTTACTAAGGCGTAATAATCAAGAACGCTACTTGAAAATCCTGCCTCTGCTGTAAAACTATATACTCCAATTTGGTAATTGCCTTGACCATATTCTCCACTGTTGTACAGTCGGCACACTTTACCAATATCATCCATATCTTGCCCCATAGATATAGTTTTTAAGCTTGTTGTCGCTGGAAGATAGAATATATTCACATCAGAGAAAACACCAGACCAGCCAGTAGATAACTGCATTGTTCCCTGCAAACGTACTTCTCCGTTCACACCGTCCAGATATATGCTACCATTCTGGGCTTCCAGTCGGTTGTTTCTGAATACCCATCCTGCTATGTTGGCATTTTCAGCCAGAAGCAAGTTGGTAGCCACGCTCTCGAATTGCGCACCGAAAGGATTCCACTTGCTTGTATTGGTAGGCACGACACCCGAAAAAGTTCCGGCATCAATACGGGCGATATAGAAAATTCCGTTGTACTTCACTACATCAAGCCTGTACTTTGTACCATAGTAGGTTTTGGAACTGTTGTATGTGCCTTGATATACCGCTGCCGGGCTTTCTCCCTGATCGCCTTTTTCACCCGGATCACCAGTTTCTCCCTTTCCACCTGTTACACAGATAGCCGCTGTAGTGGTAGAAGTGCCGTTGGTATAGGTGATAACGGATCTCGTCCAGATATACCAGCCATCTTTCCAAGTAGGTCTGGTGGTACTCCATGAGCCGCCAGTTTGCGAAGTAGGGCTGCTGGATAGGTAGTATTGCTCCACAATGGATTTCACGCCCACGCCAGTAGAGCCAGTTGCACCCTTGCCGCCAGTGATACAAACAGCCTTAGTGTATTCGGTAGATCCATCGGTAAGCACGGTTTTTGTCCTTGACCAGATATATTTCCCATCTTCCCACGCTGGAGCGGTGGTTTGCCAGCCGCTTGTAGGTGCTGTAGTGTTGGAAGAGCTTTTGGCATACTCCACATCAACGGTGTTTATACCTACACCGTCCTTTCCATCGTAAGGATTGATACGGAAAGGGGTACACCAGTTCTGTACCAGTTTGTCGCTTGCTCCGCTCTTATCCTTGCCTATGTCAGTAGCCGATAATGCACCGTCATAAAGCCTTATGTTGTCATAGAACACGGAAGATCCAAACATATTATCATCGTACATGGAAAAGCCTACCACCTCTTCATTTATGCTGCCTGTCTGCACCAGAGATCCATTAATGAATATAGATACCGTTCTGTCATTGAAACGCAAAGCAACATGAAACCAAGTGTTCTTTGACACGGTTATGCTCTTCTCCACATAGTCCCTGCCATTGTAGCCGTTCAGCATCCACCGTATGAGCGTCTGATCCGTTTTCATCCAAAAACAGAGCGTGAAACTTTGACCAAACGGAAGATCCCAATTAATCTGACACTCCGCATTGTCGCTAAGATCAACGGCATATCGGCTACCGTCTTGCACAACGGAAGCACCATTTTTCAATGCCCCAGACACGCCATGCCCGGTAATATCCAGAAGCGTAGTTTCCCCTTGCTGCACGGGAATATCAAACACTTTCTTATCCGATAGCCCGGACTTCTTAGCCATCGTACACCACAAGTATTCCAGATTCCCAACGGTCGGCATGGTTGTACTCCACCCAGCCGGATTTTCGGCATCAGCATCCAGAGCCGGAGGTGAAACGGTAGATCCGTTTTTGGCATACCTGTATTCATAGTATTCTCCAGTGGTTGCATCGCTACCAGCCGCACCGCTTTCACCCTTGATCAAACTCCAAGTGTAATCAGTGGGGTTGTCGCTGTCTTTCTGTATGAAGTCCACATATTGCCCAATGTATGCGCCCGGCTCTTCACCGTTGTTTGCAGTGAATGACAAGCCCCCGTTATCGCTGTACTTGATATGCAGATAGGAAGTCTTTCCATCCTCACCATTTATGCCCGGCAATCCGTCCTCACCATTGAAGCCCTTGAATCTTGCCCATGTGTATTTTTTCGGGTCGTTGCTATCAGCTTGCGTATAGTCCACATAAGTACCTATGTAGTCAGACGGAGTTTCGGTCATTTGTGAGGCACTGGTTGGATTTTGCACGGAGGAGTATTTGATATGGAAATAGCTTGTCTTTCCATCTGCACCCGGAACACCCGGCAAACCATCATCCCCCTTAAACTTGCTCCAAACATAATCTTTCGGATCATCGCTTTCTGTAGCCGTTTCTTTATTTGTAGCAATACCTATGTACATGGTGGTATCTTTGGGCTGCTGGTACATAGGATTACCGTCTGCATTGTCAGAATAGGCAATCCATGTATAAAGCGTTTTTCCATCTTCGCCCGGCTCACCCGGAACGCCATCTTTACCCATTATGTCAGACCATTTATAATCCTTTGGATCGTTGCTTTCAGTCGGAGTTTCCTTGTTGTATGCAAAACCTATGAAGCCTTTTCCTGTAGGATTATCAGAAATGCCAGTACCGTTTACATCATCAGCATAACGAATCCATGTGTAGTAACTCTTTCCGGGTAGCCCATCTTCACCGGGTAAACCATCATCGCCTTTCTGCCCCTGCTGCCCTTTCGCTACTACTTTCCAATAAGTCGTATTGGTTGGTGTAATTCCCTTTGCCGGAGTTGGATAAATGTACCTGTATGTACAAGTTTCCGCACCGTTGCTATAGCTAACCTCATCGCCTGTATAGTACACATATTCCTCGTTGTAATCTCCACGATACACACCGATAAACGACACATCGCCAGAATCGCTTAACAAGCGTACATTATGCAAGGTAAGTTGTTTTAATGCCGTCACATTCCAGTCAATAGAGCTTGTGGTATCACCGATTCTGAATTTGTTTCCGTCCAAATCCAAATAACACTCCCCGTCACTGGTAACAATCGCTCCAGTGGTGATAGTCTTTCCGTTGATTCTGGTAAATCCATAAGTGGTTACGAAGTCACGGAAATTATCATCAGGATATAATGAGCTTATGATACCTATCTGGAAATAGTAGTTGTTCGGATCTTCTGTAGGCTCAAACTTGTAGGGTGTTTGCGTAACGACAAACACGCCATTCGATCCAGTCTTGCTACATTTGGCAAACACATAGTAACCGCCCTGTTCGGATAGCGTAACGCTCAATTCGCTTAAATTCCATTGCTTAATGGTGGTTTCATCTATTGTCAAGTGTGCCAATATGCCGGAAGAAGCATCAAATCTGTTGGCATTACCGTTTACATTGGCTTGCATCACCACACCGATCAGAACAAACTGCTGGCTCTTCGATCCAACGGTAAGCATATTGGTATCAATAGAATTAGGTCGTATGTTTTCTGGATCAAAATAACCGTCTGTGTCATACACCATATTCCTTAGCTCTTCTGTTGTACGCCATCCCCTGCGTGCCTTGCTCAAATCTTTCAGTCGGTTTGCTTCTATAATCTTGTTATGCTCAATCACATCTATAACCGTCTGTTGGCTTATGGATATGGTGGTAGTGTCGGATAGGGTAAGGCTGTAATCGTGATCCACAAGTAAGTTACGGCTTATCTTCTGGATTCTTATGCTCTTCTCCACACCGAAACGCACATCTTTTACTGGCACATAGTCCCCAACCTTAAAGACGCTGGTTTCGCTATCATCCGGCAAGTTTTCCAGAAAATAGGAACGGTCAAAGGTCAGAGCATACTGCACTCTGGACTGTGTACGTGGCTTGAAATCATCATACCCGGCATACCACAGATCTTCTTCTGCATTATCCTCATAGGACTTTGGCAGATTTATATCCGTGATCTTGTAGGTATTTCCAACCTCAACACGGAAAGCCTCACTATCAGTAGTTGGTATTGTAAGCCCTCGTTTATCTGTGAAAGGTATTAGGGTGAATTGCTTTTTAGCGTGATCATATCCACCATCAGCCTTAACCTCAAACTGTTGCCCGGCAAGCCTACCAGTAATGAAAGTGATCTTTGCCGTAACTCCATTGATAAGATACTTCGTACCGTTATCGTCCTTTTCGTTAAGGTCGAAGTCCATAGTATCATCAACGAATGAGTTTATATCATCCTCCACAATAGCCGTTACCACTCCTGTACGCTTCGGATATATATCATCATATTGTGCGCCATCCTCTTCACTCCCTATTTCCTGTGCCAGTTCCGCATCCTCAATATAACGCTTATTATCATCATCAATGCCTATCATTTCACTGTTTGCCGGGATAACCGTACCGTCAGCCAACGTATGCTCATTCTTATTCATACGCTTAGGGTATGGAAGTTGCAAGCGTTCTGAATAGTTCCTGTAGTCACTTCGTATGTTGGTAGTTCCACCCTCCACCCAAAGACGGGTGATAATGGCTTTATCATCCACCTTTTGATCTTTCAGAGTGAACAGTCCACCACCTTTCCCCCACTCGAAATAATCGCTTCCGTTAGGTGGCACTACCTTTGTCCCGAACTTTCCGATATGGATCGTGCGCACACCGTTGTTTTGGGTGATACGGAACTCCAGCTTGAAATTATTATCGCTACATAGCGATTGCAAAACCTGTAGGCAGTTCTGCTTTGAGAATGATATTGTGCGTGGCTCTGTGTCCGGGCAATTCGCTTCATCAAAAGCCCATAATCCCGGATAGTCACGGTTCATGTTGTATATGATCACCTTGACAAAATCCCGAATGGAATAGGTAAGATCAAAAGTCATGGAAGTAGATTTTCCGCTTTCGTCTGTATTCCTGTATTGGGTTTTCATCAGTTCATACATCACGCCATAGAATACTGCATCATACTGGTAGTATCTATCCGTTTTCATTTCACGGGTGGCACGTGTGCGGATCGTGTATTCTTCACCGCACACTATGATCTTATCGCCTTTCTCGAAGTCAAGCAATTCAGTGGAGATAATAGACAACTGTATGTTATCATCCCCCATCAAAGATATGTTCTGCGTTGCCGATTTTACGGTACAGAAAGGATCTCTGCTGAATAGCTGTATAGTACCCCCTTTTCGCTTGATTACTTCAATTTCTCCCATATTACGATCGCATTAGTGGAAAATTCCTCTATATCCTCAATTACACCGCTAACAATAATGTCATATTCCCCGGCTTCTTCGTAGGTGTGTTCCAAAGCAACATCCGTCCCATGCACATTAAATGTATGGCTTCCATCGCCCCAATACACGTTAAGGAACTTCGTGCTTGTAACGGTTATGGTTGCTTTGCTGTTGGCATTCCCAATATGCCGTAAAACCCTCTTCACTGGCTCACATTCAACCAGCTTCAACGAGAATGTACCAACCATAATATCGTTGTTGTAAGTTCCCCAAGTCTTATCCACATCTACATCATCAGGTACATACACTTCATATACCAACGGTTTTGCTTTTCCGTCATACTCGCATTTCAGGCGCACTGTACCCTCCTTGTCGAATTGTTCCATGAAGAGATTAACCCAGTTTACAAACTCCGATCTGCTGGAAGCCTCTATAAAGCAATCAAGCGTGATCGTGCGCTCCTTGTACCGTGGTCGCTTCAAGTCAATAACCTTTCCGTGATAGTTATCCCAATCCACTTCCAAACTTTCTTTCCTTTCCAGTCTGCCAAGAAGCCCGGAAGAAGCGGAAACATACACGCCAAATTCTTTTATGTTCTTTCCGTCTATGTAGTATTCCACATCTGTATTTGCCTGTAGCTTCATTACCTCCGTAGGTGTCTTTGCCACATTGAATAAACGCAACTCATCAATGAGTGATTGAGTACCGTTAAGGCTTTCATCATTCAATGATAGACCTTTCGGAGTGCCGGATATGGTTTCTTTGAATATACGGCTTGTGTTCTGGTAAACCTCGAAAGTGTTGCCGGACTTCACAAAGGCAAAGAAATACCAGTTCTTAGGCATTACGTTCACCCACTGCTCCAGATAATTATCCACACCGTCAAAGTTCAAGAGCCAGCCAAGTTTGCTTGTTGCCGGGTACACATAGCAAGACAATGTGAAATCGCCGCTGAAAGGGATAGCCTTTTCTGTCTGGCACTCACCAGCACCATTCATAGACAAAGATTTTCCGCTCTTCGCTATTTTGGAGAATGTAGCACCATCAGAAAGCGTTGCATCAGCCCTGCTTAATGAAAAATCGTATGCTTTACTGCCGTCTGGATCGTCAAATGGCAAATAGAGGATTAAATTATTGTCTATCATATCAATAAGTATTTTTATTTGTTCGTATTATTTTTACCTTTCCACCAACTGTTTCAACGGTTGCATTACCGTACACATTAACCAGTACCTCCGCATCACCGCCAGCCACAGCGATAGCAAGGTATGAGTTATCGAATATGTCAATGGTTACAATAGCATGATCGCCCACATTCACAGAGGCTTTGGAGTTGTGCCGGATATAGATGTTTGAAACAGCAAACCCGTCATACTCCAACATCGCTTTGCAGTCACCGTTCAACACTACATCTTTCCTGTTTTTCTCCACAACTTCATCATCCACATATACACCGTAATCCTCACACTTTCCTTTGAAGTTCGTGCGTAGGAAGTCCAGTGTTGGATAATCATTCTTTATACAGAAGTCTATCCCCCGTATATACAATTCAGCAAGGGAATCCACGCCCAAATCCGGTTTGAGCTTCATTTGCCATAAACGGCACAATCCCTTTGCTATCCCATCCTGTTTGATTTGGTGTACCAGTTCCATAATTACGATATTCCTTGTGATAATAATGAGTTGTCTTTGTTCTCTATCCTTTTCAAAGTTTCCTTTATCTCCGTAAGCTCATCGGCACTAATTTTAGTGTTCTGCGCTATCTGGATTTGATAGATAATGTTCTGCCTCATAATAGCTATCTGGTCGCTCTGGTTGATCACAAAGGCATTCAACCGTCCGGCAATCACTCCGCCCGTTTCCTCGCTCATCGAAGTAACAGCACCAGTAAGGGGATCGGATTCCTCTTCTTCATCTGTCTGATCCTTGATCCAGTCACCTACACCCTCCAAAGCCATATTGAATTTGTCCGCTCCCTCCTTTACCATTTCCTCAAACCGTTTCTTTTCATAGTCAGAAAGCACATTATCCTGCATGGCTTCTCCAAGATACAGAACGGCATCATTAATGGCTTTTGCAAGGAACTGGCGTTTCAATGCTTCTACAACCGCATTTTTCAGCGTTTCTTTTGTCACTTCTCCCAATGCCTTTGCTGCATCTTCACCTTGACAATAGGCATCTACAAGCGCATCGGCAAAATCATCAATGGCACTTTGAACATCTGTTCCGGCAAGCGTTTCAAGCATATTTCGCTCCAGATCCTCAATCTGTGTGTCAATGTCCTTAATGGCTTCTTCCAATTCTGCAATCTTGTTGTTGTCGGTGTCTTTTTTGTCTTTTTCCGCCTGTATCCGCTGCTTGATAAGCTCCTGTTGTTCCCGGAGATTCTGTTTCTGCAATTCATAGATAGCAAACATATCCCCGTTGTTTTGCTCTTGCTCTAAAGCATTTTTTAGCTCCTTGATTTGCTTTGTAAGTTGGGCATACCTTATGAAGTCCCAGCTTTGACGGGCTACAACCGCCTGTTGCTCCAATGCGGCTATCTCATCCTTTATCCCTTGTATGCGCTGCTCATGCGCTGCCCTTTCCTCATCGCTGTAAACCCAGAATGTCTGGTCGTATGAGTGTTGCAGTCTGTCAAAGGCATTTGATAGCTTATCAACATCCATCTGTATATTCTGAATCCTTTCCTCCAGTTCATCATCATTGTTAAACAGTCCGGCAATCCACTGGATAGCCTGTAAAGCAATGGATATGGCGGCAAGGATAACAGAGCCTTTTTCAGCCGTTGCTATGGCTGCTGACATGGCGATACCAGCGGTGGCAACACCCTGTATCATCTGGATAGTGGATTTGCCAGTCTCACCAAGTAAATCACCCAGTACATCGCAACTGTCTATGGCATCATTAACGAAGTTGAAACACCCCTCGGTGGCAGATGCTAAATTCTTCCAATCCGTTTTTATATTACCGCTGGAATGCTTAGATTTTTGTTCAGCCGTTCCAAAAACAGATTTTATTGCATTCCCTAATGATTTAAACGGATTTACATCAAGGATCTTTTGTTTAGCCTCATCCAACCTATCCAATACGGCTTTCATATCCGCTGGATTCAGATTCATATCAGAGGTATTCATCTTACTTTGAATATCTCTTACCAACTTATCTATTTGCTCCACTGTCAAAGCATCAAGATCCGTAAACAGATTACGCCAACTGTCGCTCTGCATAAGGAATGAAGCATTTAAGGCGGAAAGTGCCTCATTCTCGCCCTCGTTCAGCTTAGCCATTATTTCTTCATTGTTTTGTGCAATGGCTTGTGATCGCAACATCGCATATTCATCCTGAATGGCTTTCTTTTGTTCCTCATAACTTCTGTAATTATTCAGTATCTTATCCTGAATTTCTTTATCCGCTTCCGCCTGCTTCTCCGATATGAATAGGCTTGCTTCCGCTTTCTCATCTTCACCTACCAGCCCTGTACTTCCGCTTACAAGCCTTTCTTTGGCATCGGCTATGGCTTGTACCCTCTCTGCAAGTGTGCTTGATTGCGATATTGCTTCCGTCACACTTTCCTTGAAAAGATCCATTGCGGACTTTGCGCCCGTGATCTCATCATATTGCATATTCAGGGAAATAAGGTGGTTTCTCTCGCCCTCTGTCAGTGTTCCGGCTTCTTTCTTCTGGTTCATTTCTGCTATCTGGTTTTCCAGATATTGTTTGAATGAAGCACCGCCTTTCAGTAAGTTTGCGAACTGTGTGTTCGCCACATCTTCGCCCAGATTACGCACCCAGCGGAAATACAACTCATACTGCTGTTTTTTGTAGGCTATTTCACCATCAAACAACTTATTTTGATCTCTCTGATAACTGGTATTCTCAATGCTTCTTCTCTCATCGAATCCGGCTTGCTCCGTTGCAGTCAATCCACCCATTCCGGCTGCTTTACGTGCTTCCTCCAGTTCTCTTTTCTCTCTGTCTATGCGATCCAGATTCTCTTTGTGCTGTAAGTCCAGAATGGCTTTACGTTTCTCATAGCCATCTTCCATGATAGAGATACGTGCCTCTTCCAGTTTCCGATCCGCTTCCAGTTGCTTGTCTTTTAACGGATCTACCTTGTCAGCCTGTCTGGTAGTTGTCTTTGGTAGTCTTGATTCCAGCCCACTTATGGTTTTCGTCAGTTCCTTATATTTGGCACTATTGATAACCACATTTGAACGCTCTTCTTTAAGCTGCTTGATACGCTCATTTATGCCGGATTCAGTGTTAAGGTTGTCTGTCTTTGTGTCCCTTGCTCCCGTCAGTTCATCCATTAGCTTTTTGAGGCTCTGTAGTTCTGTTGTGTCAGCCTCAACCTTTACTTTCTTGGCATTGAGCGTGTCTATTTGGGTTTGAGTTTCCTGTATCTTCTTATCAAGCTCTTCAAAGGACATACTTACATAGTCCACACTGTCTGTTACTGGCGTGGCATCCTTTGGGGCAAAATAGGCACTAAGGCTATTATCAACTTGGTTAATAGCCTCGTTCATTTCCTTAGCCTTGTTTATCTGTGAGGTCAAGTAGGATTCTACTATACCCTTGAATCCGGCTATCTCTGCATCGGTGGCTTTGGTAGCTGCCTTTGTAGAGTTCAAGATGCTTGCTACAACCTCATTATATTGCTTAGTGAACGCATCCCCGGACATGGAAGCAAGCAACTTGGCATTATCCTCAATCTGGCTTCTTATGGCTTCCTGTACAGCACCTCCCATGTTCCGTATGTTTTCAGATGCTTCATATATCGGTACTTCGTATGTATCACCTCCAGTTGAGCGGTTTGTTACTGTCCGTTTCTTTCCTGTGTCATAGCTTGCATTTCCCAATCTCTTTATGAAGTTGTCATAATTTTCATCTGACTTCTCCAGATATTCCTGTAGTTCCTGCTCGACATACTTAGCCTTGATCTTTTCGGCTGTAGTCTGCTGGATTGCGGCTGTCAGTTCGGCATACTTCAATTTCTGTTGGTCTATGGTGGCATTCTCATCAAGCAAAGTCTTGTTGTATTCCTTGCATATAGCATTGATTTTACGAATGGCATCACCATGAGTTTTCGTGCCTTTCTCCGTATTGCGAAGAATGGCAAACAACAAATCCAGATTATCAATCTGCTTCTTTGTCGTGTCCTGAAACTCTCCCATTGCATCGGTGGCTTCCTCTTCGGAACTTTTGAACAATGTTAGCGCACTGATCAGCATTCCAACCAGAGAAAGAATCCATCCGATCGGATTACTCTTCATGGCAAGCCAAAGCGACTTCATCGCAAGTGTCGCTTTGTTTGTGATAGAGGTTAGTGCAGTCGTTATAGCCCCCTGCGTTGTCTTTGCCGCTGTATCGGCTACAGAGGCTGCTGTTGCCTGCCTTGTAGCTGTAGCCTCCAACTGCTTACGTTTGGTGTAAAAGTCCGTTTGAGCGGCTAATGCGGCTTTTCTGGCGGCACTCTGGTTGTCTTGCGCTGCCTCCAGTTTCTTTTCAGCCGTGGCGATCCTTGTTGCATCCCCGGCTTGCCTTGCCCAATACAGTTCATACCGTGCCATTTCGGTTGCTTGCATGGCAGAAACAGCCGTTTGTTTGGCGGATTCAACTTTTTGTGCTGCTGCCTTGACATCGGTACGCATAGCCTCCAGAGTGGCGGCATTGTTTCTTTGCTTCGCTGCCACTTCTTGCTCCAGAGCGGCACGATATACAGCACTCTTAGCCGATAGATCGGTTTTGCTAAGTGCTTCCCTTTGCTCAACAGTCAATACAGAAGTAGCTACAGCCTCATAATTGGCAGAAGAGGCGGTAAGGTTAAGGTTGGATAAGTATTCCTGCTGTTGTGCTGTCAAAAGTTGCTGTATGGTGGCAATACGGAGTTTCTTTACCAGATTGGCTTGCTCTTCCGCTGTAAGCTCCTTTTGCAATGCGGCTACATGGGCTTGTTGTACAGCTGTCATAGCCTTTATTTGTGCCGCTGTCTGCCCTGTAATGGTGGCTTCTGCTTTCAGTAAGGCTATCTTTGCCTGTTTAACCGTGTTGTCTATCAAAGCAACCCCGGTATATCCCTTTGTGGCAAGTGTATTCAGCATTATTGCCGCCTTGTAGCTTCCATAGGCAATAGTAACAGCCTGTACAATACGGATAATCTCATCCATATTCTCTACAAGGTCTATAGCACCCTGAATAGCTCCAGCGAACAAATCTTCATTATCCTTGCCGATCTTGTTAAGCGCACTATCCCAAGCATCGCCCAAGTTTGAAAGCATACCAGTAAGCGATTTGCTTTGCTCTTGCATGAGGTTGAAATATATTCCTCCCTCACTGGTCATGTTCTTAAATGCTTTCTCTACTTCCGGGAAGCCAACTTTTCCCTCTGTAACCAGCTTGTTAAGTTCTTGCCTATCTACGTTAAGCACCTTTCCCAACTCTTCATAGATAGGAATACCACGCCCGGCAAACTGGCGAATATCCACCGTGTATGCCCTGCCTTGCGATCTCAATGTTCCATAGAGGTAGATAAGATCTCCAAGTGGCGCACTCACACCAGAAGCCACATTACCAAGCATCACGATCTCATCTACCACGCTTCCCACATTTGATCCGAAAGCAAGCATCTGTTTTGCTCCTTGCGCTATACTGGTAAGGTCAAACGGAGTTTTAGCGGCTGTATCTACCAGTTGCGACATAAGCACCTGTGATTTTTCGGTGCTTCTCAACATGGTATTGAAAGCCAGTTCAAGTTGCTGGAACTGCCCACGCACTTGCACAATGCTCTGAACAAGGCTCATCATTCCTTGCCCAACAAGGTAGGAAACGATATACCTTGCCCCGTTTTGCGCAAAGGTCAGAAACGATTGCTCCATGCGGTTTGCTTCCAGCACGGCATTATCAGAGGCGTTTTTGATATACCGCCCCATCGCTTCGCTTGACACTTTGAAATCATCTATATCAAGAGTGGCTTTGAATGCTAATGCTCCACCTATATTTTCCATACTAAATTAAACCTTTGACATAGTTCTTAATATCTTCTTTCGTTTTGAGTTCTCTACGGATAACCTTTCCTCCTGTTTTTGGCTTCGGTAATCCGTTCTCATCCGTTTCTGTTTTCGGAATCGGCTTTGTCCTTGCCATATCCGCCATCATCATCTCTACATTCATCCAAGAGATACCCCAGAGCAAGTAATCATAACTCCAGCTGAACATTTTCAGCAATTCCGCACGATTACCCCACGGGCTGTTTAGCCCGGTTACTCTATCATATCCGCTCTGCTCTTCGGTTTCGTTTTCCCTACTTCCTTGATTGATATGATAGAGGATGTAAAACCCCCGGCATTCATCATCTGGCTTATCACATCGGCAAGTTGCTTCAAACGTGGTACAGTCAGATGCTCAATGAAGAAATCACGGAGTACCTTTGTCTGTTTGTTTACTGGATTAGCGATTGAGCCGTTGTTGATTACTGCAACTGCGGCTATCTCCGCCATGAGGGAAATGTATTTGAAATACTTTTTTGCTTCCTGCGTTGGTTGCTCCTGTATCTTTTCCTCATTGAGTTCTATTTGTAGGTACAGTTTCCTCAAATAGTCAATAGTACCCAGATACAGAGGCTTCACATGGAACTGGCGCATATATACTTCTACCATCTTCCCCTTATCCGTGTCCGGCATTTCCATTACTGACACATTCCAATCTTTAGGAATCCGCCTGTCATGCCATACCTTGACATGGTTAGGGAAATGCTTGTTCCACCAACGTACCCACTTTGGAGGCTTCACCGGGTTAATCTTCAAAGGCACGGAGAATTTCACCCCCATATCCAGAAGTGCCTGTATCGCTTGCTCTTCTATTTCAAGCTGTTGTTCTCTTGTCAGTTCTTTTGGCTTTTCTTCCATAGATATTTCTGTTAAAAAGAAAGCCCCCTACGTTGCTTGCAGGAGGCTTTCCTGTTACATAAAAGCATCAGGATTACGCTTTAGTCGGATCGGTCATAGCCTCATCAATTTGCAACTCGGCTTGATACTGGATCGTGAGCGGCACAAGGCAGATACCCGTTGAAGAGTAGGTAATCTCGAACTTCGGAATGATCCTCACATTCGGGCAACCGATAAACAAGCCCTCTTCCGGCTGCTGCCAAATGGCAAATTCCTTATAAGGCAGTTTCTTAGGTCTTACCCACTTACGGTTAGGAGTTTCCCCCTCTACAGTTCCGCCAAAATAGCGTGCAAGCAAATCCAGATCTGGATCCATCAGCGAAAGTGCCAATGTGGTTTCAGTTTCGCCTACCTGTGTAATCTTCTTGCTTGAAGTTTCTGACTTATGTACCGTTGTTTCAGGGTCAGAATCGGTAAGCTGGCAAGTGTCTTGATACACATCGCCAAGATCTTTCCAACCAGCGCCTTTTGCTGGCATAGTACCGTCAGCTCCCGCATCGGCAACATAGATCTTCTTCAATCCCATTGTTGATAATACTGGCATAGTCGTAAAATTTATTGGTTCATTTTCTTTTCTCTAACTGTTATCTCCAAAGCGATAGAAACAAAGTGTTCGTTATGGTCTGGCTCTTTGATAGGAGGATTGATCAAACCGATATTCCAGTTATAACCGCTTCCTATCTCGTAGTGGTTCTGCAAGACTGCAATAACCTTTTTCCTTATGTCTATCAGCCTCTGGTAGTCTATTCTGTACACGGGTGGATTTGTACGCTTCTTCACCTTATCCGGCACATGAATGTTTACGTTGATTTGCCCGTAACGCACGGATTCCTCACCGTCTATTGCATGAGGGACTATAATCACATCTTCTTTGCTGTAGTCGTTACGTTCATAGTCAATGCTCCCTGTAATCATGGTTTTTACTTCACTTCCCACAAGCATTTGATACACCCGTACCGCTATCTCTTCCGTTGTAATCATAACACACCTCCGAACAATTCATTTGCCTTTGATTTGGCTTTTGCCATAAGTTGATTCATTGCGGCTGGAAAATCCTTTTTGGCTTTCAGTTCTGCCGGAAGAATGACATTGTAACCCTTAGCCTCAACGTAAGCTGCGTAATTCATCCCGGCTACTATAATGAGAGAGAAAGCATCAGGCAAGCTGTTAGCCATTTGCATAGCCACTTTAAGGCTTGCTTTAGCTCCCTCATTGTTAGGCTGGTTTTCCCCACTAAAGTATTCCAGTTTCTTGTTACGCACTATCGCATAGGATATAGAGTTTGTGAGGTTTCCCGTCCTGTCTATATAGCTGTGCTTCTCCTTAGCGTACTTCACAAGGCTTTCGCCAAGAAACTTCAACAGGTAGAGTGTGGCGTTTTCAAGTCGGACTTGAAACGCTGCCACTGCCTGTGAAATGACACTGCTATGATTGTTAGTCGGAGCTATCCCCATATCTCAATGTATCTTCTGTTAAGGTTATCCACGCCTTGAATCTCGAAAACTGCTACTTTGCCATCCTCACTTGTGATCTGTACTGGCGTTGCAATATCCAGATTTCCTTTGAAGCACTTTGGTATAAGTACATCGTAAGTGTACTGGTGCATTTGCCCGTCTGTACCGATCTTTTGTTTGGCTGGCACGAATGTTTCTATCTGGCACTCGCAACCGTCCATCCAGTCGCCCGTTTGAGGCTCTGAAACAATAAACCCGGTATTCGGATCTATTTGCTCATCCTGAATTTCCTTGTATTTGAAAGTACCGTTATATCTCATGGCTACCACATATTAGATCCGTCCGTGATAGACGGGACTTCGACAAACTCCGAGGCATCCAGACCGTTTTCACTGCAAATAGCCTTGATACGCTTCTTTAGCTCATCCACGCTGTACCCTTGTGAGGATTTGCCCATGCTGTCACTTGTGAGGACAACCATTTTCTTTAGCACCTTGATAGCGGCAATGGCAATAGGTTTCCTATCCGTTTCCGCATCGTATTCGGCATCAGAATTGCCCACATTCGCATCAGCAAGAGCCTTTTTCAACGCAAGAGGGCTTGGCGTATATGGTTCAAGTTCACCGATCAGAGCATCGTATTTTGTCAAATTACCCATCTTAGACCTCCTTGTTAAGTATTTCAGAGAGTGAAGCGGCTTGCTCTTCCGTCAGCTCCTCCAGCTTCTTAGAAACACCTTTTACCCCGGCATTCTTTGAGGCTGGATTACCGATTTCTTCAAGTGCTGCTTTCACCTCATCAAGTCCGTATTCTTTCTGTTGGAATGAGATTGTTTCGGGCTTCTTCTCATCAGCCTTTTCATCGTCCCCATCACCAACAGAAGTAATCTCACACATACCACGCTTCACAAGGTCGTTTACCCTGCTTAGGTCGTTTGTGGTAAGAAGATCGCCAGACTTGTAAATAGTCTGGTGATCATTCTTATCTCTGAAAGGCTTTAATACTACCAGTTTCATAGTTTAGCCCTCCATAAGAGCATCAATGCCCTCAAACTCCTGCTTGGTGCAATACATACGCTCGTTTCCGTTGGAATCTGCCGGGATCGTCTTTTCGGAAATGCCTCTTACCTGCATACAGATAATGGCATTAATATCCGTAATGATAGGCAGCAAGCGTCCAGATCCTTGCGTAACTTCACCTGCTACCTGACCAGTGGATTCACCAGTACGCCACTTGGCGATACGGATTCCGTTACCAGCGTTCATGTAGTCCACATCGTCCTCTTCCATGAGTTCGCTGTCCTCAATAGACGGCTGGATTTCACCGATAACTCCGGCTGGCTTGATACAGATAAAGTTGTGATTCCACGGCTCAACAGATCCACGCTTACCGTCCTTGTCCTGTCCCATCTTACGGGTGACAACCGTAATGTTCGGGATTTCGTTTTCACCCAAAAGAGTTTCCAGTTGGGTTTTGGTTACGGTCTGCGCCTGTTTGTCGTTTCCATGCACCAGCAAGCGTGTGGTTTGATCCATACGCAACCAGTAGTAGAGATCCTGCGACATCAGGATTTCGCCCGGCTCAATTCCCCTTTGGCGAAGATCGGCACAAATGGCAGCAAGCATCAGAACGGGGCTTAACTTGCCTGCCTTAGTGTTTGCCGTAGTCCAGTTGAAAGCCGAAACGAGCTTGTTAGCCTCATCCATGTTGTAGTCGATCTCAAACTCCCTACCACCCGGATTGTTGATAGCTGGTTTGAACTGTGCAACACCCCAGTTGGAGAATGCCATAAGCGCAATGAAGTCCATGACATCTTTGCAGCCCAGATAGGCATCCTGCACATCCGCTTTGAGCGTCTTTTCGATCTCCCTAACCTTCTGAGCCTCCGAAAGACGGGGATTCTCGTACACTTCCATCAGCTTGCGATAGGTACGGGCTGGCATAAAGAACTTGTGACCCACACGGGGTATCTCCTTAGTCCAAATATCGAAGCCGTCAGAGCGTCTTTGAGGGGTAGGTGATTCATCAGCAAGCAGCGTAGCCATGAAGCGCAACCGATACTTGCCCATAATTCCCTCCGCTGTCAGTGACATTTGAGGGGTATTGTAGGTAAACCAGTTATCGGAGTACATCTTCTGGAACAAGGCTACTTCCCTTTCAGAAGCCTTATCGAAAGCCTTGCGCCACGTTGCCAGAAAGTCAATGGGTCTGCCATCCTTGTACAGACCTTTGAATTTTGAATAAATTGATTTCATGCGTTATCCTCCTTTCTTTAGAATGATTGAGTGAGTTTAACGTGCGGATTGGCTTTCAGGAACTTTCCTGTAGTGTCTTTCTGGCTTGCCGGGATAGGCGGAACACGCCTTTCATACATTGCGTATTGCATTGTATCTGCCGACACATCAATGCCAGTTTCAAACTCGCTTACCTCCACATCGTAGATAGTTACAGCGTTAGCCTCACCGATTTCAGCGGCATTGGAAGATTTATCCACTACCTCCACCAGTACATCATCCTTAGCAAGCCCGGTGATTTCTTTGGAAAGCGTGATAATGTAGTTTTCGTTCTTAGCCTCAATCTTGGAGATAGAAACAGCATCGGCAAAAGTGCCAGAGATAGCACCAGCCTTAGCCACCTTATCGCCAACAGCGAAGCAAGGAGCAAAAAACTCATCCACCAGCAAGCGAACGATCTTCTTATCATCGCTATCCACCTCCACCACCTTAGCGGTTTTCACCACGCTAACGAGCCGGGTTTGCTCATCGTAGATTGCAAGAGTTCCAGCCGGGATAGTGTCGCCAACATTGAAACGCTGTTTGGTGACATCCAGATTGAAACCGCCTTGCACAATAGAGGGACTACCCGTAAATATCGGGCGTTCCCCTGTAAATGAGTGCTTTTTCCTTTTCATTGCGATTTTATTTAACAGTGATTGATTCCAGCAAGCTATCAGCAGCTTCATCTATCTGTTTTTCGCTTGCCGCTTTAGAACCCTCTGAATCATCAGGCGCAAGACCTGCCGTAATGAAGTCTTGTTTGAGATTTGCTACAGCCTCTTCTATATCCTCATCATCGGATATGGATTTGGCGAAGCGATCACGGAACTTAGCCGGAATCTTGTGCTTTGCCATAGCAGCGTTAATATCCGCCATTCGCTTTGCCTTGTTTTCGTCAGCCTCATACTTAGCCAACTTCTCTTCCAGAGCCTTAATCCGCTTCTCATTCGGATCATCCTTTTTGTTGGGATCATCGCCAGAGCCTTTGCCGCCCTTATCGTCTGGATCGTCATCTTCTCCGTCCTTTTTCCCTTTTTTTGAATCATCCTTTTTCTTGTTTGCCCATCTGGTAGCTTCTCCCTGACTTTCAGTAGCCACGTCAGCTATCAGGTTTGCAGTCGTTTCAATCGCTGCATCATCGGTCGAATCATCCTCAATGCTGCCACCCAATTTTTCGGTTATCGCTTTAAGGTACTTCTCCGATAGACCAGTGTCCTTACACAAGTCCTTGACCTTTTCAAAGAGTTTCTTATTCATACTTGAATTGCATTTATAGTCCGTTAATATGTGACTTCTACAGCGCAAATATAGAAAATAATTCTGTATATATGTGTTTATTGAACACATAAAGAAGATTTTTTAGCCTTAAAATGCCTGTTTTTCTCAGTACGCAGAAAATATTTCCGTAAATTCACCCTGTAAATGCCATTTCGTCAACTCTGCGTGTCGGCACAGCCGTACTTTTGCGGTGTGCAATGGCATAGGAAACAACAAGAGTATTAACCAAGTGAAATGTTACAGAAATGGCAGAAATCAATTATTCAGTAGCGGCAATGAAGAACCCTATGAAGCAAAGCGAGCCGCCAAAGTATTATGCGAAGATGCAAGCCAGCGGCATAGTGGATATGGACGATCTGGCAGAAGAAATCAGTTATGCAACGACCCTCACGGACGGGGACATCTTGAACGTGCTTCGTGCGCTCATCAAGCAGATGAAACGCCACCTGAAAAGCGGCAAGATTGTGAAGCTGGAAAAGTTCGGCAACTTCCAGTTTCAGATATGCAGCGAGGGCACAGAAACCGAAAAGGAGTTTACCCCTGCGTGCATCACCAAAGTAAACATCCAGTTCCGACCGGGCACATTGTTGAGAGAGGTGCAAAACCTTGACACCCTTACTTTCAAGAAAGTACCCAAGAAGAGCGAAAGCAGCGGCAACACTTCCGAAGATGAAGATGATTCATCCGACTATGAAGAGAACCCGTTGGGATAATCACTACATAGCCATTGCATAGTGAAGAGTGATCTACTATATAGTAATTGAACGACTACCCTATAGTAACGCAACATTTACTATAGGGTAATTTTTTATCTTAGAACGAGCGTATGAAAGCAATCAGAATGGGCGAACTCGCCTGCCAATACTTCCCGAACTCCACCAAGCGGAGTGCCGTAACACAACTCCGGCGGTGGATTATCCTTTGCACCCCGTTAAGGGAGCGACTGGATGAGCTTTGTTTCCGGAAAGGGCAACGCATACTGACACCCCTACAGCACGAGGCGATATTGAAGTTTTTGGGAGAGCCGGGTGAATAGGTGTGTTCCTTGGACACATAATCAACCAACGAACCAAAATTTGCGAGCCAAATACTTTTTTTATTGAGGCAATATATCTATATTTGCAACGTAAAAAGTGCCGGAATGCACAAGCTGTACTCCTTGCACTATAATAAGGAACTTTAGGGATGCCCTTTGCGGTGTCCCTTTTTCATTAAAAGACAAATGAATGAAAACCGCAACAACAATAGAAGAACAAATTCAGTTACTCCATAGCAGGGGCATGGAGTTTCCCAATGAGGAAAAGGCTAAGGAAATCTTGCTGGATATTGGTTATTACCGATTGGGCTTTTACTGGTTTCCATACGAGCGTACCTATCCGGCAAAGAACAACCGCAACCATAAGTTTAAGGATAACACCTCTTTTGAAAATGTGGTTACGCTCTATTATTTCGACCACGACCTAAGAAGCATCATCGCCCCTTACCTGTATCGGATAGAGGTTAACTTCCGCACATTCCTCACTTACACGGTTTCCAACAGATACAAGAACAATCCCACATGGTTTGCCGATCCACGGATTGTAAGCAGTGACTTTGTAGCCTATCTGCCTAATTGCTATAAGACGATATGCAAGAATGAGGCTATCAAGCACCACCACAGCAAGTACATCAACGACATATACGCCCCGGCATGGAAAACACTGGAATATATGACATTCGGGGATATTCTCTACCTGTATTCCAGCCTGAAAGACCAGACGCTGAAAGAAGCCATAGCCCTACATTATAATATAAGGAACGTAGATGTGTTTGAAAACTACATGGGTACGTTGCGAGTGATACGCAACCTGTGTGCGCATGGTCATAACATCTACGATTTGAAGCTGCAAAAACGAATCCGAAAAGGTCCGATAGCGGAACTGAAAGGAAGCAGGTTGCATGATTTGGCTGGCGGGTTGCTGGTACTGACTTACATCCTTAACTCCATTTCAATGAATAGGGTACAGGATTTGCGCTACAAGCTGAATCTTTTGGTGTCGCAACCGCAAATCAGCAACATAGAAGATGTGATAAAGGATTTGAAAGACTTTATTAAAGAAAGCAAGTAAATGTGTTATTTGTAATATACACAATTCATGGGCATACGATTTAGAAAACGGGTAAAGGTGCTTCCGGGTGTGACATTGAATTTCAGCAAAAGCGGAATCAGTACGACCATAGGCACAAGGGGAGCAAGCGTAAATATAGGTAAAAACGGTGTGTATGGCAATGCCGGAATACCCGGAACTGGCATTTACATGAGGGAGAAAATAGCCGGAAGCAAAAAGTCAAAAGCTAAGAAATCCACACGTAATACCTATACTAATATAGATACCCCAATCAGTACGCAAACAGGCATTCCAGAAAGCAACGCACCAGCCACTGACAACTTTTCGTTTGGCTGTATGACTGTTGTAGTAAGTATCATATTCGGAATCTTTTTCGCTTGGGGTTTAGGTAACATCAAATTGACTTTCGTTATTGCACCAGTTGTAATGCTTTTGGTATTTATTACCCGGTTTGCCAAAGAGCAAAACAAAGAAGAAGATAAACCACAATCCGCCACTACGGAAAGGGTGCTGTTGGATGAATTGCTACAATACAAGTCCGTGACGGATGAAGAAACCTTTAAGCAACTGTTGGAGTACAAGAAAATGGGAGCAGTCCACGTGAATATCCCTATCGGCACGTTGGATAAGCTAAAGCAGATGAAAGCGGATGAAAAAGCGAAGCATGAAAAGGAACTTTCGGAACTTCAACAATCCGATGGAACTACTACACCCGGCTCTATGGAAGAATATAAGAAAAATGCCTTGCTTGCCGAATTTGAGAAAGACTACGAGAAAGCCAGCGAGAACTGGATGCAATATCTGAATGAAACGATGAAAAGCAAACGTGAACTGGAGGATGAAGTATTGGAACGTACTTTGTCTTGTTTCCGCAAAACGACCAATCTACAGCGTGAATTTTTCATGTATGAAGATTTGATAGCGCATTATCCAGATCACCCGAAACGCAGCGAATGGGAGAATGAACGGAACGAACTGGAAAGGATTATCCGGGCGCAAGAGAAATAATATCTGCGTTCAATAAACACATAATCACCTTACAGCCAAAGATTTTTCAAAATTTCTTTGGCTGTTTCGTTTATACTGTCTACATTTGCTCTTGTGCTACATATCTGAAAGGCGGGTCGTTCAGCCTGCCATTGTCGGTAAGGCTATTTTTATGCCTTGAAGTGTCGTAAGACTATCTACCGATATACGGCTTTCATACCCCCGTGTGGAGCGTTAATGCGCCCACTGCCTTTCAGGTGTAGCACAACGGGAAAGATGGAAGCCGTTTTTCATTTTCCCACTAACAGACTTTATAAGTTATGTGCAAACCTGAAAGAAGTCTGGAAGTGAACAATAGTAGCAACCAGACAGGGACAGTCCACCAAACGGACTACAAGGCAAACCGTGAACGCTTGAAAGAAGTGTTGCGCAAGGCTGTGGAACTCCAATGCAAACTGAATGAGCTTGCGGAGTACCTTTCTATGGACGGAGAATTTGACCGTGAATTTACGGAAGCCGAAGACAGGCTGCAAATGCTCATCCACAACGACCTCTCACCCATGTTGGGCTACCTCTTCATCAACGAAGAATTTCAAAAACTGGAGGAAGCCGTATGAATGATTCAAAGACATTTATCTACGAGGGTAGCCCCGTCACATTCCAGATAGGAGAGGCTACTATGGTGAACGCTACGGAAATGGCTAAACCTTTCGGGAAACAACCCGTGTTCTGGCTCAACAACCAATACACCAAAGGATTTTTGAAAGAATTAGCCGAACTTAGAAATTTAAGTTCGGCTGATTTAGTGAGAGTTATAAAGGGTGGAAACGATAAAAACGCACAAGGCACATGGTTTCATGAAGATGTAGCTTTGGAGTTTGCCCGTTGGCTTAGTCCGCAATTCGCCATTTGGTGCAACGACCGGATTAAGGAGTTGATGAAGTACGGAGTGACCGCCACGCCCCAGACCATAGACAGCGTACTTGCCGACCCGGACAATGCGATACGGCTTCTTACGGCACTGAAAGAGGAGCGCAAGGCGTTGAAAGCCGCCAACAAACAGATTGCCGTGCTGGAAGATCAGAAGAAAGCCTACCATTCCGAAAACCGCCGCTTGCTGAAACTGAAAGACAGACAGGATGAAATCATGCGTGAACAAGCCCCGCTGGTGGAGTATGCGCAAAACGTGCTTGACAGCTACGACACGTTCACTTCCACGCAGATAGCAAAGGAACTTGGCATGAGCGCACAAGCCTTGCACAAGTTCCTGAAAGATGCCGGGGTGATGTTCAAGCACGGCAGCCAGTGGTTTCTGTATGCCAAGTACCAAGCCAAAGGGTATGTAAAGACACGGGAACACACCTACCAGCGCAAAGATGGGCGCACGGGGTTGTTCCTTACGACCGTATGGACGGAAGCCGGACGGATGTTCGTGCGCCGGGTGGTGCAACTGAAACTCTCCATGACTAACCCGCCAGCGGAATAATCTGCCAATGGCATAAGACGAAGAAAGGCAGGGGAAGCGATTCCCTTGCCTTTGCTCAACTGCTGGTGGTGCGAATAATGCACGGGCGCAACGGTAAATGCCCGTGTCGGTCACAAAGATACTGAATATTTCCACAAGAATTTGCTTAGGCGAAAATAAATGCCTATTTTTGCAATACCATAAAGCCTTGATGCCGATAGGCTTCAAACAATTATCGGACAGAACTGTCTTACACGTTTGGCGCAAGCCTTACCCCAGTTATTCGGGAGCTTCTTTCAGGAGTGGTGTAAGTCGGATCTCCTCTTCACCCCGGCATTTGTCGGGGTGTCGTATTTTATAGCTCGAACACTTCATTTTCTCTACCCGTAAAGAAATACAAAACCTTGTACCCCATCTTTTTCAGCTTATAGAGTTTCGTGTGAATGGCTTCCGTTTCATTGTCAAACTGGAATATCACGATGTCAGCACCTTGTTCCCTTACCGCTTCTTTGGCATGGCGTTCTATATTGTTCGCACTGGACAGCCTTTTCAAGTCCGCCTTTGTTCCGTCTATGGTTATATCGGGGGAACTGATGCCCGGCACTTCTTCCAACATTTCAATCTGATACCCCTTTTGAGCCAACACCCGGCACATGGCAACCTCTTTGTCATACTTCGCCTTTTCGTTCTTGTTCTTTTGGGAGTTCTCGTAACGGGTGGAGTGGGCAACAAGGAAACCGCCCGTGTTGTAGTACCACATACGCCGCCACTGGCTCCCATACGAATTGTACTTCACTACGGGTACTTCCTTGTTGTCCCTCAAGAAGTAGGGCAATGTGCCTTTGGCTTTTGCAGCCCTTATGCGCTCATCGTTGTTTTTCACCCACTCTGTAAACTGGCGTGGCACTTCCTTAACCTCATTCTCGCTGTTTTCAAGTGTAGCGTTCTCATCCTCCAGAAGCCGATCCAACATCTTTTCTATTTCCTCATCCTTTGCCAGCACTGGCACTTGGTAGCACCTACAGTTAGGATGCCAGCCCGTCCATTTGAAAGTTTTGGGATAGATGCCTTTCAGATCATCGCAAATGTCATGTATGGGGTGGTTGTTGCTCAACTTGATTTCAATGCCTACCACAAAATCAAGTTGCGCCCAACGTGTGTAGTCGGCAGTCCTGTAGGCAATGTTTGTTTCAGTCCGGGCAAGTCTTTGTGCGTTACGATATGAGGAACGGTAAACACCCTTTCCGGGGTGGTATTTCTTCGGGTTATCATCTATCCACTTGTAGGATTCAGTTGCCGTGTCGTACACTCTGCGTTTCCACTTCCTGCCATATATGGGGTTTCCGTTCTCATCTTCTCCAATCTTCACACGGAAACGCCTGTACCACCTATCCGGGTCGTTCAGGTACTCTTTAATCTTGGTTGCAAGCCTGTTGGCTGGTATGCCCTCACCGATAGCCAGATCCAAAGTCTTTTCAAGCTCTTCTTTGTACATCCCTGTGTACTTCCAAACCTTTTGCGATAGGTTTAAGCCGTCCTTTGTCTTTCTGGCAAAGAAAGCATCCATAGCCTCCATGTTTCGGAGAAAGAACCGGGCAAAGTGCTTATCCTCTATAGAGTGTTCGCCAAACACACTTTTAACCAAACCATCATTGTTTTCATTGGATAAAAGCCACTCCTTTTCTACGCTGTTTCGGATCGTCTGGTAAGTCTGGCTGTACATATTGCGAAGTATGGGCGTAACATCTTCACTGTAGCCATACTCCGAAAAGGAAAACGGCTTACCATCTTCAAGCTCCGTGCCTTTCACAAGCTCAATGATTTTACCCAGTGAATCAAGATAGATCTTACGCACTTCGGAAGCATACCCCTCTGTGCGCTTGAACAACTCCTGCTGTAGCTTCTTTTCGTTTATGTACTTCGCCATACTGTTTTACCCTTTCTTTTGGAAATGTTCGCACCAGTCGCTATCCAGAAACTTTGAATACTTATGGAATGGGCATTTGCACAAAAACGGCTCACCTTTCCAGTTCAATTCATGGTAGCCGTATGAGTGCTTGCAATCCCTACAATGATACTTCAATTCGGATCGTTTAAGTTTCTTTGCCATTACTCGCCCTCCCCAAATACATCAGTTCTGTTTAGTGCCATTTGTCGCTCCAGTGCTTCGGCTTGCTCCTTGCTTATTTGCTCGTATTCCTTTTGTGCATTCTTCACAAGGTAGGAAAGTTCCAGAGTGGACTGCAAAGAGAGTGCGCCAGCCCCATACTGTTTCAGGACATCGGCAAGCATTTCGCTCACATCATCACCGAAAGGCTCTTGAAACTCGTGTGTCAGCTTCAATGCCTCATACTTGGATTTGTTCTTATAGTCAAGCACATTTCCCATGATCGAAAGCATGATACTTCCGTGCCTGTTCATGTAATCATCGTGGGTTTCCTTGCGTTTCTCTGCCTTGATAACAGCCAGAAGCATAACCTTTCGGATAGCCTTTGCGGAAAGGTTGCCCAGATTCTTCATGTTGTCAAAGTCAATGTTTGGCGTGAACGACTTGGAAAGAATGTGCTTATCCAGACGCTCATACTCGTTAGCCTTGCTCTGTGAGGCTTGATCCCATGTAAGATACTCTATTTTCCCACCGTCTTTGAGGATAAACAACTTAGCCTCATCCTCTGACTTTGGCAAAGAATTGAGGATTTCAGCCGTTGCCACCATAGCCGGGTTTGCAAAACGATCGTTCACATCTGCATCCGTGCTTTCCAATGATTCCGACCGCTCGATCATTGCTTGTACTCCTGCGTGTTCCACCTCTTGCTCAAACAGAAGCACTGGTATTTTACCAACAGGGTTTTGAAGCACCGCAACCTCCCATCCGATATTTCCACGCTTTGCCCGGTATATGGTATCGGCTGTGTAAATATCCACATGGTAAACAGTCCTATTCCCTGCCTCTGTAAGATAATACCCCCATGCAAATGCTGTGAGCCGCTTATATTGATCCTTGACGGTGTAAATATCATCGCCATTTTTCTTGCATAACACATTCAGCAAAAGCCGTGGGTTATCTTCTTTATCCCTATACACATGGTATAGTATAGCCGCTGTTCCCTCCGATCCAGCCGCTCTTTTGGCTTCTCGTACACGGGCATTGAAGTGTACTTCATCATTCAAATTTTTGTAATTCTCAAATGCTTCATCCGTACCCTCTGAAAGTTGCCCCCATTTTACAGGTCTTCCATACAGGAACACCAATGCGATCTCATTGATAAACGGCTGGTAAGGGATAGGTATTTTCCACCTCTTGCTCCAGCGCAAAAAGTTCCCGTTCTTATCATACACCGCACGATCCTTTCTTTCCATTATCTTGTGGCTGCTTACCTCGTAATCTCTTAGATTCTTGGCAGCGACAATGGAATGATCGTGCATCATCGTTAAGGCTCTTGATACATCCTTTGCATCCAAAAGCTCCGTCAAGCTCTGCTGGTAGCCAACAGCCGCTTTCACTTGGTTTGTCAGTACATTGAATAATCCCATATTATTTGAATTTACCCGGTTAAACCTAATCTCCGTTCTATATCGTCTGGTATCTCATACTCGTTGTAGTCAAACCACGATCGCATGAGCATCATATCCCGCCAGTCCGGGGAACAACCTAAATCCTCCTTGATTGCCTCCTTTGGTTTCAGCTTCAAACTTCCGTCATCGTCCGGCTTCCAAGTTTGCAGTTGTTCAAGTTCCCTCGCTATCTGCTCTTTGTCCGCCTGACTTACCAGATCCTCATCTATGCCCACATCGGAAGCGTTGATATGTTCTGCCAGCTTGTAGCCGCATTGCGCTTGCAAGTTTTGGTAGTTCTCATCTTTCAAAGCACGGCTGTTGTTCACAAATCCCTGTATCTCGCAACTATCCACGACACCACCGCCCACACCGTCCTCATCCACGATACACCGATAGTTTGGTATTCGGTACTTCTTCTGGCATCGGATAATGTACGCTTGTATGTCTGTAGTCTTGCTTACGGGAAAACTCCTTATGTCTATGATATTCCATCCGTCCCATACGGCTATCCTCGCATAGTCAGCACCGAAACGGGCAATATCTCCAGTTAGGTAGTGAGTGCCTGTTTTCTTGGCGATCCTGTTACCGAATATCGCCATGATAGCATCATGGGAACAAAGGGAATTTGGGTTATCGTCATACTCCCAGTTACCCTTAAACAGACGCTCGAACTTCACTTTATCAGAGGTCGTTTTCAATCCCTCTATGTAATCAGGATCAATAAACGGATTCTCTTGCACAAGGCACGATATGTAATACTTGTATTCTGGAAGTTTGCCAGTAGTGAAAGGCTTGTAAAACAAATCATACATCCAGTTCTTTTTGGGGTTGCAAGTGATAAACAGTTTGCGCCTTAGCCCGTATTCTTCATTCTTGAAACGCCCCACACGGGTTTTGAGGGTATCATAAGCACCGAAGTTTACTTCTCCACCCTCTTCAATCCAACCGCCCGTGAACTCAATAGATCCGTAACGCTCATACAGAGGATCACCCGGCTTGTATTGCAAATCCAGAAAGTCAATGCGTGATCCGTTGTAGAACTCAATGTAGTTAAGGTTGGCATTGTACTTATAAAGCGTATCATTCACACCGTAACGGGCGCACACTTGGTAGAATGTTATCAGTGTGGATTGGGTTATACGCTTCAACTCCGCACGTCCTATAAACCACTTCGTGCCGGGGTAGCAAAGGCACATGAAGATAAGCCATGCCGCACCAGTCCACGACTTAGCACCACCAGCCGCACCACCATACAAGATTTCAACGTGTTCTGTATCGGTAAGAATGCGCAAAGCATCAGCTTGTTTGTCGTGCCTCTTACCGTCACGGCAAACAATGAAGTCAAAACAGCCACGCTTGAACAACTCAATTTTGACTGCAAGCCCCATAGGTACTGTTATCGCCTTGCTACTTCTTGCCATCTTTCTTCATGCTGATCTTTTCAAGTAAGGAATTGTATTGCAATAGTTCCTCCGTACTCAATGCGGACAAATCCACATTGTTTGTTGTCGTTACTTGGGCATTCACATCGCCCTCAATGGGCTGTGTGGCTTTCCCAAACAGATACTCAATGATCCAACGGATCGTGTAGCTTTCCCCCTTTGATGTTTCCCTGTTGATAGCCTGCGATAGCGCAACAAACACTTGGCTTATCACTTCATCCTTGCTTAGAGCATCTGGAGTTTCGCCATTCCGTATTTGTTCCGCTATCTTCTTCATGTCATTGTTGAGCGATAGGTTTAGGGCTGTTGTCTGCCTTATATCCACACTCAATAGCGACTGGAGCAAATCAATAATCTGGCTTTGGGTAAATGTCCCATTGGAAGCCAGATTTATTCCGTACTTCTTTTTCAGTATGGAAAATATCTTTGGCTTCCTGCCGGGGTTTTCAGGCTGGTTGTCTTTCGTGAACCTGTTACCCTTTGAATTACCCTTTTCAAATCTTGCCATTTCTCAACTTCTCCGTTGTTTTCCCGTTGTTTTCTCATTCCACAGACGGGTTAGCCATTCAACAATTCTTTCCTCTTTTTCTCTGCTTCTTCGTATGTCTTTGCCACAACCAAACAATCCGTTTCGCTGTACTCCTTACCCTCCTTATCCAGATAGATAGCTTCAATGGTAGTATCTACACTACCCATCACCGTTTCATATCCGCTAAAGCTGGTTGTTACCTTGTAGCCCTTTGTCAGTACCGGGAAAGCCTCTTTGCTCGCATCTGTCACAATATGGTTTTCTACTCCTACTTTCAGGCTGTCACTAACAAGGAATAGGGGCAACTCCCTTACTACCTCCTTGATCTTATCGTACAATGTGGCTTCAACGCTTCCGGCTTCTTCTACGCCTTGCGTGGAAATTTCCACATCAGAAAAATTCTTCTGCATACTGAAACTCATTTTAATCATAACAATCTGTGTTTATTGAACACACTATAAAGCCAAAAGAAAATCGGATATAGTTTACCCGATTCCCTTTTCATTCGGTTATGTTAGGCTTTTTCTTGCGCTTGGTACTTCTTCCAATACCAATCTATCAAGTCATTGCCTTGCGCTTCCAGTTCCTCGTAAGCATCCTCTTCATCCAGAAGATCGTTTGCTTTGTCAATTACTCCCATGAGCACCCGTTGCTGCTCTTCGGTGGCACTATGCACCTCAATTTCTCCGTTGAGTTGCTGTTGGATCACCTCAATTTCCTTTTCTGTTAGTACAATATTTTTCATTTTCAATATCTTTAGTCGTTACAAAATTACTCATAATTTGTATTTCTTGGCTATGTTCTTAACCGCTGTTGTGTATTTGTCGGACTTTCCATGTATGGCTTTCGTCACCGTTTCAGCCCAAAACTCACTAACATTTGTTGCGGCATACTTACCATAGCCGGACTTCTTTTTATCCTTACGCCATTGGGTGTATAGCTTGTTGATCTCCTTTCCTGCCGCCTTTTGTTTTGCACCCGTCATGTGTTGATTCCATGTTGCGTGTGCCAGTTCATGTGTCACTGTGTGCGCAATAGGCTTGTTTGTCTTGGTACTCCAGCCGCTTGCATATCCTTTTCTATGCGAAGCCTCAATAGCACTTTTTGACTGGTTGAAATGAGCCTTGTTAAGATACACCCCATCAGACTTCCCATTTACTGTTACGTGAACTCCGTATGTCCCTGCTGGCAAGTCTGCCAGTTTCACACTTCTTTGCCTCACGCCCATCACAGCATGGTATCTGGAAATAGCTTCTTTTGTCGCCTTGTACGCTGCTGGATCTTTCATGTTCACCAACGGCTCTGGCTTTGATATTTTACCCTTGAAAGTGGCATCGCCCGGCTGTAAGCCTCCACGTGTTCCGCTTGAATTTCTACCCATATTCGTTACTTCTTTTTTGCGTTTATAAAATCGGTTACATACAGTAGCCCATGTTTCCGGCAAAACGCTTTCACTTCCTCACCACCTCCATAAACAAGTAGGTTAGGCTTTTCAAGCCCGGAAATCTCCTGCGCTACTTGGAGATCCGATTTAAGGCTTTCCATCCACCCGTCCAGCCCTCGTGTGGCAAAAGCATTATATCCTTTCGGAATCCCCATTTTGTTGTACTCTATGAATTTGTGAGATACATTCAAATCAGCATACACCCTTATACCGCATTCTTGGAAGTAACGGGATAACCAACGCTTTTTGTAGATAAGCTGTAATCCCCATGCTATAGGTGTCTGGTCATGGCAGCTACAATTCGGCTCTACCACCGCTTTGCAGCCACTTGTGAGCAAGTTTATCGGATCTTTGAAAAGAGCCTCAAACCTGTAATCATCCACATAGAAATGATAGGTTACTACATCTTTCCTCAATCTACTGTTAGCACCCCACGGAGATAACGGCAACTCCAGTTTTCCGGCTTGCATTTCCAGAAGCAAGTTGGGGATCTCAAAAATGTTGTCGCTCTCATACAAAACATCTTTGAACATGGAGCGGTAGAAAGCCTCTTTGTCGTTTGCCTCTTCGCTTCCATCCTCTTGCTCATCGCTCGCTGCCTCATCTTCCGGCTCATCCTCTTCAACCGCTTTCTTCTTTGACTTCTTAGGCTCTGCATCCTCCGGGATAGTCAGACCTATAAAGCTGAAATCGGTATCTTTCCAGACATCATCCACTTGCAATGCGTTGAAATCCCATTCTCCGTTATTGATATTGTCCCGGAGAATGATATTCTTTTCCTCATCCTCCGTAAGATCCGAATAGACAACGGTAGGGACTTCTTTCAGCTTCAATTTCTTAGCCGCTTTCAAACGCTGGTTTCCTGCTATCACAACCAGTTTGCCCGTCCGGTCGGATAGCGTAATAGGTCGGTGCTTCCAGAATCCGTAAATCTTGATACTATCCACAAGCCGATCCATATCGGCTTTCTTGATAGTCCTCGGATTGGATTCCAAAAGCACCATTTCCGACAAAGGGCGATATGTAATCTCGCTACACTTCATCCTCTGCCTCCTTTTCCTCGTTATCTTCCGTTTCCTCAACCTCACTCACTGGCAGATTATCCAGATACTGATCCAGCCCTATAGATTTGCGGAAACGCTCTACAATCCGGCACGGTATGATATATCTACGCTTCCTCATGTATAGGAAACGGCTGTTATCCGACACATCTACGCCAACGGCATAGAACTTGCCACGATAGGACAAAGGCAAAGGCAGTTTGTCATAGATAAAGACACGGTTTTCCTCAACCTTTGAAATGGTCGCTTTCCTGTTATATTCGTTGTTCAGGTAAATGTACATCACATCACCTTGCTTCATATTGTCGGCTGGCATCCACTTGTTTACAAGGTAGCCGCCCCAATTATGCAACACAAACAGAACGCCAACTATCACGGCAAACACGATAAGAACATCAATTATCAGCATAGCTTTCAATTTACTTGGTTAATGATACAAAGATATGAATTTATGTGTTTACTAAACACACTTTTAAGCATAAAAATAGCCTAATAACCGAAAACAAGCATAGCCGCATCCCTGCCATGCTCATTTGTCTGCTTTCCCCACCCGGTATATCGCTTGAAAGTTTCCTGTTTGAGCTTGGTTACATTCCTTTTAGGGGCAACCATTTCAAACTCAACTCCCAGATCTTTCAGGTAATCTTCCCAGATAGAGGCATCACGCTTCACCGATCCAACACCTTGCAGCCGTTTCCTTTCCTCTTCCCTTGACATCCTTTCAGTGCCGAACCAGTTTCTTTGCCTCGGATCTTCCACCCTCACAAACACCTTATCGCCTACAGCCACATATTCATCACGCAAGGATCGGACATTTTCCATTGCCTTATGAATGGGCAAAGAAGTCACCATAAGTAGGGATCGCTGCTTGCTGTCCCAAACAGCGAATCCCGTATGTACGCCTGTATCTATCCCAATACAAATCATTCCGCTACTTCGTTTTCTTGATTGTTGGGAATCTCATACAATATCACGCCTTTCATTTCACTTGCATCCTTTCTTGGTGCATACAGTTGCGCCATCAAAAGGTTGTCCGGCAAAAACTTGTAGCGTATTTCCTTGATAAGCGGCAAGCCTATAGGAACTTCGCTCATCATGTGCAAAGTCCAGAGGTCGTTTTCCTTTCTCACGCTTACTATAGCGGACTTGTAGAGGAATGTACCCGTCTTGTATTCTCCGTACTCATCGGAACACTCCGCTTCTTTTTGTGCCGTTTCTTCCAGCATCTTAATGAATCCGGCATTAAGCCTTTTCTTCCGTTTCGCCCAGTATTCCGGGTAGATAACTCTTGCTTTCTTGGTTTCGTCAGTTTTCATATCATTCTTGGGTTTTAATTGATACTCTTATAGATGCTTTCGTTTCCACATCAACCAGATATTGAGCATACATATCCTTGTGTTCCTCTTGGAATCTGGTTTTGTCGAAATTCTTACGCTTGGACGGTGCAATGTAGGATATTCGTATTCTCTCATTCTCCGCTTTCTTCAGGTCGTGTGTTTGCATAAGCTCCAGCATACGATCCTGTAACTGCTTCTTACGCTCTTCCAGCCGGGTTATTTCAGCATCAACGGAAATATACTCATCCTGTAGTGCCAGAAGATCATCCGGCATCGGATCAAATGTTTTTTCTTTCTTCTTTGCCATAATCAGACTTTGTAAGGTGAAACAATATCGAATATCGCCTTGCATATCTCTATATCATAGAGCGCATCATGCAAGCGGTTGGAATCTACATCAATGCCCAGAAACTTTGCAACCGTCCCCTGCTTGAAATTCTCCATTTCCGCACGTCTGGCGGCAAGATACGGAGTGGCAAGCACCATCACATCTATAGAATTGCTCCAGAACCACGATCCGAAATACTTATCTTCATTCTGCACGAACCATGCACGGAGAAACTGGTTATCAAATGAGGCATTGTTGTACCCGGCAAGAAAGAACTTATCCTGCCTGTTGTACTTATCCACATACTTAGCCAGCATATCCACAAACTGCCTGTACACTTCGCCCATAGGTGGGTAAGCCATTATTTGCTCCTTTGTAACTCCTGCCACATCCAGAGCCTCTTGTGTAATATCGGCTTTCGGATTGGGTTGTACATGGAAATTGAAACTTTCACGGACTTCACCGTCAATTACTACCATACCGCTTATCTGGTGAATGCCGTGCCGATTTACCAGAGTGCCAGTAGTTTCCAAATCAAAAAATAATACTTTCATACTTACATCTTTTTATATTGTTTCATTGCTTGGTATAGGCTTTGTTCCTTATCCAGAAGCGTAATCAGCCGATCCACATCTACCATCTTTTCACCGTCCAGATATGCCCAGATACTACGCAAGGCATTGGCTACCGCCTTAGCCTCATTTGATTCTTTCAGGTGGGCTGTTACCTCTCTGTTGGTTGCAGTCTCTCTTCCTTGTTCCTTTGCCGCCTTAACAGCATTTTGAGCCGCTTTCACTTGATCCGATTCCGTTTCATAGCTTGAAGCAATCTCCCTTGCCGCTGTTATGGATAGCTCATTTCTCATAATCCGCTCTTGCAACTCCTTTGGAAGATCCAGAAGAGAAAGGCACTTGCTGATATATGCCGGGGACTTCTTGAATTTGTCCGCTATCTCCACCTGTGTATATCCGAACTCTTCTTTGAACCGCTGGAACATCAAAGCGCATTCATATTCAGTAAAACGCTTTCCCTCATTCCTCATCATCTGCTCTATGTACAGATCCTCACGGCTCATTGTTGGCGGTCGCTTCAACGCTTTCACAAAGGGAATATCCGCACCCTCTGAAATGGCTATCATAGTGGCACGGAATCTGCGTTCACCATCTACCAGCCTGTATTTCTCATCACCGTTTTCATCCTTGAAAGCGATCACGGTTAAGGGATTCAGCACCCCTTTCGCCTTGATTTGCTCTTTCAATTCATCCAGATCAAAATCTCTACGGACATTGAAGCCATCTTCCACTACTATGTTTCGTGGATCAATCAGGAACACATCCGTTTTCTTTGTTGCATTATTTTTCATTCTACTTATTGTTTTGTTGGTAAAACTTACATGGTTTCTTTCTTGCTGTTATTCTCTTAGCCAGCTTGCAGCAATACATCTGACCTACTTTCGGATTACTCCAGAAGTGCTTACATTCGCTACAATGCCTATCGTCACTCATCGCTATCAAAGTATTCTTTGTTATCTTCCAGAAACTCTTCCAGCGCATCATCGCAAAACATACCATCACACGTTATTTCCGGGGTATGGTCTATTTCACCTCTACGCCACGGGCAATATGCGCATAGCTCTTCGCCCAGACTTTCTTTCAACTCTTCATTTCTATTCATATCTGCTACGGAATTTCCCACAGTTACATTTGAAGTGTGGCATTACACCTTTCGGATCTTCATAGCGTGTTCCTCCCTTAACATAGGAATGAGCCGTACAACAATAAGCCTTATAGCCTTTTCTAATCTCCAATAGCTTCATATAGGAGCAATTTTCACAAGTCTTATCCATATCAATAACCGAATATCATTCTAAAAACATAACTTACAGAGCCGGAATAAACCTCATTCCCCTTTGAAGCACGGATATGTTTGCCCAATGTGACAACCTTAAAACCACGCTCCTTAATCCGCTCAATCTTCCGCTCCTTATCCATATCAGTACACCTTGAAAGTATGAAACACAAGCGAACCACCGTACATTTGAAAAGTACCTATGTATTCCAGCCTGTCGCTGTCTTGAATTGTATGCCCTGTACCATGTACTCTGATATGTACTCTTTCTTTTTCAGCATTAGGATCAACCATTGCCCAAATGCAAGGAACACCATTTTGAGTTTGAACCGTCAGAATTTTTGCGCCAACTGGCATTTCGATATTCTGATCATCCGTTACTTCAATCCTGTATTTATAAATCTTCTTCATATTGTTAGTATCTAAAATCCGTAAAATGAATAACTACACCCTCAAACACATTATCCTTAGTGAAGAACCATGAAATGAAGTCCTCAACGCTCAAACCGTCATTCTTGGCTACCACTTCAATAGGCACTCTCTTATCATCAATCCAGATTTGAGGCACGGCATCGCTGCTGTCATAAGTCATTGTTATGCGTTGCAGTCCTATTTCCTCATACCTTGCAAACTCCCTTTGTTCGGAGTTATACGGTCTGCCAGTCCATTCCCTAACAGATAGGTACTTTCTGCCAGAGGAAATGCCCTTGTAACGCTCATCCCATACACCTTTGGCATTGTGCCTTATCGTGTGGATCTTCGTGCCGCTTTTCAGCTTGCTTTCAAATTCTGTAGGCACTCCGGCTTTCGGGTGTGTTGCCGGAAATTTCTTACAGAGAGTTACTATCACTTTCTTCTTTTCCATGTCTAAATATGTTTATTGAACACACTTATTGAAACAAATTAGGCATATTGGGTGCTAAGTTGGATAGCATATTATCCACATTACGCTCCAGTTCCTTTGACTTTGCAAGGATCGCTTTATCTCTTGTCTTGAAATACTCCTTTTGGGCATTTCTCATTTCCTGTACAGTTTTTACAAATTCGTCCATCATTTCAGTTTTATGTATTTACCCGGTATATTTGACTTCTCCAGAGCTTCG
Source organism: Muribaculum sp. An289 (assembly GCF_002159555.1). Lineage (GTDB taxonomy): Bacteria > Bacteroidota > Bacteroidia > Bacteroidales > UBA932 > Merdivivens > Merdivivens faecigallinarum. Next base: position 93,449 of record NZ_NFIV01000001.1, read on the forward strand.
GCATTGCTTTCTCCAAATGCAATAAGAACGCTTCCACATCCCGGACTATCGCCCTGTGTTCCATCTGGTCTGTAAAACTTGATCCTACCCCTCACAAACAGAATCGCACTTGCATTGGGGAAAATTAGATCTTGGAACATCTTGCTATCACACCTGTTGAAAAGCAATGCTATGCCGTTATTGTTAGCCACCATCTTCTCCACAAAACGCTCAATAAGAGGTCGTGAATAAGGAGGATTTAGCCATACTCTTACCCCCCTCCCCCACGAGGTTTTTAATCCGTCCTCTTGTGGCGTTATATGCCTTTTGGCGGTATTCCACAATCGGTTTGCCGGGGAACACGGATCGAGGTCAAATTCACCGAGTGAATCAATAATCCATTTCGGGGTATACCATTCATCCGTTGTATTGGCGCATCTTTCAAAACTTGTATTCATACTCAATACTTTTTCCCGTGTTTGACTTCTCTACTTTCGTTGTACAGCATCTTTTGTTCTATGTGCCATTTGAGATTTATTTTCAAGATCTCCGACAATCTTCTTATCTGGTGCAACGCATAATTAATTTGCTCTTCTTGCGAATACCTGTAGTTCACCAGATCCTTAACTATGGCAAAGATGTTTTCCGTAAAAGTCTTGCGTGGAGTAACAACGTGCTGTATGCAGAATGTATTCAAATTCAGATTGTGCGCTCCGGCAAGATCCAGAAGCCGTATGGCGGCATCTGCCAACTCATCCTCTACGGTATCTTTCAAATGCGATTCAAACAATCCTTTGAAATCTTCACCAGACGCTAAATCATCTTCAAAAAGTTTCTTCATATCCTTGCCTGCGTAATCACCTTTTCGATCCGCTTCTACGGCTTCCATAAGCTCACTTATAACCAGACAAAGGAAATGTTGGTCACTTGGGCTGTTTTCCCAAAATCCGTGTCTTACGGAATTGGCATGGGCTTTCTCCCTTAGTTTGTTCCACTCAATCATATTCATCTTCTGTAACTATTCTGTTTGTAATGCAGTCTTTCAAACATTTCTTCCATCCTGTCAGCAATACGCAATCCGTACCGCTCTCCAAACTCTTCATCCGCTAAGTTTGAAGTGGCAATAGTGAACAACTGTCTATCATATCTCGCATATATCAACTCTGTTACTGGCGAAAATTCATTTCCCCAACTCTTCACACTTTCCGGCTCTGTACCCACATCGTCTATAAACAGAAGTTCTTTGTTTTTCAACCTTGAAAAGTAACTTGGATCGTCTAATACATACTTAGCCAGATTCAACGCTGAAACACGGTATATTTCCGTTCTTTCAGATGATATTGAACTTCCGCCGTAAAGAATGCCTATAAGATTGCATATCGCCTTTGCTAAAGTAGTCTTTCCAGAACCTACGCTTCCATAAAGCAACAGCCCTACTTTGTAATCGCCACAGAGCCATTTTGCAGCCTTACCTATCTTTTCCAGTGTACTATCATCGGGAATGTACTTGTTTCTTCTACGCTCCACTTCCGACTGATAACACATACGCAGCATTTCTTCTATCGTTTCTTGCGGAAAATTGGTGATCTTAAAGCGTGTCCCTGTAGCTGCCTGTCTTGCCAGTATCGCTTGAAGTCTTTCCGCTAATTGCTTTTCCATATCGTTGTATTTCTTCGTTATATCTATCTACTACCCAATTCAATATGGCTCTATAGTCAGACTTGTATTTCTTTCCTTTTGAGCCTTTGTAGTTGTCAAGTATTTCTATCATCCTCTTTGCCGATTCCTCTGAATACCGCCCGCATAGTGCAGCGTACTCATCCCTTGTAAGAGTGACAAATTCGGCATACTTGTACTTCTTCGCTTTCTCCGCTTTTGCCTGCTGTTCCGGGGTTAATGGCGGTGGGCTTTCTTCCGGGAATAAATCCGGCTGTTGTTCCCCTACAGTTCCCTGCTTGGGTTGCTCTTCCGGCTTCTGCATTGGTGGCTGTTGTACTGGTGAAACATCAAAAACCTTAGCCTTTGTTATATCACCACCTTTCTTGCCAGCTTCACGCCTCTTTTCCCTTATAGCCTCATCACGAACCATACGCCTACTAAATACAGCACCATCATCACGAACTCCGCACAAACCGTTTTCTATAAGCATATCAAGCCAGCTTTCACCTACGGAGCTTTCTTTCCCTAACAGCCTTAGTATTTCCTCATGCGTATAGATTTCGCCTGTAGGCTTTACCATCACGCCACGATCCGCACTTTCCCACATATAGCAAAGCATATCAATCCACAGCCCCTTAACATCAAGTGGCAGTGCTTTCAATACTGGATCACTCAACCAGTATTCAGTATCGAAAGGCATTGGATTTTTCTTCTTTCTTGCCATCGTGGAGCTTCTTTAAGGGTAGGGGATAAATCCCCCACCCGAAACACATTTAGATTTCCATGATTGCAATGCCTGGCGCAATGTCTTTGATCTTGGTAAGAACATCGTCAATGCAACTGTCACGGTAAGATTCCGTCAGTTCATTTGCGCCCGGAGAAACAAGCTGTAACAGCACTTCGCCATCTTTAAGGTAGTGATCAAATTCCACCTCAATAGGTGTTTTTGCAGTTCCTTTGAAGATAGCCACATTGATAGTGAAACTCTTCGGCAAGTTGCTTTCCACCTCTTGACGGTACACATCCGCCATAGAGCCGGACGGATCACGCTGCTTCTGGATCTCTGCCTTTGCCTTTGCTGTGAAGTTTTTGAGTGCAGAAACGAGTTTCATGCAATCCTCTTTGTCGGCAAACAGCACACGGTTAATGCGTAAGAACTGCCCCAACTTTGCCGGAATCCAGCCAGAACTGGCATCATTGATACCAAACTTTTCAAAGGCTTCTGAAAACTCAACCTTTCCAACGAAAGTGTTTTTCGTGTAGTAATCATCCTCATTCACGGTAAGGGTGATCGTCATTTTCTCACGATCCACTTTCACATTAGCCCGTTTCTGGTCTATCGTGCCAATACGCTTCTCCAGCCAGTCAAACGGAGTGGATATAACACCAGTAACACCTATCTTCTCCGGCTCTTTCGTTTCAAGCGGATTGGGTGATTTCGGTGCAGCACCCTCACGGTACACAATCTCAATAGGATTTTCGCCTGTGTAGTTCTCAATGTTTACGGTCAAGCCGTTTTCTTTTTCGTTTCTTTCCATCTTAGTAATTTTGAATAATTAAACATTAGTTATCTGTACCAGTCTTAGACATCTGTACTTTCATATTTTCCCGTATTCCCTGAAATATGGTGCGTGTCCTTTCTTCCGGGCGCATATCACGCTCTTCAATCTTGTAACCGTTAGGATCATACAGAGCCACTTTTCCCTCATCAGCATCTAAGAACTGGTAACATTCTCCAGATACCCATTCTCCACCAGCTTTCAATTCGCCACGGATCTTACCCATGCGTTCAGCAAGTGGCTTTATACGCCCTTTTAAGTCAGCCCGGACTTCTGCCAGTTTCTCTTCCAGATCTGCAATCTGAATGGAAACATTGGCAAGTTCAGCACGTTTTTCATTCGTTTCTTTCGTGTCGAATTTCCGGGTGTAGCACTTCTCAACAATCTTATCGCAACTATCCCGTAAGATTTGCGCCCGTTCCTCAATCGGGGTGTCCGCTAACATTACATCTTTCATCCTACAAACATTTTAGTGATTAATGAATTATTCTAAGAGTCCTGTAACTTTGAAACCGAAAGCCAGATATTCAGCCCACAACTCAATGAATTGTTTTCCGAAGTATTCCGCTTTCTCTGGCGTTTCTTGGCACAAGCGGAAACCAAGGTACGCATTCGAGTACGAGGAACGACCATACGCACTCAGAGAACCGAAGCCCGCAAGCGCCCCAGAAATCGCAGTACCACCGAACAGAGCACCACGCAGAGATTTACGTTTTTCTTCGCTCATTTCTTCCATTTCCTTTTTGGTGTATAAGGCAAACCACGGATACCAATAAATTTCCTTACCCTCTGCATCTGGCTTTGGCTGGAAGTCTTTACCCCACAAAGCCCGGCTAATAATTTCCAGCTTCATAAGGGCTATAATGTGCTTAGGCATATTTTGCCGAAAATCGTAGTGATCTGGAAACTGTGCGCAAAGAGCCTTGTTTCTGTTTTCCGAAAGGATCGGAGTTAGCCCCAGCACTTCACAAGCATCTTCGTAACTCTTGATCGTTTTGTAATCGTCAAGTGTCGGTTTTGCAGCCTCACAGACTTCTTTGCCGAACATCTTAATCAGCATTTCCTTTACACCATCACAAGCATCTTTATAGGCGGCTTGTACTTTCTCCTTTTCAATTTGAATTTTCATCTTTCAATGTTTTTAGTTTGACAATCAGTTTTTTAGTTAATCTTATCGCATTATCCACTCTGGTACTCCGTCCGGGTGGAATGTTTTCAATCAGCACTGGCAGAAGTCGGATCAGTTCCGAAACTACACCGTTGGGTATTCTTTTCATTGCACTTCCAGTATTTATCAGGATCGGGTATTTCCACATTCAGAAACTCTCTTCCGTACTCCCTTAGCTTTTCGCAATAGGTGGAGAAAGTAAGCGTGTCCATAGTGGCTGTAGAGCCGGGGAAAGTCAGGATTTCGCCCGTGTGTTTGTTTACCACTTTGTCAGAAGTCATTTGAGCCTTAAAGAACTCATGCACTTGCTCCACGCTTACAAACTCATATCCGGCATCCAGAAGAGCATCTAAAAGCATCGGGTAGATACACCCCCACAACCACCCGTTTTGGTCGTTTGATCGTGGTTTTCTCACCCTTTTAACCTCTATCCGATACATCCCATCTAATTGATGTTTGAACCATTCATAAAGAGGTTTGAGGTTAAACAGCCCGTTTCTTTTCTCTACCAGAAGTTTTGCCATACCTAAATCCTATCCAGTTCTATTTCAAGTCCAGTATGTGCCGCATAAACCACCTTTCCAGTCTGCCTTTCTATCTCCGAAACAAAGTTCTTTTCATCGCTATTGTTGTCGGATAAGTGAAGCAGGACAATGTTTGCCACATTGGTAAGGTCATTGGCACATAAGAACCCTTTGCAAGTATTTAGCTCCATGTGTGAAGTCATCAGGCGTTCACGCTGTGAGGGAAGTGTACGCCCGGCATTGATAGCCTCCACCAGCTTTGCATCAGAGTAATTGCACTCTATCATAACTTGGTTTAATCCGGGAAACACATACTCACACATACAACTATCCGTAAGGAACATTATACGCCCTGTTTCCGGGTGGTCTATCAGGTAGCCGACACAAGGCACATCGTGGCAAGCATCGAATGGCAGCACCTTGAATCTTCCAAACCTGTAGCCCTTTCCACGCTCAATACAATAGGCACGGCTTCCAGTAACCCCCTTTGCAGTCCAAACCTCTTCCAGTGCCAGCGTTGGGAATCCACTTTCCACCATTGCCTTAATGTATTTTGCGTGATCGTTATGTTGGTGCGTGATCAAGCAGCCAGACACTTTGCGTATATCGAAGCCCAGAGCCTTTTTCACCTCAATAAATCTTACTCCAGCCTCAATGATAAGTGCCTCATTCTTATTCTCCAGAATGTAGCAGTTACCCTGACTACTTGATCCTAACACTTTCAAAACCATATCACACTCCGTTAATAGTCCGGCTCATTTGCCGCATTTGGATTAGCGTTACTTTCGGTCGCAACCTCTTCATAGGTCGCATCCGTCATATCCAATACCTGTTTGTTGGCATTGTCCTGAATCAGATTATCACGGAAATCTGTGTATTCGCCCTCATAGTCGCTTGTGATAGCATTCTGCATTTCAATAGACAGATACCCGTATTTACTAAGTAAATTGCGTATAACCGTCTTGATAGCCATTCCGTGAAAGTTACCCATCCAGCCTACAGCCGTACTATCTGGAGATACCGGAAGATTTGAAAGGCTCAACAGATGCTCAACAGTAGCCTTTTCGTCGTTCTTCAAAGCCTTAGAATACCTCTTTGCGTGGGTAGCCATTTGTTCGGTTGTCATATACAAGGTTTTTGCAAACCCGTTGATCAACTCGAAGTAGCAGAAGTAACCGATCACCTTATCAGACTTCCTTTCACCGTCAAAGGCTATTTCTCCAGTAAGCCTATTCACCTTGCGCAATTCGCCATCATAGACTACATCAGCATTGATTGTTTTGTATTGCCCGGATCTCAAAGCCAACTGGATAAGTCCTTTGTAGCCTATCTGGAAAGTAGGCTCATAGACCTTAACCCACTTCTGTAGTGTCTTACCGTCACGTCCGATCTTTGGTTTTCCGTTCTCATCCAGATCATCAATTCTCTTGCTATTGTTGAAAGGAATGATAAAGGCATAGCCCAGAGCCTTGTTGATAGGCAAGTGTAATACAGCAGCTTTCAGAGCCTCCATTACTACCTGTTTTGGCTCGCATAACTGTAACTTGGAATCACTGTTGTACAAGTCAATCACAGAAGCCACGAAAGTAGAAGCGTTCTTTTGCAAGGCATTCTTGAATTGTTCCATTACAGAGGGTGCGTTAAGCATCTGTTTCAGAAGATCCACGCCCTTTGTTTTCTTTGCGGCAACCGCTCCACTGTTTGCAGTCGCCACCGCTGTTGTTACTTGTGTCATTTCCCGAATATTTTAGATAACTTCATAAAATTCAAAAACTTAATAGCCCTATTAAACAAACCTCTTGATTCGTTTCTAATTGCAAATTGGGCTATCGCATATACCAACTTTTCTTCCGTACCAGCGGCAAGAACTTGTGTATTCGCATTATCTCCTTTTTCGTTTTCTTCTACCGCAATTACAATAATTGCTCGTTTGTTGTTGTTATCTTTCGCCACCATGCAAGTAGCAGAAGAAATAAACTCTGAAACTTTCTTTTGAAAGTCTGTTGTACAGCATCCGTTCATAATTGATTATTTAATGGTTAATTCTTTGTCATGGCTAACCACCAGATTAATAACCTGTGAAATGGTTGGTATGATCTCATTCACACGCTCCCTGTTATCAATGAAGATAGGTGCGGATATGCCTTTCACTTTGCACATGGCATTGATAATATCCAATCCGGCATTAAGTTTCTTTGCATCATTCAGATCTGGATAAGGAACACCGTCTATAGTGCATACGCAAGTCAGTTTCTCACCTCCGTTAAGTTGCTCATTCACGAATGAGAAAGAAACAATCTGGAACATTCCATTAATGCGCTTCATAAGCTCATTATCCTTTGCCTTTTGGAAATCCAGCATAACAAACTCTGTTTTCTCCAGATCGGCAAGTGCCTGATTGTTGGCAATACGCTTTTCTTCCAGCGTTGCAATCTCCTTATCAGCCCGTTCTATGGCTTCACGCTTTGCAAGCCTCTTAACCAGTTCGGAAATGGCACTGTCAAGCACCTTGATACCGTCTTTGAGATCTGTAGTATCTACTGGCTTTGCTTCCATTGTAAGCTGGTTTTCCAATTCCGCAATCTCATTGCGAATGGCAATGCAATCGGAATCAGATTCTATCAGTTGGCGCACATCCACGCTTTCCGGCATACTTGCCTTTTGAGCCTCAATATCTGCCTTGATTTGTTCAATCATTGCCCCCAGTTCAGCAACCTTAGCCAAAGCATCCTCACGTTTTTTCTTTGTTTCTTCCAGAGAGGATTTGATACCTTTTCCTTTCGTGGAATTAGCCTGTAGCCTTGCAGATTTGCTTTGGTTGAAATTAGCCTCCATTTCGTGCTGTTTGGCGGCAATATCATCCGCTTCAAGCTGTCTATGGCAAGTAGGGCATACGAAAGCACCCTCCGGGTATGTCAGTTGCTCTTGGCTTATCTGCCTGTATTGCCCACGCAACGTATCAAGTTCCGTGTTCATTCTCTGGATTTGTGCCTCATAAGAGGATATTTCGTTGCGCTTCCGCACCAAATCCCCCTCATGTAGTTTCAGCTTGTATTCCATATCACGGATCTTCAATGAAACATCATTGCGACCTTTGTCGGCTGTTGCCCTCAACTCATTCTCCTTTTGGGTAAGGGAAATCCGCTTTTCTCCGATAGTCTTTTGGATATTGGCTTTCCGCTTGTACTCTTCCTCTACCAATTTGGATTTATCAGACAAAGAGGCTTCCAGTTCGGCTTTCTTCGTGCGCTTTTCCGTTAGTTCGGCATCCAAAGCCACCCAATCCTCTTCTTCCGGCTTCAACCTGTTTGCAGTCTCAATGTTGGACGGTATCACCAACAACTCATCCTTGATCGCCTTTTTCCGTGAGGCTATCTCTTTGGAGTATTGAGCCAGCGACTTGCCGGATAACTGCGCAAGCAGTTCCACATACTCCGGCTTCAATCCTGCCACATCTTCATCCGTCACATCGCCTGCCATGTCAAGCAGCATACTTTTCTGTATTTCGGGATTAAGAGAGGTGAAATAAAACGGATTGGTGATCATCCGTGAAACATCTTCCGGCAAAATGGAAGCTACCGTACTATCGTATTCCTGTTTGGTAGCCAGTTTCACATCATTCACATAAAACTCTGTCTGGTGGTTTTTCAGCGTTTCTTCTGTAGTTCCACGAGGTTTTACCCACTTCTCCACATACCTACGCTGTAACTTCACCGACTTTCCATCTACCGAAAGCAAACCACTAACATAATGCTCTATCTTCAAGATAGGCTTTCCGTTTTCATCCAACGTCTTAATGTTGAAATTACTATCGGATCTGCCTTTGCTATCCTTTCCGAAAAGAAGCCACGAAAAGGCATCACATACCGTTGTCTTACCTGTACCGTTCTCACCATATATCCACGTTTCCGCATTGGTGAAGTCCAACGTAAGGTAACGGATTCCCTTAAAATTGTTTAGGGTCAAACATTCCAACTTAATTGTTCTCATTTTACTTGTTTATTAAAGTGTTAAGTTTTTCCGATTTATCAGCAGCCAGTAATTCCGCTCTGGAATAAAGAACTTTGGAGCGTATGGAAGCACCGCCACGAGTAGTAGATACCGTACCTCTTTGTACCCACTTCTTAACCCGGCACTCCTGAAACTCCCTGTATGCCTCACGCTGTGAAATAAGGTCATTTGCCGGGGCGATACGCTTTGCGTAATTTGCCGCACCCAGTTCAGCCATTTCAGCGCATAGGTTTTTCAGTTCGTATAATTCCAGAATGATAGGCATGATTACTTGCTTTTGATACGTTTGAAGAATGCAGACACGCTTTCAGTGCCGTACTCATCATCAGTGTATAGCACATAAGCCATCAAAGCGCACATAACGAATGTGACGAAATGCCACCATGCGCCAAAGAAGATCGCCCCGATTAGGGCTGTGATTCCAAGCAGTCCGAAGATTACCGATCCTGCCAAATTGATTAATGTTTCAAACTTCATAATCAGTGTTGCATTTGATTAGTTGAACAATTCGTTTTCTGGTACGCCTAACTTTTGGGAAAGCAGGGAAATTTTCAAAGCATCCGGCTTTTGCGCTCCTGCCAACCAACAGCGTACAGTTTTCTCTGAAACTTTGCATAACTCCGCAACTTCTTTTACAAAAGCCGTTTTCGGAGCTACGGGTGCTTTTGCCGGAAGAGCGTCATAAATCTGTCTGAACTTACTTTTTTCCATATTTTTACCCAGTAAATTAGCGTTTGGCAAACACATTTTTCATATATTTGCCCTGTAATAACATTGATTACACCGCAAATATACGGAGAATAATTCTAATAAAGCAAATAATTACGGAGTTTTTTTCTAAGAAATTTGCGAGGGAATTATAAGTTATTGATTATCAAATTAGAATTAAAGTCGGTAAAATGAGCGAAACAAAAGATAGATTGCTGGAATTTCTTCGGTACAAGGGATTGGGTCAGCAAAAATTTGAAATCTCAATCGGAATGAGTAACGGTTGGGCGAACAAAGTAGGTGATAGCATCCGTGAAAACACATTGAAGAAAATAAGTGAGGTTTACCCGGAACTAAACATAGCGTGGCTAAAGTCTGGAGTTGGGATAATGCTGAATAACGGAGAAAGTGAGGAAACTCTGTACACTCCGAAAGAAGAGCATCCCAAAGAGCGCAACCAGAAAGATGCAACGGAAGAGACTGCAAAGATGGTTCTACTTCTTCCAGTGTCCGCACAAGGAGGCAGCTTGAATGACTTCGTTGTATCGGTCAAGGAAAGCGATTGTGAAAAGGTAGTATCTCCGATCCGTGGCGTGGACTTCGCTATGACCGTATCAGGTGATAGTATGTCGCCTGAATATCCCAACGGTAGCCGGATCTTCATAAAGAGGATAAACGAAAGGGCTTTTATCGAATGGGGAAAGGTGTATGTGCTTGATACCTGTAACGGTACTGTGATTAAGATACTCGTTCCTGCTGAAAAAGAGGGGTATGTAAAGTGTGTATCTATTAATCAAGATCCTATCTTTGCACCCTTTGAGGTTGCATTTGAAGATATTTACGGAGTGTACAAGGTTTTGCTTTGTATGTCTGTTAAATAGTTATTGATATGGAAAATTTTAGTAGAATGGTGATCGACCTGTACAAACAGAGTTTCACCGATTATGTGAATGGGAACACGGTTAATGTAGATGCAATTCTGGAAGCGCAAGAAGCCCTTAGCAATGCGATAATCAAAGCAAGGATAGAAAACACTGGCACGGAGTTTCTGGAGCATCTGAAAGCCGATATTGATTATTTGAAGTATAACATCCTATGAATACGGCTGTGAGCAAACAAATAATGGAGCGTTTTTATACTGCACTTGATGCGATAATAGCCATGAAGAAGATTCGTGGAGTGAATACATATTGCCGACTGAATAACATAGACAGACGGAATTTCATTGCCCAGCGCAAAGATTTGGATCGTGGATGGTTTCAGTTATCGTGGCTACAACCTATGGTTAGAGAGTATGGTGTAAACGCCAGATGGCTACTTACCGGATTTGGAAGTATGTTTGAGAACAACAAAACAGAATCAAAATGAGAAAACTTATACTCATGCTCTTTGCGATCATCCCTGTTGTCGGATTTTCGCAAGTGAAAAATGCCGGGTGCTTTTTGAGATTGGAAAAGCCCTACCAGAGTGATACGCTTTCAATGGAAAATGACAGCGTAAAAATATCATTCCGCTTCAATTCACTAAACTACTTCTGCGAATTGTCTATAGAGAACAAGACGAATGAGGTTGTTTTGGTTGATTGGGATAAGTTCCTAATGGTTATGGAGGGTGAATCTCTTCCAGTCCTATTTGAAGATACACAGATGATCAACAAGGACGGATCAAAAGGACAAACACCGATAGCCCCAGAAACGAAACTCGTAAGAAGCGTTGCCCCTATTGACTATATAGATTTGGATATGTCACTATACAATAAGGGCTGGATAAAGAAGCGTGGCGATCAGGAAATAGGCTTTATGATACCTGTTGTTTTTGGAGATCAAACAAAATACTACCATTGCTCAATATCCGTATCTCTGAAATGAGATATGATTAACCAAGTAAAGAGGGTGCAAATTGAAAGCACCCTTTTTTTGTTCTTTCCCCCATACCCCCTATTTCATATACTATCTATTCTTATCTATAGATCTATACTTATATATAATATAATATAATATATATACCCCCGGATAACTTTTGCTTAGGCAAAACGCAAAAATTAGATTGTTCATTATTAGGCATTTGCAAACTTTTGCTTAGGCAAAACAAAAACGGTCAAATTTTGCTTAGGCAAATATGCAAAATTAAACATCTGATTTTCAGAGCGTTCTATATTTTTGCTTAGGCAAATTGATTTTGCTTAGGCAAAAGTGCGTAAAGCATTGATAATCAATAAAAGTGCTATTTTGCTTAGGCAAAAACAGACCGAAATAATTTTGCTTAGGCAAAACACGATTTTCCGAACATTGATTTACAGATAGTTATAAACTTTTGCTTAGGCAAAATGGTACTTTTTGACACTCGAAAAATGCCGCATTTTGATGAAAATTGCGTTTGCTTAGGCAAATGGAAAATTTGCTTAGGCAAAACGCAAAAATTACTTTGTTGGTTATCAATCACTTTCAGAAATTTGCTTAGGCAAAATTCTTTTTTGCTTAGGCAAATATACTGGCTCATCTACAGAGCAAATGTTGAGTTTGACGGTATCAAGCACCTTTCTATTAGCTTTGTCTATGAAGTCCCACGATTTCTTGATATAGATGTCCGTCACCCTCATTGTTTCGTCCACATGGTTTAGCGAAGTGTGAACGGTGTACTTATCCACTCCAGCCTCATTGTTTGCTATGGTTGCCCATGAGTGCCGGGCTGCGTAAAATTCCAGATCTTCAACTCCGAGAATCTTGCCGATCTTCTTTAGCCCATAATTCAAAGCAGCACTAAAAGAATCCATCCGGCTATACCAGTGGTAGAATCCAAACACACGCTCACCAGCCGGATCACGGTACTTATCTACCAAAGCCTGTATCTCCGGCTCTATCCTGATAGATATTTCCGCTTTGTCCGCTCTTCTGTTTTTTGTCTTAGTCCGCTGGTAGGTGATCCGTCCGTTCTTGCAGTCCGTGCAGAAGTACAAATCTACGGCATTCATACCAACCAGTGCGAAACTCAACAAAAACACATCCTTTGCCAGATTGAACCTGTTTTTACCCGGTTGCATTATCTCCGTATATGGAAGTTCCGCAAATCTCCGCATGGTCGCAACATCCAACGCCCTTTTTCGTGTTACCGGGATCTTAGGCAGCTTTACTTTCTTGAATGGGGAATAGGGTATGCGTATCACTCCCATATCCTCATCATTAAATTCAGCCTTTGCCATATTGTGTATGGCTCTTAGCTGGCTTGGGTACAATGATTGCGCCCTTTCCCCTTTTTTTCGGTTTGTTCTGGCTGGCTGTGATGCAATCCACCTTATCCAGTCCTCAATGAATCGTGATGTCACTTCATGGATGCTTATCTTTTCCCTGCCAACAAACTTCACCAGATTGTTTATCGCCACTTCGTATGAATTGGCATTGCCGTTATGTCCGCTATCACGGAGTTTCTGGATATACTTCCGGGCATAGTCCACGATGTCAAGATCGAAGTGTTCTCCATTGTCAGAAGTGATAAGATCCACAACCTGATCCACCGTCATATCTTTAATCCTTTCCCCGGCACGGTCACAGATGTTTCGGTACTTCTTCACAAGTTGGTCTGTGAGGTCTATGTACTTCTGGTTTTTCAGTTTCAGCGCACGGGTCAGATCTTCTTTCGTCACATAGTATGTTGTGGCAAGATACCTTTTCTGCCTGTTGTGCGTAACCCTTATCTTTATGTTATATGTCCCGTCTGATTTCTTTTGATGGGCATATACTTCCGCTTTGAATGTAGCCATATCTTTTTTCTGTAGAACATTTGTAGAACTTTGTACCGCAAAGATAGGCTTTTTTTGCTGTAAATGCGGAAAAGAAAACGCCCACCCTTGCTAAAAGAGTGGGCGAAAAAGTAGCTCCGATGGGAATCGAACCCATATTTGCGGTTTAGGAAACCGCCGTTCTATCCGTTGAACTACAGAGCCTTATGTAAATTTCAAGAGGCTTGCCGGATTTGTTTACTTGGTGAATCCGGCTCACCTCATCTTTTTTGTGCCTTGCCCCCTGCCATACGTTTAGGAAACTTCCATTCTATCCGTTGAACTACGGGGCCGTTGCAAAACCGCCTTTACGCTCAGGCAGTGTGCTTCTCGATTATCTGACGTCCGCGATAATAACCGCATTCAGGGCATACCCTGTGGTACAATACGGTAGCACCGCAATTAGAGCAAGTCGCAAGTGTAGGAAGCTCTGCCTTATAATGCGTTCTTCTCTTGTCTCTCCTCTGCTTGGAGATTTTGTGTTTTGGATGTGCCATCTTATATTATTTTTTAAGTTTATATTTCATCATCGTCTCCGCGCACAATGCCTTTCAATACGGCAAAAGGCGAAGTCTCTTCAGCTTTGCGCTCCCTGCATTCTTCAAGAATCCGTATCATCTCCATGTCGCACTCGCCATCCCTGTGTACCCTTCTCAAAGGAAGACCCAGCATGCAGTAATCGTAAACATACTGTTTCATGTCCAAATCGCTGTCATGTCCTGGCAGTACGACCGCATCTTCACTGTCCTCGTCATCCTCGGAACCTTCTCCGGAGAAACTCACCGAGAACTTCCTCTCGAACTCCAACGGGAAGGCGACCCCGTCCAGACAACGGTCGCATGGAACGGCAACCTCACCATCGGCCCGGCAAACCACTGATACCGACCCTCCGGATTTGGTCACTTCAATCTCCACATCGACAGAAGCGTCCAATACGGCATCCTCATCAAATCCTGCAAAGAACTCTTTTCCCAATTTCTTCCGGAAAAGGTGCTTCCCGGAAGCCAATCCATTCAAAGGAATGACCAAATCATCACAGTCCATACCCGACAATAAATTGAGCCCGCAAAGTTAAAAATAATTTTTATTATACCAAGAAAACTTTTAAAAAATGTTTTCAACTAATAAGAATCAGGCCTTGCTAATTGCCCGACTTGCGCTTCCTTTCCACGTCGGACAAAATGATTTTCCTGATACGCATGGAATGAGGCGTGACTTCCACAAGTTCGTCAGCCTGAATGTATTCGAGACACTCTTCGAGGCTGAAGACTATCGGAGGAGGCAACATCACCTTGTCATCGCTTCCGGAGGCTCGCATGTTGGTAAGTTTCTTGGTCTTGCAGACATTCACATTCAAGTCGTTTTCACGCGTATGCTCCCCTACTACCTGCCCCGCATAAATCTCCACTCCCGGCGAAATGAAGAAACGGCCTCTGTCCTGAAGCTTGTCCATGGCATACGCCACCGCCGTCCCTGTTTCCAAAGAAACCAGAGAACCGTTGTTACGTTTTTCTATTTCACCCTTATAAGGTTCGTAATCCTTGAAACGGTGGGCGACTATGGCCTCACCCTGCGTTGCGGTGAGGAGATTGCTCCTCAGGCCGATGATTCCCCTCGACGGGATGTCGAAATCAAGATGCACCCTGTCCCCCTTCGCTTCCATACGGATAAGGGCGCCCTTCCTGCGTGTGGTCATCTCTATGGCCTTTCCTACAAATTCTTCCGGAAGGTCTATGGTCAGGCTCTCTATAGGCTCGCACCTCACTCCGTTGATTGTCTTGTCGAGAACCTTCGGCTGGCCCACCTGGAGCTCGAAACCTTCACGGCGCATTGTCTCAATAAGTATCGAAAGGTGCAGGACACCACGGCCGTACACGATGAAGGAATCGGCGGTAGGACCGGGTTTTACCCTTAGGGCGAGATTCTTCTCCAGTTCGCGGTCGAGCCTTTCCTTCAGATGCCTGGAAGTGACGTATTTTCCTTCACGGCCGAAAAACGGCGAGTCGTTTATGCAGAACAGCATGCTCATCGTAGGCTCGTCTACGGAAATCGGAGGCAGCGGCTCCGGATTTTCAAAATCAGCTATCGTATCGCCTATCTCGAAATCTTCCAGCCCCACAACGGCACAGATTTCCCCGGACGGCACTTTTTCGACCTTTTTCTTCTCAAGGCCTTCGAATACCATGAGGTCCTTTATCTTGCTTTTTACCTGGACATCGTAACGCTTGCACAGGGTTATGTTCATTCCGTCGCAGAGTTCCCCGCGCGTAACCCTTCCTACGGCTATCCTTCCGACATACGGAGAATATTCGAGCGAAGATATGAGCATCTGCGGAGTTCCCTCATTTGTCGGAGACACAGGTATTTCCTGCAAAATCACGTCGAGCAGAGGGGTTATATCGTTTGTCGGCTTGCGCCAGTCGAGCGACATCCATCCCTGTTTCGCACTGCCGTAGACAGTCTTGAAATCCAGCTGGTCCTCGGTAGCCCCAAGCGAAAACATCAGGTCGAACACCTCTTCGTTCACTTCGTCCGGACGGCAGTTCTGCTTGTCGACCTTGTTTATCACGACGACAGGCTTCTTGCCCATCTCAATGGCCTTCTGCAAAACGAAACGGGTCTGAGGCATGCAGCCCTCGAATGCATCCACGAGCAGCAGCACCCCGTCGGCCATATTCAGGACACGCTCCACCTCACCTCCGAAATCGCTGTGCCCCGGAGTATCTATGATGTTTATTTTCGTACCTTTATAAGGGACAGAGACGTTTTTCGCCAAAATTGTTATTCCGCGCTCGCGCTCGAGATCATTGTTGTCGAGTATGAGTTCCCCCATCTTTTCGTTGTCCCTGACAAGCTTTGACTGATAAATCATACGGTCGACCAGGGTAGTCTTGCCATGATCGACATGGGCGATTATCGCTATATTTCTAATTTCGCGCATATAAGAATTGTAATAAGCCTGCAAAATTACCATTTTCCTTTATTTTCTTAAAGGATTTTCGTTATTTTTGCAGACTTTTCATTGAATCCGACTTATTTTTAAGACAATCTATATGACAGAGAAAATCATCATCCTGGATTTCGGTTCACAGGTAACCCAGCTGATTGGCAGAAGGTTACGCGAGTTGAACGTCTACTGCGAAATCTATCCTTTCAACAAAATCCCGAAGCTGGACGAAAGTGTCAGAGGAATAATCCTTTCCGGAAGTCCATACTCGGTCAGGGACAAGGAAGCCCCGCAAATCGACCTGAAGGAAATCAGGGGCAGGCTGCCCATACTCGGGATATGCTACGGAGCACAATATATCGCATACCATTGCGGAGGAGATGTAAAACCATCTCTTTCAAGAGAATACGGCAGAGCAAAACTGCACATAACATCTCATAGCCGGCTTTTTGAAGGGGTAAGGGACGGTTCGCAAATATGGATGTCCCACGGGGACACTATAGCCGAAATACCGGAAAACGCGGAAACCATAGCATCGACCGAGGATATAAGGAACGCCGCATATCATATTAAAGGTGAAGAGACATACGCAGTCCAGTTCCATCCCGAAGTATTCCACTCGGAAGACGGACCGAAAATACTTGAAAACTTCGCACTCGGCATTTGCGGATGCAAGGGCGACTGGACCCCGGCTTCTTTCATAGAAAGCACTGTCAGGGAGCTCCGCGCCAAAATAGGCGACGACAAAGTGATACTCGGGCTGTCGGGCGGCGTGGACTCCACCGTGGCAGGAGTACTGCTGAACAAGGCCATAGGGAAAAACCTGCACTGCATATTCGTTGACAACGGGCTGCTCCGCCTGAACGAGTTCAAGGACGTGCTTGCCTCTTACGAGGACATGGGGCTCAACGTAACGGGCGTGGATGCGTCCGAAAGGTTCCTGTCCGCGCTCAAAGGGGTGACGGATCCGGAAGCCAAAAGAAAGGCCATCGGGAAAACATTCATCGAGGTTTTCGATGAAGAAGCACGGAAAATCGAAGGGGCGAAATGGCTCGCACAGGGCACTATCTATCCGGACGTAATCGAGTCGGCTTCAGTGAAAGGGCCTTCCGCCACCATCAAATCCCACCACAACGTGGGAGGGCTGCCTGAAAAAATGTCTCTTAAAATAGTCGAGCCTTTGAGAGCGCTGTTCAAGGACGAAGTAAGGCGTGTCGGACGGGAACTCAATGTCAAGAAAGACCTCATCGACAGGCACCCTTTCCCGGGACCTTCATTGGGAATCCGCATACTCGGGGAAGTCACGCCGGAAAAACTCGACATACTCCGCAAGGCCGACGACATATTCATCAGGGGCCTTCGCAACACGGAATGCACGGCAGGAATAAAATCAGCATCGGACCCGTTGCGCGATGCGGAAACTCTTTACGATTCCATCTGGCAGGCAGGGACCATATTGCTGCCTGTAAAAAGCGTAGGGGTCATGGGAGACGAAAGGACATACGAATATACCGTGGCACTTAGGGCTGTAATCTCTACCGACGGAATGACGGCAGACTGGGTACACCTGCCTTACAGCTTCCTTGCAAAGGTATCAAACGACATAATCAACAAAGTACGCGGGGTAAACAGGGTAGTATACGACATCAGTTCCAAACCGCCTGCAACGATAGAGTGGGAATAGCGGAGTGGGAATGACAGGCCCGCTGCCATGGTGCAGCCTAAAGGAACCTGTACAGCAATCTGGCCAGGCGTTCATAAAGACGGGAACGCTTCGGCCTTTCTTTCCAATCATCAGGGCCATGCAGATTGCGGCAATATTTCAAATCACGTGAAAAACGTTTTAGCAGAAGCCCCACATAATCCCTGTTCCTGATTTCCGCCATTATTTCATAATCGAGCCTCAGGCTACGGTTGTCCATATTGGCCGAACCCACATACGCGATTTCGTCATCGACTATCAGCACTTTCGAATGGTTGAATCCGTTGTAGAACAGATGGAAGGACAGCCCCATTTCGAGACAGGCCTCGATTGAAGCCATATTGCAATAATGCAGGATATTCGAATCCGTACGGTAGGGAATCATCAGATCTATCGACACCCCGCGCATGCAGGCCGAAGCCAGGACCTTGTAAAGTTCTTTCGAAGGGGCGAAATATGGTGTGACTATCCTGATGCTCGAACGTGCCCCTGAAATCTTCGAAACCAGCCATTGCTCCCCCACAAGTCCGCCGGATTTGTAAATATGGTTGAAATCGTTATAGAACAGCGCTGAAAGCTGCTCGGCAGTCCCCTCCCCGGCAATACGGCAGAAAGTATCCCTCCAAAGTGCATATTTGCCGCCGTCATAATACCTGTCGGCGATATTGACCCCTCCCACAAAAGATATATTCTTATCAATGACAGCCACTTTTCTATGGTTCCGGTGATTGATATGCCCCAGGCCGTAGACCGAAAAAACCGGATTGAATTCTGAAACCATTATGCCGGCCGCAGCCATCTTTTTGAAAAAACGTTTCCTGGTAGAAGAAGATCCTATTGCATCGTAACAGACCATGACCCTCACGCCCGAACGTGCCTTTGCCTCCAGGAGTTCCGCAAAGCGTTTTCCGGAATCATCGTCATCTATGATGAAAAATTCAAGAAGAACGGACGAATTTGCAGACTCGATGGCGCCGTAAAGGGCGTTCAAGGCATCTCTTCCGGTAAAATAAAAATTTACCGTATCGTTCTGGCCCGTTTTGACTTCCTGCAATCTCATACGCCGTTTTTTCTAAAGTTTTTTACATTTTTTCACAAGAAATTTTCAAAATTAGAAAAAAGTTTCTACATTTGCAATCCCAATCGAAAGCGCAGGTGGCGAAATTGGTAGACGCGCTACTTTGAGGGGGTAGTGCCAGCAATGGCGTGTCAGTTCGAGTCTGATCCTGCGCACTGCAAACGAGACCGGTCACATTTTTGGCCGGCCTCGTTTTTTGTATGGTTTTCAAGAGTGCGTGCGAAGTGTGGTTGCGGCGTGTGGCCTGCGGGGTATTGCTTGCGGGGTGTCGGCCAGCTTCCTTTTTGGGGAAAGTGAACCATTTTGCCGCGAATCAGGTGCACTTTTCCCTGAGGTGAATTTATGAGGTAATTTATAAAATGCCGATAGTCAACGCATCCATAAAGTTGGCCACACTTCACGGTTCCATTTCGTGACAGATAAAGCAACATCCCGGGAGAAAAATGACGAGGCCATGATGAAGGAAGGAAAACCGGATTTTATCGACATATTTTCCACCCCATGTCCATCTTGTTAAGTTTGATAGTGTTGATAATCAGCGAGTTGTAAAAATATGGACTGGCTTTGGGTACTTTCTGAGGCACCCAAAAGCAGGGGCGATTTTAACAATCTACTGATTATCAATAATTTACTAAAGCACCAGATGGACATGGGGTAAAAATCGATGCTTGCAAGCCGGTTCACTGGCACGTCTCCGAAAACAGTGCTCATGTGCAAGACCCATGTATATTGTCACCTCAGTTATCCCGGAAGAGGCTCGCACCACCCGGGGCAATTATAAGGGAATTATCCAGCAATTATCAGGCAATCATAATAAGGGGGATTATCATGGAATTATCAGGACAATTATTCGGAAAATGAAAGGGATGAATGTACGAATCGGAGCAAATTTTGTAACTTGCAATAAAATTCAAAGCAATGAAAATAGTATTTCTCGACAGTGACACGATGGGGGACGTATCATTCGCCCCTATTGAAAAGGCAGGGGAACTCATCCTCTATCCGCGCAGCACCCCGGAAGAAGCACTCGAAAGGGTAAGGGACTGCAATGTAATGATTGTCAATAAAGTAATCGTGGATCAGAAACTGATTGATGCGGCAAAAAATCTCAAACTGATTTGCGAGGCGGCAACCGGAATAAACAACATAGATGTGGAATATGCCGAAAAGAAAGGAATCCCTGTAAGGAACGCGGCTGGCTATTCCACGGAATCAGTGGCACAAATCACCTTCATGCACATCCTCAACCTCGTAAGTCATGGATTGTATTACGACCGCAGGGTTAAAAACGGGGAATATTACGGAACAGGCATCTTTGCCGACATGTCATGGCATTTTTACGAACTCAAAGGCAAAAGGCTCGGAATCATAGCAATGGGGAATATCGGCCGCAGGGTTGCCGAAATAGCATCCGCCTTCGGAATGGAAATAGCATATTACTCCACATCCGGGACATCGCACTGCAAGGATTACCCGTCCCTTCCGCTTGAAAGGCTTTTGGCTGAAAGCGACATCGTGACAATCCATGCCCCATTCAATGAAAAAACACGCAATCTGATTACGCTCGACAAAATGCGACTGATGAAACCATCAGCCTACATACTGAACATGGGCAGGGGAGGCATCATAAATGAAGAAGACCTCGTAACCGCTCTGAAGGAGGGCATCATCGCCGGAGCGGCTGTAGATGTATATGCAAAAGAACCTCTTTCTCCGGACCACCCTTACATGCAGTTAAAAGATTATTATGACAAGGACGGACACTGCATCAAGGACAAATTGCTCATGACACCGCACATAGCATGGACGAGCGACGAAGCGTTGGAGACATTGGTAAGGAAAATAGCTGAAAACATAGAAAAAGAGCTGTAGAAGCTGTTTAGAGGTTGTTTAGAAGCTGCCTAAAATTTTTCTCTGAAAATTTGAGACAGCTTCTAAAAAATTTTCAAACAATATTCTAATGCCAGAACTTCGGAAAATCAGGGTCCGACTTGTGCTGATTGTCATCGTCCGAGCCGTCATCCGGATTGTCGTCCGAGCCATCATCTGAACCGTCGTCCGAACCGTCATCTGAACCACCATCAGACCCGCCGTCATCCGAGCCATCGTCCGAGCCGTCGTCAGAACCACCATCAGACCCGCCGGAATCCCCCTCATCATTGCCGCTACCGCCGTTTCCGAAATACTTGTCGAAAATTTTTCCGTATTCCTCACCCAATTCGGAAACGATGCTATCCTCCAATGCATCTATCGTGGACAGTTCTTTCGTAAACAGGGAGAAAATCGCCTCTGAAGGCACCCCGGCCTTGTCAAGGTCATAAAGCATCTGAGGCTTGAACCAGTAATCCTTTCCGTAAACCAAGTTCAGCCCATAACGCTGGTTGAACAGTTTAGAGCCATAATAGTATGCCCACATTTCCGTAATTCCGGCATACTCGTCGGATTCGTTTCTCCCGCTCCCGAACCTGTCCACGCCGATTATGGCATTGTAGGCCAACGAAGCGGCATATTTGTTCCAATAAGTCTTGCCCACTTTCATATAATGGCTCGCGTGAGCGGCTTCATGGTAAGTATCCGCATAAAGGTCAAAGGCGGAATCGCAATCCTTCACACCTATCAGCATATCCGGAGAAAAAATCTTCAGCAGGGACACCACGAACGGCAGTCTTTTGGCTATGAATGAATTGTCCCAGACAGCCCCCTGATGAAGCATGAGCGTATAGCCATCGGTCATGGAATCCATCAGCCATATTCTGAGCCCCGATGGAGGCGTAGGGATTTCCGTACCTTCACGTCCTTTCCAATACTGATACATGGCATTGTTTACCGTAGAGCGCCTCCATGTCTTCGGGTCTCCCGCAAATGTGAAATGCATCTCGATTCCGGACGACGGCTTTTTGCCCAATGAAGCGACCGAAGCCGGCACAAGGATGAAATTGAACCCTATCGCAAAGCCGATCTGGTTCTTGAAAACCATCCTGTACCTTACCTTGGATGAAGAAAAGCTCTTGTTTACTTTGAAATAGCCGTTCTCGTCCGTATACCCGCGGGCTATCTTGACAAACACATTGGCGGCTACACGTACACCGGCCACGCCTACCTTCTCGCCGCCATTGAAATTCATGTCCGATATGGTAAGCCTGCCTTGAGGGATATTCCTTCCGGCCTTTGTAGCAGGGGCAAGCATGTCTTCATTGCCCGTAAGCCTGAATGCCTCCCTTTCGAGCGCATCGATGTCTATGTCACCGGCACGGGTCATTGCATCGGATTCCGTAATGCAGCATTCCTCTATCACTTCGTAATATATCGAAGACGGAAAGGCGAAATCCTTCTCCACCACCGCATACTGCCATGTAATGTCCCCATCGGGTATCTCCGGGTCTACATAATAGTCTCCGTCCACAAGTATTTCATAATCCAAAGGATAATCGAAAAGCTCAATCCCCGTGGAAGACAACTGCTCGTATTCGTCCCCGCCTTTCGGAAGGAAACGCACATAAAGGTGGGTGGTCTCGATGACATCGCGGGAGCGCGTAGGATAAAGGGAAGAATAGGCCTCCTGCATATTCTCCGTAGAATAAGGATTGTCGAGACGTTTTCCGAGAACCATCATTCCATGGGACAGGTCCTCGACAGTACCGTCATCGGTTTCGGGATAGGATCCACTGTTTGCCGCAAAATCTTTCTCACAAGCCGTCAGCACCATAAGCGGCAGTGCCAACATCAAAATCAAAACTTTTTTCATGTCATAAATTTTATGTTCAGCACCGCGAATATAGCATGATTATCCCTGCCCTCAAAACGGAAAAGCGCAGCAATAGCCGCGCTTTTCAATTATATATCAATCAGTTATAAATTAACCCACTCTTTATACACGCAACAGACACCCACAGGACGTGATTTTTTCAGTTATAAGTAACGCCATGAAAATTTAACAATTTTTCCTGTCAAAAAGTATAGCGTATGCCTATCGTCAGGTCTCCGAGCCTTGCCGCCGGCCTGTCCTGCGAATAAAACTGTTCCGGTCTCAGAGGATTGCCGTTTTCGTCCCTGCTGACAAGCTTCTTGCTCCCGACCACCTGTACTTTCGGGGACCATGCGAATGAAAGTGCCAAAGGAAGATCGGCCATTTTGTACTCTATACCGACCGCCGCATCGATGGACAGATAAAAATTGGCTTTCGTGCCGAGCATCCGTTCAAGATACTTGTCTTCCTCCTCATATCCCAACTGGGCTCCGACCGAAACACCGGGACCGACGAAAACATTCACACCGGGCGCAAAAACGTTGAAATGGAAAAGGTATTGGGAGTAAAACAGGGCGAACTGAGGCTCGCTCCTGTCTTTCAGTCCGTTGAACGGCTCCAGCACCCCTATTCCGAAATCGAGCGCCTGGCTGCTGTTGACGAAAATCTTATAGTCTATCCCGAGACTGTTTCCAATCCTTATGCCGAGCCCGCTCGGATAATCCTGCGCCGAAGCCGTGAATACGGCCGCAAAAAACACCGGAACGGACAATAATATTTTTCTGAATCCCATTTTCATGAACGCATTTTTAATAAAACTAAAAATACACCGTTCTTTCCTGCCGCAGGTCCGTCAGAAGATTATTGGCCATACGGCTGACCCCGAAACGGAACAACTCCTTATTGAGCCAGTCCTTTCCGAGCACGGCTGACACTATAAAATAGTAGCTTGCGGCATCCTTGCTTGTAACCATCCCTCCTGCCGGCTTGAAACCCACTTTGCGGGATGTCGCCCTGTAGAAGGCCGATATGCACTCGCACATTATGTAGGCCGCCATCGGAGTTGCGGAAACTTCCGTCTTTCCGGTCGAGGTCTTTATGAAATCCGCCCCGGCCTCCATGGCAAGGAAAGAAGCCGCTGCTATGTTTTCCGGAGTGACCAGAAGGCCCGTTTCAAGTATGACTTTCAATATGGCCTTCCTTCCCGCCGCCGCGGCAGCCTTGTCGACCTCCGCCCTGATTGCGCGCAATTCGGCGGAAGTCCTTTCGTAATCGCCTTCAAGGAAAGCATTCAGGGCAATCACTACATCTATCTCGTCCGCCCCGGCCTCTACCGCCATCCTGCACTCGGCCAGTTTTACTTCAAGAAAACTTTGCGAATGAGGGAACACGCCTGCAACGGCGGTAATATGCACGTCTTCGCTCTTCTTTTCCGACCGGATGACAGGGACGAAATTCGGGAACACACAGATGGAAGCCGGATTGGGATAATCCGGGTAAACGCCTCTGAATGCATCCACTTTCGCCACGAGCCGGCGTATGTCGGACGGAGTATCGGTATTTTTCAACGAGGTAAGGTCCATCATGCCGAAACAGTTCCGGAGAATCTCCGGAGTGACCGCTCCGTCTATATTGGAAGCTATAATCTCAAGGTTACGGTCTATGCTGTCCTTATCAGGCCTGTAACCGTATTTTTCAAACAAATAATCCATAAAAATATTTTTACGAGTTATGATAAATCAAAAAAATCTGTTCTTCGAATCCATGATAATCGTCACGGGCCCGTCATTGACAAGGGAAATCTTCATGTCCGCTCCGAAAACGCCCCGTTCCGCCCTTTTGCCGGACAAAGCCGAGACCGTGTCGAGAAAATCCTCATAAAGAGGGGCAGATATTTCCGAATGGGCGGCCCTGATGTACGAAGGCCTGTTCCCTTTGGCCGTCGATGCCATAAGGGTGAACTGGCTTACTACGAGCAATTCGCCGGAAACATCGGCAAGCGACCTGTTCATGACCCCTTGCGCATCATCGAAAATCCTCAAGGACACGATTTTTCTGGCCATCCATTCCAAATCCTCATGCGTATCGTCGCCGGTAAAGCCCACAAGCACGAGCAGGCCCTTTCCGATCCGCCCTGCGACAGGAAGGCTTTCCAGTTCCGTCCATCCCGGAAAGGCCGTCCTTACATCCGCTGAAATCACGCGCTGCAATACGGCTCTCATCTTCTCACCCCCTTATCTGCACCGTAAATCCCTCCTCTTCAAGAGGGGCGGCAATCCTCTGCATTTCTTCGACAGATACCTTCGACAACCCTTTTTGAGGAGTGTCCCGGTCTATCGTATACATCATTATTTCGCGGGGTTTCACCCTCCTCACGATATCATACCACCTTCTTACCCGGCCGTCATCCGTCATATCATGGCCCGACCCCTGGAAAAAGATTGTCTGGAGGATGAAATCCCCTTTGAACGCCTCCATGCCCTCTATTACGGTCTCTATCGAGTACTCGCCCTGCGGCCTGTTTACCGCCTGCACGACTTCGATATCGGGACTGTCGAGCTTGAGGATGGGATTGTCCACCTTCATCAGAGCTTCGCGAACCTCTTTTTTCCAGACCCTCGTGGCATTGGAAAGGACGGAAACCTTCGACGCTGGAAAATATCTGTCGCGAAGTTCTATCGTCTTTTCAATGATACGTGGAAAATCAGGATGCAGGGTAGGCTCACCGTTTCCGGAAAACGTTATGGTATCCAAAGGCTTGCCTTCGGAAGAAAATTCTTCAAGCCTGGATTCGAGGGCGAGGGCTACCTGCTCGAAAGACGGCAGGACATTATCCCCGCGGCGTTCTTCGTTCCAGCCGCACTCGCAATATATGCAGTTGAAATTGCACAGTTTCCCATGCTGGGGGAGCAGGTTCACGCCCAGCGACACCCCGAGCCTGCGTGAGGATACCGGGCCGAAAACAATATTTTCAAACAAAGCCGTAGACATGGCACCTGTATTTTTAAAGAATCCTTACTGACGAAGATTTTTCGGAAAGTTTCATTCCCTGCACGTCGAAACCCTCGATATTCACTATCCCGGGCTTTTTCCCGGCTTCGAAAGAGCCTAACAGGTCCTCCTTGGCCAGAAACTCCGCACCGTTGGCTGTCGCCCATTTGAGAATCTCGGCAAAAGGTATGGAAGGAAAATTGTCCTGGATGCATTTCATTTCATCGACAATGCAAAGCGAGTCGTTGCTCGAAAGCGAATCCGTCCCTATGGTAATCTTCAGCCCCTTCTCCCTCATCAGGTCCAAAGGAGGCAACTGATTATGTATGAATATGTTTGACAAAGGACATACGGCAAAATACGGAGAACGGAGCCATTCTTTCGCATAGTCTATGCTTTCTTCATCAATCACGACATTATGGACAAGCAGCACATGGCCCTTTATCGGGGAACGGAGCACTTTCCTGAGGTTGTCTATAAAATATTTGAGGGCCGAACCGCCTGTGACCGGAGGCGTTGGAAGCCCCCTTCCCTTGTAGTTTTCCGCAAGCTCGCCGGTACCGTACCTTATGAGTTCCTCCTCCTGCCCGCTCTCCTGGGAATGGTAGGAAAGGAAACCGCTTTTAAGGCCTGCCGCTGAAGCCGCCTGCAACAATTCCGGGCACATCGTATAACATGAATGCGGAGTCGGAGCGGCATCCAAATCCATTTCCTCCGCCTCGCGGGCCAGTTCCCGGGCACCTTCTATTATGGATTCGGTTTCAGCCGGGTCCGTACCGAACACCTCTATGAAAGTCCTCGTATACATCGGCGAATGCGACTTGCACTCGAAACTTTCATCGCAATTGGATATGTCTGCCATGGCCGAAACGCCCTGACGGTAAAGACTGCGCATCTCCGCTTCCAATGCATTGATACGCCCGTTTCTGTCCACCGATTCACGCAAAGCGTTAATCTGGTTTATGAATCCGGACATTCCGCTGCCCTTCTTGAAAGCTCCCCTCAAATGGGAAAGTTCTATGTGGCAATGCGCGTTCACGAATCCCGGAACAATCGCGCCGGGAAAATATTCGGCGACCGAAAGGGCCGGAGGATTCAATTCGCGGGCCGCACCCATTTTCAGCACATAGCCTTCATCGTCAGTCATCACATAGCCGTCCCTGATAGGGTCGCTGACGACAGGAAAAATATAATCAGATGTAAAAATTCTCATTTTTATAACAAGTCATTCAAATGGTCATTTAAAATATATTTCATCGTGTCCTCCAAAACGAACACGCTGTCAGTCACGATGTGTATCCCGCCGAGGCTGTCCACGGACAGAATCCCGATGCTGTCGGTAAAATGCGGCAGATAGCCCACGGGCGGCAGGGAACGGATGATGCTGTCAAGGATAAAATCGGCCCGCCTCTCGCTGTCGTCCCTCAACATGAGCGCAATGACTTCCTTCTCGCGTTTTTCCAATATCGAACGGCTCTTCTTCAGTATCTTGACATACCTGTCGGCATCAAGCATATAATAGTCGAGACTTCTCATATAGTCCTCGCCCGTACAGCCGTATTTTTCAAAAACACCCGCATATACGAACGAGGTATCGGCCATCCCTCCGTACCTCTGGTTCCGCAAAAGCCATTCGTCCACAAGGAAAAGCTCGGCGTTTATTTCCGCCATCTTCTTTTTGGAGATTATGCCGCGCCCCGAACACGCCGCCAAAGCGGACAGCATGATCAGTGACAGAAGTATGGCGAACATTTTACGCATCATCTCAACTGGGCCGCAAATTCTTTTTCGAAAACATTCACAAGGTTTTCCATAAACTTCTCGACTTCCTTGTCGGTCAATGTCTTGTCAGCATCGCGAAGCACGAAGGACAAGGCATATTGCTTCTTGCCTCCCGGTATTTTGTCCCCTCTGTAGACATCGAACAGGGTGACTTGCCTCAGAAGTTTCCTTCCTGCCTTGAAAGCCGCCCTGCGCATATCTGCAAAAGTCACGCCCTCGTCTACCAGAAGGGCCAGATCGCGTCTTACTTCAGGGAATTTAGGCAGCGGGGAATACTTGATTACATTCGTGCGTGCGAACGTAAGCAAGGCATCGAAAGATATCTCGGCGGCAAACACCGGCTGCTTTATGCCGAATTTCTTCAATACCGAAGGAAGGACGGTGCCTATGACCGCGACCTTCTCTCCGCGCAGGGAATATTCAAGGCCTTCCGAGAACAAGTCCTCCGGAGCAGGAAGGCAGTCCATCGAGTAAGAATCCGCCCCGAAACGCCTCAGAATCAGTTCCAGATATCCCTTCAGAACGAAAAATCCGCTTTTTTCCGACGGAGCGCACCATGATTTTTCGGTAGCGCCGGTAATCAAGAGTGAAAACGCCTTATGCTCATCGATATCCTGAACGCCGTGTATCTCCGGGGATTTTTTCGAATATACCGAACCGAATTCGAAAAGTTTCATCGAAACGACCTGCCTGTTGATATTGTGGGCTATCACTTCCATCCCCCCGAACAGCAGGGTCTGGCGCATAACGTTCAAATCCGAACTCAGAGGATTCAGCACTCCGACCGACCTCTCCTCGGGGAAGGTCGACAGTCCTGCATAATAATCCCCCTTGGTGAGGGAATTGTTCATGATTTCACGGAAACCGTTAGCCGAAAGCAAGGACGACACAGCTTCCGACACATGCTCCCTGCGGTTCTCCGACGATGAAGAAGCCGAAATCCTCACCCTTTCAGGAAAATCGACGTTGTCATAACCGTATATCCTCAAGATTTCCTCAACCACATCGCATTCCCTCAAAACATCGACCCTGTAGGAAGGCACTTCCACCACAATCCCGACAAATGCCCCGTCAATCGCATAAACCTTTTCAAGAACCCTGAATTCAAGGGCCTGCAATATTTCCACTATCTTATCCGCACCGATGGCCTTGCCGATCAGCGACTCCATGCGTAAAAAATCAAGGGCGACGGTATTTTTACGGATGTCGGATGAAAATTTCCTTACTATATCCCCTTCGATACGTCCTCCAGCGATTTCCGTAATCAGCAGGGCCGCCCTTTTGGCTGCATAATCCGTAAGGAAAGGATCGACTCCCCTTTCATAACGGAAGGATGCATCCGTCTTTATCCCATGCCTCTTCGAGCTCTTGCGGATTGAAACCGGATTGAAATATGCGCTTTCGAGGAAAACATCCGTCGTGCTTTCGCTTATGCCGGAAAACTCCCCTCCGAAAACTCCGGCAAGGCACATTGGCCTCACGGCATCGCAAATCATCAGATCCTCGGCAGACAGAGTCCGCTCCACACCGTCGAGGGTAACGAATTTTTCACCTTCGGCAGCACGGCGGACAACTATTTTTCCGCCTTCTACTTTCGCAAGATCGAACGCATGCATCGGAAGCCCGGCTTCCAGCATGACGAAATTAGTGACATCGACTATATTGTTTATCGGCCTAAGCCCAACCGACAGCAGATGCTTTTTGAGCCATTCAGGGGACTCTCCCACTTTTACTCCGCGCAAGGTTATGCCGGAATAACGCGGAGCACCGTCCGGGGCCTGCACTTCGATTTCCGTCCCGTGACCTTCACCCGGTCTGAACGCAGCGACCGACGGAAGTGTCATTTCCGCCTGGTGCCCGTGGGATACGAGCCATGCATACAGGTCCCTTGCCACACCGATATGCGAAGCCGCGTCTATCCTGTTCGGTGTAAGGCCTATTTCGAAGACCGCATCGGTTTCAAGTCCCAAATAAGTCTTTGCCGGTGTCCCCGGAACGGCATCGGCATCCAGCACCATTATGCCGTCATGCGAAGAGCCTACGCCCAGTTCATCCTCGGCACATATCATTCCGAAAGACTCGACACCTCTGATTTTCGATTTCTTGATCTTGAACTCCGAGCCGTCCTCGGCAGGAAGGCGCGAACCGATTTTTGCCAGAAGCACTTTCTGGCCTGCCGCCACATTGGGAGCGCCGCAGACTACCTGAAGGATTTCACCGTTTCCCGCATCGACCCTGGTCACATGCAGATGATCCGAATCAGGATGATCCGTACATTCAAGGACTTCGGCCACCACTACCCCTTCAAGTCCTCCTGGTACAGGCTCTACATACTCCAAAGCCTCCACTTCAAGCCCTGTGGAAGTGAGGGTCTGCGCTATCTTGGCGGCATCGAAATCCGTCGCGATATATTCTTTAAGCCAACTGTAAGAAATCTTCATATCAAAATCATTTATCTTTAATATCGTCTACTGAAAAAATCGAATTTATGAACTCGCGTTTGTCGAAAACCTTCAAATCGTCGACACCTTCCCCGATTCCCACGAATTTTACCGGAACCTTGAAACGGTCCACGATTCCTATCACCACCCCTCCCTTGGCTGTCCCGTCCAATTTGGTGACGGCAAGGGCGGTAATATCCGTAGCTTTCGCGAATTCCTGCGCCTGGACGTAAGCATTCTGCCCCGTAGAACCGTCCAGGACAAGAAGGACTTCATGAGGAGCCCCTGGAACGACCTTCCCCATTACGTTCCTTATCTTGGTAAGCTCGTTCATCAGGTTTATTTTGTTGTGGAGCCGTCCTGCCGTGTCCACAAGCACGACATCGGTGCCTTTGGCTACGGCCGACTTGACAGTATCGAAGGCGACAGAAGCGGGATCCGCCCCCATGCCCTGTTTAACTATATCGGCACCCGAGCGCTCGGCCCAAATGGAAAGCTGGTCCACGGCCGCCGCCCTAAAAGTGTCGGCCGCCCCCAACATCACACTTTTGCCCTGCGCCCTCAGCATGGAAGCGAGCTTGCCTATCGTCGTGGTCTTGCCGACCCCGTTCACTCCGACAACCATAATCACATATGGCTTTTTGGAAAAATCGAAAGGTTCTACCGGCCCTGCCTCGCTGTCTGAAACGTCAAGCATCGAGAGTATTTCATCCTTGACTATGTCTGCCAGTTCCTTGAGACTGGTATATTTGTCCCTGTGTACCCTGTCCTCTATGCCGTCGATGACCTTCATCGTAGTGTCCACACCCATGTCCGAAGCAATCAGGGCCTCCTCTATGGCATCGAGCACATCCTCGTCTATGGCGGACTTGCCGAGAATCGCCTTGGAAAGTCTGGAGAAAAAACCGTCCTTGGTTTTTTTCATTCCCTTATCAAAAATACCCATACGAATAACTTTTGTTCAATTTGCAAATATACGCAGAAGCCGAGAGCAATGCAAATGAACTTGTTCAAATTGTATTGCCGAGGCGCAACAGTATTTCTGCCATAGGCAAATTGCGAAGCAGTACTGCCGAATGCAAGAAGGCGGCCAAAAAGGCCGCCTCCGACTAATATCAGTTTATCTGGAAACTGTCAGTTTTATTTCTTGGCGAAAAAATCTTTCACCTGCTCGGTAGGTACGAGCTCTTCTTTGAACATATATGCGCCGCTTTTAGGCGATTTGTCCATACGGATGCACTTGATCACGTTCCTTGTGCTTCCTTTCGAGAATGTTGCGACTGCTTTCTTTGCCATAGTCTAAAAAATTATTTTATTTCGCGGTGAAGCGTTACCTTTTTCAAATACGGGTTGTATTTCATGCGCTCGAGACGCTGGGTCGTATTTTTCCTGTTCTTTGTAGTGATATACCTTGAGATTCCCGGCACTCCGGTAGCTTTCTGTTCGGTGCACTCCAAAATCACCTGAACCCTATTACCTTTTGCTTTCTTTGCCATAGCGCACTAAAATTAAATGTTTTTAACATAACCCTTCTGCCCTGCCTCTTTCAAAGTTGCGGACAGTCCGTTCTTGCATATCTGCCTGAGACCTTTGCAGGAAACCTTCAACGTAATAAATTTCTGCTGCTCCTCGGACCAGAACTTCTTCGTCCTGAGGTTGAGGGCAAATTCGCGCTTTGTGCGCCTCTTGGAGTGGGAAACGTTGTTTCCTATCATCCTCTTTCTTCCAGTTATTTGACAAACTCTTGCCATTTCAGTATATTTTTATTTTATTATTCAAAAACTAAGGGCTGCAAAATTACCCCTTTTCTAAGTAAAAAACAAATTTTTATAAAAATTTGAACAAACGGTTCCACCTGATATTCTTCGGGAAAGGCTTGGTTTTGTCCGAAGAGAACCATACTACGGCCGGCTTGCCGACTATGTGGTTTTCCGGGACGAATCCCCAATAACGCGAATCCAAAGAATTGTGGCGGTTGTCTCCAACCATAAAATAGTAGTCCTGTGCGAATGTGTAGCTGTCGGCCTCATTCCCGTCTATGTATATCCTTCCGTCCTTGACTTCGAGCTCATGACCTTCGTAAACCTCTATTATCCTCCTGTACAAAGGAAGTACGGACAAATCGAGTTTTACCGTCGCATCCTTTTCGGGTATCCATAAAGGGCCGAAGTTGTCCCTGGTCCAGTCGTAGGACTTGTCGAACGGGAAAATCATAAGGTAGCCTTCCGAGCTGTCCCCGCCTTTCTTCTGGATGTCGGGGGTGACCGAAACGACTGCCGAAAGATTCTCTATGCCTTCAAGGGCCTTTTTCGTGAGAGGCAGGGCTTCATATCCAGGCAAAGCCGGATTGAAATAAGCATCCTCCGAATTCACGCCGAGCCCGTCGAGAAGCATCGAGTTCAGCCTTTGTCCCGAAGTCACCACGCGATATGTATTCTGGACACCTTCATAATCAGGAAGCCTTTCCCCATTGACACTGATGACACCGTCGGTTATCTCCAGCGTATCACCGGGCACTGCGACACAGCGTTTCACATAGTTGTCCTTCTTATCGTCCGGCCTTACCTTGATTGGGCCGTAATTGTCAAGGACGAACTGCCTGCCGTTAATCCGGACATGGGTATAATAGTCTTCCGACGGGAAGCGTGCCAACACCGTATCCCCGTGAGGAAATGCGAAAACCACATAATCTCCGCGCTCCACTTTCCCGAAACCTTTCAGACGCCTGTATTTCCACTCCACCGCCGTAGAATAGGATTCCTTTCCCGACGGCATCATATTGTGGGTAAATGGCACTGTAAGAGGGGTCTGGGGAATCTTCGGGCCATAAGCCAGCTTGCTTACGAACAGGTAATCCCCTGTCATAAGGGAATTCTCCATGGACGAGGAAGGAATCTTGAACGCCTGGAAAAAGAAAATATTGATGAAAATCACAGCGATTAGCGCGAAAATAATCGCGTCGAGCCAATCAAGCAATACGTTGCGCTTTTCTCCTTTCTTGTACTTTTTCGTCCAGAAAGCCCATTTGACTTTCTTGGTAACGTTCAGGTCAAAAACTATAATCAGCCCCAGCAGGAACCAGTAGTTCCCGAGCCATACGACCCATGCGGTATACAGAATCGCCCAAAAGGCGAATCTGAGCCACCTGTTGCGATATAGTTCCTTCAGACTCATCCGCCGGTCTCAAACTATTTTACAGAGTTGATTATAGCTTCGAATGCCTGCGGGTTGTTCATTGCGAGGTCGGCGAGAACTTTGCGGTCGAGACCTATGTTCTGTTTCGCGAGACGACCCATGAACTGGGAATATGTCATTCCATACTGCCTTGCAGCTGCATTGATCCTCTGAATCCAGAGCGAACGGAAAGCACGTTTCTTGTTCTTACGGTCACGATAGGCGTAAGTAAGGCCTTTCTCGTAGGTATTCTTCGCTACTGTCCAGACGTTTTTACGAGACAGGAAATTACCTTTTGTCTCTTTTAAAATCTTTTTGCGGCGCGCTCTTGAAGCGACTGAATTTACCGATCTTGGCATAACTTTGATTTTTTGGGAGGCAGCGCCCCTCTGGGGTCTTCCGGCTGCTTTTCCCGGTTAAACATTAATTAAACTTAAAATTACCTGCCCAATAAAAGCTTGATCCTTTTCGCATCGCATGCATCCATGATAGCGAAATGGGTCAGATTTCTTTTCTGCTTCTTGGTCTTCTTTGTGAGAATGTGGCTTTTGTAAGCGTGTTTTCTCTTGATTTTTCCCGTTCCGGTAAGTGAAAAACGCTTTTTGGCACCGGAGTTGGTCTTCTGTTTTGGCATTGTTAAAAAATTTAACTGTTAATATTATTAAAAACTATATGCTCCCTTACTTCTTCTTCAGGGGGGCAATCATCATAATCATACGCTTGCCTTCGAGTTTCGGCATCTGTTCCGCCCTTCCGTACTCTTCGAGTTCCACCGCAAACCTCAGCAGGAGTTTTTCGCCCTGATCGGAAAACAATATGGAACGGCCGCGGAAGAACACGTATGCCTTGACCTTGGCACCTTCGGACAGGAACTCCTGGGCATGCTTCAGCTTGAACTGGAAATCATGCTCATCGGTATTCGGTCCGAAACGAATCTCCTTGATTACCACCTTGGCCGCATTGGCCTTCATTTCCTTCGCCTTCTTCTTCTGCTGGTAAAGGTATTTCTGGTAATCCATTATCTTGCACACCGGAGGATCTGCCTTGGCTGAAATCTCGACAAGGTCGAGCTGAAGTTCGTCAGCCAGTTTCATTGCCGCCGAAACCGTATATATACCCGGCTGTGGTATATTGTCTCCGACAAGTCTCACTCGGGGAGCCGTAATCGCTTCGTTTATGCAGACTCCGTCATCCTTCTTCTTTTGCGAGGCTCTGTCGTTCTCGGGTCTTCGCGAATTGTCGTAATTCTGTTTTGCACCCAATGGTTTTTTAAATGGTGTTGCGATAAAAAAATCCTCCAATGTTTATAACGCCTTGGCGTTGTTAATACTAAAAATTATCTAAGCCAATTGTTTCTTTACTTCGTCATTTATAAGGTCCGTGAAAGCCTCGGCACCCATTTCGCCGCAACTTTCACCGCCCTGCCTGCGCACTGAAACGGTTCCGTTCGCCTCTTCCTTCTCTCCTACCACCAGCAGATAAGGAATCCTCTTCATCTCGTTCTCGCGTATTTTCTTTCCAATCGTTTCGTTCCTGTCATCGATTGAGGCGCGAATATCGCAATTATTCAGCAAATTGCAAACTTTTTTTGCATAATTGTTATATTTCTCGCTTACAGGGAGTATGACAGCCTGCTGCGGGGTGAGCCAGAGAGGGAGTTTCCCGCCGGTATGCTCAAGCAGCACGGCCACAAAACGCTCCATGGAACCGAAAGGCGCACGGTGTATCATGACCGGACGGTGTTTCCTGTCATCGCTTCCGGTATATTCGAGTTCGAATCTTTCCGGAAGGTTGTAGTCCACCTGTATGGTACCGAGCTGCCACTTCCTTCCGATGGCGTCCTTGACCATGAAGTCGAGTTTCGGACCGTAGAAAGCAGCCTCGCCGTATTCCACGACGGTCTTCAGGCCTTTTTCCTCGGCAGCCTCGATGATGGCCCTTTCGGCCTTCTCCCAGTTTTCGTCGGAACCTATGTATTTTTCCCTGTTTTCAGGGTCGCGCAACGAAACCTGCGCTATGTATTCGTTGAAATCGAGTGTCTTGAAAATATACAGCACGATGTCTATCACCTTGCAGAATTCTTCCTTCAACTGATCAGGACGGCAGAAGATATGCGCGTCGTCCTGCGTAAAACCGCGCACCCTCGTAAGCCCGTGGAGCTCGCCGCTCTGCTCGTAACGGTAAACAGTACCGAATTCGGCAAGTCTCAAAGGAAGGTCCTTGTACGACCTCGGTTTCGAGCGGTATATCTCACAATGGTGAGGGCAGTTCATCGGTTTCAGCAGGAATTCCTCCCCTTCCTGCGGCGTGGTTATCGGACGGAAAGAGTCTTTACCGTATTTTGCATAATGGCCCGACGTTACATAGAGTTGCTTCTGGCCGATATGAGGAGTGATGACCGGCAGATATCCGTAAGCCTTCTGCACCTTCCTCAGAAACATTTCGAGCCTTTCCCTGAGCATGGCCCCGTTTGGAAGCCACAAAGGAAGACCCTGTCCCACCTTGGAAGAAAAAGTGAAAAGTTCCAGCTCCTTGCCTATTTTCCTGTGGTCCCTCTTCTTTGCCTCTTCGAGAAGGACGAGGTACTCATCCAGCATCGACTTCTTAGGGAAGGTTATGCCGTAGATACGTGTAAGCATCTGCCTGTTCTCGTCTCCCCTCCAGTAAGCCCCCGCTATGGAGGTCAGCTTTACCGCCTTTATTACGGAGGTATCCCTCAGGTGCGGGCCGCGGCACAGGTCGGTAAATGAACCGTTGGTATAGAACGTAATGGTCCCGTCCTGGAGATCGCGGATAAGCTCGCACTTGTATTCGTCGCCTTTTTCCGTATAGGTACGCATCGCCTCGTCTTTCGAAACCTCCCTGCGCACAAAAGGTTCCTTGGTCCTGGCGAGCTCGATCATCCTGTCCTCTATTTTTTTCAGATCGCTTTCCGAAAGGGTACGGTCGCCGAGGTCTATGTCATAATAAAACCCGTTTTCGATGGCAGGGCCGATTCCGAACTTGACACCGGGATAAAGCTGCTGGAGAGCTTCGGCCATAAGGTGCGACGAAGAGTGCCAGAACACATGTTTTGCCTCCGGGTCATCCCATTTGTGCAGCTTTATGGCGGCATTTCCGTTTATGGGACGGTCAAGGTCGTATATCGTTCCTTTCCCTGTCCTGTCTTCGGGGAAAATCACTGTTGCGGCAAGCACTTCGGCCGCGAGCCTCGGGCTTATACCCTCCGCTATTTCGTACGGCGTTACACCATCATTGTACTGGCGTACGCTTCCATCCGGGAAAGTTATGTCTATCATATCAAAACTGTTTAATCCAATCAAACGTGCAAAGATACGAAATAATTAATTATATTTGCATCCAAATAAACGGGAAAATGAAAGAGGTAACGACCAAACAGCAAATCTGGAACAGCGCGGCAAAGGACGGGGCCATTCTGGCCTGCATAACGATAGGAGCCGGCCTGATCAACATCCTGATGAACAAAATTACCGGAAACAGCACTTCACCGGGCACGACAATGATTGCGGCTACCGTATCGATGCTGCTGTGGATAGTCAAGACCGTAGGTTCATTCCTGCTTCTGAAAAGGCAGGTGACAATATTTTCAAACGCCAACGGCGATCCGGGAAAACGTTTCGGATACGGTGTCAAGGTAGCCCTATTCTCCTCAATCCTCTGTGCGGTTTTTGTTGCCGTCGACCTGCTTTACATCTCGGCTGACACCCTGTCGGGGACATGGGACATGGTAATGCAGATGTACAGCGGACAACTGGACAGCAACTCCACCAGAATGCTTGAAAACATAAAGGAGTACATTCCTGTTTACAGTACGATAGGCCAGTTCATCTGGATGTTCATCATAGGGATAGTCTTCAGCGCCATAATCTCCTCCATGAGGAAATCCACCCCTTTCGGACAGGACGGGAACACTGACGGACAGTACAACTAAAAAACCGGGGGAGATGGATTTATCTATAGTAATATCGCTGTATAATGAAAACGAGTCTCTGACCGAGCTCGTGGAATGGATACGCAGGGTTCTTGAAGACAGGATTCCGGATTACGAAATAATATTGGTCGATGACGGGAGCAATGACGGGTCCTGGCAGACAATAGCCGGACTGTCGGAAAAATACGGTCCTAAGATAAAAGGCATTTCATTCCGCCGCAATTACGGAAAATCCGCCGCACTCTATTGCGGTTTCGAAGCCGCCGAGGGCGATGTCGTCATAACCATGGATGCAGACCTTCAGGACTCGCCGGACGAAATACCGGAACTGTACAGGATGATCCGTGAAGACGGATACGACCTCGTGTCCGGATGGAAAAGGCACCGGCTGGACAACAAGCTGACCAAAAACATCCCGTCCAAAATATACAACGCCACGGCCCGCCGGATAACAGGGATAAAGCTCCACGACATGAACTGCGGTCTGAAAGCCTACCGCAAGGAGGTCGTCAAGAATATAGAAGTGTACGGGGAAATGCACCGCTACATACCTTATCTCGCCAAGAATGCCGGATTCACCCGCATCGGCGAGAAAGAGGTGGTTCACCGCAAAAGGAAATTCGGCAAGAGCAAGTTCGGCATCAACCGTTTCGTAAACGGCTATCTCGACCTGCTGTCCCTATGGTTCCTGATGACCTTCGGCCGCAAGCCAATGCATCTTTTCGGGCTCATCGGCTCGCTGCTTTTCCTTATCGGAGGCATAATGGTGATATGTATGATAGTCATCAAGGTCAGCAACCAGGTGCAAGGCATGGATTTCAGGCCTGTCACCGAGCAGCCCCTGTTCTACCTCTCGCTCACATCCATAATCATCGGCACCCAGCTTTTCCTCACCGGTTTTATCGGGGAAATGATTTCACGCAACAGCGAAGGCAGGAACACCTATAATATAAAAGAAAGGCTGAACCTGAAAGGCTGAACATGTAGGTGCGATTTGCATCATCAAAATTTTATTCCTAACTTTAGCAGGTCATCTGCGCCGGCAACGCCGATGTCCCGCCCGGACACTGCCGTACGGTTAAGTTTCGCGGCACGTCCGAGAGGCGGCCTCCCGCATCATAAACTCAGAAACAACTTCTAAAACCGACAAAGGCCTGAAGTCAGAATTCCGTAAAAAACCGTCATCCTTGCGCAGGTAACGGTGATAAAAGACCAGCGGATAAACGACTATGAACCTCCTCAATTTGAGGCATTGGATTTCTCCACCTTCACCATCAACGGACTTGAAATGGCCGGGCCGGAATACACGGAACAGGACATAATAAGGGCATTCGGGCAGCCCGATACCGTGATGTTTGATGAATTCGGATATACCTACACATACTTTTTCGAAAGCGATATTTCATCAGTACAGTATGGAAATGCAGCGGAAATAACGCTGTATAGCAAGCCTAAGGGGCCGATTATGACAGCGTACGTATTCGATGGCAAATATAATGTCAATGGATTCATTCGCGTAGGGGACCCCATTTCGAAAGTATATGAAATGGACGGGGACTTCAGCAACACACAGTATCATAAAAACCGCGCAGGAGCCATATTCTGGCGACCTACAGGAACAGGATGGGAAAATGTGGAGTTTTTCAATTGCCCGGAATTCACCTATGACGAAGACGGGGTCATCACAAGCATCGGATTCTGGAGTTTTTGAGAACGGATATTTACTCACTCACTGGAGAACCGTTTACATGTAATTTTAGAACAATCGGTGCATGGCAATTTTGGACCAGCGGATAATTCCGGAATCGCGGCATGCAAGAATAGTGACAAACCGGGCACGCCCCGACTTAACTCAAACGCATCGCTATACACTGATTAACAACAAATTAACTCCTTGGTAAAAAATTTCAAGTGTGGATTCTGACTGGTTCCGAACCCCTTGAAATCCACAGTTATCTTTCCTCTTACATATTATTTATTGTTGATTTACAATGCA
This sequence comes from Muribaculum sp. An289, assembly GCF_002159555.1. Taxonomy (GTDB): domain Bacteria; phylum Bacteroidota; class Bacteroidia; order Bacteroidales; family UBA932; genus Merdivivens; species Merdivivens faecigallinarum. Next base: position 132,640 of record NZ_NFIV01000001.1, read on the forward strand.
TTACAACAAGAAAAGTTAAGTCGGGGTGTGCTCTGAACCCAAAGTTTTGTCCTCAATTCCGGGAAAGTGAACCAAATTCCCACGAATCCATGACACTTTCCCCCGGGAATATTGCTCATAACGCTTTTTTCATCTGCATTATCGGGGAAAGTGAACCAATTTGCCATGAAACCGCGGCACTTTCCCCTGGGAATATTGCTCATAACGCTATTTTCATCTGTATTTTCGGGGAAAGTGAACCAATTTACCACGAAACCGTGGCACTTTCCCCCGGAACTAAAGCGGTTCGACAAATATATCAGAAGATATTATTGACACCGCCGCCGAAATATCCACCCTCGATTTTTCCAGTGCATTTCATCACCCGAAATGTCGCGCAGGTAACGGTGACAAACGGCCAACGATGGCAAACGACACGGGAAAAAAATTTGTAAAAACGTAAAATTTGTGGAAACGAAAAACAAGAACAGGACTCGCTTCGGGGTATGTCCGCACACCACCCGAAAACAAGTCCTATTTTATTATAATAAAGAATCTATCCCCCTCGCACCAAGCTACCGGCCACTCAGCATCTCACATCAAACGGCCGTCCACTCGGCATCTCGCATCAAACACCTGCCACTCGGCATCTTACCACCGGCAGAAGTTCAGTCACTGCCAGCCCAATCATTGCTAAGCCCAGCCATTGCCAAGTCCAGTCACCGCAATCACTGCCAGCCCAGTCATTGCCAACACAGTCACCGCAGTCACTGCCAACACAATCGCCGCCAAGCACAGTCACTGCCAAGTTCAGTCTTTGTCCGAGACCTTGTCTCCGGCAGAAGCTTTACTGGTAGCAGAAGTTACAGAAGTTTTGCTGCCGGCAGAGGCCTTGTCGCCTTTTGCAGACTTGAGCCTTTCGTCGAAATCGCCGGTCGTAATCATCCGGCAGGTGCAGTTGAATATCGAGCCGATTTCGACACTGAGCTTCACTATCTCGGCCGTACCGGAAAGAGAGCAGCCGTTTTTCAGGGAAAGGGTATCCCCTATCGTCACGCTTCCGCTGACCTTGCCCCAGATGTCCGCACTGCGGGCAATGATATCGCCGACAATCTCGGAAGTTTCACCGACGAGCACTTTGCCCTCGGTGATTATGCTACCCTCGAATCTGCCGTCAACCCTGATATCCGAAGAAGATATCATCGTACCTTTCAGCTCAGTACTCGATGCGAGCCTGCTTATCTCATTGAAGTTTACATTACCTTCGTTCTTTGCCATATATAACTGTTTTTATAATTACAAAATCAAACCGTCCGGGGTCAATTACAAAATCAATGTCCGGAATCAAATACAAAACAACGTCCGGAATCAAATACAAAATCAATGTCCGGGATCAAAGTCCCGCTACGGTGCTATGGTGTTACGGTGCTACGGCGATACAGCTAAATATGTACCGCTTCACCGTGGACGGCGGAAGCCGCTTCCATGATTGCCTCGCTCATCGTAGGATGAGGGAAAATTACCGACATGATGTCCTTGCAGGTGGCATTCATCTTCATGGCAAGCGAAATCACAGAAAGCATTTCCGTGACATTCTCGCCCACCATGCTTGCTCCAAGGACCCTGTCGGTCTCGGGATCAGCAAGTATCTTCACGAATCCTTCCCTCTCGCCGGAAGCCGTAGCCTTGCCGGAAGCCGTAAACGGGAATTTTCCCACTTTGTAAGCGATTTCCTTCGCCTTGGCAGTACGTTCGTTCAAGCCTACCGAAGCGACCTGAGGACAAGTATAGGTACATGAAGGTATTATTCCATAATCGACCGGGGCCGGAGCCAGCCCGGCTATGTTTTCGACACAGTTGATTGCCTCAGCCGAAGCGACATGTGCCAAAGCCGGGGTAGCTATGACATCTCCGATGGCATAAACACCCTTGAAAGAAGTCTCATAATGCCCGTCCACCGGTATACGGCCCTTTACGCATTCGATTCCGAGACTGTCGAGGCCGATATTGTCAGTATTAGGGACGACACCTACTGCCGACAGGACTACATCGGCCCTGAGCTCCGTCTCCCCTTTCTTCGTGTCGATTTTCAGGACGACCCCATCTCCGGAAGTGTCAACGGATTTCACTGCGGATGACACCATCACCTTTATTCCGCGCTTCCTGAAAGAACGGCTGAGCTGCGCGGAGGCTTCGTCATCTTCGAGAGGAAGAATCCTGTCCAAGAACTCTATTATGGTAACATCCACGCCCAATGATGCATAGAAAAACGCGAGTTCGCTGCCTATGGCTCCCGAGCCTATTACAGCCATTGAAGACGGAAGGGTTTCAGGCACCAGGGCATGACGGTAGCCCAGAATCTTCTTTCCATCGATCGGGGCGAAAGGAAGTGAAGCCGCACGGGCGCCGGTCGCCACGATAATGTGTTCCGCACCGTATTCCGCACTGCCCCCTTCCGCAAGGGCGACATCCACTACGGCATGTCCGCCGTCATTACGCAAACGGGCCTCGCCCTTTATGACGGTGACACCGTTTTTCTTGAACAAGTACTCTATTCCTTTTGACATGGTGGAAGCCACTCCCCTGCTGCGGGACACTATGGCCTGTATGTCCGCTCCGACATTTTCCGCCGAGAAACCGTATTCGGTCCCGTGGATGGCGGTAAGATAACTCTCCGCGCTTTTCAACAGAGCCTTGGTCGGGATGCATCCCCAGTTAAGGCAGATACCGCCAAGCGATTCACGCTCTATCACGGCGCATTTCATTCCCAGCTGTGCAGAACGTATCGCAGCCACATAACCGCCGGGCCCCGCACCTATTACTATGACATCGAATCTTTCCATTATCGTTATTATTGATTTTTACCGCAACAATTTTTGTATTTCTTCCCGCTTCCGCAAGGGCATGGGTCATTCCTGCCGACCCTCTTTTCGACCCTTACCGGGGCTTTGCTCTTAGGTTCCCCGCCATTGGTGTAAAGCTCCGACCTGCCGGTCTGCATACGGCTCATGTCGGTGCGGCGCTGCTCGCTCTCGCGTACAGTGGCGTTCTGCCTCAAAGGTATGAAAGCCCTCAACAGGAAAGAAAGGACATCCGAAGATATGCCTTCGACAGTCTCCTTGAACAGGCCGTAGCTTTCCATTTTATAGATAAGAAGCGGATCCTTCTGCTCGTAAGTCGCATTCTGGACGGACTGCTTCAGGTCATCCATGTTTCTCAGATGCTGCTTCCAATGTTCGTCTATCTGGTAAAGCATTATCGTCTTCGCAAGAGACCTGGAAATCTCCCGGCCCTCGTTTTCATAAGCCTTTTTCAGATTCACGGCAATGGTAAGGGCCTTTACACCGTCGCTTATAGGAATTGCTATGTTTTCGTATATGGCACTCTGCGTTTCATATACATTCTTTATTATCGGCATCGCCTGGGTTATCATGGTATCCATGCGGCGGTCGTAAGTTGCCGTAATCGCTTCCGCGAGTTTGTCAGAAAGTTCATCGCGTTTCGAGTTTTCAAACTCCTTCTCGGTAAACGGCACCTCGATCGAAAGGAGCTTCATTATTTCATACGAAAACGCCCCGTATTCGTAGTCGCCGTATTTTTCCATGACGGAGTCCGCCAAATCCTGAATCATATTGGACAGGTCAATCTCTATCCTCTCTCCGTTCAATGCATTGCGGCGGCGCCCGTAAATGGCCTTCCTCTGGGCGTTCATCACGTCATCATATTCGAGAAGCCGCTTACGGATACCGAAGTTGTTTTCCTCGACACGCTTCTGGGCGCGTTCTATCGCGTTGGAAAGGGCTCCCGCATTCAGGGCTTCGCCCTCTTTCAACCCGAGCCTGTCCACTATCCTCGATATACGCTCCGCTCCGAAAAGTCGCATCAGATTGTCTTCAAGGGACACATAGAAGACCGAAGATCCCGGGTCCCCCTGACGTCCGGCACGGCCGCGGAGCTGCCTGTCCACACGCCGGCTGTCATGCCTTTCCGTACCGATTATGGCGAGACCGCCGGCCTTGCGGACCTCCTCGGTAAGTTTGATATCGGTACCACGTCCGGCCATGTTCGTTGCAATGGTGACAGTACCGGCCTCCCCGGCATGGGCGACAATCTCGGCCTCACGTGCATGCTGTTTTGCATTCAGCACCTGATGGTTTATGCCGCGCATCCTGAGCATGCGGCTGAGAAGTTCGGAAACCTCCACGGACACCGTACCGACAAGGACAGGACGGCCTTTTCCTGTAAGGTTTACGATTTCGTCTATGACGGCCTTGTATTTTTCATTCTTCGTCTTGTATACGATATCGTCATAATCGATTCTGATTACAGGCTTGTTCGTAGGAATGACCATCACATCCATCTTGTAAATGGACCAGAACTCTCCTGCTTCCGTCTCCGCCGTACCGGTCATACCGGCAAGTTTATGGTACATCCTGAAATAGTTCTGGAGGGTGATGGTGGCGAAGGTCTGGGTGGCCGCTTCGACCTTGACATTCTCCTTCGCCTCTATGGCCTGGTGCAGTCCGTCCGAATAACGGCGGCCTTCGAGGATACGTCCCGTCTGCTCGTCCACTATCTTGACCTTGTTGTCCATAACGACATATTCGACATCCTTTTCGAACATCGCATACGCTTTCAGCAACTGGTTGACGGTATGGACACGCTCGGATTTAAGGGCATAGTCGGAAAGTATGGCATCCTTCTTCTGCTGTTTTTCCATTTCCGAAAGTGCGGTGTCCTTCTCCAGTTCCGCTATCTCCTCTCCCACGTCGGGAAGCACGAAGAACCTGTTGTCCTCGAATCTTTCGCTGAGAAGGTCATGTCCCTTGTCGGTAAGGTCTACCGTCCTCTGCTTTTCATCTATGACGAAATAAAGAGGGTCGGTGATAATATGCATGTTCCTGTTATTGTCCTGCATGTAACGGCCTTCCACACTGAGCAACAGCTGTTTCATACCCGGCTCGCTGAGGAATTTGATAAGGGCGCCCATCTTAGGCAGGGCCTTGTGGGCACGCAAAAGCGGAACCGCACCTTCGTCGTTCTTGCCTTCGGCTATGAGTTTTTTCGCCTCGTTGAGATAACCTATCGCGAGCTGCCTCTGGGCATTGTAAAGTTTTTCTACGTATGGCTTGTACTCCATGAACTGCTGGTCGTCACCCTTCGGCACCGGGCCGGAGATAATCAACGGAGTACGGGCATCGTCGATGAGCACGGAATCGACCTCGTCGACTATGGCATAATGATGCTTGCGCTGTACGAGGTCCTTAAGGGAAATGGCCATATTGTCCCTGAGGTAGTCGAAACCGAACTCATTGTTGGTACCGAACGTTATATCCGCATTGTAGGCAGCCTTGCGGGCCTCGGAATTCGGCTGGTGCTTGTCGATGCAATCCACGGAAAGTCCGTGGAACATGTAAAGCGGCCCCATCCATTCGGAGTCTCGTTTCGAGAGGTAATCGTTGACGGTCACCACATGCACGCCTTTTCCGGCCAGGGCGTTCAGGAAAACCGGAAGCGTGGCGACAAGGGTCTTTCCCTCACCGGTCGCCATCTCCGCTATCTTTCCCTGATGCAAGGCGATACCGCCAATGAGCTGCACGTCATAATGCACCATGTCCCACACTATCGTATTTCCGCCTGCCGTCCACGAATTTTTCCACACGGCCTCGTCCCCCTCGATATGCACGAAATCTTTCTGGGAACTGAGTTTCCTGTCGAAGTCCGTGGCTTTTACGCGTATCTCGCTGTTCTGCGCGAATCTTCTTGCCGTCGATTTCATTATGGCGAATGCATCCGGAAGGATTTCGTTCAGCACCGCTTCTATTGTATCGTCGATGTTCTTCTCAAGGGTATCCGCCTCGCTTGCCAGCTTCTCCTTTTCGGCTATGGGAAGTTCCTTTTCCAGCTCGGCCTTGATTTCGGCAATCCTTTTCTCGTCCGCCTCTATCGCGGCCGCCACACGCTCCCTCAGCTTCCCGCTCGCTTCACGCAGCTCGTCCACAGAGAGCTTGTCTATCCTGTCATAGGCCGCCAGCACCTTTTCCAATATCGGCTTCACGGCCTTCAAATCACGCTCGGCCTTGGAGCCGAACAGTTTCTTCAAAATATCAGCAAAAGACATATTTCATCAAAATTGTAAACAATCCTGCAAAGATAATAAAATATACGCACATAAAAAAGACGGCCGCCATCGCAAAACGACAACAGCCATCTCTTTTTTCTATGTCTCTCCTACCGGATTATTCAGCCAACGATATGGCGCCGGTCGGGCAGACATCCGAGCAAGCACCGCATTCGATGCACTTGTCCGGATCGATTTTGTAAATATCGCCCGCAGAGATTGCCCCTACTGGACATTCATCGATACATGTGCCGCAAGCAGCACAATTTTCAGAAATTTTGTAAGCCATTATAAAAAACTTTAAAAATTGTTAAATGTCATTGTTATTAGGGCGCAAATATATCATATTTTTTTTAATTGGAGCCAAATATGGCGTATATTTGTCGGACAATTTTTATTTTTGAAATCCGAAGACGGAATGAAAACATATTTTTACATATTGTCAATCATCGCATTCGCGCTCTTTTCGGGGACATGCCTCGGACAGTCCGGCGAAACATTCGGAAACGCGGTAAGGTTCGACAGGACGACCCACGATTTCGGTACGATAAAATTGGGAAGCGGCCCCGTGGAGTGCGTTTTCACCTTCGAAAACATAAGCGGAGGGCCGATGGCCGTATACAACGTGGTGACGAGCTGCGGCTGCACCACGACAGAATGGACGAAAGAGCCCATAATGCCGGGAGGGAAAGGGAACATTACCATAGAATATACCAATGACGAGGGGCCGTACCCTTTCGACAAGACCATAACCGTATACATGTCCAACTATACGAGGCCCATACTATTACGAGTAAGGGGAGTATGCATCGACAAGGAGAAAAAGCTGGATGAAATCTATACGGAAAGCTACGGGGCGCTGGGACTGAGAAGCAATGAATTTTCGGTAGGGAACATAGACCAGGGAAAATCCAAGGGGGACGAAATATATGTCGCCAACACCTCCGCCTCCCCCGCCAGGATAAGTTTTACGGAAATAACGCCAGGCCTCGAAATAGAGGTCTCGCCCAATCCCATACCGGCAGGCGCCACGGCAAAACTGGCATATACGGTTACGACCGGCCCGGGAGAATGGGGGAAAACCGTTTATGAAGCCACACCGGTAGTGAACGGAAAGGCACAGACAGGCAAGGACCCGTTGAAGATACGGTGCTTCATAAAGGAGGATTTCAGCGGCTGGAGCGAAGAGGAGATAAGGAACGCGGCGCTGCCGATGTTCAATGCGAGCAGCTATACCTTCAACCCAGTAGCGAAAGGCACTGAGGTAAAAGGCTCGTTCTCCCTCAAGAACCACGGGAAGAGCCCGCTCGTAATACACAAGATAGAAGCGGACAGCGACGACATATCCTTTTCACCCGTAAATGAAATAGGAGCCGGGGAAAGCGGAAACATCGACTTCGTTTTCGACACCTCGGACAGGACTCCGGGCGAAGAGGTACTCATAATAGCGACACTTACCACCAACGCGCCGAAAAGGCCGATGATAAACATTTTCATACAGGGATTCATAAAATGAAACAGCAAGGAGATTTTTTCGACGATTACCATAACGACGACAGCGCCCTCGGGATACAGGACGGAGTCGTACATCCGCCGGCCGTAAACCCTTATCTGGACAGGATACCGAAGAGGAAAAAGACCGTACAGCCGGCAGAATTCTACATAGAAGGCATATTCAGGGGGGACAGGACCATACTCAGCCAGGCAATCACGCTCGTGGAAAGTTCTCTCGCCGAACACAGGGCGATAGCCAACGAGATAATCGCCGCCTGCCAGAAACGTTCATCCAAAACCGAAAGCATGCGCATAGGCATAACCGGGGTTCCCGGAGTAGGCAAGAGTACGTTCATCGAAGCCTTCGGAGGGTACATAACCTCACAGGGACACAGGCTGGCCGTATTGGCGATAGATCCGAGCAGCGAGCGCACCAAAGGCAGCATCCTCGGGGACAAGACAAGGATGGAAACCCTGTGCAACGACCCCAACGCCTTCATCAGGCCGAGCCCGAGCGCCGGTTCATTGGGCGGAGTCGCAAGGAAGACAAGGGAAACCATATTGCTGTGCGAAGCAGCCGGCTTCGATGTGATATTCATAGAAACAGTCGGCGTAGGGCAGTCCGAGACGGCCGTCCATTCGATGAGCGACTTCTTCCTGCTGCTGATGCTTTCCGGGGCAGGAGACGAATTGCAGGGAATTAAAAGAGGTATAATGGAGATGTCCGACCTGATAGCGATAACCAAGGCGGACGGGACCAACGTGGACAAGGCGACCATGGCCATGGCACTGTACAGGAATGCGCTCGCGCTGTTCCCTCCTACCGAATCCGGATGGAAACCGACGGCACTGACATCCTCGGCCGTCACACGTGAAGGCCTGAAGGAAATCCTCGAAAAGATAAAAGAGTATTTCACCCTCGTGAAAGGCAACGGATACTATCTGAAAAGGCGTCGCGAGCAGGCGCGTTTCTGGATGTACGAAAGCATAAACGAATCCCTGAAGGAAATGTTCTACGAAGACGGGGAAATAAAGAAAATGCTTCCGTTTTATGAAGAAGCCGTGCTGAAAGGGGAGCTCGAATCCTTCAGCGCCGCAGGGGAACTGCTTGACAGATACCGGAGGAAATGACGGGCATACTTGGCAGCAGCATACTGATTACCGGCATCGTAATCTGCATGATGCTGATGATTGAACTCATAAACGAAAGGACAGGAGGCCGTTTTTTCAGAAAATTCAGTTCTTCGGGAGTAAAACAGGTAATATTCGCCGGACTTTTGGGCTGCATTCCGGGCTGTATCGGAGGCTTCGCGGCCGTTTCGCTCTACAGCCGGAAAATGCTGAGCATGGGAGCGCTTACCGCCATGATGATTGCATCTTCGGGGGACGAAGCGTTCGTAATGCTCGCAATGTTTCCCGGCAAGGCGCTGCTTCTTACCGCCGTACTGTTCGCAATCGCCGTAGTGTCGGGGACAGTAATCGACAGAATGTGGCCGCACGGCATCCGGGACACCGAATACATCGACTGCAAGGATGAACATGAAGAAGGAAAAGGCGCAAGGGAAGACGGCAAAGGCTACCGTCTGAAAAGGGCCGGGCTTGCAGCCGGGTTCCTGCTGTTCATAGCCGTCCTGTCGGGCGGATTCCTCGGGCATTCCCATACGGAAGGGAGCAACGGAGTACAGATCAACCTCCTCAACGAGACATGGATGAATGTCCTGTTCGGCATTTTCGCGCTTTCGTTAGTATTTTACTCGCTGTTCGGAAGCAGGAAGGCCATCGACATCGAAATGCACATCATCAAGAAACACGCCCTGCCGATATTCCTGTGGACACTCGGAGCGCTCGCATTCGTCCACATCCTCATAGAATACGTAGACATGGGGCGCTGGATAAGCGAAAACGCCCCGCTCATGATAGTGCTTGGCTCGCTGATAGGCATAATCCCCGAATCCGGCCCCAACCTCATATTCGTCACCCTCTTCGCAAACGGAAGCATCCCTTTTTCAGTGCTGCTCGCCAATTCGATTTCACAGGACGGACACTCATCAATCCCGCTCCTGGCCGGAAACAAAAGGAGCTTCGTCGTAACGAAGCTCCTGAACACCTTGATAGCGCTTGTATGCGGATTCGCCGCATTCGGCATCGAGAATCTGTTTTCCTGATTTTATTTTAAACAGATTCTTATTCCCTGTCGCCTATGTCAGCATTGCTGTTCACATAGTCCTTGTCAACGATGACCACCGAGCCGTCCCGCGGAACAGTGGATTCATCATACACGAGCTCGAATTCATCCACATAAAGCAGACTTCCCACACCGCCGGTAAAATAATTGCCATAACGGCTTGCACATGAAATTACCACTATGTGCGTGGCTTTGCGGGCCTTGTCCCTCCATGCCTCGTCATCGAGATGGATGAAGAACTCCACCCACTCGCCATTGGTGCTCTTGTCCGTAACGAGCTCCCTGAAAGCGAGTATGTCCGGATCGTCCATGTCTATGTACTGGCGCTTCGTGCTGTTGACATCGAAAGGCTTGTCCCAGGCGGTGAGCATGATGTATATCTGGCACATGTCCGTGCGCCCCATCAAGTCCTCATACGGTTCATCCACCTTGTTTATAACGGCAGGCTCGTATGAATAGTATCCCCTGAGCCCTATAGGACGAGACTCGAAAGGCACGCCGAATTCGAGCAGGGCCGAAAGGCCTTCAGTGCCCTTGTAACGCCCGCTGTAAAGGTTTCCTGCCGCCATCACTCCCAAAACCGATTTCGTTTCAAGACGGGCCGCACGTTTTCCTTCGCCGGCAACCGCAAGAAAATCGTCTTCAGGAGTCGTCGGATTCACAGGGCCCAGCGTATTGGCCCCCATATTGGCCGTATCCCACCATGTTTCCGCATCCTCGGAAGCACGAGGGAACCAAGCTCCCTTGCTGTTTTGGAACCAGGCGTCGTATGAACTGTTCGGCAGTTGCACGGCAGCCTCAGTATGGAAATCGAATTCCGCTGAGTGCTCTTCGCCGGAAACCATCCTCACCACATAATCGGTATCGTCCTGCAAACCCGCAATGGTAGCCGAAACATTGATTCCGTCCACCGAGACATCCCCTTCGAAACGGGTCCAGGACTCGTCCGAAGCCTTTTTATATTCGAAAACCGTTTCCGCCGCATTGCCCGACACGGAACCCGTGACATCGGCACTGAAAGCCCATGCATTCACGGATGAAATGCCGAGGCCGACTTCCCATGGAAGGACCCGCACGCCCCACTTCTCGGAAGTTTCCTCATACGAGACATCGAAATAGACGAGGTCCGTAAAATCATGCACTTCCCTGAAATCGGGAGCAATCACGCTGCCCTCCATGCCGAGTTTCGCTTCGAGGACTTCTATTTCGGAGAGAGGATTGGATTCCGCCACCTTCACGACGACCATTTTTTCTTCATTGTTGATATCTTCGGAACCGACCTGGTTGCGTATCTTGAAATACCTTACAATCTCCTGCCTGGCGATTATGGTCCATTCGAAAGATTCGTACACGCTGACAGTCACGACGACGGGATTGCGCAAATCCATATAGGTTTCCGAGGCATTCTGGACAACCCCCGCCCCGAAACTTATAATGGAATCGTAGTTGGAAGATATTTCCAGAAGTTTTACCGAAGAAAGGTCCACTGTTTCATAAATATCTACAGTCACCGTCCTTGTGGCATTGTCAATGACTGCATCTCCCACCTGGCCTTCAAAGCGGATGGCGGTAATAGCCGGCTTCACATCCGGATAAGACATGTCGTTCTTCAGACAGCCCGTAACGGCCGCCAGCAGAAAGAACGGCAGAACAAAAGAAAATGACTTCCATGCCATGGCTATTTTCCCCTTCCCGTATTTGTCGGTATATAGAATGTGATTCCGAAATCTATGTTGAGGATGTTAATCTTGAAATTCGCCCCGCTCTTTTCAAAAGTCCCCTCATACACCTGATTGGTATATTGTCTCACACGCTTGTAGTCGAAGCCGAGGACACCGACGGATATTTCGAAAGCAGTCTCATTGGTGACGAAAAACACGATTCCCGGGATAAAGCCGAGTTCGAACTGCATCATGTCCTGATAAGTCCCGTACTTGTTCCCGTCCACTACCTTGTAGTTCTTTCCCTGTCCGTAACCTCCAGTAAGCCTGACTTCCGTAAAGAAGCCGAAGCGCTTGCTGTCGCTTATCGGGAAATAGTTCCTCATAGTAAGCGATGCAAGGTAGCTTCTGTCGATAATGTTTCCATCACCTATATCGAAGGCAAGGTCATCGGAAAGGTCTATGGAAGCGCCTCCCATGCCTATGCTGTAGGTATCATAATCGAAACGCGCCCCTAAGGAAAGGTTGTTCTTCACAAAATAGGAAACGTGGGGAGCTATGCCGAAACTGCTTCCCGAAACCGTCATGCCGTCGATAATAAGGAATTTGTAGTTGTCGAAATCATAATTGGCATAAGACACGGACATTCCGGCCATCACAGTCCCTTTGGGCACGAAAACGAAAGATTTGTTCCTGCCCAGGCCTCTGTCGAAACGCTCCGGCTCCTCTTCGGCAAGCATTGCCGGCGTCGAGAAAGCCATGAGCGCCACAGAAACGACAATGGTTTTAAAAAAATTCATTTTCAACAAAAATATTATTCAGCCACCCTATGAACTGTAAGGGTCTTTGATGTTTCCTGTCCTTTCGAATCCACCACCCTTATTGCAAAAGGATAAGGGTCAGGGGAAGCAAACATAAACGACATGAAAAGACCGATGGAAAAAGTATGTTCTGTCTTCCCTTTTATCGGGTCTTCCGCATTGTAAAGCCCCAGTCCGCCGAGGAATTCGGCCAATTCCGGATCGGAAACGTTGGCTATGTCCCAGTTGCCGGAAGCCACGACATCCCCCAGTCCCAACCCGCCGAGAAGGCCGAGAAGGGTCTGTGATTCAATCTTCACATACAGGTTCTCTATCCCGTTTTCAGCCTTTATGGTAACGTCCACTACCGCGGACTGCGCTTCGGCATCGGTAAAGGTCACATCATCGGGGCAGGAGAAAGTGATTTCAGGAGCAGCTCCCACAGGCTCCACCGGCTCTGCCGGCACCGTTATGTCCACATTCCTGTCATTGGTACTTTCGTCTATCGATATCTTTATGGTTCCAGAGCCTTCCGTAGACGGAACCTCCTTCACGGATATGTTCAGTATGAAGTGGTCGCGAGGGTTCACATCCTCGATATCGGTCACTATGTCGACAGGCTCGTCATTGGAAATCCTCTTGCCCACTACATTTACCTTCAATGGCGATACGGCGAAATAGGCGGCCTTCCCTTCCTCTATATATTGGGAAGTGAAAACCAGCGATTTGTCATAATTGACAGCCGTCACCGTCACGCTGTAGTCCTTGATTGCATCCGTAAAAGACTTGTCGAGATTTACCGAAACCTTTACATTGTCAAGCCCGCAGGACAGTTCCACGGTGGTAACTTCGCCTTCCGTTATGGTGAATTCCTTTTCACCGGAGAATGAAGGGGAGTCGAAAGCGGCTTCAGCCACGCCTGAAGTATAAGCCTTGACTGTATACTGGCCTGGGGCGAGCTGTATTTCGGCAGGCATGGCCGAAGCATCCGGATAAGAAGCGACTTCCGTATCACCGGCATCCCTTATCACGACTGCCATGGATGACAGATTGAAATCCACGGCTTTGGTGGAAATGTCGATATAATCATTGCCGTCATATTCCAATGTAAAAGCCAATGTACCCTTTGCCCCGCTGACCATTTTCTCCTGACATGAAGCAGCCGCAAAAGCCGCCACGGCCAGAAACAGATAAATAAATTTCTTCATTTCAAACACAGTTTAAATCAATTTTCCTAACATAAAATCGGCTTTGCAATAAAGTCCGAAGCAGCAAAGGTAATAATTTTTCGGGATTTCAAACAACTGAGCGGAATTTCGTTCCGGGTTCCGTCGGGTCCAAACGACCGCACCTCTGCTCAACTACTGAAAATTTTTTAGTATTTTTGCACGAAATTTTACCGTTGATGAATACGAACGACTACACAGACGACAAGATAATCACGCTCGACTGGAACGAGCATATCCGCCGGCGTGCCGGAATGTACATCGGCCGCCTCGGTAACGGGGAAAGCCCTGACGACGGAATTTATGTGCTACTGAAAGAGATAATAGACAACGCCATAGACGAGTTCATCAGCGGGCACGGAAAGACCATCGTCCTGGAAGTGGACGGAAAGAGCGCCTCGGTAAGGGATTTCGGGCACGGAATACCCCTGAATTCACTTGTAAAAGTAGTGACTACCCTCAACACAGGAGCGAAATTCGACAGCGACGTATACGCCAAGTCCGTGGGGCTTAACGGAGTCGGTTCAAAGGCCGTAAACGCCTTGTCTTCGGAATTCTACATAGAAAGTTTCCGGGACGGGCAATCGAGATATGCCGTATTTTCCGGAGGAAAGCTCCTCGATACCGCGACGAGGCCGACGAATGAAAAAAACGGGACTTTTGTAAGATTCGTGCCGGACATCGATATTTTCGGCGAGTACAACTTCAATCAGGAGTTCGTGGAAACGATGGCGAGGAATTATTCCTACCTCAACAAGAACCTGACTATCAAGCTCAACGGGAAAGACTTCATATCCAGGAACGGACTTCTCGACCTTGTGAACGATTCGATGGTCAAGGAGAAGAAGGAACCGCTTTACAAGCCGATTCATCTTGTCGGGGACGACATCGAGATAGTGATGACCCACGACAACAGTTACGGGGAAAACATAGCTTCATTCGTGAACGGGCAGAACACCCGCGACGGCGGAACCCATCTGGCAGCTTTCCGCGAGGCCATAACCAAGACTATAAAGGAGTTTTACAAAAAAGACTTCGACCCTTCCGACATCAGGCAGGGCATCGTGGGGGCCATAAGCATCAGGATACACGAGCCCAATTTCGAGTCACAGACAAAAATCAAGCTCGGTTCTACGGAGATGTACAAGGACGGCCCTACCGTCAGGAACTATGTAAACAACTTCATAAAGACGAATCTCGACAACTACCTGCACATCAACAGGGAGACCGCCGACATACTGCTCAAGAAAATCCAGAGTTCCGAAAAAGAGCGGAAAGAAATGAGCGGCGTACAGAAAAAGGCGAAAGAGAGGGCGAAAAAGGCCGCCGTACACAACAAGAAACTCTACGACTGCCGTTACCATTACGGGGACAAGAACGAGCTTGGGGAACAGAGTTCCATCTTCATAACGGAGGGCGACTCGGCGAGCGGTACGATAACGACAATCCGGGATGCCAATACGCAGGCGGTCTTCAGCCTGAGAGGAAAACCGCTTAACTGCTACAAGGCAAGCAAAAAGGTGATTTACGAAAACGAGGAATTCAATCTGCTCGTTTCCGCCCTTGGCATAGAAGAGGACTCGGACAACCTCAGGTACAACAATGTCATCATCGCCACCGATGCGGATGACGACGGGATGCACATCAGGATGCTCGTAACCACGTTTTTTCTCAAGTTTTTCCCTGACGTGATACGGCGCGGACATGTCTACATACTCCAGACCCCCCTGTTCAGGGTAAGAAACAAGAAAGAGACGTGTTACTGCTACTCGATTGAAGAAAAGGACACAGCGGCGAAAAAAATGAAGGCAGGAGTCGAGATAACGAGGTTCAAAGGCCTCGGGGAAATCTCGGACCATGAGTTCAGGCATTTCATAGGAAAAGACATAAGGCTGGACAAGGTAATGATAACAGACGAAGACTCCATCCAGGAAATCCTGGAGTTTTACATGGGCGACAACACCATGGAGCGCCAGGAGTTCATAAAGGGGAATCTACGTTCGGAAGTCGAATTGGAAGACATAATGTAAGACCATGTGGAGAAAATTCTGTAAACTGATGCTTAAGATGATGGGCTGGACACCCGTCGATCCCGAGCCTATCCCCGAGCCCAAAGCAGTCGTGCTCGGAGTCCCGCACACATCAATCATGGATTTCTTCGTCTCGTATTTTTACTACAAATCCATAGGCGGAGACCCGCACATAATGATCAAGAAGGAGTTTTTCTTCTGGCCGGTCGGCCCGATTCTGAAAAAATTAGGAGCCATCCCGGTAGACAGGGGTAAGGGAGCCGCCCTGCTGGTACGCTCCATAATCCATGAATTCGAGAAAAAGGACAGGCTGCATCTGGCAATAGCCCCCGAAGGCACACGCAAGGCAGTAAAAAAATGGAAAACGGGCTTCCATACCATCGCACGGGCAGCCAATGTACCTGTATATCTCGGTTACTTCGACTGGGGAACAAAGCGTGTAGGACACGGGCCGCGGTTCGAGCTCAGCGACAATGCCGCCGCAGACCTTGCAAAAATACAGGCCATCTACGAAGAAATGCACCTCGTAGGAAAACATCCCGAGGGCTATCTGACACACTGACGCGCCAAAAGCATCTCGATGAAGTCCCTGCCTTCACGGGCATATCCGTCCATAAGTGAATCCACGGCATCCCAACTGATATCGCGGCTGAAGATTTCTTCGGCGCGGCGGCCGTCGTAGGCGGGAAGGATTCTGTCCGTGAGTCCGACACGGGAAAGCAGGGTCGCAAAACGGTCGTTCATCCCGGCCGCCGCGCCCGTTTCCAGCAAGGAAACGAAAGGGATATGGAAAAGCAGGGCGAATACTGTACCGTGGAAAGAATTGGTCACAAGGCGGTCGGCATATCTGATTTCCAAGAGCCAGTCCGGCACGGAACAGCCGCCCAAAGGCCTGACTGTCCCGAAATCATGTTCTATCCGGGGGTTAAGTGCGGACCGTCCGTGCAGGAGATATGTTGCGGTATGGCCGGAAGGACCGTTGCCGCCGGCGGAAAAGACCTTGTCATAGGCCGAAGCCCCGGCAAGGATGGTCGGGTCAGGAACCGTCCACAGACGGCCTTTGTAACCGAGGGATTCGGCGACATTTACGCCAGTCGTTTCGCGTACCGACAGCAAATCGAAGCGGCCGATATATTTCCGTGCCACTGCTGCGGCCCCTTCGGGATATGAAGTACAGCCGAAGCTCACCGCATAACCGGCCCTGAAGACATCAGCTCCCCCGAAATCGAGCATATATGCAGGTGCAGGCCGGCGTTCACCTTTCATCAGGGTGCGCGGATGGAGCACCTGGTCGCTTCCGGAAACATAGATATCCGCCGCCGGCGGGTCGTTCCGCAACTCCTCCAAAGAACCGTATCTGCGGCTGCGGACAAGGTATTTGCGGCGGAATTCCTCGAAAAGCCTGTCCAGAGCAGCCTCTCGCACATATTGCAAAGGATGCGGCAGCTTCCTGTTTAAGATGAAATTCTTCAGATTATGGTCTCTGTTGCCGGGCTTATAGTCAATCATATAGGCCTCATGGCCAAGATTACGCAGATAAGTCTGCAAGGCGTATGCCTGGAGCACTGCCCCGTAATTGACGGCCCAGTGGAAAGTCATTATGCCTATCTTCATCGCGAAATCCTCAATTTTTTCAAACGTTTTCTCAGGCGCAGGGTGAACGGATCGCGGGTATATTTCCGGATAAGGGGCCCTATCCTCTTCGCACGGGCTGCCTTTCTGAAAAACGCCTCCCTGCCCTTCAACGGCCTGAAATCATTTTCGATGGCCGGGTTGCCGGCAGAAGCCGGGGCGTACGGAGTCTCGACACGCTCGAAATCCACCGAATCGAAAAGCCTTGCACCCTTGGCGGTATTCACCAGCACGAGCCCGACACCCGTATTGTCATCGAAATCCGGCAAGGTTTTCTTCAGATGCCAGTAATCCGCTATGGTCAGATCGCTACCGCTACGGCCCTTGCGGGCAGGGCAACGGTAACATGACGGACGGAGATACAGGTTTTTCAGGAATCCGTCCATAAATACATTCTCATCCTCGCGCTGGGAAAACAGAACCTTGCCGGAACTGTCTTTCATGACGAGGCTGAACCGTTTCCAGCCGGTGACCTTGTCCCTGAAGTTCACCGATGCTGTACCTTCCGGGGCGGTTTCGTCCATATACCTCCTCCATATTCCGGGGCTCGGGACACCATGGCATACAAGGTCCACGGTATAAAGGTTTTCATAATCCTTGCGCAGGAATTTCCTCAGTCCGGCTATCTGGCAGGGCGTGCCCGAATAAAGCACCGGCACTCCGTTTTCCAAAAACATTTTCGTCATGGAATAGGTCCTTCCCGTATCGCTCTGGATATATTTGCTGCCGCTGAAACGTTTCACTCCGTCGGCATCGGAGGCGCAGGCATGGCGGGCGGAACAGAAATCTTCGGAAAACTCCACTCCGAAGACCTGCCCTCCCTGGCGCAAGACCTCACGGGCAAGAGGCAGGAACATTCCTCCCGAGGAACTCTGGATACGCTCCTGCAAATCCCTGTTTTTCGCGGCATAGACCTTCAACGGAAGCCTTTCCACATCCGGGGACAGTACCGGACAGACCTTAACGCACAGGGAGCAATCGATGCATTTTCCTTCATCCACCGAAGGATAGGCGAAACCTTCCGCATCCTCCCGGAACGAAATAGCATTTTTCGGACATACATTGAGGCACGCGCCGCAACCGCAGCAGCCTTCGACGAACGGATTATTTACTGTAGCCATTTTATTTTCCAGTCTTTAAAATTTTCATAAAAAAGCCGCGGACAAGCCCTTTTTCCGAAGCATTCATGCCCGCAAGCCAGAACAACGGCAGATAGACCGCGCAATAGGCAAGGATTCCGAGTGCAAGCCTCCATACGGAATCGAGCCGTATATCCCTGAATATGAAGTACGATACCGCACAGACACAGGCCGGCACCACGCTCATACGGAAAATCTCCTTCCAGAACCGCAGGATGTCTATCCTTTGCACCTTATAATAATATATGTTCATGATGATTATCTGGCCGAGCACCAGGCCTGCCGCCACCGCCCAGGCACAACCCTCGACGCCGTAGCGCTTCGACAGCAGTATCTGCAACACGAGGGAAACGGCGGCCACACCGACATACATCAGGGAACGGAAACGCATCATCCCCTTCGCCTGGAGGATGGTTATACCGAGATTCTGGACAAGCGGGACTGTCAACGGGATGAAAAATATCAGCGAGACGGTGTATACGGCGACTTCGTCATAGTCCGGCCCCGCCCACAAGGCTATGAACTGCCGCCCGAAAACGATGAACCCCGTCAGGACAAAGGCAAGCACGCAATACTGTATCCTGCCCGTCCGTATGAACAGGTCCGATATAGCCTTGTCGCCTTCCCCGCGCGCAACCATGGAGGTGACTTTCGGAAGGAAGACCGATGAAATAGCCGTCGAAAACGACATATACATCTGTTCCAGCCTTACGGCTACGGAAAATACGGCTACCGCCGCCGTACCGGCCACCGCTCCGAGCACGAACTGCCCCGTACTCCAATACACCCTGTCCATCAACACATTAAGCAATATCCAGAAAGAATACGCGGCCACTTCCTTGAAAAATCCGAAACGGAAGCGCCCGAACACGACCTTCACATTCAGCCTTCTGCGGCAGAATATCCAGTTTGCTATCAGCTGCGCTATGTTGAAGACCGTCTGGACCACTACGAGGGCCATCGCCTTGTAACCGAAATGCAGCAGGACAATCATCACCGCCGTACTGAGGAGGAGGCGGCCTATCACGAGCAGTTTCTGGAAAACGAATTTTTCGTATGCGGTTATGATTGAACCGAAAACACTCAGGGGAAAAGTAATCACAAGATTGAAAAGCAGCATGAGCAGCATCGGCTTCATCCGGGCAAGCTCGGAAGCGGTCATCTTCGCACTGAAAACGGCATCCACATTGGCATACAGGAAGCCTCCCGCGACAAGCGCCACAAGGCTTATGGCAGAATAAATCAGGATGAACATCCCGAACATTTCCTGTTGTTCCCGTACCTTGCCTTCCGCCCGGAACTTGGCCGTGTATCTGATTACCGCATTGGTAAAACCGAGGTCGAGCACCGTAAGGTAGGCTATGACGGAAGCCACCAATGAATAGAGCCCGAACTCGCTTTGCCCGAGCATGCGGAGCATATAAGGCATGTACAGAAGCCCCAACAGATTGTTCAGCAGGATTACCGCATAGTTAAGCACGGCCCCCGCCTTGAGTTCCCCGGTACTACCCATATTTTTAACCCCGTCCATCGTTTTCATCAGCCGACACGCTTTCCTTTCAGACAATTCTGGATTTTCAACAAAAAATAAAATGCCGCAAGGGATTTGTCCATGATTCTTATCTTCCACCTTTCCCGCGGAACATTTTCAATGCCAACCGGAAGATAACCCTCCGGGAGCATTTCCTTGAATATGCGCAGAGCCCCCGTCACTCGGTACTCGATGGACAATTTCATGTAATGCAGCAATATGCTGTAACGGTAAAATTCCACCAAAGGCAGGGATTCGGGCACTTCGGCACGGACTTTCCCGGCAAGTTCCAATGCCGCCTGTAGATTGTAACGGCAGGCAGCCAGCCTCTCCCGTGTAAAAGTCCTCGAAGCGCTGCCGTCGCGCATGTAAATCAGGTACAGCACACGCTTCCAGACCATTATGCTTCGGGCGTAAGGCAGGAGCGAATGTATGAAAGTCGAGTCCTCTCCCATCGCCACCCTTTCATCGAACCGGGCCCCGCACCTCTCTATGAAATCCCGCCTGATGACAAGCCCAGTTACAGTCGAACGGAAATATCCCCGACGGAACAGTTCCGGTCCCGAATATGAATGGAAATCCTCCGCCATCCCTTGCCAGGAATATTTTTCCGAACCGTTCCGGGCATAGACTTCCTGCATCATCAGTATCTCCGCACCGCCGAAACGCCGTACCTTTGAGAAAAACTCCCTCAATGCGCCAGGCGCCAGGGCATCGTCGGCATCCAGGAAAACGACCCACCTACCACGTGCCGCATCCAAAGCCAGATTGCGTGCGGAAGACACTCCGCCGTTGGATTTGCGGAGCAGGACGAGATTGGCGTGCCCCGCACGGTAGGACTCCATGATTTCCACAGACCTGTCCGGGCTACCGTCATCCACGGCCACCACTTCGAAAAGGCTGTCTTCGAGCCCTTGGAAATACACCGAATCCAAGGCCCGGGCAATGCAGTCCTCCACGCGGTAAACCGGAATGATTATGGACAGTATAGGCGTTTCATGCTCCATGGATGCAAAATTAGCAAAAATTCATATCTTGATTGCAAAACGCTTTGTCCCCGTGTCAGACATATCGTCCGGTATGACGTTTCTGATGCTGTCAACCACTATGTTCAACATCTTTTCGCGGACGAAATCCTCACGGATCATCAGCGAAACCCTGCGCACCGGGCAGCAGTATCCTCCCTCTTCTCCGGGATGACGGCACACTATCGGACGTACGTTTCCCTGCTGGGAATCACTAAGCAAAGGCACATGAAGTTCCGGGATGACGGTATAGCCGCCGTTGGAGTCCACGACCCTGACGAGCGTATCTATGCTGCCCGCCCTGTATTCCGCATGCGCACTCTCTTTGTTCTGACAGAGGCCGGACACCTCGCCGTTCATGCAATGCCCGTCTTCGAGCACCCACATCCTGTCGGACGAGAGGGATTCGGCAGGGATTCCGTCCAGACGGTAAAATTCGTCTTCGGGCGACACGTAAGCCACGAAACGCTCATAATACATAGGCACTTCCAACAGGGCTCCGTGTTCCTGCGGGGCCACCATGACTGCCATATCAATCTGCGCGGAACGGAGTTTTTCCATCAGGGATTCCGTCCTCATCTCCGACACCCTGAGTTCCACGCCAGGATGGTTGGAACGTATCTCCCGGAAAAGGCCCGGAAGGATGTACGGAGCCACGGTAGGAAGCATGCCCATCGCAATCTTTCCCCTTTCTTCATTACGCTCGTCGAGTATCAGGTCCTCTATCAGCGAGACATCGTAAATCGTCCTCCTCGCCATTTCCACAATCCTTGAGCCCAAGACGGTAGGCTCGACAGGATGGCTGTTGCGGTCGAATATCACGATATCGAGCTCCTCCTCCATTTTCTTTATTGCCGCACTCAAAGTGGGCTGTGTCACTCCACAGGCCTCGGCCGCCTTTACAAAATTGCGATACGCCTCCAGGGCGACGATATATTTTAACGTGGACAGATTGATTTTCATACTAAATGTCTTTTAAACAGCTTCTTATATATAATATTTTTTTTGCAAATATAGTTTTTATCTATAATAATATAAAAAATATCGATTTGTTTTATATATAATACTCTATTACCTTTGCGCCGTGAACATAAGGGACAAATATATGATGAAAAACAGTTTGAAAATATTATTAACCGCCGGAATGATTTTCCTCGCATCTGCATCCGTTTCATGCGGACAGAATGCCGGAACCGGTAAAAAAGACGAAAAAATGAACACAATCAAAATCAACAGGGAACAGTTCCTTGAGAAAATCTACAATTACGAAAAGAATCCGCAGACATGGAAATACGAAGGCGACAAACCGGCGATAGTCGATTTCTTCGCAACATGGTGCGGCCCGTGCAAGGCTCTCGGTCCTGTACTTGAAGAACTTGCAGCAGAATACGCAGACAAACTCTACATTTACAAAGTGGACGTAGACCAGGAACCTGAACTTTCCGGGGCATTCGGAATACGCTCAGTGCCTACCCTTCTCTTCATCCCGGCATCCGGAGAGCCGTCAATGAGCCCAGGAGCACCATCCAAGGCACAACTCAAGCAAATCATTGATGAGCACCTTTTAAAATAAGGAAAGTCTCATAACGGCGCATACTGAAAAGAGCGGGAACCGAACCGATACCCGCTCTCATCGTATATACTAACCTATCTTATTATGAAAACAATCCGTTTTAGTACCATGCCAATTGCGTGCCAAAATCAATTCAACCTTTTGGCAAGGCCGCCCTGGGAAGTTTCCTTGTAAAGGCTCGGTATGTCTTTTCCGGTCTGCTGCATCACGTCCACGACATCGTCGAAACTGACACGGTGACGGCCGTCAGAAAAATTGGAATAAGTGTTGGCATCCAGGGCACGGGCGGCAGCAAAGGCATTGCGCTCGATGCACGGTATCTGCACAAGGCCGCCTACAGGGTCGCAGGTCAGGCCAAGGTGATGCTCCAACCCCATTTCCGCCGCATACTCTATCTGTGAAGGAGTCCCGCCGAACAATTGGCTTGCAGCCGCCGCGGCCATGGCACAAGCGACTCCCACTTCCCCCTGGCAGCCCACGGCCGCACCTGACACGGAAGCGTTTGTCCTGACAACATTTCCGAAAAGGCCCGCCGTAGCCATGGCGTGGAGAATCTTTTTGTCCGAAAACTCACGGCTGCGTTTCAGATGGAAAAGTACGGCAGGAAGCACTCCTGAAGAACCGCAGGTAGGTGCGGTAACAATCTCGCCTCCGCAAGCGTTTTCCTCGGAAACAGCAAGGGCATAAGAATACACCAGGCCCCTTCCCCTTACAGCGTTGCTATAACCGATGGCCTTGATATAATACTCTCCTGCTTTCCTTCTGAGGCCGAGCCCGCCCGGTATCACCCCTTCGGTATCCAGACCGCGGTGTACGGCATCCTGCATCTTCTTCCAGGCCTCGTTCAGATAATCCCATATATCGGAATCCTCGAATTTTTCGACATATTCCCAATAAGAATATCCCGTTCCGCTGCACCACTCACAGATATCGGTTATCCGATTCCTGTCATAAAGTCTGACAGTCTCACGTTCATCCCAGACATCATCGGCAAGAGCCCCGCCCCCCGTACTGTACACGGTCCATGAGCACATCTCCGCTTCTTCTGGACTGAACGCCTTGAACGTCATCCCGTTAGGATGAAGCGGAAGGTTTATTTCGGGAAACCATTTTATTTCCGTGGGAGCTACGTGGCCGAGTACATCCAATATGGCCGTATCAGTCATGTGGCCTTTCCCTGTTGCAGCGAGGGAACCGTAAAGCCCCACTTCGAAACGGGAAACTCCCCGTCCGGCTTTCTCCAAAAACATTTTTGCAGCCCTCATCGGTGCCATGGTATGGCTGCTGGACGGACCGCGCCCTATACGGTAAATATTTTTAATCGAATCCATTTCCAATCCCTACTTTTTTCTGTTCGGATTAAGGACCGCCTTCCTCAACTCGAAATTGGTCCCGAGATATTTTCTTCGCACATCCTCGTTAGCCGCCAATTCCTCTGCCGTCCCGCTCTCAAGGATATTGCCTTCGTAAAGCAGGTAGGCACGGTCGGTAATCGCAAGTGTCTCATGGACATTATGGTCGGTGATTATAATACCTATGTTTTTATATTTGAGTTTTGCGATAATGTGCTGTATATCTTCCACGGCAATGGGGTCCACACCGGCGAAAGGCTCATCAAGCAGTATGAACTTCGGGTCTATGGCCAGCGCACGGGCTATCTCGCAACGCCTTCTCTCGCCTCCGGAGAGCTGGATACCATAACTTTTACGCACCTTGTGAAGACCGAATTCATCTATAAGCGATTCGAGCCGTTCCCTGCGCTCCTCCTTGGTAAAATGGGACATCTCCATGACCGACATTATATTGGCCTCGACACTCAGTTTCCTGAACACCGAAGCCTCCTGGGCCAGATACCCGAGGCCTTTCTGCGCCCTCTTGTACATCGGAAGATTGGTTATCTCCTCGTCATCGAGGAAAATTTTCCCTCCATTCGGCTTGATAAGTCCGGTTATCATATAAAAACTCGTGGTCTTCCCGGCCCCGTTAGGTCCGAGAAGCCCGACGATTTCACCTTGTTCGACATCGAAGGACACGCCCTTTACAACGGTACGCATCCCGTATTTCTTGACAAGATCCCTGCAATAGAGTTTCATTGTAAAAATCCGTTTTATAAAAATCCAAATCGGGGCACGGAGACCGTCATTTGAGATCAAGCCCGAGATCCGCACACAAATTCCGCACCTCTTCCGATTTTTCCATCATATATTTTGCTTTTTCCGACGGCATGTAGTGGTGTTCCTGCCTCTCTCCCGTTTCCTGTTCGACTTCGATTGCCAGAAAAACATTGGCCGCGCCGAGGCCCTTTCTCAATTTGGCTTCCAGTTCTTTCTGTACCTTGGAGCGAATCCACTCCTTCTGCGCCTCGTTTGCCACGAAGAAGCGCACATAATAACGCCCGTCCTTCTCATCGAGAGCTGTTTTGGCGGATACGATTGCGGAATACAGGTTCTTCCTGGATTTGTAGTCCTCGGCCATTTCCTTCCACACCGGCTGCACCTCCTCGAAAGAGATTTTACGTCCGGACACGTTTGCGGATTCATCCGAAGCGGCAGGAGAAGGCGTAGCGGAAACCGCATCGATTACCGATGAAATGGAAATCCCGGTTTTCTTCCGTACAGGAGCAGCCTGTTCCACGGCGGGCTTACTGACAGCGGCCTGCTGTTCAGCAGCCCTGGCCGGCTGTTCCGGGACACGGGCCGACTGTACCGGAGGGACCTGCCGGGCCTGCACGCCCTGGCGAAGACCGGCGGCATCCTGGGAAGACATGCCGGACACAAGGGAGGACATGCCGGACAGCTTCATCAGCGTAAACTCTATCAACAGCCTCTGGTTTACGCTCGACCGGTACGCCGTTTCGCACTTGACCGTCGTTTCGAGGGCGGAATAGAGATACTGCATGGCAAGTCCGTCCGCCTGCTCCTTGTAACGGGCCTTCAGGGAATCCGGAAGCTCTATCAATGAAGAGGCTGCCCCGCACTTGCTCACAATCAGATCCCGCAGATGATGGCTAAGACCGGATACGAAATACAGTGCATTGAAACCTTTGGAAAGCACCTCATCGAAAAGCAGAAGCGCCGAAGAATGGTCGGAAGCCTTGAAATAATCCACCAACCTGAAATAATAATCATAGTCGAGGACATTCAGATTCGAAATCACGTCTTCATAGGCGACATCCCTACCGCAGAAGGCGACAGTCTGGTCGAAGAGCGTAAGCGCGTCCCTCATCGCGCCGTCCGCTTTCGCCGCAATAACATGCAGGGATTCGTCGCTGATTACGACACCCTCCTTGGAAGCTATGGAGCGAAGGTTCCTTACTATGTCCTCAACGCTTATCCTGTTGAAATCGTATGTCTGGCAGCGGGACAGGATTGTAGGAAGTATCTTGTGCTTTTCGGTCGTAGCAAGGATGAAGATTGCATGTGCCGGCGGTTCCTCCAGAGTCTTCAGGAAAGCATTGAAGGCCGCCTGGGAGAGCATGTGCACCTCGTCTATGATATAAACGCTGTATTTTCCTATCTGAGGGGGAATCCTCACCTTGTCCATGAGCTGCTTGATATCCTCCACCCCGTTATTAGAAGCCGCATCGAGCTCATGTATGCAGTAAGAACGCCCTTCGTCGAAAGAAACGCACGATTCGCAATGGCCGCAGGGCTCCATATCCCCGGTAGGGCTCATGCAATTGATGGTCTTCGCAAAAATCCTCGCCGTACTCGTCTTTCCCACCCCACGGGGGCCGCAGAAAAGATAGGCGTGCGCCAACTGTCCCCGAAGAATCGAATTTTTCAGGGTTTTCGCTATATTGTCCTGCCCTATGAGGCTTTCGAAACTGTCCGGCCTGTATTTTCTTGCCGATACTATATATTGTTCCATAATTTACAAAAATAGGAAAAATTCCTTAATTTTGCCGTTCCTGCTCAAAAAACAAAGAAAAATGAAACTCAAGATTCTGCTATACGCATTATTTTTCGCGGCCGCGACGGTACCGGCATACCCGCAGGCCGAAATAATGACGAAAAAGAAAGACATAGGCGACGTATCGAGCATGATAACCAAGGTCGTCATATCCGGAGGGGACGCCTTCGTGAACATGGTGCTCGAAGACGAAATCGAAAGGAACTGGACTGTCTCCCCTTACGAATTCTGCGACATGGAAGAGTTCGAAAGGCTGAAGTGCGACACGAATTATTTCTTCCTGATACGCACCAAAGGGCAGTACGGCAAGGAAAGCGGGCCTTCCGTAGAGTTCCTCTCCCTGCTCAGGGGAGGGCCGAAAGCGGAAAAAGGCATAGACGGAATGCCCGAAGTCATCTCGCTCCCGTTCAGGACGGCCGAGGATGACGACGGCCGCTGCATGGCATATATCCCGGCATTCATAAACATCATCCAGGAGCACGTTCCGAGGGTTACCAAATCCGACATTTCCGCATACACGGCAATGAAATCGTATTCGAGGCTGATGCCCGGCTGTTCCTGGGATGAGATTGTCTTCGCCGAAGAAGACATGTCGCCGGAAACCGCCGCCTACATGGACGGGAACTATGCAGGAAAGGGGATGCGGACTGCAACCGATGAAGAAACCAACGAGATACTTGAGGAAATGCGACCGGGAACCATCGTTTCATATACGATAATCCCCGAAGGAGGAAAATTTTATTTCAAAATGCTTGTTTCGGCCGAAGACTACAGCCTGTTTTATTACAAAAAACAGAGAATTCCGAAAAAACAGGCAGCCGGTTTCAGCAAATCCGAAATAAGGAAAATAGCCGCGACGAAAAAGGATGGAAGATAACAGAGTTTTCACGACCGTACTGCCGTGCGGAATAAGGTTCGCATTCAAACGAAGCAATTCGGAAGTGGCATATTGCGCCCTGACGTTGAGAAGCGGGACGAGGGACGAAAAAAAACAGGGAAGCGGCGTGGCCCACTTCACGGAACACCTCCTGTTCAAAGGGACGGAAACGAAGACCGCAAGGGCAATAAACAATTATCTCGAACGCTCGGGAGGAGACCTCAACGCCTTTACCACGAAAGAAGAGACGGTAATCCATGCGGCACTTCTCAAAGAGGAACTAAGCAAGGGCATATCGCTCCTGCTGGAACTCGCATACAGGTCCTTGTTCCGCGAAAAGGACATAGATACCGAGCGCAACGTGATAATAGACGAAATCCAGTCGTACAAAGACTCCCCTCCGGACGAGATTTACGACCATTTCGAAGAACTGTTATTGGAAGGCACCCCGCTCGCCCCGCAAATCCTCGGTTCCATAAAAAGCGTAAGGAAAGCCGTCAGGGAAGACATCGAAGAATATGTACGCGAAAATTTCAGGTACTCATGTTCCGCCCTGTCGGTAGTAGCGGACATGGATGAAAAGGAGGTGATGCGCAAGGTTGCGAAAGCGGTGTCCAAGGCCGGAATCCCGGGACAGGAAGAGCCCGTAACGGCATATCCGGTATCCTCGTCACTAAAGGAAGGCAGGATTTTCGACAAGGTCCTGAACAAAAGGAACCACCAGGCCAACTGCATAATAGGATGCACCGGCTACCCTATCGGGTGCGAAAGGAAAAGGATAGCCCTCGTGCTCCTCTGCAACATACTCGGAGGACCGGCAGCAAGTTCGGTGCTCAATACGGAACTGCGCGAGAAAAGGGGCTGGGTATACGGAGTGGACGTCTCCTATACCCCATACGCCGACAACGGGGTAGTCGCCATCTCATTCGGCTGCGACAAGGAAAGAATCGAAGACTGCTGCAAGGCGACAATGGGAATCCTCCGCCGTTTCCGGGAAAAACAGATGAAGGAGACAGCCCTTAAAGCAGCAAAGAAACAACTTTTGGGACAGTTGCTTATCGCATCGGACAACGGGGAACAGAAATGCCTCGCCATAGGTAAAAACATTCTGCTTTTCGGAGAAAACGCCGACGAAACAAGGGGAAGGAAAATACTGGAATCCATAACAGCGGAAGAGCTCGCCGGATGTGCGCGTGAGATTTTCGCCGAAGAAAGGCTTTCAAGACTGATTTATATCTGAAAAACACGGCACACAATGGAAAGGAATCTGCCCGAAGAGGAAATATCGTATATAACATCGCATTCGAGCCCTGCCAACAAAGCCCTGGAATGGCTTACAAGGCAGACGAATCTGAGAACCAACCACGCCAGGATGCTTTCTGACGGAATCCAGGGCCTGTTCCTGTCCATGATTTCACGGATAATGTCCCCCCGGAAAATACTGGAGATAGGCACCTTCACAGGCTACAGTGCAATCTGCCTCGCCGAAGGGCTGGCGCCAGACGGCACGCTCGACACCCTCGAAATCAACGACGAACTCGAGGACATCATCCTCGAAGCATTCGTAAAATCGGGATACTCCGACAGGATAAGGCTGCACATAGGCGATGCGAAGAAGACCCTCGAAAATCTCGAAGGGCCATACGACCTGGCCTACATCGATGCCGAC
The DNA here is from genome assembly GCF_002159555.1 of Muribaculum sp. An289. Classification (GTDB taxonomy): domain Bacteria; phylum Bacteroidota; class Bacteroidia; order Bacteroidales; family UBA932; genus Merdivivens; species Merdivivens faecigallinarum. The sequence goes on from NZ_NFIV01000001.1 coordinate 161,494, forward strand.
AAGCGCGAATACGCCGAGTATTACGGAATGGTTTTCGACAAAGTACGCAAAGGAGGGGTGATTCTGGCCGACAACGTGCTCTGGGACGGGAAAATATTTTCCTCCGGGAAAGCGGCGAAAGACCGCCAGAGTTCCGGCATAATGGCCTTCAACGACATCGTAGCCCGGGACAGCCGCGTAGCATCAATGATTCTGCCCCTGCGCGACGGGCTCAACATCATCTACAAGAGGTGAGGCGACGGCGGCCATAGCCCTCTCGTAAAGCCTTGCTGCATATATCGAATCGACCGTATTCCTGTATGCACCCATTATATCCATGAACGCCCCCATATTTTCGCTCTTGAGAGGTTCAGCCGACGGAGACTCCATCTTCAGCGGATTGATAGGCGTACCGTTCTTCCATATACGGTAATCAAGATGAGGGCCTGTCGAACGGCCCGTACTTCCCACATAACCGATTACATCCCCCTGCCGCACACGCTTCCCGACTTTCATGCCCTTTGCAAAACGGGAAAGATGCAGGTACGCGGTAGTATACACGGAATTATGTCTGATTTTCACGATATTTCCGTTTGCTCCCTTGTAGCGGCACTCTATGACGATCCCGTCCCCGACGGACATCACAGGCGTACCTGTCGGAGCGGCATAATCCACTCCCGTGTGGGGCTGCACCCTTCTTGTGACAGGATGCTTGCGGGCGTATGAGAAACCGGAACTTATGCGCGAATAATTCAGAGGGGCCTTCAGGAAAGCCTTCCTCATGCTCTCGCCTTTCTCATTCCAATAGATATTGCCTCCGTCCCCCTGGTCGAACATCACCGAAGGGAACATTTCTCCCAGATGGGTGAACTCCACATATTTCACATCCCCTATCTCGAAGACTTCTCCGTCGCATACCACTTCGTCGTAGAGCACCCTGAAGACATCGCCTTTCTGGAGCGCGAAAAAGTCCACCGTCCATGCATAAATGTCCGAAAGCTTGATAATCAGAAGCGGAGAGACCCCGGCATTTACCATATCGTACCACAGGGAGTTTTCGATAGTCACATCGGCATAACGCGGAACGACCTCCATCTCCTTGCGGAATATCCGGGCCATAGCCGAATCCGGAGCGTTCATGTCCAACACCAGACTGCTGCTTCTGTCTATTTCGTACACCCAGTACCCGAGGGACGAATCAGCCTCGGAGATATATGCCGAATACTCGTTGCCTATCCTGATGTCCCTTATGTCGAAAGTATCCTTTATGGCTTCCGATATCCTGTAAATCCTCTGGTTGGAAACGCCGTAACGGTTCAGTATGTTGGAGAAAAACTCCCCTCTCGCCACACGCCCCTCGTATGTTTCATAGCCTTCGAGAGGTATTCCGAGCTCGTTCCTTTTCACGCTGTCACGGAGTTCTTCCCCTTCCGCGGAACAGTCCGTCGCGACATCCCCGCCTCCGCAGGAATACAGGGCCGCAACCATGGCCGCGACCGCCGCCGTATATAAAAATTTTATTGCAGACATTATAAAAACCTGTTTTGAGGGCGCAATATATGGCAAAATACGGAGCTTTCAAAAAGACTTGTGGAAAAATTTGTATTTTTTTGTAAGAAAGTGGAAATTTTTGATTATTTTTGCGCTATCATGTTTTTAAACGTCACGGACACGGGATTATGATAAAATTCATCGGCGAATACAAAGTGAAACTGGACGACAAGGGGAGGTTGGTTTTCCCTTCGCCGTTCAAGAATCTCGTATCCGGACAGAAGCCCTGCCTCTTCGTAGTCAAGAAGGACATTTTCGCGGAATGCCTGGAGATGTACGCCTACGAAGAATGGGAGCGCCAGTCGGAAAAGGTCAGGTCGATGCTCAACCCCTTCAACAGGGAGCATGCCGAATTCTGGAGGGCCTACACGAGGAACAGGGCGGTCGTGGAACCGGACCCGAAGCTCGGAAGGATTACCATTCCGAAAAAGCTTCTTGAAACAATCGGAGTAGACAAGGAAGTAGTATTCAGCGGAAACGACGACAAGATAGAAATCTGGGCCGCCGAAAAATACGAATCCAGCAATATAAGCGAAGAACGTTTTGTTTCATTAGCCGGAAAGATTTCCGGTCAAATTTAACGGAGGCTCCAACATGTCCGAATACCATGTCCCAGTGATGCTTCACGAAAGCGTTTCAGAACTCATAACCGACCGTTCCGGAATATATGTCGATGCGACCTTCGGAGGAGGCGGACACAGCAAGCGCATATTGTCCGAACTCACCAAGGACGGACGGCTTCTGGCATTCGACAGGGACGCCGAAGCCATGGAAAATGTTCCGGAAGACATAAGGATAAACTTTGTACACAACAACTTCCGGTTCATACACAACTACATACTTGCAGGCGGCTACAGGGACGGGGTAGACGGAATACTTGCAGACCTCGGAGTTTCGTCCCACCAGTTCGACACGGCCGGAAGGGGCTTCTCGTTCAGATTCGACGCGCCGCTGGACATGAGGATGAATACGGAAGGGGAAATCACGGCAAAAGATGTAATAAACAGTTATAGTAATGAAGAGCTGGAGAGGCTTTTCCGGGTTTACGGGGAACTGCGCGAAAGCGGAAGGATTGCGGCGGCGATATGCTCCGCAAGGACGGCAGCCCCGATAGAGACCACCGGCCAGCTCGGAAAAGCCATTGAAAGGCTCCTGCCCGGTTTTGCAGAACACAAATTCCTCGCAAAGGTGTATCAGGCCCTGAGAATCGAGGTGAACCGTGAAATGCGTTCCCTTGAAAAATTCCTGAAAGGCGCCCTGAAATCGCTGAAGCCGGGAGGAAGAATCGTCATCATCACATACCACTCGCTGGAAGACAGGATGGTGAAGAATTTTCTCAAAACCGGGAACACCGGAGGGGAGACGGAAAGCGACATTTACGGAATGCGCCCGTCCCCGTTCAGAATGATTACCAGGAAACCGGTAACGCCGTCGGAAGATGAAATCCGCTCCAACACGAGGGCGAGAAGCGCAAAATTGAGGGTAGCCGAAAAAGTACGGGAACAATAAGCGATGGCAGCGATATCGAAATACATAAAAAGCTTTTTCAGGGGGGACTTCCTGACCGTCATAAAGGCGGACAGGAACATTCCTTTCATATTGTATGTATTCGTCCTTATCATACTGTACATCACAATAAACCTGCTTATCGAGCAAACGATGACGGTAAGGCAGGAAAATGAAAGAATCATAAAGGAACTCAATATCGACTACACCCAGAAAAGCCTCGAACTGATAAGCATAGACACGAGAAGCAAGATAGAGGAAATGCTGCGCGAGAAAGGCTCTTCGTTGGAAAAGCCGGAAACCGCCCCTGTAAGAATAACCGCCGACAAGTGATTTTAAATATGAAAAACATTAAAAATACGGCTTCACCACAAAGGCTGCTCATCGTTTACGTAATAATGATGGTTGCAGCCGTAATCGCCGTATTGAGAATCGCTTACCTCCAAATCTTCTATGTCCCGGACACCGAATTCGGCGCCAAAGGGATAACCGAGACACTTGAACCGGCACGCGGAAACATCCTCGCCCGCGACGGCCGGCCTCTGGCCGTATCGTCCCCAAAATATGAAATCAGGATGGACTGCACCGTATCGAAATCGGAAACCTTTGAAAGCGGGATAGACTCCCTCTGCATCGAATTGGCGAAAATGTTCGGAAACAAAAGCGCGGCAACATACGAGTCGGAAATCAGGAAAGCCCGCAACAAGGGCGACGGTTACTTCCGGATTGGGAACAGATACATATCCCACGATGAAATGAACAGGCTGAAAAATTTTCCCATATTCCGCCTCGGCAGAAACAGAGGAGGCCTCATCATCGAAAAACAAGACAGCCGTATATATCCATACGCGAAACTTGCGCGGAGGACAATCGGCTATGTAAAGGATAACGCCAACTCTTCAGGCAACAACCTCATCGGCATTGAAGGAAAATACAACTACCTCCTGCACGGAAAGGAAGGGGTACGGTCGCTGCGCCGCACCGAGAACAAAGAATGGATTCCCGACCTCGACAAAGAGATAATCCTGCCGGAAGACGGAACGGACATCCTCACTACAATCGACATAGAGTTGCAGGACATAGCAGACAAGGCCCTGCGCTCCAAAATAGACACCGTATCCTCCATCGAGAAAGCCTGCGCGATAATCATGGATGTGGAGACCGGAGCCATAAGGGCGATGGTAAACCTCGGAAGGACGAAAAACGGGGAACTCGACGAGATTGAGAACTACGCAATCAGCATGGCGGCAGAACCGGGCTCGGTATTCAAACTCGCCTCGCTTGTGACCCTTCTGGAGGACGGCAAGGCCACACTCGACACCAAAATCAAGGGAAACAAGGGCAGATGGTCCTACAACGGGCGCACATTCTACGATGAATATATCAGAAAAGAAGAAGAGGCGACAGTACTCTGGGGCTTCATGAAATCCTCAAACCAGGTATTCAGACAGCTCGTGTGCGACAATTATACCGGGCATGAAAAGGAATATGTGGACAAACTGTACAGCTACAAGCTCTGCGAAAAATTCAACTTCGACATCGAAGGCGAGGGACGGTCGTTCATCCCTACCCCGGGAAGCGCCAACTGGAGCGGAAGCTCGCTGCCGTCCATAGCAATCGGATACAACGTGAACATCACGCCGCTCAACATACTCACCTTCTACAACGCGATAGCCAATGACGGCAAAGTCATGAGGCCGTATTTGGTAGAGGCGCTCGAAAAGAACGGAAAAACGGTAAAGGAACTCGGGCCTACGGTACTGAGCGGGAAAATATGCTCGCAGAAAACAATCGACACTGTAAAACGGGCGCTCCGCACCGTCGTGGAGAAAGGTACCGGCTCGGCATTGAAGAACGCAAAATGCAAAGTGTCCGGGAAGACAGGCACGGCCAGGATGCTCGTGGAATACACTAACTCAAAAGGAAAAACCGTTTCAGGCTACGAAGACCCGAAAGGCTACAAGCGCCACCAGGCCACTTTCGTGGGTTTCTTCCCGTCGGACAAGCCCAAGTACAGCGCCATCGTGGTGGTATACTCCAAAAAAACGAGAGGCAACTTTTACGGAGGCAGCTGGGCGGCCCCGGTTTTCCGCGAGATAGTGGACAATATATGCACGCTCGGGCCGGAATGGGGCGAAGAGCTCGTACCTAAGGCAGGATTGCCTGAAATCAAAACTGACAGCGAAGAAAAACAGAGGGAAAACTCATGAAATTCGAAAAATTCATACAGGCCGTCGGGGCCGATGAAACATACGGAGATATCGGGACTGAAATCACGATGGTTACCGACGACTCGCGCAAATGCGTTCCGGGAGCCCTGTTCATAGCGGTAAAGGGATTCGGGACAGACGGGCACGCATACATAGGAAAGGCCGTGGAAAACGGGGCCTCGGCCATAATTTTCGAAAATCCGGATTTCCGTCCCGAAGGGATTCCGGCAGCAAGGACAACCGATGCGAGGAAAGCAGTCGCACTTGCCGCCGACCTTTTCTACGGACGGCCTTCGACCAAACTGAAACTCGTAGGCATCACCGGCACCAACGGGAAAACGACAACCGCCACCATGCTGTACCGCCTGTTTACAGGAATGGGCTACGGCTGCGGCCTCCTGTCCACGATAGCCAATTATATCTGCGGTAAGGAATACCCTACCCTGAACACTACGTCGGACCCAATCACCATCAACTCGCTCCTCGCCGAAATGGTAAAGGCCGGCTGCGAATACTGCTTCATGGAAGTAAGTTCCGTAGGGATAGAACAGGAAAGGGTCGCCGGGCTCACATTCGCCGGAGGGATTTTTTCCAACCTCACCCATGACCACCTCGACTATCACAAGACATTCGCCGAATACCTGAGGTGCAAGAAAATGTTTTTCGACAGCCTTCCGCCGGACGCCTTCGCACTGACGAACATTGACGACAGGAACGGCAGGGTGATGGTTCAGAACACGAAAGCCAGGGTAGTCACATATTCCTGCCGGAGCGCGGCGGACCATACGTGCAGAATCATCGAGGAAAGTTTTGACGGCATGCTTGTCAGGATGGACGGCAAGGAAGTCTGGTGCAGACTCATAGGCGCCCACAACGCATACAACCTGCTTGCGGTATATTCCGCGGCAGTCCTGCTCGGGGCCAACGGAGAAGAGGCCCTGCAAGGCATCAGCGGGCTGACACCGGTGGCAGGAAGGATGGAGTACCTCAGGGGAAAGAACGGCCTTACGGTAGTAATCGACTACGCGCACACTCCGGACGCCCTTGAAAACGTACTGAAGACCCTCCGGGAGACAGGGCGAGGCAACAGCATAATCACCGTTTTCGGCTGCGGAGGAGACCGGGACAGGAGCAAACGCCCCGAAATGGCTGCCGTTGCTGAAAAATACTCCGACAGGGTTTTCGTCACGTCCGACAACCCGAGGACGGAAGACCCCGAGGCAATCATAAACGAAATCATGACAGGCTTCAGCGCTGAAGGCCTCAGGAAGGCCATAGCGATAACCGACAGAAAGAATGCCATAAGGACGGCAGTGATGACAGCCCCGGAAGGAGCGGTAATCCTGCTTGCCGGGAAAGGGCACGAGACCTACCAGATAATAGGTCATGAAAAAAGGGATTTCAACGAATACGGAATAGTCAAGGAAATTTTGAACTGATAGATAGAGGAATATGTTATACCACCTGTTCGAATATTTGAAAACGGTAATGGATTTTCCTGGCTCCGGGCTTATGCAGTACATCTCGGTAAGGGCGGTCTGCGCAAGCCTGCTGTCAATAATACTCTCTCTGATTTTCGGGAAAAAGATAATCCGCATGCTCCAGCGCAGGCAAATCGGAGAGGAAATCAGGGATCTCGGACTGGAAGGCCAGCTTCAGAAAAAGGGAACCCCGACTATGGGGGGCATCATCATACTGATGTCGATACTGATTCCTGTACTCCTGTTCTGTAACCTCACCAATTTTTATGTTATATTATTGATAATAACCACTTTATGGTTAGGAGGACTCGGATTCGCGGATGATTATATAAAGGTATACAGGAAAGACAAGAACGGACTCAGCGAAAAGAAGAAACTCATAGGGCAGATACTGTTGGGCATCATCGTAGGAGGGGCTGTCCTTTTCCACAGCGGGATTCATGTAATGCCGGACACTACGATTCCTTTCGTCAAGAGCCACGAGTTCAATTATTCCTCCCTCAGTCCGTTTTCCGGAACATTGGGAGAGATTTTCACGTGGGCGGTATACATTATAATGATAATACTCGTCATTACGGCCTGCTCCAACGCATCGAACCTCACCGACGGGATGGACGGGCTGACTACCGGAATCTCGGCCATCGTCGGTACGGCCCTCGGAGTCCTCGCCTACCTGTCCGGAAACATCAATGACGCGGGATACCTTAATATAATGTATATCCCCGGCTCGGGAGAAGTGACGATAGTTTTTGCAGCCTTTGTCGGCGCCCTCATAGGTTTCCTCTGGTACAATTCCTATCCCGCACAGGTTTTCATGGGAGATACAGGAAGCCTCGCCCTCGGAGGCATCATCGGAGTGGCGGCGATACTGATAAAGAAGGAACTGCTGATTCCGATACTCTGCGGAGTATTCTTCGTGGAAAGCCTTTCCGTGATAATCCAAAGGGGGTATTTCAGGTATACCAAAAAGAAATACGGCGAAGGCCGGAGGGTGTTCAAGATGACACCTCTCCACCACCATTTCCAGAAAGAGGGAATCGATGCAATCATAAAAAGGCCGGCGAGGGCCATTCCCGAAGCGAAAATAGTCGTCCGCTTCTGGATAGTCTCGATACTGCTGGCGGTAATAACGATAATAACATTGAAAATCAGATAACGATGGGCAAGATAGCGATACTCGGAGGAGGTGAAAGCGGCACAGGAGCCGCCGTACTGGCAAAAACGAAAGGATTCGACGTTTTCCTTTCGGACAACGGTTCCATTCCGGAAAACCAGAAACAGAGGCTTGCGGAATGGGATATTCCTTACGAAGAAGGGGGACACAGCCTCGACAGGATACTGGATGCCGCCGAGGTAGTCAAAAGTCCGGGGATACCTGACTCGGCAGCCGTAATCCGCTCGATCAGGGAAGCCGGAATAAACATAATATCCGAAATAGAATTCGCCGGGAGATATGACCGTGCGAAGAAAATATGCATTACCGGAAGCAACGGCAAGACTACGACGACATCGTTGATTTACCATCTGTTACAGCTCGCCGGCCTCAACGTAGGGCTCGGAGGGAACATCGGGAAGAGCTACGCATACCAGGTGGCCACCTGCGACTATGACATCTACGTGCTGGAAATAAGCAGTTTCCAGCTGGACAACATGTACGATTTCAAGGCGGACATAGCCGTACTTACCAACATAACCCCCGACCACCTCGACAGATACGACCATAAGCTCGAAAACTACGTAAAAGCCAAGTTCCGCATCACGAGGAACATGGACAAGGACGACTGCTTCATATTCTGCTCGGATGACGAAATAACTGTAGGCCATCTGAACGATATCGTAATCAAGGCAAAGATGCTGCCTTTCACACAAAAAGGGAAAGTCGAGGAAGGAGCATACGTCGAGGACGGCAGGATTGTCGTAAAATACGGGGAACACGAGTGCAGGGTCTTCCTCAACGAGCTATCATTGCAGGGCAAACACAACCTGTACAACTCCATGGCCGCCGCCATCGCCGGCAAAGTCATGGACATAGATGACGAGAAGATAAGGGAAGGCCTCAAGACTTTCAAAAACATCGAGCACAGGCTCGAAAAAGTAGCGACCGTAAACGGTGTCCTGTATATCAACGACTCGAAGGCCACCAATGTCAATTCGGCATGGTACGCCCTCGAAAGCATGGACAGGCCGGTAGTATGGATTGCGGGCGGGACCGACAAGGGGAACGACTATTCGGAACTTTACGGCCTTGTAAAGGAAAAGGTGAAAGCCCTCATCTGCCTCGGCGTCGACAACAGGAAGCTGCACGAATCGTTTTCCGGAATGGTTCCGGTAATCACCGACGCCCGCTCGGCGGAAGAGGCGGTGGAAAAGGCATATTCCGTGGCCGAGAGCGGAGACGTAGTGCTTCTGTCCCCTTGCTGCGCATCGTTCGACCTGTTCAGGAACTATGAAGAAAGGGGAAGGCTGTTCAAAGAAGCGGTAAGGAACTTATGAACACTGTAAAAACATACGCCGAAAAGGCGAGCTGCTGGATAAACCGGAGCATAAAAGGGGACAAGGTGGTATGGATAATAGTCTTTCTGCTGTCCATGTTCTCGCTTGCGGCCGTGTATTCGGCCAGCTCCTACAGGGCCATGCATTCCGACGTGAACAAAATCGTCATCTTCCTCGATCAGCTGGTATTCGTGCTGGCCGGCTGGGCGGCCCTGCTCGTATGTTATTTCATACACCCAAAATACTACCGCAAATTTTCCTTCCTCGTCTACGGGATAAGCATAGTACTGCTGCTGTTGCTGTTCGTAGACCCGTTGACTGCCAGACAGAACGGGGCCATCAGAGGTCTAAAGCTGCCCGGATTCACCTTCCAGGTCTTCGAAGTGGCGAAGGCCGCAATCATAATTTACCTGGCGAGGGCCATGGAAATCTTCGAAATAAAGAAATTCAAGGATTACCTGTTAAAACTGCTGCTTCCGATAGCCCTGACCTGTGTCCTGCTATTGCGCGGAAGTTTTTCTTCAGCAGTTTTCACCGCAATGATATGTCTGGTAATATTATGGATAAACAAGATAAACTGGAGATATCTCGCGCTCACCATCGCCGGCGGAATAGCCGTGCTCGGAATATGTTACGGCCTGTACAAACTGACCGAAAACAATGAGCACCCGCTGTTCGAACGTTTCGAAACTGCCGAATCCCGAATAGACAGCTTCCTGCATCCGGCAGACGAAGAAGTTGCCATAAAAATGACGGAAGAGGAAAAACAGGCAGCAATAGATGCGGAAAGGCAATCGGAGAATGCGAAAATCGCGATACACGAGGGAGGAATCATCGGAAAAGGCCCGGGGAAAAGCACCCAAAGATACACCCTTTCGATGGCCTTCTCGGATTTCATATATGCGTTCATAATAGAAGAGTACGGAAGTATCGTGGGAATTTTCGTCATGTTCCTGTACATCTGGCTCTTCGCCCGCTGTGCAAGGCTGGCGGCGAAATGCAAGACCACATTCGCAGGAACGACGGTCTTCGGACTCGGCCTGCTTACGACATTCCAGGCGCTGATGCATATCTACGTCAATATCCGCATGATACCAATCACGGGGCATACCCTTCCGCTGGTAAGCCACGGAGGCACGGCGTTCATAATATTCAGCGGTATTTTCGGTGTAATACTTTCTGTCAGCAAATCGATTCAGGAAATAGACCTGAGCAAAGTCGACCCTGAGCCGGCCATAACGGAAAAAGGAGAGAAAAATGAAAGTGATAATTAGCGGCGGAGGTACCGGAGGACATATCTTTCCGGCAATCTCAATAGCAGGGGCACTCAGGGAAAAAGACCCCGGATGCGACATCCTTTTCGTGGGAGCCGAAGGCAAGATGGAAATGGAAAGGGTTCCGGCTGCCGGCTACCCCATAATCGGACTTCCCGTGGCAGGGCTCAAAAGGAGCCTGTCGCTGTCCAATCTCGTTCTTCCGTTCAAGGTATTGAAAAGCATCCGGAAAGCAAGGAAAATCATCCGCGAATTCCGTCCGGACATAGCCGTCGGGGTCGGAGGTTACGCCAGCGCGCCCATACTGTGGGTAGCCCAGAGGCTGTCCGTACCTACACTCATACAGGAACAGAATTCATACGCAGGACTGACCAACAGGCTTACCGGCAGGAAAGCGGACCGGATATGCGTGGCATACGAAGGAATGGAGAGGTTTTTCCCGAAGGACAGGCTCGTAATGACCGGGAATCCTGTCCGGAACAACATACGCCGCCCTACCTCCGGGGAGAAGGCCGAAGCATTGAAGCACTATTCGTTCGACCCGGAAAAGAAGACCATATTGGTGCTCGGAGGCAGCCTCGGCTGCGCCACCCTCAACAACACCATGAAGAAGTGGATTGCGGACGGACAGCCTGGAGGAGAAGGGATACAGATACTCTGGCAATGCGGGAAAGGATACTATGAGGGGGTAAAGTCATTCATGGAAACCGCCTCTTGCAAGGACGTGGTTTATTCGGGCTTCATCGACAGGATGGATTATGCTTATGCGGCCGCCGATCTTATTATCTCACGTTCCGGAGCAGGAACGATTTCAGAACTCTGCGTTGCGGGAAAGGCGGTAATTTTCGTACCTTCCCCCAATGTCACCGAAGACCATCAGACACATAACGCGATGGCACTCGTAGAGAAAGGAGCGGCAGGAATCGTCAAGGACTCCGAGGCTATGGAAACGCTCATGGGATACGCCACCGCCCTTGTAAAGGACGAGGCTACGGTCAGGACCCTTGAAAACAACATATCGGCACTGGCCCGCCCGGATGCCGCCTCCGCCATAGCCGAAGAAATATTTTCCGTATGTAAAAACAGAATATTATGAAATACAGGAACATATACATGATAGGGATAGGCGGAATCGGGATGAGCGCCATCGCGAGGTATTTTCATGCCAAAGGCCATGAAGTGAGCGGATACGACAGGACCCCGTCCGAAATCACCGCCTCACTGGAGGCAGAAGGCATTGCCGTACATTTCGACGAACGTCCGGAACTGATTCCAGGCGCCCCGTCCGACACCCTCGTCATATATACCCCTGCAATCCCGGCCGAAAACAGGGAACTGGTTTTCGTCAGGGAAAAGGGATACCGGCTGCTCAAAAGGTCGAAGGTACTCGGAGAGATAGCGGAAGGGAAAAAGACGATAGCGGTCGCCGGCACGCACGGAAAAACCACGACGAGCACGATGACAGGCCACATCTTCCAGGCATCGGGAACGGGCTGCGATGCCTTCCTCGGTGGCATATCGAAAAACTACGGCACCAACCTGCTGCTCGGCGACAGCGGCATAGTCGTGGCCGAAGCGGACGAATTCGACCGTTCCTTCCTGCAACTGTTTCCCGATACGGCCATAATCACCTCCATCGATGCCGACCATCTGGACATATACCATGATTACGCCCATGTACAGGAAGCATTCGGCGAGTTCGCCGCACAGACCGGAAGATGCCTGATACTTAAAGAAGGAGTGGATATCGGCCCGGCTCCCGTAAAGGCCACGGTATACAGATACTCCTACGACAATGCCAAGAGCGATTTTTACGCATCCCGCATACGCACGGAACCTGGGGGATATTTCGTATTCGACCTGAATTATCCCGGAGGGACCGTGGAAGATTGCAAAATGGGGGTTCCAGGAAGGCTCAACGCCGAAAACGGAATCGCTGCGGCCGCGGCTGCGCTTCTCAACGGGATATCCCCGGAAAAGGTAAAGGAAGCCCTCGGCACATTCATGGGCGTAAAAAGGAGGCTCGACATGCACCTCAACACCGCAAAGACGGCCTATATCGACGACTACGCCCACCATCCGAAGGAAATAGAAGCGGCCATAAGGTCGATTCGGGACATTTTCCCGGGCAGGAAGCTGACCGCCGTTTTCCAGCCGCATCTGTACACGAGGACAAGGGATTTCGCCGAAGGTTTTGCCGAAGCCCTTTCCCTTGCAGACAGGATTATCCTGCTTGACATATACCCTGCAAGGGAACTGCCTATAGAAGGTGTCACCTCGAAAATCATTTTCGACAGGATAAAAACCGGGGAGAAAAAACTGATAACACGCACAGAGCTGATGTCCTGCCTTGAAAATGAAGACATCGACGTCCTCGTGACCTTCGGTGCCGGAGACATCGACAGATTCACGGAGTCCATAACGGAAATGCTTGAAAAAAGGAGCGGAAAATGTTGAAAGCAGTAAAATACATATTCTTCGTATTGCTTGTGACGATACTCGCCGCCTATTTCGCCATAGCCGGACGTCTCAACGCTAACGAGCGGGAAGGGCTCGCCTGCAAAGGGACCGCCATCACGATAATCAACGGAGACGAATGCGACTTCATCCACGAGGACGACATCCGCGGAATCCTCGGCGAAAAATACGGGGACTGCACCGGCATGCTGATCGACGAGCTCGATTGCGACAGGATTGAAAAAGCCATCGAGGAGATAAGCGCCATCAAAAAGTGCGAGTGCCATACCGACCGGACAGGGATGCTGAACATCGACGTATACCAGAGACATCCGGTGCTAAGGCTCGACACCGGGAACGGGGGATTCTACTGCGATGCGGACGGTTTCGTTTTCCCGATACACGGCTCCAGCACCCCCGAAGTGACGACCGTATCCGGGAACATCCCTGAAATCGGGGACTCCGGGGAAACCGGCACCGCCGGAAAAAAATGGCTTGACGGAATCCTGAGGCTGAACGGATACATCACGGGCGACGGGTACTGGAAAGACATGTTCAAAAGAATCGAAATCGCCGGTAACGGGGACATACTGCTCATTCCGGAAGTCGGGGATTTCAAGATAATTTTCGGAAACCCGGAAAACATAAAAAACAAATTTTACCGTATTGAAAAATTTTACGAAACCGTTTATCCCGGCGCCGAAAGCAAGTACGGGACGGTATCCGTAAAATACAGGGACCAGATAATCTGCAAAAAGAAAAAATAAGGATATGGAAGAAAAATTCATAACGATAGTTGATATCGGTTCATACCGGACAGCTGCATGTACGGCGAAAATCGAAGGCCGGAACATCGACATCGCCGCATACAAGGAAGCTCCGTCAGACGGAGTAAGGCACGGCAGGGTATTCAACCCGCTGAGAGCCTCGACCGTGGTAAAATCATTGCTTACCGACATCGAAAGACAGTTGGGGATAAAGATTTCGAAAGTGGTTACAGGCATTCCGGGTTATGGCATAAATACGCGGAGCATTACACTGAAAAACGACAGGACCTCTCCCGACGACTTCATAACATCCGACGAACTCAATTCCATGACGGAACTCGCCTACTCCCGGACAGAGGACGAAAACGAAAGGGTATATTGTGTCATCCCGCAATCGTACAGAATCGGGGACGCCATGGAAATACCATACGATGACGCCATCGGAATGTCGGGCCCGTCAATCGAGGGGAAATACCGCATTTTCGCCGGAAACAAGGCCGTATTCGACAGTAACGAAAAGACATTCAAGGCAATAGACATAGAAATAGCGGGAAAATACCTGTATCCTATGGCAAGCGCTGAATCCACGCTGCTCGGCCAGGAAAAACAGAACGGGGTGGCATTGATCGAGTTCGGAGGAAATACGACAAACCTTGTCATATATTATAAAAACATAATAAGGTACATGTATACCCTGCCTTTCGGAGGCAAAAACATAACTGACGACATCGCCAACGAATGCAAAATCACGACTTCCCTGGCAGAAAGCATAAAACGCGACTTCGGAAGCGCAATGCCCGAAAAACTCTCGATAAATGCAGAGAAATCCCTGCAAATCAAGAGCCGTTCGCAGAGGGACATCGAAATCCCGATAAAATACCTTTCCGAAATAATCGAGGCAAGGTGCAAGGAGATATTCGACGCCCTCCTTTATAAGATAGAGGAATCCGGATATGCAGACCTGCTCAGTTCGGGAATAGTCCTTACCGGAGGTTCCGCCAATCTGCTGAACATATCGGATTACCTGAAGACCGCATCCGGCTACTCCGTCCGCAGGGCCATGCCGGTAGGAAAATTCAGTTATACCGGATTCCCGAAACTTTCAGACTTCAGTTCTTCGGCAATCTCCGGCCTGCTGGCCCTTGCCTGGGAGGACTGCATCGGTTTCGAGGATTCATACAATACCGCCGGCACAACGGTCGAAGACATCCGCACGGTGCGGGAACCTGATACTGCGGACAATGCCGGAAGCAATGAAGAAACCTGTGAAAACGGGGAAACCGCCAGAAACGACAGTTCCGAGAACAGCGGGACTACCTGGATAAAAGGGCTGTTCGGCGGCATGAAAAAAGACAAGGTTGACAAGAAAAAGGACAAGGGCGACAAGAAAAAGGAAGACAGAAAGAAAGACAACAGGTTCTCGGGGTTCTCGGGAATCCTCTTCGAAGACGACGACAACATATAAAAGGACTTGAAAATGGACAACAACGAAATAATAGCCCCTTACGATTGGGAAAAATCCACTAACATAATAAAGGTAATCGGCGTAGGCGGAGGCGGATGCAATGCCGTCGAATACATGTACAGGCTCGAAGACATAAAAGGAGCCGACTTCATCATCTGCAATACCGACAAGCAGGCACTGGACAAGAACGAAGTACCGGCCAAGATACAGATCGGGGGCGGACTGACCAAGGGTCTCGGCGCCGGCTGCGACCCTCTGAGGGGAAGAAAGGCCGCGCTTGAATCCCAGGAGACCATCAAGGCTGCTTTCGGAGGAAAGACCGAAATGGTTTTCGTTACCTGCGGAATGGGCGGCGGGACAGGCACAGGAGCGGCACCGGTAATAGCCGACATAGCCCATAAGATGGGACTCCTGACAGTCGGAGTCGTTACCGTACCTTTCGAAGACGAGGGATACGAGTCGATGTCACGGGCGATAGAAGGCATACACGAAATGGAAAAATGCGTGGACAGCCTTCTGATTATCAACAACCAGAAACTTTACGAAGTATACGGAGACCTCCCTATCCACGAAGCCTTTCCGAAGGCCGATGAAGTACTGGCCACGGCCGTAAGAGGAATCACCGAAATCATCATGGACACCGGCTATATAAACGTGGATTTTGCCGATGTAAGGAATGTCATGAAAGGCAGCGGAATGGCCCTCATGGGAAGCGGCCGCGGAACGGGCGAAAAGCGCGTGGAAGAAGCCGTGGAACAGGCCCTCTCCTCCCCTCTGCTCAATGACTTCGACCTGAAGACAGCCCGTAACGTACTTATCAACATACGTACAAGTCGCGACAAGAGCGGACTTTCGGCCAAAGAACTCGGCCATGTGGCCCAGTGCATCCAGAAATACACGGGAAACGCACAGAATTTCAAACGCGGTGTCGTCTATGACGAAAGCGGAAAACTGAACGGTGACCTGTGCATAACCATCATTGCCACCGGCTTCAGCATGAGCCTGCTTCCGCAGATTACGAAAAGGGACCGCGGCAATGTCATCATCATCGATGAGGATTATGTAAGCTCTACCCTGAAAGAATACGAAGGAAACGAAGAAGAAATAGTATCTTTGCAGCCGATAACGGTCGAAGAGGCCGGAAGGCAGATCATAGGGAAGACGGCCAATACCAGCATACGCAACTTCCATTTTGAAGAACCTCCGGTACTTGCTGTCAATACCGGCAGCGACATTTCCGAGATGGAGAACACTCCGTCGATACGCAGGTGCAACTGGACAAAGCCTGTAGAGGTAGCATGATTTTACCGGCCGCAACAGTAAATTTTTACATGACAATATGGAAAGAAGGACAAGAGTAAGATTCGCACCGTCCCCTACGGGACCCCTCCACATGGGAGGAGTGCGTACCGCATTATACAATTATCTCTACGCGAAACAGCACGGGGGAGATTTCATAATCCGCATCGAAGACACCGACTCACAGAGATTCGTACCCGGGGCGGAACAGTATATAATCGACTCCCTCAACTGGTGCGGAATCATACCGGACGAAGGTGTGGACGAAAACGGAAAGGTCGTCGAGACCCCTTCTGAAAAACACCCACATGCCCCTTACAGACAATCGCAGAGGAAAAGCATTTACAGGAAATATGCCGAGCAGCTTGTTGAAAACGGCTACGCATATTATGCTTTCGACACCTCGGAAGAGCTCGCCGCAATGAGGGCCGAAGCGGAAGCGAAAAAGGAGACTTTCATCTACAACCACGAGACAAGGGGAAGGCTCAAAAACTCGCTTACCCTTCCGCGTGAAGAATGGGAAAGACGGCTCAAGGAAGAAACTGGCTGGACAATCCGCTTCAAAATGCCGGAAAACCGCATCGTCGAAATGGACGACCTGATAAGGGGGCACATCGAAGTCAACACAGGCATTCTGGACGACAAGGTACTGTGGAAAAGCCATGACGGACTGCCTACATACCATCTGGCGAACATAGTGGACGACCACCTGATGGAAATCACCGAAGTCATCAGAGGCGAAGAGTGGCTGCCTTCACTTCCGCTGCACTATCTCCTCTATGAAGCATTCGGCTGGACGGACTCGATGCCGAGATTCGCCCACCTGTCGCTGCTCCTGAAACCGGACGGTAAGGGAAAACTCAGCAAAAGGGACGGAGACAGGCTCGGATTCCCTGTTTTTCCGCTGCAATGGATAAACCCTGAAGGGGAAATCACCCGGGGATACAGGGAAGAAGGCTATCTTCCCGAAGCCTTCGTGAACATGCTCGCAATGCTCGGATGGAACCCTGGAGACGACAGGGAAATGTTTACGATAGACGAGCTCGTTGAAACATTCTCTCTCGGGAGGGTGATAAAATCTGGGGCCCGTTTCAATCCGGAAAAGGCGAAATGGTACAACCGCGAATATTTACGCAGGATGCCGGACGAAAAGATTGCCGGCGAATTCAGAAAAATACTCGACAGCCACGGCATAGACAGGGAAAAATTCGATGACGCATACGTGCTCAAGGTCATCCGCCTCACGAAAGAGCGCGCCACATTCATAAAGGATTTCTGGGACATCGCCCATTATCTTTTCACCGCGCCGTCATCATTCAACGAAGCCGATGCAAGGAAATTCTGGAAACAGGAAAACGTGGTTCTGATGAAACAGGCGGCAGAGTTCATCGGGAACTTCGAGCCTTTCACGGAAGAAGCGCTCGAACCAGCCCTCAGCGACTACATACATTCCAACGAATGGCCTATGGGCAAGGTGATGAACACACTGCGCCTCGCACTGATAGGCTCTTCAAGCGGACTCGGAATCGCCGCCGTCGCGACCATTATCGGCAAAGAAGAAACGGCGGCCCGTGTGGCATTCGCATGTAAGACTTTAGGCGAATGACGGTGCAAACCGCTGATTTGACGGATTTATGCAACAGGACTTCCTAACCCTATCGATAAAAGACAGGCCTTCCCGGGAAATCGAAGATTTTCCGGGAGGCATTGTCATTCCTTTGGACAAACCGTATCTGTGGACATCGGCCGATGCGGTCAGGAAAATCAAATTCCGCCTCCAGCACTATTTTCAGAAAAAGAACCTCAAGGTAGGACATGCCGGCACCCTAGACCCGCTCGCCACAGGGCTCCTGCTGATATGCACAGGCAAGGCGACCAAACTCGCGGAAGAGTTCCAGGCCGGTGACAAGGAATACATAGCTGACATAGTCTTCGGCGCCACGACACCGTCATACGACCTTGAAAAGGAAATCGACATGCATTATCCATACTCGCACATAACCGAAAAGGCAGTGCAGGAAATACTTCCGTCTTTCCTTGGAGAACAGGAACAGATAGCCCCTCTGTTTTCCGCCAAATCCATAGACGGGGTAAGGGCATACGAGATTGCCCGCAAAATGCTCAAACACGGCGAGACTTCGGCAATAGCCGAAGCCAGGGAGGCAGGGATACGTTCTTCAACCATACGCATCGACAGGCTCGAAATGCTCGGGTTCGGATACACTGACGGTACCGGTATCCCTTCCGGAACCGGAATCACAGGACCGGAAGGTACTCACAGGAGCATAACCGCGAAAAGATACGGCCACGAACTGCCTTGCGTACGCCTGCTTGTCTCATGCAGCAAGGGCACATACATAAGGGCACTGGCCCGCGACCTCGGGGAAGCACTCGGGAGCGGAGCCCATCTGGCTTCCCTTCGAAGGACACGCTCTGGCATTTTCAGTGTCGACGAGGCCCTTTCGATAGAAAATGTCATGAATATTTTCAATATTTGAAACAAAATCGGATAAAAATCGTATAATATTTTGTTTGACTAATCATTCAGGGTATTATATGAAACTTTCTCAATTCAACTTCGAACTCAAGCCCGAACTCATCGCCCAGAACCCTACGTTTTTCAGGGACGAATGCCGCATGATGGTACTGCATAAGGACAGCGGAGAAATCGAGCACAGGCTGTTCAAGGATTTCATCAATTATTGCGACGAAGGGGATCTTGTCGTACTGAACGACACAAAGGTTTTTCCTGCAAGGCTTTACGGCAACAAGGAAAAGACAGGGGCCGAGATTGAAGTTTTCCTTCTGCGGGAACTGAACCGCGACCAGAGGCTTTGGGACGTGCTTGTCGACCCGGCGAGAAAAATCCGCATAGGCAACAAACTGTATTTCGGGGAGAACGACGCCCTTGTGGCGGAAGTCATAGACAACACCACATCGAGGGGAAGGACGCTCAGGTTCCTTTACGACGGGCCGTACGAGGAATTCAAGGATACCCTGTACAAGATGGGCGAACTGCCGATTCCGAAATGGGTAAAACCGAAAGTCGAGGAATCGGATTACGAAAATTACCAGACCATCTATGCGTCCAAGGAAGGGGCCGTCGCCTGTCCGGCAGCCGGCCTGCATTTCAGCAGGGAATTATTCAAGAGAATGGAAATAAAGGGTGTGGATACGGCTTTCATTACACTGCACATGGGACTGGGCAATTTCAGGAGCGTGGACGTGGAAGACCTATCGAAACACAAGATGGATTCCGAGTCCCTCAACATTCCGGAAAAGACGGCAGACCTTGTAAACAATGCCAAGCGCAACGGCAAGAGGGTTTTCGCCACGGGAGTGACAGTGCTCCGCGGCCTGGAAACATACGTGACCACTACCGAGGAAATAAGGGAATTCGAAGGATGGACGAACAAATTCATCTTTCCCCCATACAAGGTATCGATACCGACCGCACTGATTACAAACTTCCACATGCCTTGCTCCACGATGCTGATGTCGGAATGCGCTTTCGGAGGCTTCGAAAATGTAATGAAATGCTACAAGGCGGCTACGGAAGAGGGCTACAGATTCGGACCTTACGGAGATGCGATGCTTATCATCTAAGGCCGGAACAACGGAAAACATCAAAAAAACATATTTTCAATCCCCGTTCGCCACAAACGGGGATTTTTGTTATCCGTGGCGGATTCGGCAATGTATTTTTGCGGAAAAAAGACATGCCTGCATACACGAAAGACAAAACATTGTTCTGTGCGCTCAACCGTATTTTCGGCTTCAAACCGTCCGGAATAAAGGCCTTGATTGAAGACGGGGCCTCCCCTGAAAGCCTGCTTCCCGACGATGAGGCACGGAAAGGCATAATCGGATGGGCGGAAGACGAGATATCAAGATGCATCGGGCTGGGAATATCGGTAGTGACGATTGCCGACCCGGAATACCCAGCGGCACTGAAAGAATGCCCCGACGCACCTTTATT
This sequence comes from Muribaculum sp. An289, assembly GCF_002159555.1. Lineage (GTDB taxonomy): Bacteria > Bacteroidota > Bacteroidia > Bacteroidales > UBA932 > Merdivivens > Merdivivens faecigallinarum. The sequence goes on from NZ_NFIV01000001.1 coordinate 181,955, forward strand.
ATTATATATAAGGGGTACCTGGCCGGAAGGGAAAAGGGCCCTTTCCGTAGTCGGCACAAGGCATCCGGACGAATACGGGCTGAGGATGTGCGACAGAATCATAGATTCGGTCCACAGCACCGGAAATCCTCCGGTCATCATAAGCGGCCTTGCATACGGGATAGACGTACAGGCACACAAAAGGACCTTACTGAGACAAGGGATTACCGTGGCGGTCATGGGGACGGGAGCGGACAGGATTTATCCCAAAAGCCACGAATGGCTTGCGGAAAAGATAATGGAACACGAAGGCTGCCTGATAAGCGATTTCCCTTTGGGCGAAGCCCCGCTTCCGGTCAATTTTCTGAAGCGTAACCGGATTATCGCCGGACTGTCCGAATGCACCGTGGTCATCCAGTCCCCTAAAAAAGGTGGCAGCATGGTCACTGCCACACAGGCATTTTCATACGGAAGGGACGTTTACGCAATCCCCGGAAGGCTCGACGACTGCAAGAGCGAAGGCTGCAACTATCTCATCGCGGCCGAAATGGCCGGCTGCATCTGCGACACGGACAGATTTTCCCTGTATTTCCGGGACGGGAAAGACATGACGGCCAGCCATACCGGGGCAGGCGGAAGCCACAGGCCCGGAGACTGCATCTGCTACGGAGAAGACGGAGACAGGGGCAAAATACTCCGGATATTGTCTGACAGAGGCGGAAAAAGCACCGAATCCCTGCTCTCGGAAACGGGCATGGCCATAGAAAATCTGACCGCCGCCCTCACAGAACTGGAAATCGACGGGAAAATCTGCAAGGAAGACGGTTTCAATTGGAGTATAAAAATAAAATGATTATTTTTGCGCGCCAATCAATTGCAGGATGTCCCGATTCATCGACACACACACCCATCTCTATGATGAGGCTTTTGCAGCGGATTTCGAAGAAACCGTCGCGAGGGCGGTTGCAGCCGGAGTCGTTAAAATGGTCTTCCCCGACATAGACAGTTCTTCAAGAGAAGCCATGCTCGCCTGCGCCGCAAAGTTTCCGGAAAACATTTTCTGCGCCGCGGGGCTCCACCCCACCTCGGTCAAGGAAGGCTGGGAAGAAGAGCTTGAGGCCGTAGGAAAATGCCTTGAAGACAAAAGGGACTGGGTAGCCGTCGGGGAAATCGGAATGGATCTCTACTGGAGCAAAGAATATCTGGACGGCCAGAGGACGGTCTTCGACACGCAGCTTTCGTGGGCGGAACGTTACGGACTGCCAGTAATAATACATTCGAGGGAAGCTACGGCCGAAATTTTCGACATACTCGAAGCCCATAAGGGAAGAGGGCTGCGCGGGGTATTCCACGCCTTCGGAGGAAGCATCGAAACATTCAGGAGATTCGACAGATACGGCGATTTCATGGTCGGAATAGGCGGCACCCTGACCTACAAAAATTCCAGGCTGCCCGACACAGTTGCCGGAATCGACATTTCGAGGATACTGCTTGAAACCGACTCCCCGTACCTTACACCCGTACCACACAGAGGTGAAAGGAACGAAAGTTCCTACATCCCGATCATAGCAGGGAGAATCGCCGGAATCAAAGGCATTCCGGCTGAGACCGTCGGCGAAAGGACATCGCGGAATGCAGAAACGCTTTTCGGCCTGCACACGGAAAACCACAAAGGAGGAAAATCATGAAAGACACGTCAATACTGGTCATTTACACGGGAGGCACCATAGGCATGAAGCAAGATCCGGACGACCTTGCCCTCAGGCCCTTCAATTTCGAACAGATTGTAGAGGAGGTGCCGGAACTGCGAAAATTCGGGTGCAGGATAGACACCTTCACTTTCGACCCCATCATAGACTCATCCGACGTAGACGTGGACTTCTGGAAGCGGCTTGCCGGAATCATTGAAGAAAAATACGCGGAATACGACGGTTTCGTAATACTCCACGGGACGGACACGATGTCGTATTCGGCCTCAGCTCTCAGTTTCATGCTGGAAGACCTGGAAAAACCGGTGATTTTCACAGGAAGCCAGCTCCCGATAGGAATGCCGAGGACCGACGGGAAGGAAAACCTGATTTCAGCCATAGAAATAGCCTGCGCAAAGGACGGCAACGGCAATGCGAAGGTTCCCGAAGTATGCATATTCTTCGACTCCGCCCTCATGAGGGGAAACAGGACGACAAAATACAGTGCGGAAGAGTTCAAGGCGTTCATCTCCCCGAATTACCCCACCCTTGCCGAGGCCGGAATCAACATAAAATACCACGACCCGTTCATTTACAGGCCGCAGGAATGGGGAAAAAGGCTTAAAGTCCATAAAGACCTCGACCCTGGAGCGGTCATATTGAAAATCTACCCTGGCATCGCTCCCGGAACAATGGAAAGCATACTCGGAATGCCCGGACTCCGCGGAGTCGTACTGGAAACTTTCGGTTCCGGCAACGCACCGTCCTCGGAGTGGTTCATCGACAGCATAAGGAAGGCCTCCGGAAGAGGTCTCGTAATAGTCAATGTCACCCAGTGCATGACCGGCTCGGTAAACATGGGGGTATACGCCACAGGAATAGGACTGAAGAGCGCAGGAGTGCTCAACGGGTACGACAGCACGACCGAAAGCGCCCTTGCCAAATTATTTTTTCTAATGGGTCAATATCCTGACAACAAAAGGGTTAAATGTGAATTCGAGAAAAACCTCAGAGGAGAAATTTCAAAATAATTGTTTGCATCTCAATATTAATTGCTATATTGCACGGAATTTTTGAATTACTATAACTATTTAATACATTAATTTAACATTTAAACATTCAAAAACAGTTATGAAAAAGTTTTTCATGTTTTTGGCAGTTAGCGGTCTTATGATCGTGTCTGCACAATTCGCAGCAGCTCAGGAGAACGACGGAGCTGCAGCGGCAGCTACCGATACTACTGTCGAAGCGGCAGCTACCGAAGCTACTCCAGTATCATCCGAGCCTGCAACATTGGCAGAGATGACGGCTGCTCAGCCTGAGATGCCAATCCACCAGCAGCTCAAGACAAGGTTCATCGAAGGTGGTGCAGGATTTATGGCAACAATCCTCGCCTGCTTCGTATTGGGTCTTGCACTCTGCATCGAGAGGATTCTTTATCTTGGACTTTCAAAGACCAATACCAAGAAACTTCTCAACAAAGTGGAAGAAGCTCTCAAGAACGGCGGTGTTGAAGCAGCCAAAGATGTATGCCGCAATACCCGCGGACCTGTCGCAAGCATCTTCTACCAGGGTCTCCTCCGTGCAGAACAGGGTCTGGAAGTTGTAGAAAAGACAGTCGTTTCCTACGGTTCCGTACAGATGAGCCTCATGGAAAAAGGCCTTTCCTGGATTCAGCTCTTCATCACCATCGCCCCTTCGTTGGGATTCTTGGGAACAGTCGTTGGTATGATTCAGGCATTCGATGCTATCCAGGCAGCCGGTGATATTTCCCCTAACGTTGTCGCAGGAGGTATGAAAGTTGCTTTGATCACCACCGTCGGCGGTTTGATCGTAGCCGTTATCCTTCAGCTCTTCTACAACTACATCCTTTCAAGGATCGACTCCCTTTCAATTGAAATGGAAGACGCATCAATTTCACTTATCGATATCTTGGTTAAGAACCAGAAATAATACAGCACGACACTATGTACGCTAAAATAATAAAAATCATTTCATACGTCTTGCTCGTAGTAGGTATAGTCCTGAGCTGCCTTGTCCTCTTCGGAAATGTGAAGATGGGACAGAACGAAAGCCTGGTCGACCCTCTGCTCTATTGGGCGTATGTATTGGTTGGCGTAGGTCTCGTAGGTGCGATTATCAGCTCGATTATCGGCATTCTCGACAATCCTAAAGGTCTGAAAAAATCAATTTTCACTCTCGTAGGAGTCATTGTCGTGATTGGCATCGCATACCTGCTTGCACCTGGGACACCTGTCGAGATTGTCGGCATGGAGCCAACCCAAGCTACTCTTAAAATGACGGATACCCTCCTCAACCTGACTTACATATTGCTCGGAGGCGCAATCCTGTCGATAATTGCCGGATATATCATAAACGTAGTTCGTCGATAGACATAATATTTTTTAGTATGGCAACAAGAGGACCAATGGAAATCAACTCAAGCTCGATGGCGGATATCGCCTTCCTGCTTTTGACGTACTTCCTTATGACAACCACGATGGACCAGAACTATGGTTTGCGCCGTCAGCTCCCTCCGCCTGTAACCGGCGAAGTTGAGAACCAGCAGATTAACGAGCGTAACATCATTATCGTGCGTATCAACTCTCTTGACAGGTTGTTCGCAGGTGGCCAGGCGATGGATGTCTCCATGCTGAAAGATAAAGTCAAAGAATTTTTACTTAATCCTACCGACGACCCTAAGCTTCCTGAAAAGAAGATGACTTACATCGAAGGGTACGGTGACTACCCCGTTTCAAGCGGTGTGATTTCCTTACAGAACGACCGCAGTACCACATATAAAGCCTATATCGAGGTACAGAACGAGATAGTCAAGGCCATAAACGAAATCCGCGACGATTTCTCAATCAAGAATTGGGGAATGCCTTATGCACGTCTGGACGAAGAAAGACAGAGAATCGTCCGTGACGCCATTCCTCAGCAGATTTCCGAGGCCGAGCCTAAGGATGTAACAGGTGGAAGATAATAGGAGGTAACAGCATGGCAAAATTTGGAAGAAAAGACAAGAACAAAATGCCAGGGGTCAATACTTCGTCACTCCCGGACATCGTATTCATGGTACTGTTTTTCTTCATGGTCACTACGTCCATGAGGACTACCGAAATCAAAGTACAGGTACGTCTCCCGGAAGCAAGCGAAGCAGTGAAGCTGGAAAGGAAGGACCTTACATCCTATATTTACATAGGAACTCCTATCCTCAGCATGCAGGCCCAGTATGGTAATGACGTTCGTATACAGCTCAACGACTCATACAAAACGGTGTCGGATATCGGTGACTTCATCGCATCCGCACGTGAATCAATGAGCGAAAGCGACAGGCAACTCATGACTACTGCCCTCAGGGTGGATGAATATGCCCGCATGGGTACGGTAACAGACGTGAAGCAGGAGCTTCGCCGCTGCTACGCACTGAAAATCCTTTACTCTGCAAGAAGGGTACAGTAATCTAAATTGTTAATCCGTATTATAAAAACGGCCCGGGATTCTGACTTCGGGCCGTTTTTATTTTTATACACCTCCTTATTTTTCTGCACCTCTTCATTTTTTTGCACCACCCGCCCTCCCTGGTGCAGGCACTCGACTTTGCCCGCATGCAGATGCGGGCGCACAGCACACAGATGTCCCGGGTTTGTTTGCATTGCTCCCGGCTTCTGCGTATTTTTGCATCCGAATATATTGTTCAGGAAATTTAATGTCACATACGCTTTAATGTAATAGGTACATGCTTACTTTCGTCATATCTATCGCGCTTCTTGTCGCGGCATATTTCATTTACGGAAAATTCGTGGAACGTTATTTCGGGGCCGACCCTTCGAGGCAGACACCTGTGCAGAAACTTGCGGACGGTGTCGACTACAAGGAAATCCGTCCCTGGAAAGCCTTTGTGATACAGTTTCTGAACATTGCTGGCCTGGGCCCGATATTCGGAGCCATTCTCGGTGCGGCATACGGCCCGGCGGCTTACCTGTGGATAGTATTAGGATGCATTTTCATGGGAGCCGCACACGATTATTTTTCCGGAATGCTGTCGATGCGGCACGATGGAATGAGCCTTCCCGACATAGTCGGGCAATATCTCGGCAAAACTGTGAAGAAGATACTCCTGTTTTTCGTGAGCCTCATGCTGCTTGCCGTAGGAGTCTCTTTTGTCGTCGGCCCGGCGGACTTGCTCGCAACGCTTACATCCTGGCCTAAGGAAGTATGGTTGTACATAGTTTTCGTTTATTACCTGCTTGCCACTTTGCTCCCTATAGACAAGATAATAGGCACCATTTATCCATACATGGGAGCAGCGCTTCTGTTCATGGCTGTCGGAGTAGGCGGAATGATGATTGTCAAGGCGGTCTCGGGTGATATAACCATGACCGAACTTACCTTGGAGACATTGAAAAACTACCATGCCGATCCGGAAAACAATGTGCTTGTCCCAATGCTTTTCATCGTGATTTCATGCGGGGCGATTTCCGGTTTCCATTCCACACAGTCCCCTCTGGTCGCCCGCTGCCTTGTGAACGAGCGCTACGGACGCCCCGTATTTTACGGAGCCATGATCTGCGAAGGCATAGTCGCAATGATATGGGCAACGGCGGCCATGGCATATTTCGGCGGACCGGAAGGACTGAATGCGGCCGCGACCGAAGGGATAATGATTGATGGCGTACTTACCAAGGTTACACCGGCCATAGCCGTGGATCTGATTTGCCGTTCATGGCTCGGGAAAATAGGTGCTGTCATAGCCATCATCGGAGTGATTGTGTGTCCTATAACTTCCGGCGACACCGCTTTCAGAAGTCTTCGCCTCACATTGGCCGACGGGCTCAAATACAGGCAGAAGCCGCTGCTGAACAGACTGATTGTGGCAATCCCCGTTTTTATAGTAGCATATATCATGTGCAAAGTGGAGTTCTCCACAATATGGAATTACGTTGGCATAGGCAACCAGGTCCTTGCCATGACGACTTTATGGGCGGGGGCGGCATATCTTGTCAAGGCAGGAAAGAATCATCTGATACTCTCGTATAATCACAAAAACGAAATGCGACAAAATTAAAAACGAAATGTGATTATTTGTTAAAAAACGAAATGCGACAAAAAAAACGCACTCTCATATAGTGCGTTTTTTTAATATCCTCAATCAACCACCTTTTCCCCACCGTATGTCTTATTATACAGTATCTGCTTTCTTTGAGCCCCATTGAGTTTGTGTGAAAAATGCACGAAGGTGGGATAAAGTATCATTTGGTCGTATGGAAGTCCGAGATCGTATGCCAGCTGCGCGAGTTTTGCCGGTTCGGCACAAGCGATATCGGCTGCTTCGCCTTTACAGTGCTGACTGGTAGCCACGCCACCGACGGCCTCATTCAATTTCTGGCATCGGTATCCGGAATTTACATGAAGCGGCTCACCCCAGGCATCCCGCAACGGTTGCAGCACATCAAGTACAAGAGCCTTGATGCCGTCCCTTATCTCTGATGTGCCGATTACATTAATTATCCCGAGCCTTTTTGCGGTGTCGGATTGTTCGAATTCTCGATAATCGAAGTTCTTGCTAATAGTTCCCATATTTTATGCGTTTAATCTGTGGTAAAAATCAAGTTTGATATTGTCATAAACGGCTTTCACATTCGTATAAGCGCGACCGTTGTTCTCGCCTGCCTCGTTGTAGAGTTCCCCCTCGACGACATCGGAAACCCATTCTATCCATTCGGGATTGGTATAGGAAGACAACGATTTCCCTTTATATTTAAAGCCATCGAAACGGCTGTTCCTGTCCTCGTGGATGTTGGTCAGCAACGTGTGTATCTTCTCCGCCGTAGCCTCACGGTCCGCTATGTGGTTCTCGCTCCTGACTTTCTTGATGATGCGGCACACCTTCTCCACTGCAAGGTCGAAAAAGGCGGAGGACATGTTCTTTATCCGCAACTGAGTTTCCGGAATCAGCCCCTCCGCTATGCGTTCCATCACCCTGTTGTTCTCCTCCAGCTGACTGTTCAGGTTGCCCATCTCCCCGGTAAACTTCAGCAGGTCGTCAAGCGACTTCTTAAACCACTTGAAGCAGGCTATCATCAGCGATGCCGACAGCAGCAGGAACACGGCGCATATTATTATCATTATGCCGTATTCGCTTATCCCCTGCGCCATTTGCAGGGCTTCGTTGGCAGTATCCATTTTATCCATACGTTTATGCGCGTTTCACTCCTCCGAGCCTGTCGGCCCATTTCTCGGTAAAGAACCGGTAGTATCCGTGAGGGTCCGACGGGTCGTACCTGTAGAATGCGGCCCATATTAGGGATGGCAGCCCTACTACTATCAGGTACAGGGGCCCGAGCATGTTCGACTGCCTCGTATGGCCGTACTCATGCATTACGGTCTTCGTGTCAGTGTCCCCTACGTACACGTAGAACCCGAGCGATATCCCTCCCGGAAAACGCGGACAGTAGCGTATCTTCCTGTCCTTGTGCCGTATCGTCCTGTCCTTCCTGTAAAAGGGCATGATTGCGAGGCCCATGAGGTTCTGCGGCAGCTGCCATATCCACAGCAGCACATCCATTATCCTTTTCATGATTTCGGTTTTAAACAGGGGAGGGACACGCCCTCCCCTGAAGAAGATGAAAACACTTACAACCCTAAGCCTGCCCCTTCTTGAACAGGCCCGCGATTGCCTTGACCACATCGTAGAACCCGCATCCGGACAGTCCCGCCGCCAGGCCGTACAGCAGCACCTGCCACCATGCGGAACCGACAAGAAGCGGCGATATCTTAAGCCCCCAGGCGGCGAAGCATACCACTATGCCGACACCTGCCGAAATGCCTATTTTCGCCAGCTTGCTGCCCTGTATCTTCGGCACCAGCTTCAACAGCTGCGTTACGATTGCGGAGATGAGCGCGACGATTCCCGTGAAGGTGGTAAGGTCTATTACGAAGCCAGACCCTTCAACGGGTGTCTCCCCGGTCTGTGCCATGAGCGTTACGGCGCCCATGGCGAGCATCAACAACGATGCGATGATAAAAACGATTCTTTTCATACTAACCAATGCTAATTCAATAATTTAAAAACTTCAAGTCCTTTTCAGAACGAACGTGCCCAAATTAATGGAATTGCCTCCGGCATCCTGAGGGGTCCAGCCGAACACGTACGATATGTCCTGCGGTCGTAGCGACCCAGGCAGTGCCGGCACGAGCAGGCGTATTTCCCACTCGTAGGCCTCGTACCTGCCACGGTATGAGGCTATGTTGCCGATTTCAGCATTTCCCGGCTCCCATTCCAACGCCTCCTCGCCGTTGATGAGCATCGTGGCGGATGGCGTTGCGGAGAGTGAAACATACCGTATGAACACGCAGGTTGAATTGCTCCTGCCCTTGATGGATATCGTACCCTCCTGCAACTTCGGGAAGCTGTACGTCGGAAGCACTTCCGTCTCCACTTCGCAGAACTCCTGCGCACCGCCCTGCGACAGCTGCGGCCCTTCTACGTTGGTGTCGGCATCGCCGATGAGCCATTTCCCGCTCTTGTCGGACCAACCGGTATTTTCCGGCCATTGCTGTATAAGGAGCTCCCATTCGTAGGCTTCGTCCACCCCCGGGTCGTCGGGTATGGGGTATACCTTCCCCGACTCGGTCAGCTCTACCGTCTTCACCGTACCGCTCGACTTGCCCGTCACCGTCAGGGTCGCCTTCATCGCGGCGCCGGAAGTAAAATTGGAGCCAGAGGCCGGCAACAGCCCGATGCCTCCAATGTTGCCCTCCCCGTACAATCTGGCCGGGTACTTCCCGTTGGCATTGATGCTCAATGACGGCACTTTGTCGGCGCGTGTGATGAACGGCGAGGCGCCTTCCTGCGACAAGCGGACAAGACCGCTTTTGTTGGAGGAAGGTATAATCGCCGCATCGGCTACGGAGAGCGTGCCCCGGATTTCGGCCCTGCCGAGACGTTCCGGGAACGTCATGCCGTAGCGGAATACGTATTCGGCATCCGCACCGGGGTCGCCTTCGATTTGTACTGGATTGAAAGGGTCCTCCAAATCGGTGCTGTAGCTGTCCGCAAGAAGGTTCACGCGGGATGGCTCGGGCATTGCCCCGGACTCAAGCTGAAGCATCAGCGCAACGGCATTGGACATGCCACCCAACGCCACACTTCCACCGGAAGCAGGGACCGTCAGTACTCCGGAGGTAAGCACGGACACGTAGGCGGACTTGCCCTCCTGAATGACCTCCAGCGTATCCGGAGTCCCGCCATCGGGCGTGCCGGAGACTGTAGCGGACCGTGCCTCCCGCCCGGTATGTTCCTGGGCGGAAAGTTCCAATACCGCGTCCCCTTCACCCGATGTGGGAACGATTTCAAGCCATTCCGGAAGAGCCATGATACGCTACGATATGTTCCAGGTGGTATTGGATTCGATATTGACGGATACGTTGCCTCCGGCTTGCGGTATAGTGATGCTTTCCTTCGCGAAACGGAAGTATGCATCTCCTGCCGCCTGCTTTATGACTATCTGCTTCGATATCGACCCCCCGTTGTTTACCTGGAGCGTGAATTCCCTTTCCTCTATCGTGCCGTTCTCCGGAAGTGTCACTTTCACGGAAAACTCGTATTCGGCAGAGGCACCGGGGTCTCCGGCTATGGCCTGCCCGTTCGCCGTGGACTTGCCGCCGGCGGTGTAGTTCTCGGCGATATCCAGTTCGCCACTGCCTCCTACCTGGGAGAAAGAGAGCTTCGCGGAGTTGGATTTTCCCGTTACGGTGACTTCGCCGCCGTCTTTCTGTGCAGCCATTTCGGCTCCGTCGTTAAATTGTATGAACTCGGCCTTGCCGGCTTGTTCCACCTGATAGGTATCAGGGGTCTCCACACCCGTCGCGGTACCGGTGACGGTCGTTTCACGCGACTCTCGTCCTGTGTGCTCCTGTGCGCTGTTGTTCAGCGATTCGTTTCCCGAGCCCGACATCGGGCTCACGGTCAACCATGATGCTTTTGCCATAATTGTAAATAGTTAGTGGTTATTATTAGTGGTTATTAAATATGGTTAAAAATCAATTGCAATCAATGTGTCTCATTCTATATTCCAGTCCGTATTGCTCTCGACTTCGTTTGTCGCCGTCGAGCCGTTGGTTGGCGCGAGCCATACGATTTTTCTTTTGAAACGGAAGTATTTCTTTTCCGTCCTTGGCCATACCAATGCGCCTCCCACGTATACCCTCGACACCTTCCGCGTGCCGATGCGTATGTCCTTAATGTTGTCCAGCAGCATCCCCCGTATCCTCCGTTATAACGTACATCGTGTTCCCGTCCTTGACCTCCAGCGCATCGTATTCCGACTGTGTGAGGGGAAGAATGGTGCGGATTTGCTTAGATAAAACATATTGTTCATTCATTCTTATCCATTCTTCCTCTGTGCCTTCGTAACCGTGCAGTACCGCTATCTCGTATGCTGAAAGCCCGTTTGCGGGAACTACGATGTTGCTTTTGACCGCAAGCGTGTTGTCATTGCAGGTGTCGACACACCCGTACGTAAGACAAAAGGCATCGCATGCCTCTATTGTAACCATTCCCTCCCCATCCTGATTTTCAATTAGCTTCAGTCCGTATTTCCCTGCTATTTTTTGTGCTGCGCCTTCAAACACAAAGCGGATCACGTTGTCCTGCACAAGGTAGTCTTTGATTTCCGTGTCCCCGTAAATGTTAGTCAGAAAGACCTTCAACTCTTTCCCAGCCAGGGTTTCGGGCTTTCCAAGCCGCTTAACGGTCCATTCTATAGGGAGGTCGTTTTTTATTCTGAATATCTTCATAATATAATGGCGTAAAATTATTATAAAGAGCTTCAAATTGTGTTCAAACGTGTTTCGAACGTTGATTGAATACCAGATGGAAGCAGCAATCCCAGTTCCGGCACGTCTGGAGCTATCTGCATCTTCATACTCACGCCGTCATCCGAGGACGACAACGATATCACAAGCGGCACCACGTATCCTCCAATATTGCCTATTTCTATCGGCTGTGACAGGGCGAGCGGACAATAGGTCTTCCCCGCATTGATGCTGCCGGATAACAAGGCCGATTTGTCCTTGTCTTCAAGGACGATATTGACATTGTCCGCCAGGATGCTTGTCACCGCCGTTGTCGTCCTGAAGGAAGCAGTGATATGATACGCCCCGTTCTTTCTTGTGATTTTTCCCGCCATGCTGACCCCGGACACATCGGAGACGAACGTCGCGAGCTTCTTTTCCCCAGTGTTCATGCGCGGGAACTCGGATGAATATCGCCATTTGGACAATACGGTCGTAAGGACTGCTTCCCTTTTCTCGTAGCAGTTGTGTGACTGTCCGTCCTTGAATATGCGTTCTCCTTCCTGCGGATATGATTTTTGTACGTGGAAGTATATGTTAGGGAGATGGGGAATCCGGATGCTGATGCTTCCAGATTTTATCGGCAGTATTTCCCCGTCAAGTGCCACCACGCCGTCCGTCCATGCATATGTGGGTTCCTGCACGGAACTGCCGGATACCGACACCTCGCATCCGGAGAGGATGACGGAATCGTATCCGGTCATCGCCCTTACGAGGTTTTTCAATGTGCTTCCGACAGCTTCTTGCATGAAGTCGAAATCCCCGAGCCACATAGGCTGCAAGCCTTCGAAAGTCAAAAATTTATCCATTTCAATATGTTTTTATTATGTATTTCACCCCTGCGAACTTGTAATAGTCCACCCATTTGCCGATGTCTCCTGTTTTTCCCGAAAGGGATTCCGGGATATTTACTATGAATCCTCCAGATATCCTGTCAGGTTGTTCTGAAGACAAATACACCGGAGGGTCGTATCCTTCTTCTCCTGATATTCCGACATAGACCGTGTCCAATGTCTCGTCTTTGTACGACATGTAGAAAAAATCCTCGTCGGCATAATCCGTTATGTATATTCCGCCTCCGAACAATTCGTTCAGGAACCGTTCGAGATAGTTCGTGAACGCGTTGTAGCTCAGTTTGCGAAGCGTGCCGTCCGCATAGGAGGACATCCTGTCAGACAGTGAGGACAGCGGCATTGCGAGCGCATCAATGAGCGCCAGCAGGCCCTTCCTCCTCAATATCGGCGGAAGCAGCCACCTTGCGAGCTTTGACGTATCAAAGTTGTAATACATACGTGATTCCCTCCCTCAGTTTTTCAGTTTTGAACGCCCCTCCGACGGCGGTATAGTTGTTCCCCGATATCGACACATAAGATGCCGATGCGGCCGGCCTCACGGCGACGTCCTGCAGCAGTACGTCCACCACTCCATCGGCGGACTGTACGGCATCCACGAGTTTTGTCTTGTTGAAAGTGCCGCCGTACTTGATGGAGGACAGATATCCCTCTATCGCGGTTTCCACCGGATAATCCGTGCCGCTTATCCTCTTTCCGTCCGTCTCCAGCATGAGAGGGTCGTATTGCACATACAATGACATGCTGATGCAGTCGGGGTCATAGCTGAACACATCGACCAGCACCCCTGCCGGTTTGCGCCTTCTGATGTACTCCTTGAATGCGTCCAGGATGTCGGAAGAAAGCGCTTCCGGTTTTCCTTCACCGTCCATGCCCGAGACCAGGATCAGCACGCCCCCTCCGCGGTCGCTGCATGCGGCGAATTTCACCACCCTTTTCGAATCGTCCTCGTCAGGGTAACGGTAGGTTTTTGTGGTGTCGTCGTATACGAGTTCGTCCCCGTGCTGGTATTCAAGGCAAATGGAATAATACCACGGCAGCGATGCCACGACCGCGGTCCTCGACTTTTCGTCCACTTCGGACCTCAATGCATCGAACATCGATTCGAGCACATATATGGTTGAAGCGACGATGAAGAACAGTATGTTCTCGACACTTACTTTCGAAAAGACGTCATCGAAAGCCCCGTCCCCTTCAATCCCGTACTTTTCCCTTATGTACGGATCGGAAATGAACATGTCCGTCATTTCCCTTTTTATTTCACTGATGCTTCGTGCCATGATTATGTGTTATAAGTTGTCCTCTGTCGCCGTAGCGGGCGAAACCTTTTGATTTCTCACGTATTCCTGCATGTATTTGTCGAAAACCGTTTCCGGACATTCCAGCATCGTCCCGGCAGGGACGTCATGCGTTAGCGGCAGATTGTTCGCATCCGCCAATGTGACGATTGCCCGTATGTCCCCGTACACCTGCATCGCCATGTCGGCCAACGTCTGTCTCGGCATCACTTTCGTCTTCATCTTCCTGACCGTTTTAATATTATCGCCATTGCGGCGGCCGTTGCGGCACACGCAATCAGGATCCATGTCAGTCCGCCGCCTGTCGCAGGCTCCCTGCTCGCATCCATGGATGACTCCTCGGACACCGTTTCGTCCGTGGCCGACGTACGTCCGGACAGGCTGTCCGTCCTTTCCGAAACCGTCCCGGACTTTGCAGACATTGAGCCGTAGGCCCCCGTCTCCTCCGTCTTTATTTCAGCCTGTATCCTTTCAGTCACATGCTGGCTTCCGCTACTGTCGGGTTCGGAATATTTTTCCTTTCTGAATATGATGTCGCGCGACTTCATGAGCGCAAAAGCCTCTGAGGCGTAATCGTCCATGATGCGCCTTATTTCTCGCTGCAGCATGGTGGAATCCTCCTGCAACGCAAGTGTCCGGGACCGGGCCTCCTGGGACGACGAAATGTTCTTATGTGCGCCGCAGGAGTGCAGTCCCATGCAAACAAAAACAATTATGATGGTAACTATTGTCTTATTCATAGCTCGCTTCTATCGTTATGCCTTTGTACGTAATTGCCACGCCGGTGACGGTCTGTCCGTCAAGTTCCATCTGTTCCCGAATCTCGCGCTTCCACAGTTCGAGGTTCTCGTCAAGGAGCATGTCGCTGATGCCAACCCCTATCGACGGGTCTTCCTTCCACTCGCCCTTGTGCGTTTGCAGTATGAGTGCCTGGTTCTGCGACAGGATGTCCCCGATGACAAAGCCGGAGGCTATTTTCCCGTAACCGTCTTTCATTACATGTATGTCGATGTCGTACTCCGACAGCCGTATCCCGTTCATTTCCTCAATGTCTGATGTTTGTGTCCTCATAGTCGTCCTTGTCGAACCGGTCCGCCTTGCCTGCCGTCGCGGCCGCCGTGCCGGTCTGCGATGCGGCGGTTCCGGTAGTGGAAACCTGGTGCGTATGCCTGTTGAAGGCATCTACGAGGGCGTTCAGTTTTTCGGTGAGCGTTGCGATGTTGATCAGCCCTCCGAGTCCCCCGCCGTTCATCTCTATGCGCTCCACTTCGTCCACCTGCAGTACTGCGAGCGAGGAAAGGTCGCCCGACAGGCTTCCGACTATGACCGCGCTGCCTATGCGGGGAATGATGAGGGCCTGCCTGTCCCGTTCGGACAGCGATGCCCGCAGACGTATGCCGGATACCTCGGTACTGCCGAAACGGCAGGAGCATGTGGGGCCGTCTTCGTCTACGGAGGTGACTATGCCCTGGTATAGCGTGATTGACATCGGCGCCATGACCTTTTTCAGGTTTTCGAGCAGTCTTCTGTTGTTGTCCATGTTTTCTACCTTAACTTAAACGGAATCCGAGTGTCACCTTCCTTGTAGCGCCGCCGCTGCCGAACTCGGTATCGACAGAAGTGACGAAATATTTTCCATCCTTGTATCCATAGTCCCTGTCGTGCAGTACCGCACCGTCCCCTGCGGCCACATGCGGCACGAGCCACGTGGTTATGTCCCCGTCGTAGCCGTCGAACGACAGGCGCTTATGCTCGCTTTCGCCACGCAGCCGCATCGATTCGTCATCGGAAGCCGCAGCCCTGACCTCGACCTTGTCGCCTCCGGTGCTGCCTATCTCCATTTCCTTTACGGAGCCGTCGGGAAGCAAAGCCTTGACCACTACCCGCACTTTCCTCTCATCGGCGTTCCTGTATTCGAGATTGCAATCCTGCACGTTCAGGGAGAAATCATACAGCACGTCCTTGCCGACCTTTTCCCCTGGAGCATGCACATGCAGGGTTTTCCCTTTCAAATAGACGTCGGCCCCGCATTCCTCCTGTATCTTTTTCAATACGTCGTATGCCGTGGCCGTGCTGACAACGAATTTGTCGTATGTCCACGAGTAGCTGCATTCGAGTGAATATCCCCCGCCCGTTTCCTCCAGCACGCCCTTGAGCAGGTCGGACAGACGGACGTTTTTCATTTCCCTGTCGGCAAGCGGGACACGCAGTTTGAAAAGGTCGTCCTCGCATTCGACCGTGATTGCGCCGTTGTCCGTACCGATGCGCTGCACCCATCCGGAGAATTCCTCCGCGAGCCCTGTTTCCCCGTAGCCGAGACGGATGGACACCCTGTCGCCGCGTTTTATCTTGCCTTCGACATCCAATGCGGAATTGTATTGAGTGCCAGGAAGGGTGATGACCGCCGTATCGGCCAGCAGCTCAACTGAGCTGTGTATCTCGACCTTTTCCATCATACCGACCTTGTAATCGCCTATTTCTATGTCATAAAGCAACGTGAACATCTCTCATAACTGTTTTAAATCGTCCTTTTTCAAAAGCAGCCTGTATATGTCGTCGGAACTGGCGGCAATCCTGTACGCCTGGTTATGACGTCCCGAAGTGAAGGGGAAGGAATAATCCTCTATCACCATCCTGTTGATCGAGAAGACCTCGAAAAGCGGGCATGCGACTTCGACCGATGCAGCTTCGCAGTGTTCCTTCAGCCTTCTTACGTCGTCATACGGGTAATCATTGCCGGAAAAATCAGTGAGTATGCCTTCGATGCTCAGCTGGTAGTCCCCTTGTGTCCATCTCTCCTTTATCGATCCGCGCACCTTGCCTTTTGAAACCTGCTTCTTAGTGATGACGTTTGTGCCGTTGATGGTAATCAGCGGTTCCAGCGGCAATGTCCACCAGTCCTTGCCTTGCATCCTGAGCTGTAGTGGGAACACCATCGGCACGCCGATTGCGTTTGTCTTTACGAGCTCTTCGAGCTCGCCGTAGTCCATCGACTCGATGTCCGTGAACCGGTCCGGCGGAATGTCGGCCACGGCGGTGTCGTCGAACAGGAAATACGGAGGGAGCTTTCCCGGAAGCACCCTTGAAAGTATGTTGCCCAATATGAACTTCGTAATCATCTTGCCGCGCTTGTCGCTATTTCAAGCGATCTGTTTATTGATTCAATTATTATCCTGCTCAATTCGTTCATACCGACCCCGTGCTCGTTTGTCACATTGATATTGTCGAAAAACTTCCCTATGTTCAGTGTTATCTGCGTGTTGCGCGTTCCCCCGGTCGTTATGTCGTTCGCTACTTTCCCTGGAGAGGTGCTTGCCGCCGAAGCATCCAATGCGGGGCCGATGAAATCATCGGCTACACCTGCCGCCGCCTCGGGCTCCTCGATGGCATCCTTGGCCGCCTGCTTGGCGCGTTCCTGCGCAAGCCGGGACTGGTAGTTGCCGGATATGCCTCCGAAAAGCTCTTTGGCCTGTTGAATGTTCCTCGCCTTTCCTTCTGTGTCGATGAACGCCTTGCCTGCATCCTTGACAGACTGCCACGCCCCGTCGAAATCGCCTCGGAAGAGCTTCCCGATGGCCTCGCCGACCTTGCCTATGGCATTGAGCAGCGACATGATGTTGCCGACCACGACGTCTTTGATCAAAAGGGCGAAACCCTTTATCGTGTCCCATACGGTGAGTATGACGGCACGGAATCCGGCGAACTTGTTCCAGCACACGATAACGGCAGTGACAAGAGCCGCTATTCCGGCTATTATGAGTCCTATCGGGTTTGCTGTCATTGCTGCGTTGACGAGCCATTGGGCCTTCTCGACGAGCAGCAACGCCGCATAATGCGCAAGTTCCGCTATCTTCCATCCTTTCAGGACGGTCGTATTGATTGCCATCGCCACGGTATATGCTCCGATTGCGGCCGCAGCGGCCAGGACGACGGGATTTCCTTCCCTGAAAAGGTTGAAAAGCCAGTTGAAGGCGGCCGCAATGCCCTGTACGACAGGAATCAGGACTTTTTCCATTATCGAAGACAACGCGTTGAATGCCGGGATCAGGAGAGGTTTCATTATCTTGTAGATTTCGAGCAGTACTTTTGAGGCCACGCCCAGCATTTGCTGGAACGCCCCTCCCGAGGTTTGGGCAAGTTTGTCCGTCATGCCGTTGAACCGTCCTCCCGCCGAGGTGGCCTTGATTATTGCCTGCCTGAAAATCTCGTAGGATATGGTCCCCTTTGACATCTCCTCCCTTACTTCGGCCATGGTCTTCCCTGTGAGTTCGGCGATATCCTGGAGCGGGTTGTATCCCGCATTGATGAGCTGCAACAGGTCCTGGCCTTGCAGCTTCCCGGCCGATGCCACCTGCCCGAATACGAGCGCGAGCGACTGTAGCCTCTGCTTGTCGCCCATGGCTATGTCGCCGAGCCTTTGAAGGTCCGAGACGACCGTGTCCGCCGATACGCTGTAGCCGAGCATGGTCTTCGAGGCTTCGAGTATCTCCTTACGGCCCCAGATGGTATCGTCCGCGTATTTGTTGAGTTTCTCGAGCATCGATGCCGATTTCTCTTCCGAGCCTACAAGTACCCCGAACGAAGTGGCTGTCATGTCGGCCTCCATGCCGAGCTTGGCCACCGTGCCTATTCCTGCAGTCATCGCCACTATCGGGTTGGTGATGAATTCCGCACCTGGCAGCGACATGAAAGCGGACTTCAGCCGTCCGCCCACGCTTGATGCGAGGCGTGCCGCGGACGAATCCGCGGCATCGAGCCTCTGCTGGAGGGCTGCCGCCTGTGCCGCCACGGCGTTGCCGCCTTTCGCGGAAAAGTTTATTATGAATTGCAGGACCTTGTTCATTTCCTTTTACCTGATTCCCTTTGCCTGATGTCTCCAAGTTGCGCCAGCATCGTCGCCCATTGCTGGTCCGACAAGGTGTCCGGATCCACGTGCAGGTAATACCTGAGCAACGTGTCGGAATATCCGATGAAATCCGCCCCCGGCGAGCCGTCGGCCAGCTCTACAGCTTTTTTATTTCCGCCTTCTTCGTTTCCGCAAGCGCCTCGAGCGTAGGGACTGCTCCGAGGAAGTATTCATCGTCGTCCATTATCTCCTTGTCTCCGTCCACCCAGCATTGCCGCAGCAGGATTTCCGCGAATTTGAGAGCATCCTTGCCCTGCGAACTGCCGGCCGTGGCGAAGGACAGGTCCTTGCGGCCCGGCTTCCTGACTATTGCCAATTTGTCTTCCACCTTGATTTCGAAAAGCATCCCGTGCTTTTCCTTCCATTTTGAAAGTTGTTCCTTTGTGTATTCGAACATGTCCGTAATTTTAAATGTAATTCCTTTTGACATCCATCATTATGATTGGAATCTCTATTTCCATGAATTTGTCGTTCTGCGCCATCCCTTTCGGAATCTCGGTGATTTCGACCCCGACGAGGAGGTCCGTCTTTATGACATCGCCCCTCAGGGGGTTCCCATAGGCTACGACGACGTTGAAAGATATGTCGAGCGCATCACCGCCTGCGGCCGTCTCCAGGGCTTCGAGCTCCGATTGCAGCAGGGTGATGGTCCCTGAGTACGACTTGTTGCCCCGCTGTATGCCGTGCGGCTTGTTACCCTTCGCATAAAGCGGCTCCTTCTCCTGCGAGGGAGAGTATTTCACGGCGCGTATGCCGGTTACGTCGCGCCCTGCCATGATGACTGATACGTCAGCCCATTCGTATTCCCTTGAATTGAACATACAACTTTAGTTTGATGAAGACAATAAAAATCCTATCGACACGTTGATGAAACGTGCGTATCCGTAGGGCCTCACTTTCAGCGTTACGTTTATTCTCGAAGTGGATACGACGTTCTGCGAAGGGTCTATGCTGCATTTGCATCCCGACCCGTCCGTCCCGCTCAGTTCCCCTGCCGAGGTCATCTGTGTGTCGATTGCGCCTTCCACCTCTGCCTGCCAGCTTTTGATGACACCCTGCTGCATGGTGCCGTCTTCGTTGGTATCGATCTCCCCGAGCAAGTAGTCGAGCAACGTCGAATACGCTATCCTTGCGGCCTTATCGATGGTGCGCCTGTTCGTGAGGTGCGCATAGTCGTCCGTAGGATCGCACGCCATCCTGTCGTCGGTGAAGAAATATCCGGTACGTCCCACATACGTGCGCGGACAGATGTAGCCCTTGTCGTATATGGCGGTTATGTCGTCAACGCACTCGTCGACCGGCTTGCCGCCGACATACATCTTTTCAGGGTATAGCGCCCCGTCGGCAACGCGGCCTATGTTCCGATGCACGGGTACGGATGCGACCTTGCCGGCGAATATGCCCATCGCCGCTCCGTCCCCGTCGTCGGACGTGCCCCCTATGACCACGCAGCACCTGTTGTATCCGAGGTCGCTCAGGTCCTTGAGGTCCGCGGCATCGGTGAACCCCTTCCCCTCAAGCGCCACGAATATCGGGGCGTACAGTTCCGAGGCCGAATAATCGGCAAGCTCCTGCGCCTTGGGCAATGCGGAAAACACGTCCGCATCAAGGCCTTCAGCACCTTCCTCCGCTTCGACCGCCGAAGCGAGCACTATCCCCCTGAGCTCCCCTTTCTGGGCTTGCAATAGGGTACGGAGCTTGCCGGAAGTCTTGTCGCAAAGCCCGGACATGGTATCCGTGGACGGATAGCCGACGACCACGAGCTTCGTGCCTTCGTCGGCCGTGGAATAGAACTGCGACACGAGCGAATGCAGGCGCGCATTGTTTTCCTGTGTCACGCCGAGCCCGTCGAGCGACTGCGGACGGTATATCGTGTACGGATTGCCGAGTGCGAAAGTTGCGCCGGCCGCCGTAGCCCCTATCACGGCAAGGGCGAGAAGGCCGTCCTGTGATTCAGGCACGGTCCCGAGCTGGCCGTTAAGGTATTCTATCGTTATCTTTGGCAGTGCCATGGCTTTTGTTTTTTTAGTGATTAGCCTGCCGACACTGCCGACTGAACCAACGCATATACTCCTTTCTTGTCGTTTCGGCGTATCGCTCCGCCGCACCTAACAAGGAAACTGTATATGTCCCCGTAATAGAGAGGGTTGTCCATTGAATCGAACATCTTCACTTCGCCGAGTGCGCGCGACACGGAAGCTTCGTACCAGGCGAGTCCCGCCGCATTGTCGGCGGCCGCACCGGCCTTGTCGAATTCAAGCAGGGCGTTGGAGGAGTTATACCGGAGCACCTGGCTTCTTTTCATGACCTCGAAGCCGTACAGGCCTCCCACTATGCCGCGTTTGACGTCCGCCGCCTGGAAGAAGCCTATGGCATCCGTCTCGGTCATGTCCGAGAGCAGCTGCGCGTACATCTGCGCGTCAAGGAGAAGGTACCTTCCGCGCTGCGGTATGTTGTCCTTGTCGAACTGTGTCATCAGGGTCAGCACGTCGGCCTTGGACAGGCCCTTCCTGTTTCCTGTAGCCAAAGCGGTGTGTGCTGCCACGCTCTTTCCCGTCGTAGGCACCATGTGGTTCGAATCGGGGGCCCATCTATATAGCAGGTTCTGCCTTGCCACTTCGAACAGTTGAGCCCTGTCCTGCGATATCACCGAATTGCGCTTGTCATACGACAGCTCTATGGTCTCGGCATAAGGGATGTGTACCGGGTCCGTGGTGAACTCGTCCAATGCGTATTCTACATCCGTGTCCGTCCTCTTTGACACCGTTGCCGGAACAGTACTCCTGTTTTTCTGCACTTTGGAAGGCGCGCCGGCGTTGGGTATGTGTACTTTCTTGCCCTCGTTCACGTACTGGTCGTCGTTGACGGCCTTCGCCGCGAAGGTGTCGTCGGCGAAAAGGTTTTCGACTATCGTCCTTAACCAGATTTCTTTCTGTATAGCCATATCTGTACTGTTTTATTTGGTTGTCATTTACTGAAAGTCTCCTTGAACTTCCTGTCATAAAGTTCGGGATGGTTCTCCTTGAGCTCCGCGAGCCTTCCGGCCTTGTCGATTTCGTCCCAGGTCATCCCCGCAAGTTCCGCGGACCTGTCAGAGCCGCTACCGATAAAGTCGTTTATGCGCCCCTTCTTTTTAGGTAACGAGTCAATGAGTTTTCTCGCATTCGCCTCGTCTGATTTCATGAGGGCCATGAACGTTGCTGTCTGCTCCTGCGTTATCCTGCCGTCCGCCACGGCCGAGTCTACGAACGCCTTCCTTGCGGCCTCTGCGGCCTCGTCGCGTTCCTTTTCGAGCGTGTCCACCCGTGCCTGCAATGCCGGCACCTTGGCCGCATCGTTTTCCAGTTCCGCCACGCGCCGCATGACTTCGTCGTCGTTTGCGACATTCTTGAATGACGGCCTTTTCCTGATTTCTTCTAAAAGTCCCATGTCTTTATCATATTTTGCACGCCTGTCAGCCAGGCTGTTGGTTAATTCGTAAATTTCCTCCGCGGAAGGATTGTCATTGCGGTCGGCCCCTTCCATGTCATATATGGAATCGGCCAGGCCCATCTCCAACGCTTCCTGCGCGTTTATCCAATGGTCGCCGCCTGAAAAATACCGTGATATTACGTCCTGCACGTCCATCTTGCACTTCCCGGCTATGATCTGTGCAAGTATGACCTGCGCCTGTTCGGCCTCCTGGGCCGCGCGGCGTATCTCCTCCGATGTGCCGTATGCGCCCCCGGACACCTGGTGCAACATGAGGCGGGCGAAGCGGGACATGTGCAGCGGTTTCCCGCACAAGGCTATGACGGAAGCTATTGAAGCCGCTATGCCGTCCACGTATATGTTGATTTCAGAAGCGGAATTCCTCAGGGCGTTGCAGATAGCGATGCCGGAAAAGACCTCCCCTCCGTAGCTGTTTATGCGCACGTCTATGCTTCCGTACTGTTCCTGCAGCGACAGCAGTTCCGCCACCACGTCGGAGGCGTCGACCCTCTCGTGTGTCCCGATAGGTCCGTAGAGCAGTATGCAGGCGCTCCCTCTGCCTGGTCCCGGTATGACATTGAAAAATTTCCTTTCCATCCTTGAAATGTTTGTGCAAAGATGACCGATTGCCGCAAACCGTCAAAAACTTGATTTAATGACACTTCGATTTTTGAAGTATCACACTCCGATTTTCGCAGTGTGATAAAAACAGAATTTCACGCACCGCCCGCAACGGGTGATATTTGCAATAAAAAAAAGCGATGGCGCCATTGAAAAATGAACAGAAGAAGTCCCTTGCGAGGGAAATATACCTCCTCGGCTCGTACACCCTTGAGGAGATTGCCTCCAAGGTGGGCACGACGAGGCAGACCGTGGGCCGCTGGGCCAAGTCGGAAGGGTGGGACGAGCTCAAGGCGGGCATGACCATAACCCGCGAACAGATACTCAAGAACATGTACCGCCAGATTGACGAAATCAATTCCGGCATATTGCAACGCGAGGCCGGGCAACGCTTTGCCAATGCCAAGGAGGCAGACGTGCTTGCGAAGCTCGCGGCGGCCATCGACAAGATGGAACGCGAGGCCGGACTTGCCGACATGGTGTCGGTCGGCATACGCTTCTGCGAATGGGTCCGCAAGACGGACATCGATATGGGGAAACAAGTGGCCTCCCTATGGGATGCCTTCATCAAGGATGCGATAAACTGACCATGGCATACGGAATACCATACAAAGGCTCGAAGAACAAAATTGCCGGATGGGTGGTGTCCCATTTCCCAGAGGCGGAGCATTTTTACGATGTCTTCGCCGGAGGGTGTGCGGTCGCCCATGCGGCAATGCTTTCCGGAAAATTCAAGTCGTTCCATTTGAACGACATCCAGGAACAATATCCCCGCATGTTCGTCGATGCCGTACGTGGCAAGTTCAAGGACGGCGCGGCTGCCGTCACCAGGGAGGAATTCCACCGCATGAAAAACACCGACCCATACGTGGCGGCATGCTGGAGTTTCGGGAACAACTGCAGGAATTACCTGTGGGGGAAGGATAT
The DNA here is from genome assembly GCF_002159555.1 of Muribaculum sp. An289. Taxonomy (GTDB): domain Bacteria; phylum Bacteroidota; class Bacteroidia; order Bacteroidales; family UBA932; genus Merdivivens; species Merdivivens faecigallinarum. The sequence goes on from NZ_NFIV01000001.1 coordinate 205,557, forward strand.
CGAAGAAATAAGATATGTGGCATGCGACATGGTGCTGAACCCTTCATGGGAACGGCGCTTCGAGTGCTACAAAAAACTGATGAAAACTCCCGGGCCTTTGCCCAAGTTGGATCCCGTGCAGCGTTTGAAGCGCCTGCAGGTTTCCGGGGTTCCGCCGGTGGAAATCACGGTTACCGGGCTCGATTATGCGGATATCGCCTTTGAGAAAGACAGCGTGGTATATTGCGATCCCCCTTATTCGGGGACCGATGGCTATGGGATGGAATTCGACCACTGCCGGTTTTACGACTGGCTCCGTGAGCTTCCCTGCCCCGCATTCGTGTCCGAATATTCGATGCCCGATGATTTCACCGAAATAGGCTCGATAAGCAAAACATGCTCATTACCAGCGCATGGGGGGGGGTAAGATGACAATAGAGAAGTTATTCATCCATAAAAAATGGAATCCATGACAGCCGAGGAAAAATTAAAGATCAAAGAGTGGGAGGCATACCTTGAAGGCATCCGAAACAGCACTCCTGTGGAAAACGGGCTTGACGAGGCCGCAAAAAGACGGAAACTCGCATGGCTCGAAGCGCACCCGCTTGAATGGATAACGTATTTCTTCCCCGTATACGCCAGGTATCCGTTCGCGGAATTCCATAAAAGGGCGATAAGGCGCATCCTGTCCAATGACGAATGGTACGAGGTGCTCAGTTGGTCGCGCGAACTCGCGAAAAGCACCGTGGTGATGTTCTGCGCCATGTTCCTCGCGCTGACCGGGAGGAAAAGGAACTTCATCCTCGCTTCGGCCACCGAGACGTCGGCGGAAAAACTGCTTGCGCCGTACAAGGCCAATTTCGAAGCCAACGGAAGGCTGAAGCAATTCTACGGGGAAACGGCCGTTCCCGGAAGCTGGACATCGACAGCCTTCAAACTGAGGAACGGCGCCGCTTTTTATGCGATAGGCGCCGGGAACGCCCCGCGAGGCATGCGCAACGAGTCCGTCCGCCCTGATGCTATCATAGTGGACGATTTCGATACAGACGAGGACTGCCGGAACACTGTGACGTTGGACAAGAAATGGGACTGGTTCGAAAAGGCCCTGTACCCGACCCGTTCAGTCAGCAAGCCGACACTGGTGATATTCTGCGGGAACATCATAGCCAAGGACACGTGCGTGGCCCGCGCCGGAAAGATGGCCGACCACTGGGACATCGTGAACATCGTGGACAGGGACGGGAACAGCACGTGGCCGGAAAAGAACACCCCTGAGAAAATAGACAGGATAAGGATGTCGATATCGAAAAAGGCGTTCCAGGGCGAATACATGAACAACCCGGTAAGCGAGGGGAAGATATTCAAGAACCTGCCTTACGGCAAGGTGCCCGCTCTCAAAAAGTTCAAGTTCCTCGTGGTTTACGGCGATCCGGCCTATTCGAACAGGAAGGACAAGAGCGATTCGATGAAGGCCGCATGGCTCGTGGGCAAGATTGGCGGGAAATACTACGTGATAAAGGGCTTCCTCGCAAGGGAGACGAACGCGAACTACATAGGGTGGTTCTACGAGCTCAGGGATTACGTGGGAGGGAGGACGGCGGTCTATCTCTACCAGGAAAACAACAGCCTCCAGGACCCTTTCTTCGAGCAGGTGTTCAAACCGCTGATCCGGCAGGCGAACGGGAAAAGGCACGACAGCCTGTTCATCAGCCCCGACAACCGTGCCAAAATCGACAAGGCCGCGAGGATAGAGGCGAAACTCGAACCCCTTGACAGGAACGGCTCGCTGGTATTCAACGAGGAGGAGAGGGACAATCCCCACATGGCGGAACTGCATGACCAGTTCGGCCTTTTCGAAATGTCGCTGCCCTACAACGCCGACGGCCCGGACTGCATCGAAGGAGCAGTGAAAATCATAGACGACAAGATGCTGGAGGCTTCTTCGGCAATAGACACCATGCCGTTTTCATCGTTCAGGGACAAATCAAAAAGGATGTGAAATGGAAAACTATAATTTTATAACATTGAGGGATTACGACGCCTCGATACACAGGGACATACTCGATTCGCTCCTCCGCGGCGATGCCGCTTCGGACGGGGCAATAATAGAAGTGTGCGAGGACCGGGCGGTAATGGAGATGCGCTCGTACCTCGGAAAATTCTACGACTGCGACAAGATTTTCTCGCAGACCGGGGAGGGGCGGCACCAGCTGGTGCTGATGATGGCCGTGGACATCGCGGTGTACCATCTCTTCTGCATCCACAACCCGTACAAGATGTCGCAGGTCCGGAAGGACCGTTACGACAGGGCGGTGGAATGGCTGAAGGCCGTATCGCGCGGGGACATCACCATCGACGGCGCGCCCAGGCTTCCGGACTACACACAGTCGGCCAACAGCCCGTGGCAGATAACGGGCAACCCGTTAAGGGAAACGCATTTTTAACCGTTCAAACAGCGTTCAAACACCAGACATACCATGAATGAATACAGGAAAAAAGGCCGCCCGGCAAAAGGGCGCAAGATAACTTCCGGGGGCGTAACGCAGCTCTCGGAGGAAAGGACGAGGCTGGACATCGTGCTCCAGTCCCCCGAAATATTCCATTTCGACATGCAGTCGTACATGTCGTCGCTGTCATCCGCCACGGCCATAGACTTGTACAGCCGTTCGAGGCTTTACGACATATACGCCTCCGTCCTGCTCGACCTGCACCTGACGGGGGTGATCAACAAAAGGCTTGCCGGCGTGTCCCGGATGCCGATAGAGTTCCGCAGGGACGGGAAGCCGGACGACGGCGTGAACGCGCATCTCCGCTCGCCGTGGTTCAGGCGTTTCGTGAAAGACCTGATGTGGTCCAAATTCTGGGGGTTCACCCTCGTGCAGTTCCGCAGGGACGGCAGGGGATGGATAGACTACGACCTCATAGACCGCAAGCATTTCGACCCGGTGAAAAGGGAGGTGCTGCGCTACGAGTCCGACACGTCCGGGGTGCCGGTCGGGGAATTCTCCGATGTCCTGTACGTGTCCGAGGGCGACAGGGAACTCGGGATGCTCGCAAAGATAGCACCGATGGTGCTGTACAAGAGGGGGAACATGGGAGACTGGGCCGAGTTCTGCCAGGTGTTCGGAATGCCCATACGCGAATACACCTACAACGCCGGGGACGAGGAAGCGAGGCTGAGGCTGTTGAAGGATGCCAGAAGTCAGGGCGCGAACGCGGTGTACATACATCCCGACAACAGCACCCTGAACCTCATTGAATCCTCGAACAAATCCGGCACGGTGGACCTGTACGAGCGTTTCGCGAACATGTGCAACACCGAGATATCCATAGCGGTCCTCGGCAACACGCTGACGACCGATGCCAAATCGACCGGGACACAGGCGCTCGGCACCGTGCACAAGGAGGAGGAAGACCAGCTCAAGGAGGACGACAGGGATTTCATACTCGACGTCCTTAATTACGACATGGCGGACATCTTCGCCTCCCTCGGGGTGGATGTGGCCGGAGGGGAGTTCTGCTATGTCGAAAAGAAAAAAATAGACAAGACCGTACAAATCAACGTCGTGGAGAAACTTTCCGCAATGGGCCTGCCGATATCCGACGGCTATCTGTACGAGACCTTCGACATTGACAAGCCTGAAGACTACGAGAAGCGCAAGGCGGACATGGAGGAGGAAAAACGCCTCAAGGCCGAACGCGCCGCACTGTTGGAGAAGCGGCTGAAGGACGGCGGCGTTAAAGGGAACGGGGGTGAAGGAAAATTCATTGACAGGCTCAAGGGTTTTTTCGCCGCGGCCCCGCAGGACGGGGCTCCCTTGAAGTACTGATCGACTCCCTTTACGGCCACAGGTGCGAATCTTGCGGCGGACTGTACGGCGATGCCCGGCAGGAAATATCGTTCAGTCCCGAAGCACTGGCCAAAGGGCTCAGGGAGATATGGTCCGGCATGGATGTGCGCAGCCGCATACAGCGGGACATCTTCGAGGAGACCCTGAGGCTGTTCGACAAGGCGGCGGCCGAGGGGCTTGCCGAGTCCGGGAAGGCCGCCGACGACATGTTCCTTGACGAAATCAGACGGAACAACGCCGTGTTCTCGGCGTTCCGCACGCACAGGATGCAGAACGACCTGGCATCGAGGCTGCTGGACGGGGACGGCAACCTGAAAAGCTTCGACCGGTGGGTGCGCGACGTCCGGGGCATGACGTCGCACTATTGCGGAAGCTGGCTCCGGACCGAGTACGACACGGCCGTCATCAGGGCGCACCGCGCCGCCGACTGGAGGCACTTCGAGGACGAGGCGGACGTGTTCCCGAATGTACGATGGATGCCCACGACCTCGCCGAACCAGGACCCGCTGCACCGCCAGTACTGGGAAGCCCGGCTCACCCTGCCCGTGAACCATCCGTTCTGGAACGACCACCGTCCGGGCGACAGGTGGAACTGCAAGTGTTCATTGCGGCAGACGGACGAACCGGCAGACGATTCCGTGATCCGCAAGTTCTACCCCGTCAAGGCGCAGCCCGGCCTTGACAACAACCCCGCAACGGACGGCAAACTGTTCTCGGATTCGCACCCTTATTATACCAAGGCTTACCCTGGCGCGGAAAAGGCCGCGGAAACCATGGCGCTTAAAAAGCAAATCAAGGGAATCATCGTACAGGTCAAGGAGACATTCCCGACCGGACAGGCCGTCAAGATAGGGAATCTCGACAGGTCCGTGCTGCGTTTCATTGAAAAACGTGGGATAACCCCGGTATCGGACGAAATCTTCGTGACCGACCATAGGATAAAACATGCCATTCGCGAGAATAAGACAGACAAAGGGAAGACTGTCAATCCGGATCATTTGGCCGATGCCCTTTCCGACCTTGGCAGGCTGGAAGTGTATTGGGACGAGAAGCAGAAAGGCCTGTGGTACGTGGAGACAGTGGACGGTATCACGAACAAATACGTGTTCAGAATAAACGAGAAAATAAAAGCGGACGGACAAAGAATCACTGTGAATTCATTCGTCACAGCCGGAATCATAGATAAAAGTACCTTGAAAATGATTGAACTTATAAAAATAAAATGATTCTCATACGGTAAGGACTCGAACCTTACAATATAAGGGGTTTTAAACCCTTCCGCCTACCTGATGGCGGCATCGTATAAGAATCATTTTATAGCGCGAATATATTAAAAGTTTTTTACAAAACAAAAAATATCATAAAAAATGTCACCGGAACTTGAGAAATCAATAAACCTGCTGCTGAAGAAACTTGAACGCGTGCGCGACAGGGAACTCCCGGTGCGTGTCGGCAGGGCGGTCGTGAACGGGATCAGGGACAATTTCAACCGGGGCGGATTCTACGGCAAGCCGTGGAAAACGCCGATAAGGTCGAAAGCAGGCTTCAGGGGAGCCACGGGGCGGTACGGGCCGCTGCTGTCCGGTACCAACCACCTGAGGGATTCGACCGACTACATCCCAGGTACCGGGCGCGTGGCAATCCGCAACACCGCCCATTATGCCGGAACGCACAACGATGGGGCGGACATCGCCGTGACCGCCAGGATGAAGAAGTTCTTCTGGGCGAAGCATTACGAGGCCGCAGGGGATGTCCCGGTGCTGAAAAGCGGCAGGCCGTCGCGGAGCAGGAAGGCCGATTCCATACGCGGGGAAGCCGCTTTCTGGCGCAACATGGCCTTGAAGAGGACAGGCAGCAAGATAAAAATACCGCAAAGGAAATTCATGGGGGAATCCCCGGAAGTGGGAAAGGCCGTAGAGGCCGAAACCATGAAGGCGCTGCAAAGGATTATCGACAACATAAAATGATTGGAATATGGAAGAGACATTGCTAATGCCGCTGATACGGCATCTGTCCGAAAACATGAAAGGCGTGGAACTCGTCGATGAGGATTACGGACAGCTCGAGATGATAGACGATGAAAACCGGGACACATACCCCCTCGTGTTCCCGTCCGTACTCGTGGATGCCCCCGACACCTCATGGGACAACATCAAGGGGCTTTCGCAGAAAGGCCTGGCCACGGTCAGGGTACGGCTCCTCGTCGACTGCTACGACGACACGCACGCATCGTCCGGGACTGTCAGGAGGATTGAGGAACGGGAAGTGCTGAGGCGCAGGCTGCACTCGCTCGTGCAGGGGTTCCGGGCCGAAAGCTGGACTACCGGGCTCGTGCGCGTTTCAAGCAGGTTTTACACCTACAATCATGGAATCAAGGTGTACGAGGCCTCATACACGGCCGAGGTCACGGAAATGCTGCGGCCGGACACGGCGGCAATTCCCGGATCGTCAGTCAGGATAACAATTGAAAATGGACGGATGCCGTGAAGGTTCCGTCCATTTTCAATATATTCCGCCTATGTCAGACATCCTCTTTCCCTGACAGTTCCCGTGTGAACAACGCCAGCTGTTCCGCCGTGATCTTCGGGCAACGGGGACGGCGTATCTTCACGGGAACGCCTGTGCGGGACATCTTTTTAAGAATCTGCAATATGGTGCTCTCGCTCAGAAAGAACTCGTTTTCCGCCAACTGCCTTATGGCATCGTCCGTCCGGAGACGTTGCTGTTCCGTCCAGTAGTGGAACCTTACCGCGACCATGCGGTCGCGGCGTTCCAGCAGTCTTCGCGAGCGCCCCCGTGACATGGCTACGCCTCCGTCATGCCGAGCGGGATGCAGACCCACTCGTTGTTGTCGCCCTTTATTTCCGCCTTGATGTAGGTCTTTGAAACGGCGGGCTGGTATGCCTCCTCTATGATGCGCACGCCCTCGATGAAACGCGGGTCTCCGTTTTCTTCGGCTATTTTGCGCAGCTGGAGGATGCGCGAAGCCTTCAGCGTGCCCTTGTTGTCGCGGGACAGCAGCTTCATTACCATGGACACCAGGGAACGGGTCCTGTCGTCCCCGGCGAGCGACTCGATGTATTCGCGCACTATACGTACCCCGTCCTCGGCAGTGTCCCTGTAGCCGTCCGTGGTGTAGACCCCGAGGGTTATCCTTTTGTTCCCTTCGGAGTTGGTGAAGGTGTGCGACCTCTGGTCGTCCTTCGTCAGGTGGAGGATTTCGGATTTCATTTCAAGTATGGCCTTGAAGTTCTCCAATACGGTCCTTTTGACCGTCTTGATGTCCCTGGACACCTGCAGCAGTTCCGGTATCGCCGAGTCGATTTCATTGTCAACCATCTGCCTGTAGGCCTCCCTGTCGGATTTGGCCTTCTCGGCAGCGGCCTTGCGCTGCCTTTCGGCCTGGAAAGCGCGGAACTCGGCAAGTTCCGCCTCGCTGATTTGTAATTGTCCCTTTTCCATTTTTACTCCTGTTTATTGAATTTTTTCCTCAATGATTCTATGTGTTTCCAGAATTCTTCCGCCGACATGGTCAGAAGATCTTTTTCGTGATTATGCCTGCCCCCGTCTCCCGATTCCGGCGTTATGATACCGAAATTCACCACCGCATTGTTTATCCTGTCCATCACGAAAGCCATTTGCTGTCCTTGTAGAAAACCGGCATCACGGCGATGTCGCGCCTTTCCGGCCGTTCCTGCTTCAGCCCGCCCTTGTGCAGGATGCTTTCGAGTTTCTTGACGAGCGCCTCCAGCTCGTCGGTGCCGAGCTGCGCGAATTTCTTCCCCGCTATCTTCGGGGACATGCAGAAGGCGTCGATGCCGTCCCAGTTGTCCACAGTGTCCAGTCCGAGCCTCGCAAGCCTCAGCAGCACAGCCGAACGTGCCTTCTTCAGGCGTGTCCGGTCTTCCGCCCCGTGAGGGCTCGTACCCCTTTCAAGGTCACGGCACATGGCCTCGTATTCCGCCGAACTCATCTCCCTTAGGGAGGAAGTGCGCCCGTCGGTGTATTGCAGCACCAGGGATTCCTTGTCCGCGTAAGGGTTGGCCTTCAGCAGCGAATAGAACCATGCGTAGTTTTTAGTTTTCTTTTCCATGATGACAATGTTTTATTCTTCTTTTCCCCAATATTTTTCCGCCCCTTTCGCCCAAATGACGGCCTTCCCGGTCTCGCCGATGAAACGGCCCTTGCTGAATGCCACATGCCCCTCGACCCATATCTTCAGCCCGGCGTCGTACTCCACGCTCCTTGCCGCACGCCCGGCCGGCCTCTTGCCGTCCGCGTGGCTGACGAATATCAGCATCTTGTTGCGGTGCCTGTCCCTGAACGCCGAGTACTGCCTGTAGCTGAGGTGCATGTACTGGAAGGAGTCCACCACTATGAATTCCGGCGACCTCGGGCGCGAGAGCCTTTCGTCGAGCTCGTCAAGGGTGCAGGATTCCAGCAGCTGGAACCTCGGACCGCACTCGGCCATGTTGAACCGCCTCAGCGTGTTCTGGAGGGAAAGGCTGTAGCCTTCCTCCAGGGACAGGTACAGCACCTTGCCGAACGCCGTGAGTTCCCGGCAGAGGCTGACGACCGCGGAAGTCTTCCCGTTGCCGGAGTTGCCCCACACGAACACCACGCAGTGCCGGTCGATGTCCCCGAGGCATCCCGCCCATTCCCCGCCGGGGGATATCTTCTCCCTGCGGATTTCAAGCACCTGCCTTGCCGATAACGATTTTGCCATTTGAACGATGTTTGAACGGTTTTCAGTTGTTTCTCAATGAAAGTTTCTTCAGCTCCTTGTGTACCGACTTCTTGACCCTGCGAAGGTCGTTCCCGCATTCGGCCGCCTCCTTGCGGACGGTGCGTATCGCCGCCTTGTCGGAAAGCCCGTTGGCGACGCATATCGCCTCCACCTCGTCCCCGCTCACCAGGTCGAGCTGGACGAACCGGCGGCAGATGCGGCTGTCGAGTTCGTCATACCCCTTTTTCGCCCTGCCGAGCCCCTTGCGCATCCTCTCCCTTATGTAGTTGGTGGAGAGGAACACCATGCCGCATTTGTCCTCGAGGGCGTTGTACAGCGATATGTAGTAGTACAGCACGCTGTCCGTCAGCTTGTCGCCCTCGTCGAATATCAGCAACGGGGATTCCATCTTCACAAGCGAGTCTATTATCGCGGAGAGGGTCTCCCTTACCGTCATCCCGGTCGCCCGCACGCCGATCTTGGCCGCAAGCTCCTTCACGAAATCGGACTTGTGCATGTCCTCCGAGCATGTCAGCAGGAACACGTTGCGGTTCGACTTCGAGAACTCCCCGGCCGCGGTGCTCTTGCCTATACCGGCGGGGCCGACAACCCACATGACGTTGCTTTCGTCCTTCGCATCCTTCATGTACAGCATGAGCGAGTTGTAGGCGGAAGTGCCGCACAGCCTCCAGCCGCCGGACATGTCCAGCTGGCTTTGGATTTTCATCCACATGTCGTCGCTGATGCTGTCCCATTTGCCGTTCAGTATCGACGACACCGTGCCTTGCGAAGTTCCCTTGAGGGAATTGACCGCCTTGTTCTGGGAGGGGTAGCGCCTTACGTATTCTTCAAGCTTAACCCTGATGAGTTCTTTCTGTTGTAGTGTCACCATATCGTTTTTGTTTTGTTTGTGTTTACAGTTTGTCGTATGCCGCTATCTGGTCGAAGGTGGAGTTGCTCTGTGCCTTGTTGAACTGCCCGACGGTTCCCGGGGCGGGTTCCGCGGCGGCCGTTTCATTTGCCGCCTCTTCGGCCATTATGATGTCCGCGTAATGCTCGTATTCCTTGTCGGTGATGCCCTGGGGCCTCGGCGTGACGAGGCCGTGCTGTTCCGGGGCGGTGCCGTACTTCATGTCCAGCCTCATGCCCTCGAGGTGCCTGCGGACACGTTCCTTCTTGTTTGCATCCTCCATCTGCCGAATGAACGCGCGTTCGCCTTCCAGCTGGTCCTGCAAGGCCCTGTGGACGACGGCGTAGGTGGCGGCTTCCGCCACGAGGCGGTACCCGTACCCGTCCTTGGTGCAGAGCCGCACCCTCGACATGTCGTGCGGGTCGTACTGCACATGGAACTTCTCGCCGGTATGGTCGCGCCTGAAGGCCATGTCCGGAAGCCCGTCCCTGCCATAGACGTCGTAGGTGTATTCCTTTCCCCTGACGGTGATTTGCAGCCCCCTTGCCGTGAACCGGCATTCCTTCGGGGAGGTTATCCAGAACAGTTCGCGGAACGCCGCCTCGCCGACTTCCGGGGATTCCGGATTGGACGAGGACTCGTACAGCTCGATGCGAGGCCTGCCGTATTTAGGGTGCGGCATCGAGTTCCATTCGTCGCGCATCCCTGCGTACAGGGCAAGGGCCTCCTCGTATGTCGGAAGGTTCTCGAGGTTGGCCATGACGAACTCCATGTTGGGCCTTGAGGATGCAGACTTCGTCGTGACGTTCATGCCAGTGAAGGCGAAATGCCCGTGCATCACGCCGCTCTGGAAACGGTTGAAGATGGACTCGATGGTCTTGGATGCCGCGTTGTACGGGGCTGTCGGGCGGCTGCACCGCACCGACACCTTTGCGAGCCATTCCTTCGCATCCGCCCTTTTCGTGCCGCCCTGGTTGTCATATACGAGTTCCACTGGAAGGTGCCGGTTGTTTGTTATCGCCATGCGCACCGCCTCGTACATGGACTCGAAGCATTCCGTCTCCGATACGTGGTAGCCGATGAGGCACTCCGAGTACGCGTCGACGACCTCCACGACCTGCACCGACGACAGGACATATCCTTTTTGCGTGTATCTCTTGAAATAGAGGTTGAGTTTCGTCCCGTCCATGTACCAGAGGGCATCCCGTGTCTCCGGAAGGACGGTGACGTGCTGCCAGTTGTAAAGCCTCTTCGCCTCCAGTTCCCCGTGCGCCGCCGCGTACCAACGCCCCTTCACGTCCGGGCGGTTCAGGAACTGCGTGAGCATCGTAAGCGATTTGAGCGGCTTCCAGCCGGTCTCCGCGCATTTGGCGTTGTATTCCGCCAGTATCTGGGAGTTGGTATAGACGGGGACCATCGACCGCTTCAGGGCTATGATGTATTCCCCGGCCTCCGGGGTGATCTTCTGCGCGTTGGTGTTCAGGAGCCTTCCGGACACCAGGCATGCGTAGCCCTCGCGCCTGTACTGCCGCATCTTCTCGCGAAGCCTCGCGGCATTATGCGGGAGGGTGTGTCCGTATGTGTCCCTCAGCGACTCGCACTCCGCATGGATGCCCTTCCAGTTGATCGGGGTGGAGTTGCCGCACCGGTGGCGCGCCGCCCTCTGCTCGTCGGCGCGGCGCAGAAGCAGGTTCAGTACCGAGGCGTTCATGACGAACTCCGACTGCTTGCCCGACTTTATCCCCTTCCCGTCCGGAAGGATGTACTCCGCGAAGAACTCCTTCGCCTTCATGTCGTATTCAAGCATGCCTTCGTCCTTTTTCAGCATCTTCTCCGGGTCGCCGTATTTTTCCATGAACCTTTCCTTGAACCTCGCGGGGATGGAAGACCATTCTATCAACGCATAGCTGCCGAGGCCTCTGCCGGCGCGGACTATGTTGATGCGATGGCGAGAGGCTAACTTCTGGTAATTGTCGTAGCTCATCACCTGCACCCCTCCGTCGTCGGCCGTCAGTTCGGCCACGGTCACGCACAATATGTCGTTGAATATTTCCATCCTTCGCATTCCTGGCTCCCGCATCCGGACTCGAACCGGAGACACTTCCTCCTGCAAGGGCAGGGTTGGATTGCTCTGCCAACTGAGCTATACGGGAAATCGCTAAATTTGTACTTGAAAACTTTAAATATTAGCGTTATGGTACCTGCATGTTTCAAATTCATTTTTCATCTGCCGAATCGCCTCTTGCTTGACGATGCAAGAAAATCTTTCGGAGCGATTCTGAAGAAACTGAACCTGAGATACAGAAGCGAGACGAATTGGAATCCGTATGGATCAGTATCGAATGGCAACGAATGCCATTGGGAACTTGAATTCTCATTAACCCTGCAAGGACGGCAGATAAAAAATCATTTGGAAACAATTCGACATCTGATAATGACAGTCGTTCCTGAATTTGAAACATCTCATCCCGAACTGGGAATGGTAACCATTTGTAGGAATGTGATAGATTATCCTGGTCTATGTCTATTAACGTCGGATTGGTGGCAATGATCTTTTGCTCTAGGGCACTATATTTCAGGAACAAGTCCGACAGGGTGTCTATATCCCTGGATTTGTCCGACTCAAAATGGTCTGACCATTCCTTGAACCCTTTTTTCTTACGTTTCATGGCCTACTGCATTATGGTTTCGATTTCGCCGGTCTCCGACAGCCGCTGCGCCCTGTCGAGGATGTTGCCCCACGTGCGGAGAGTGACACCTGAGTAGGACTCCATCTCGTTCCCATGCACGAATATTTTCGCCGTGTCCCCCTCGAGCAGGACCGCCACGCCGTTTGAAAATGCTTGGCTGATCTTGCCTTTCCCGAGGTGTTCCGTGCGGCAGTTGGGCACGAAGCCCTCCTCGATCAGCAGGCCGCCCCATTTGAGGGCGTCCCTCCTGATGCCTTGGGACCTCTCGTTTTTCGTGATGAATGACAGGGCCTCCCATACCGTCTTCTTTGTCACCCCGTACTTCCCGGACAAGCGTGCCCGGATTTCTTTCGTTACCTGGATATACCTTCTCATAATTGTGATGTTATTGATTTTGTTCTTAACTTTGCCCGTAACTGTATTACGGTTTTGCAAAAGTAGGGAAAATTTTCCCTACTTCAAAATTTTATGAAGAAAATTTTCTACTATTATGAATGATATTTTAAATAGAATTCAGCAGATAATTAATAATGAGCATATTACTGTTGGTAAAATGGAACAATTGATAGGAGCAAGTAAAGGTGTACTATCAAAAGCTTTCATAAAAAAAACCGATATTCAAACCAAATGGCTACAGCGTATAGTAGAAAATTTTCCCCAATATTCGGGTGATTGGTTGTTGTCCGGAAATGGCAGTATGCTGAAACAGGCAGCCGATGTTCAACTTGCAAATACCTTTCTTTTGCGAACTGATAGAAAGATAGAGGTTCAGGACATACCTTTATATGACACGAGTGCGACTGCCGGACTGTTGGCGATTTTCAACGAAAGCAACATTAGCCCAGAAGACTACTTGCGGATTCCGAATATCCCTCCCGTCGATGGGGCAATCTATGTCAGGGGAGAGTCGATGACACCGCTCCTGAAAAGCGGGGACATTATTATATATAAGAAACTGGAACTGTCGTTAGACAGCATCCTCTGGGGGCAGATATACCTGTTGTCTTTCGTCGCAGGGGGCGACACGTTCACGGTCGTCAAATACATCCAGAAATCGGATCAGCCGGAATGCATACGCCTTGTCAGTCACAACGACCGTTTCGAGCCCAAGGATATCCCCCTCGGCAGCATACGCGCCCTCGCCATAGTCAAGGCATCCATCACCTTTCATACCATAGAATAAAAAAGGCCGACACCTCCCATCGTGCCGGCCTCACAGTCCTATATAAAAACTTTAGAATTTTGTATTGTCCATCAAATCTTTGATTATATCATCAACAGAATCCTTATATCGTATCGCATTGATGGCAGTATAAATCACATATACCAATGCAGCTATCCAGCATAGAAAGAAAAATGTCGAAATCTGATCGGCGCTTACTTCCAATCCGAAGATAGGTTTCACTGAAAATTCCGACAGAAAATAGGTTAATGTAAACGGCACAAAGAATATCAGTGCATTAATCCATTCCTTACTCTTTTTTACCTTGTGCAAATGGTGATTTAAAATGTTTCGCGCACTGCTTTCTGGGATTTGAATAAGAGTAACGATCACTTCATTTTCCACTGAAATGGTTATAGGCTGTTTTATTGTTCCCATCTCATTCTCCCCCTTTTATCTGATACTGGACATTTGTCTGATATGTCAATTTGCCATTTGACTGAACCGGCATTACTTCAAACGAAACATACAATCCCGTATTTTCACCCGCAACCGATGATTTTTTGCCGTATGTACCTATCTTTATCGGAGGCGTTCTTCTAACCCCCGAACCTTTCTTTATGGTCAAAATGAGCGTGCCATGAGCATTATCCTCTGGTACAAATTTTATTGTGCCGTCACTGTCATCAGATTCCTTAATGAGAAATTTGAAATACATATCCACATCGCCACTATCCTCTATGAACATCTGCTCAGATGCTTTGAAAGGTTCCAGCCTTAATCTAAAATCCTTTAAAATGCTAAACTTGTTATCGCACATACTAAAAATAACCAATTTTCATACAAAATTACGCAAAAATAGTGCAATTAATGGCGCACACACACTTTTTTCGCGTGTATTTTGGGGTAAATACACGAAAATCAGACAGTTAATTTAAATTTAATTGCCTTTTTTCATGTCATAAGGGGTGTCTTAACCGCCTAAAATCAGCATTTTTTAGCCTTTTTATGTCATTATCCCCCTATCCAAAGGGGTATTTTTTTACAAAAAGTGTCCGCCCTAATGTCCGCCCTACGCGCACATTTCGTTTTTTTGTCACACTATTTTGTCCGCCCTAATGTCCGCCCAAGTGTCCGCCCTAACTGATTTTCCACAATTTTATGATTTAACAAAAAGGGTGTGAGAAGGGATGCGATATAGGCACAAAAATAAACCGCCATAAATGGCCAAAATAGCCTTTATAGCGGTTTTCAAGCGCGATTTATGTGCATTTGATAGTTTCTTTGTGCCGATGTTAAATATTCATTGAACAGCGCGTTCAAAATCGGGCTAAATGTTAAACGAATGTTATGTTTATGCGCATTTCGTTTTTAACCTCTTTCTGCCTTCAAGGATGTTTAAAGTTCGTTTACTCATGAAGTTATACCACTCATCACTTTACTCTAAAAAATCACATTTCGTTTTTACCCCCTTACTCGTTGCCGGCGACGTTCCTGACTTTTGTCTGTGTGAGTTATTTTCTGATTGCACCTTATCCGAGCGGAGGCCTGGATTTGAATCCTGTCATAGGCTACGTTGCCGGAACGGTTGCGGCCCTCGCGCTGTTCGTATGGAGGATAGTTTCGGCAAGAAAGGCTACTGGCTATTGCGCCACGAAACGATAGACGATTTCTCCGGTCTGCTTGGAAGGAGCCGACTCGGAAGCCTTGAAAACAGACCTTTTCGCCGCCTGTACGGCGTATTTCCACAGGCATTCGTCCGGTTCGGAAACTTCGGCGATTACGTCCGCATCTATTACCCGGCCTGAACGGTTTACCGTAATGACGACGGAGACATCCCCGCCCCCGATGCATTTGTAGGCCGGAATTTCCAACGTCACCGCCTTCCTTCCGTCCAGACTGTAGGATACGACGGAAGGGCCTTTATAAGATATTTTTTCCTCGCTGTCATCTTTCCTGCTCCTGCCTCCACTCAAATCAACGGCGTCCTCTTCGAATTGCTCTTCGAGTGCGGCATTCCTTGACGCATCCAATTTTCTTTGCAGTTCCCTTGCCTGATCGTATACGTCATTGGCACCACGGTCGTCGCGCAGCTGTTCTCCCGTACGCGTATCATTGGCATCCACTGCTATGTTACGGATATTGGACCGGTTCTGCGACGCCGAGGCACTGGCAATCATTTCATCAAGCTGCGCACTTATGTCCGCCTTGAATTCCTCCTGCCTACGCTGTTCTTCAGCTTCTTCCAGACCGGTAAAATCGAGGACGAATGACTGCTCTCCTACTGTAAGTCTGGTGATTTTGCAGGAAAGCAGCACTATGACCGCCGTAAGATGGATAATTACGGTGAGGTATAGTCCGGCCATGTTTTCTTTCCTGAATCTCATCTTTCAAGCAAGACGTCTTTTCTATTTTGCAAGCGTTTTTTCTATCATGGCAGTGAGGACGTCTATTGCCACTTTGTTATGCCCTCCCTGCGGAATGACTATGTCGGCATATCTCTTGCTCGGCTCTATGAACTGCAAGTACATGGGTTTTACCGTCTTGGTATACCGCTCTATGACCTGTTCGACGGTCTTCCCCCTTTCCTGGATGTCCCGCGTGATTACCCTCATGAGCCTGTCATCGTCATCGGCATCGACGAATACCCGTATGTCCATCAGATCACGCAAGGCCTTGCAGGTAAAGATAAGTATACCTTCGATGATTATCACGCTTGCAGGACGTACCGTTATGGTTTCAGTTTTTGAACGGGAACATGTCAGATACGAATATACCGGCTGCTCGATGCTGTTTCCCCTCTTCAGCTCATCTATCTGCTCTATCAGCAGGTCGAAATCTATCGATTCCGGATGGTCGAAATTGAGTTTCTGGCGTTCTTCCAAAGCAAGATGGCTCGAATCCTTATAGTAAGAATCCTGAGGAATAACGACTACCTGCTCTTTCAGGTTTTCTGTTATGTTTTTTACAACGGTCGTCTTGCCTGAACCCGAGCCGCCGGCTATGCCTATCACGAACATGACGGAAAATTTTAAAAATCAGCGTTTTTAGGTGTTCTCGGGAATGGGATGACATCCCTTATGTTAGCCATTCCGGTGACGAAGAGCAGCAGCCTTTCGAAACCCAGGCCGAATCCGCTGTGCGGCGCCGAACCGAATCGTCTCGTATCGATGTACCATTGCAGGTTCCTTGTGTCCATTCCCAGCTCGGCAATCCTCCTGTTGAGCTTGTCCAGATCTTCCTCACGTTGCGAACCTCCTATGATTTCTCCTATTTTCGGGAAAAGCACATCCATGCCCCGCACTGTCTTGCCGTCATCGTTCTGTTTCATATAGAAGGCCTTTATGTCCTTAGGATAATCGGTAACTATGACAGGCCTCCTGTAGTGCTCCTCGACAAGGTACCTTTCGTGCTCGCTCTGCAAGTCGACTCCCCACGATACCGGGTATTCGAAATCCCTTCCGGATTTGAGAAGGATGTCGACTCCTTCGGTGTAGGTAATCCTCGCAAACTCAGTGTTTATCACGCCCTGTAGCCTGGAAATCAGTTCTTTGTCGAACATGTCGTTCAGGAACCTGAGGTCGTCCATGCAGTTGTCGAGCGCGTATTTTACACAGTACTTGATGAATTCTTCGGCAAGATCCATGTTGTCCTGGATTTCGTAAAACGCCATTTCAGGCTCGATCATCCAAAATTCGGCAAGATGCCTCGGGGTATTGGAGTTTTCCGCCCTGAATGTCGGGCCGAAGGTATAAATCTGCCCCAGGGCCATTGCCCCAAGCTCGCCTTCGAGCTGTCCGCTTACCGTAAGGGAAGTCATCCTTCCGAAGAAATCCTGCGAATAGTCGATGCTTCCATCGGCATTGCGAGGCGGATTGTTCAGATCCAGGGTAGTAACCTGGAACATTGCTCCTGCGCCTTCACAGTCGGAAGCCGTAATCAGCGGAGTATGAAGGTATACGAATCCTTTGTCATTGAAAAATTTGTGTATGGCGAATGCCATGGCGTGCCTGATTCTGAGGACTGCTCCGAAAGTGTTGGTCCTCGGCCTCAGGTGCGCTATGCTTCTAAGAAATTCGAGTGTGTGCCCCTTCTTTTGCAGAGGATAGGTATTCGGATCCGCCGTACCGTACACGAGGATATCCTTCGCCTGTATCTCCACTGCCTGGCCGCTGCCGACGGACTCCACCAGATCCCCCTGCACCCTCAGGCAGGCTCCGGTAGTGATTTTCTTCATCATCTCCTCGTCGAATGCCTTCATATCGCACACGACCTGTATGTTATTGATGGTAGAACCGTCATTCAGAGCTATAAAGTTTATATTCTTGTTCCCTCTCTTTGTCCTGACCCAGCCTTTTGCCACGACTTCCGCTCCCGGCTGCATCGAAAGCAGCTCCTTGATTTTGGTTCTTTTAATCTCTTTTTCCATCTTATTGATTTTTTTGTTCAAGATGCAAATTTACGAAACTTGCATTGATAAAATGCAGAAGCTGTTTAAAATTTTCTGAGAAAAAAATTTCAAGCAACTTCGCAAATTACTGTAAAAATTCACGGCAGATGCGTCCACACATCCGCCGTTTGTCTTTCATTATTCCAAGCAAATCAGCATACTTGGGAGACTTCGTTTCAAAATAAACGCGCCTGCCTTCAGATTCATAAGTGTACCCATATTCAACTGTTCCGCTGATTGTCCCATCCGTCCAGAACTCAAATACCTGTGCTTGGAAGATAGTCTGGAGCACACCACCGATAGAACAATCTATTTATATACAGCTGTGTATCAATCGATTAACAATAATATAAAGAAAACACGGTGTGGATTCTGAGGTATTTAAAACCCGGCGAAATCCACAGCCCTGTCTCACATCGCCGGTATAACGTATTATATATCAATAAATTACACAATAAATTCAATTTTCAAGTGTGCGCGCAACTGCATCATACCTGCCGCATAACTGCATCATACCTGTCATCGCAACCACATTCCGCCTGCCACCTTGCCACTGCTTGCCGGCATCCGTCACCATCCGCTGTCCTGCACTGCCTGGGAGAACCACATTCCGCCTGACACCGCGCACCGGCATCATACCGCCACCGCACACCACTCCACACCTGCCGCTCCGCACCAAAACAAAACAAAACAAAACAAAACAAAACAAAACCGCTGCACCCGGGATGGCCTCCATGGTACAGCGGCTGTATTTAATTATGGCTTACAAAATTCGTTGCAAAGATAGTCCGGCCGACGGCCGCCCGCAATAGCAATAAATAGGTAAAATTCCGGTTAAAAGCCAAAAACCGTCACAATATATTACTACTCGGCCCCATACGGCCACCCTACCCCTTGCAACAGCAGACTATCTTGCAAGCCTTTTGTAAGACTCAAGCCTTATTTTGGCGTACTCCTCCGTCTTTGCGAAAAGTTCTTCAGCCTCGGCAGGGAAAGCTTTCATCAGCGAAGCATAACGCACTTCGCCCCTGATGAACGCCTGGAACTTGCTCCAGTCAGGCTCCTTGCTGTCGAGAGTGAACGGATTTTTGCCCTGTCCGGACAGTTCCGGATTGAATCTGTAAAGATGCCAGTATCCGCACTCGACTGCCGCCTTTTCCTCCGCCTGGCTCTTGCCCATGCCGGCCTTCAGACCGTGGTTTATACATGGGGAGTACGCTATTATCAGCGACGGGCCGTCGTATGCCTCAGCCTCTTTTATGACGGAGAGGAACTGTGCTTGATTCGCGCCCATGGCTACCTGCGCCACATATACATAGCCGTAACTCATGGCCATCATTCCGAGGTCTTTCTTGCGGACACGTTTTCCGGCCGAAGCGAATTTCGCTACTGCGCCGGCAGGAGTCGACTTGGAAGACTGGCCTCCGGTGTTGGAATATACTTCGGTATCAAGGACAAGGATGTTCACATTCTCTCCAGATGCAAGCACATGGTCGAGTCCGCCGTATCCTATGTCGTATGCCCAACCGTCACCGCCGATAATCCACTGCGAACGGGCCGGGATGAAATGCTCATACTCGAGAATCTTACGGCACACATCACAACCGCACTCCCTCATCATCGGCACGAGTCTGTCGGCAATCTTTCGCGTTGCCTTGCGGTCATTCTTATTTTCAATCCATTCGGCAAACAGGGCCTTCATCTCTGCCGTACAGCAATCGCATGCAAGGCCTTCCTTCATCAGCCTTTCCACATAATTGCGCACGCAATCGGAACCGATTTTCATTCCAAGCCCGAATTCGGCATTGTCCTCGAACAGAGAATTGGCCCAGGCCGGACCATGTCCGTCCGCATTGGTACAATACGGAGAAGAAGGGAACGAAGCGCTGTATATCGAAGAACAGCCTGTCGCATTCGCCACCATCATGCTTTCCCCGAAGAGCTGCGAAATAGCCTTCACATACGGAGTTTCACCGCAACCGGCACATGCCCCGGAGAACTCGAAAAGCGGCTGCGCGAACTGGGAAGCCTTGACATTCTGCTCCTTAGGAAGAATATTGTCCTTGTAACCGACTACTCCATGCAGATAATCGAATGATTTCTGCTGCTCCGTCTCGGTCTCGAACATGGACATGACAAGGGCTTTTTCCTTGGCAGGGCAGACATCGGCGCAATTGCCGCAGCCCGTACAATCCATAGGTGAAACCTGCATCGTGAAGAAATAATCTTTCAGCTGAGCCTTTCCAGCCGCCTTTTTCACGGAAGCAGGAGCTTTTGAAGCCTCCTCAGGAGTCATGACGAACGGACGGATTGCAGCATGAGGGCAGACGTATGCGCACATATTGCACTGGATACAGTTGTCCGGAATCCATGAAGGGACTTTTACCGCCACTCCCCTCTTTTCGTATGCGGCGGTACCCGAAGGTATGGTACCGTCCACACCGTCACCGGCGAAGGCGCTTACAGGAATCCTGTTTCCTTCCTGCGCATTGCATACATCGGCTATGTTTTTAACGAAATCCGGAGCGAGCCTGTCCTGGTTAGGATTCACGAATCTGTCGGAAGCTATATTTTTCCAAGACTCCGGAATTTCCACCTTTACATACTCGGAACCCCTGTCCACGGCGGCATAATTCATCTTGACGACCTGTTCTCCCTTCTTGCCGTAGCTCTTGTCGATTGCCTGTTTCATGTATTTTACCGCATCCTCATACGGAATGATACCGGTAATCTTGAAAAAGGCCGACTGGAGTATCGTATTCGTACGGCCTCCGAGACCTATCTCTGCCGCAATCTGTGTCGCATTAATTATATAAAGCGTTATGTTTTTCCTTGCAATGACTGCCTTTACATTGTCCGGAATCCGTTCAAGCGTATCCTCGACAGACCAAAGGCTGTTGAGCAAAAACGTTCCGTTCTGCTTTATCCCGCTCAGCACATCGTATTTTTTCAAATACGAAGGCACGTGGCAGGCTACGAAATCAGGGGTCGAAACCAGATACGGGGCCTTGATCGGAGAATCTCCGAAACGGAGGTGCGAACAGGTATAACCTCCAGATTTTTTTGAATCGTAATCGAAATATCCCTGGCAAAATTTGGATGTATGGTTGCCGATGATTTTAATAGTGTTCTTGTTGGCGCCTACCGTACCGTCGGAACCGAGGCCGTAGAATTTACATTCCGCAGTACCCTGCTTGACGATACTGATTTCTTCCTTGAGCGGCAACGACTTGAAGGTCACATCGTCCACTATGCCGACAGTAAAACCGTTTTTCGGTTCCGCCAATTCAAGATTGTCATAGACAGCGACAATCTGTGCAGGGCTTGTGTCCTTAGAAGACAGTCCGTAACGGCCACCTACGATGAGAGGGGCGTTTTCCTTCCCTTCGAAAAGCGCCTTGACATCCATGTACAACGGCTCTCCGAGAGCTCCCGGTTCTTTCGAACGGTCGAGAACGGCGATTCTTCTGACAGATTTCGGGAGGACCTTGAGAAAATATTTTTCCGAGAACGGACGGTACAACCTGACCGTAACGAGTCCGTATTTCCTGCCCTGGGCATTGAGGTAATCGATTGTCCCTTTGATTGTCTCGCACACGGAACCCATGGCGATTATAATGTTCTCGGCCTGAGCGTCTCCGTAATATTCGAACGGCCTGTACTCACGTCCGGTTTCTTCGCTTATTTCTCCCATATAACGGGCCACTATGTCCGGAAGTGCATCGTAGTAAGCATTGGAAGCCTCGCTGGCCTGGAAATACACGTCAGGATTCTGGGCCGTACCCCTTATCACCGGAGCATCCGGATTGAGGGCACGTGCGCGGAATGCGGCCAGGGATTTTTCGCTCAGCATAGAGCGGAGTGCATCCTCGTCTATGAGTTCTATCTTCTGTATTTCATGCGATGTCCTGAATCCATCGAAAAAATGCACGAAAGGGACACGCGACTTTATGGTTGCAAGATGGGCGACCGCCGCCATATCGAGAGCCTCCTGCACACTTGCGGAAGCCAGCATCGCAAATCCGGTCTGCCTTACGGCCATCACGTCCTGGTGGTCTCCGAAAATCGAAAGCGCCTGTTTTGCAAGGCTGCGGGCCGAAACATGGAAGACACATGGCAGAAGTTCGCCAGCTATCTTGTACATATTCGGAATCATCAGCAGGAGTCCCTGCGAAGCCGTGAAAGTGGTTGTCAGCGTACCGGCCTGCAAAGAACCGTGCACGGCACCTGCCGCACCGGCCTCGCTCTGCATCTCAGTCACCTTTACGACCTCACCGAAAAGGTTCTTCTTTCCGGCAGCGGCCCACTCGTCCACATATTCGGCCATCGTAGACGAAGGCGTAATAGGATAAATCGCGGCATGCTCGCTGAACAGATAAGCTATATGTGCGGCGGCATAGTTGCCGTCGCAGGTAATGAATTTTTTCTCTTTAGCCATAATATGTAAAGTACACGTTATTATAAAAATTTATGCAATCGAAATCGCATTTGCACCCGGAATGATTTTCTTTACCAGCCCCTGAAGGACGGTTCCAGGCCCGAGTTCTATAAATTCGTCGGCACCTGCGGCTGCCATGTTTTTGACAGTCTGGGTCCATCTTACCGGAGAAGTGAGCTGTGAAAGCAGATTGGCTTTTATGACAGCCGGATCGGTACTCGGCTGTGCGTTCACATTCTGGTATATCGGGCATACAGGAGACGAAATCGAGGTTTTTTCTATAGCCTGGGCAAGTTCGGCCCTCGCCGGTTCCATTAGCGGGGAATGGAAAGCGCCGCCTACCGCAAGCATTACCGCCCTTTTCGCTCCGGCAGCCTTCAACTTGTCACAAGCCCTCTGTACGGCCTCAATATCACCGGAAATTACGACCTGCCCGTCGCAATTGTAATTTGCAGGGACAACGACACCGTCAGTCTCTTCCTTGCATATCTCTTCTATCTTCGAGCTGTCAAGGCCGAGGATGGCCGCCATTGTCGAAGGTTTGATTTCACAGGCTTTCTGCATGGCCGAAGCACGGATTGCCACCAAACGGAGCCCGTCTTCGAATGAAAGCGCCCCGGCAGCCGTAAGTGCCGAAAACTCGCCAAGGGAATGGCCGGCAACCATGTCAGGGCAGAACCCTCCTTCGTACCCGCCTATCACGTCCCCGTCCTTCAGGCAGCTTGCCAGAAGCACCGAATGCACAAAGATGGCAGGCTGTGTCACCTTGGTGGCCTTCAGTTCTTCCGCAGTCCCGGAAAACATCACATCGGTAATATTAAAACCCAAAATCTCATTTGCACGTTCAAACAATTCCTTGGCCTTTGCATTCCCGTCATAAAGGGATTTGCCCATTCCCGTAAACTGGGAACCCTGGCCTGGAAAAACATACGCTCTCATAACTTTACGTTGTATTAATTAAGCAATTGATAAAATTTACCGCAAAGATAATACTATTTTATCTTTTTCGTATATTTGCACCTCCAAACCGGCTCCCGTAGTTTAATGGATAGAATTGAAGATTCCGGTTCTTTAGGTTGGGGTTCGATTCCCCACGGGAGTACTCACAAAGCCGCAAGGCACTTAGAAACTGTTTCTCACCAGGCCGACACAACCTTCTGCACGGCAGTCCTGCCCCCGTATTGAGGGGCGTACAGCGAAACGGCTTCCACATTCCCCGCCGAGAACACACCCGGAACCGACACGAAAAACTCTTCAGTAATCTCGGTAACCCCCTCCGGAAGATAATCGATGTAGTAATCCGTACCGCTATCCCTTATGTCCCTGTAAGAGGACAAGGAGGCTTTCCACGAATAAGTATAGCCGGAACGTATGTCGGAAACGGCGAAACAGGCAGGCCTCATCGCCCCGAGCCGCACGAAAGAACGGGCTTCGTCATTGTCAATCACATATTTGCATACGACGACATCCCCGGTCTCCAATGAAGAGCCTTCGGACAGAGGTTCCAGTGACGAAGAAGCAAGAGGACGTCTGTAAAATTCACGTCTGACGGATATGCCGTTGGAAGCATCGTCGAGTTCCCAAATCTTCGTGCTCCATATCTTCGACACGGAAACTATTTTCATATTTCCGCTTTCCGAAGCCGGCCGGCCATCGCTGGCGGATGAAGGAATCCTGAGAATACCGTCCTCATCGGCCATGGAAGCAAGCCCCTCCTCATCGGTAACGATACTGCCATGCTTGACCGGAAAATCTCCCGCGGAACGGGAAACCAGGGCTGCAACGGCCACCGAAGTCCTTATACCGTCGCCCCAGTCCAACCCCTCCTTCAGGGTGAGAAGATGCCTCTCTGTCCCGGAAATCAAAGAACTGATTTTCCCTGAAGTTCCTTTCCTGTCATCGAAGCCCGCCGCTTCCAGCCTGTCGAAAAGCATCAGGGCCGACGAATTGACATAAATCCCGCTGTCGAACATACCATAAATCCCCGGAGCTCCGGAACTGAAACAGAGATTGCCCCATCTGTCTTCGGAAGCATGCTCGTACAACGAAGCGACGATATCGGCCATACGGCGCGAACCGGCATAACGGTCTCCGTTCAGCAAGACTCTCGCATATTTGATTTTCGAAGAAACATCCGCCTTCGAAGCCCTTTTCGCCATCAGCTTCTCGCATTTTTCATAAAAACGCCCCGCCGTTCCGGAAAAAGCCACCGAATTCCGGTAGAACGACCTTACGAACATATAATCATGGACGAAACCGTCGGAATCGAAATGACGGGAAGAATATTTTCTCCACCCGACGGAATCCGACATATTTTCCATATAGGAAGAAAATTCACCGTCAAGGTAGCTTATCGCATCCGAAATATATTCCGCCTCCTCCCGCGAATGGACGATTCCGAAATCCTCCGCCACGGCATACCTTTCCAGAAGCATCAACGTCATGTAAACCGAAGGCTTTCCTCCCGGAAACCATGAAAACGCCCCGTTCGAATAACGGAAACCGCTTATCTTGCCGACGGCCTCCGCTGCGAAGCGCTGCCTCCATGACGGGGACAGGAGCGAATCCAGCAATGCCCTCCTGTCGTTCTGGCGGGACATGTAGGCATACCACGGAGTATTCCTGTAATTCTCCAAATCTTCCGGCTCAATGGATTTTATATAATCCGCCATGCCCGGCTTTTCAGCGAGCAGCATTTCGGCAATCTTCATCGTCACAAGGGCATCGGTCCAATCGGTCAGCGAGCCGGCCGAAGGAGCCAGGACAACCGGCATCGCATCGACGGCGGCAGAAACAGGCGTGGATAGGTCTATCCTGTAGACAGCAGCCCCGCCATCCGCAGGTTCTCCGTCCAGCAATCCGGAAACATCCACCGAAATATCGCCATCATGCGCATCCGAGATGGCGGAAACAGTATTTACAGCCATGACATCGGAAGACACGACATGGACGGTATGCTCTTCGGCATCGCTTACTTTCGTATCATTTTCCCCTATAAACGCGAAACGCAGCACATATTCGGATATATTGCCGCCTATTTCCGGCAATACTGCCTTCTCCACAGCGGTCTTCCCGGCCTCGACCATCATAGGTTCGCTTTCCCAAAGAAAGACCGGGGCTGCTGACGTCTCCACACCGCATGAGGCATCGTACATTTCCACGACGAAACGCCCGGAAGCAGGCAGGGACATATCATTCTTCACTGTCAGCACAAAGGCAGGACAATCGCCCTCACGCAGGAAATCCGGCACGGAAGCCGAAACCATGAGTTCTTTCTTCACGACAACCTCGTCCCTCGCAACGGCACGCCTCATGGACCTGTCATGCGCAAGAATCTGTACCACGAAAGTGGACAGGCGGGCAGAAGTGGCATATTCCACCTCAAGCCGGCCCTCGGCATCAGGCCTCAGATGAGGATAAAACGCAAGAGTGGAAGAAAAATCCTTTCTCAGTATGTCTTCAGGGATATAATCCGCCAGACCGTCCGAAGCCGACCCGGCCTCCGAAACTCGTGCAGCCTCTTCCACGACCGCCCCATCCATGACCGCCTCGTTCCTGGCCACAGGGGAAGCGGAAGAAGATTTCATCGCTACGGCATTCAGGGAAAACCCATAGTCACGCCGGTAACCGGCCCCGCCGAAATAAGCCGAAGCATAAGGGATATAAGCCCGTCTCAATACATTCTCCGGAGCGAAATAATAATTGTTCGGTACAATGTCTTCCGAGGCCTTGTCGAAAATATCCACCAAGACCTCCGCATCCGCCAATTCCGGGAACACGAGAGTAAAATGCTCGGTCACACCGGAAGTCGTCACCTTACGGAGCGATGATATCTCCATATCGAGGACATAATCCTTCTCGCCCGCGATATCGGTACGGAACACTTTGGCCTCCCCTTCCTTAACGACAAAGAGCGAGCGCACGAAATCCCTTCCGGGATAAACGCCGGAAATGCCTTCCTCGACCCTCCGGATTCCCGGAGCAAACGTATCGTGCCGTATTTCAAGCAATTCGCCGGTATTCGAATCAAAATATTCCGTCAAGACCCAGAGACTGTCGCGGCCTCCGATATAATAGGCACCAGAAGTATCGGGAAGGAAAACATAAGGTCTCTCCATATCAGGATAATCCTGGAATGCTCCCGTGTCAAGCAGTACAAAGTCCCGCGACACACTGCGCCTGAGGCCTTCGACCTCCATTGAAGCATATACCCTATAGCCGCCCGTCTCCAAATCCCGCGTATCTATCGCCAAGCCGCTCCCGGAAAGAGCCGTCCCACGTTGCACCAGGTGTTTCATCCCGTCCGCACCGATACGGAAGACAGAATAATCGCAGCCGAGGCTGTCTAAAGCCACCCCATCCATGTTATCGGCCTCCAGCGTAAAGACGAGGCTGTCCGGTTTTCTGAAATAAAACCCTCCGTCCCCCGAAACTTCGAGAGCATCGGTCACCAGCGCCAGTTCAACACCGTATTCGTCCGTCACAAGGGATTTTCTCAATTCGAGAGACTCCCCGTCCGGCAATGTTGCGACCGCATTTATCGAAATATAACCGGCAGTCATTACGACCGGGATTGAAAAACTTCCGTCCGCACCGGTATAGGTCTCTCCCGAAAATTCCTCGTAATACCAGTGGTCTTCGACAGTATAGGCTATCCTTACCCCATCGGCCCCGTAACCGCGGTAGCTTCTGACATGGCCGGTCACAGTAAGCGTATCGTCATATCTGAAAATGCCATCAACCGGGTCGAAAGAAGCCGTAAAAGTCGGAGGTTCCGCATTTTCGACCCTGAAATATTCCATTACGCCATCATCCGTCCTTATGCTGAACATGCCGTTCATCAGATTTTCAGGAATATCGAAACTCCCTGAAAACGAACCGAAACCGTTCGTAACCGCGTAAAGGCTGTCAATCTTACGGCCATCGGCGGCATAAAGCCCCACCGATACCTGTTTTCCTTCTTCAGCCACAAGGGACTTCCCGTCGGAACGGTATGCGATATACTTGAAAGAGACCTCCTCTCCCGGCCTGAAAAGCTTCCTGTCCAGAAAGAACTCCCCGTATGAAGCATCGTAAGGCCGGCTTCCCGAATAATAAGGCCGTGCCGGATATACCGGAATCGCCGGAGAACGCTTCCCGTCAGGGGAAACAAAACTCAGCCTCGCATAACAGTCCAGGTCGACAGGGAGTTCCGTAAAACCGTCGAAATCCATCACTCCCGAAAACGGGTCGCGCCCCCTGTCATCGAATTCGACAGTAAAGCCCGAGCGCTCCACAGGTTGTCCTGTCTTCGCATCGGTCAGATAGAATTCCTTCACCCCGCCGGCATCGGAACGTACCGCTACCGCGTATGAAGACACATCGAGATATCTACGCTCCTGCTTCCATTTGTCGGATTCTTCTCCGACTATATCATACCTTATATAATAATAACCGTCCTCAAGCGCAGGAAGGGTCATGACCGACACGGTATCCGGAATCCCGAAACTCCTTTCGCCCGGGCAATGCACCACCGTGTCCAGAACGAGGGTAGAATCCGATTTTTCTATCCTCACGCGCACATCGCTGCAATTCTTCATGGCAAGGACGATTTCCGTTTCGGCAGGATAAGGGAAATAGGCAGTCTGATCGGATATGGTTTTTTCCCTTAATTTTTCAACATACAATTCCATATAGCCCGTTTCTTTCTCGAGCAAATGTCTTTCATAAGGCCGGAGGCCTTTTTCAGAAAGCTTCTTCTCGGCCCAGTCAAAGGTCTGCCTCAGAAATGAGTCTGCTTCAAGACATTCCTCTTCGGTTTCAGGATAGATATAGGCAAGCCTGTAGGCTATGGACGAAAGGGGAAGTATCTTGGCCGGATTGTCCCCGCATTCTTCGGCAATCTCGTAAAATCGCCTGATTAATTCCCTGTCCGAGTCCACTACGGAAGCATGCCGTACCTCGCGGCCCGCCTTCATCATCTTGGAACTGACAAGATTGATCATGTATTCTTCCCCCGCTTTCGAACGATATTCCAGCAATTCGTCAACATAACGCATCGGGACTTTGTCCCCCTCGGCACTGTACAACGTAATGTATGAAGAAAGGAAAAATTCGTAGTCGTCGATATAGTGGAAGTCGTCACCTATGCCATAAGGCATAATGGAAGCCAGTTCTTTTGTCATATATTTCGCACCGCAAAGCTCTTCCCTGTATTTTTCCAGCCAGGAAGTAAGCGAATCCGCCCCGCGTGCAGGGTGTTCGTCCATCATGCGCAGACACATTAACATCTTCAACTGCACCGGGGAAAGCCCGTCGATTACTTCATAGACATAGTCCAATCTTTTATCCCTGTCCTTGAAATCATACCCGGCCATCCGTAGATATTCATCGAAAGCATAGAACAAATCGAGACAAGCCTTGTCCGAAGCGGCCTTGTCCATAATCCTTTTGAGTATTTTCTCCTGTGTCTTGGGCAAATCCTTTTCCTGGGCTTCGGAAAATTCCACCCAGTCCTTCCTGAACCTTATACGCTTGTCATCATAACGGTTGTTGATGGCATACGCAGCTATCGAAAAGACGGCCACGAATACCAGAAAACATAAAAAACGTTTCATGGCAGTAATGTCTAATTGCTAACTTCGCAGAGGAACTTGATTCTCACCAGACGGACTTCTTCTTCAGTAAAATCGGGACCGAGTTCCCTGATGGCATCGGCTATGGAATCGGATTCGGCTTCATTCCTGAAATAATCGTATATTTCCTCCACCTTGTCTTCATCCACCTCCTGCCTGATGTAGTAGTCTATGTTCAGTTTGGTACCGGAATAGACGATGGATTCTATCTCGTCCAAAAGCTCGTCCATCTCCATTCCCCTGGCCTCGGCTATGTCATCCAACGGGTGCATCCGGTCTATGCCCGTGATAATATGCACCTTGTTGGCGGACTTGTTCACTACTGTCTTGACAACGAAGTCGTTAGGGCGGATAATCTCATTTTCCTCAACATAACGCTTGATGAGTTCGGCAAATTCCTTGCCGAATTTTTTGGCCTTTCCCTCGCCCACGTTCTGGCAATGCTTCAGCTCGTCGACGGTTATCGGATAAAGGATTGTCATGTCTTCGAGGGCCACATCCGTAAAAATCACCCACGGCTGCAATTTCAGGCGCTTCGACATTGAGGAGCGCAGGTCTTTCAACATGGCGAGCAGGGTCTCGTCCCCACCGCCTCCGCCGCCGGCCTTGACCGGAGAAGACACCATATCGTCATCGTCATCATCACCTTCGGCGAATTCCCTGTCTTCGGTCATCATTACAGGATAAGGCTCGTCATAGAATTTTCTTCCTTTTTCGGTAACGCTGACAAGGCCGAAGGTCTCGATATCCTTGTCGAGGAACTTGTCTACTATGCCCTGTCTGATTACCGCAATCCAGTGCCGGACCCCTTTGGACTGCCCGATGGCGAACATTTCATGCGAGTTGTGATGATAGGACTTCACCAGGGCCGTCTCGACCCCGGCGAGGATATTCGCAAGATGCTCCGTCTTGAAGTTCTCGGGCATCGACGATATCAGTTCTATTACCGTAAGCAAATCCTCCTGGGCATCGAAAGTCTTTTTAGGATGCAGGCAATTGTCGCAGGCCCCGCAATTGTCTTCCGTATATTCCTCCCCGAAGTAATTCAGCAGTATCTTCCGGCGGCACTGGTTGGACTCCGCGTATGCCACGGTTTCCAGCAGCAGCTGCTTGCCTATTTCCTGCTCGGACACGGGCTTCCCCTGCATGAATTTTTCCAGTTTCACCATGTCCTTATAGCTGTAATAGGCTATGCACTTGCCTTCACGGCCGTCCCTTCCGGCCCTTCCGGTCTCCTGATAATATCCTTCGAGGCTTTTCGGCATGTCATAATGTATCACGAAACGCACGTCCGGCTTGTCTATGCCCATGCCGAATGCAATGGTGGCCACAATGACATCGACTTCTTCCATGAGGAACTTGTCCTGATTGGCCGCACGGGTGTTGGAATCCATGCCCGCATGGTAAGGCAGCGCCTTGATTCCGTTGACACTCAGCAGCTCGGCTATTTCCTCGGTCTTCTTGCGCGAGAGACAGTAGACTATGCCCGATTTTCCTGCATTCTGCTTTATGAACCTGATCATGTCCCGCTTCGGGTCAACCTTGTCCCTTATCTCGTAATAAAGATTGGGACGGTTGAACGAGGACTTGAAAACCTTGGCATCGAGCATCCCGAGATTTTTCTGGATGTCATACTGCACCTTCGGAGTGGCCGTGGCCGTAAGGGCGATGATCGGAGCACGCCCCACCTCGTCCACTATGGCCCTTATGCGCCTGTATTCCGGACGGAAATCATGCCCCCATTCCGAGATACAGTGTACCTCGTCCACGGCATAAAACGATATCTTCAGCTGTTTAAAGAAAGCCACGTTCTCATCCTTGGTCAGGGATTCGGGAGCCACATACAGCAGCTTCGTCACCCCGGACAGAAGATCCTCGTGCACCTCGGCTATCTGGGCCTTGTTGAGAGACGAATTCAGAAAATGGGCAATTCCTTCTTCATCCGAGATGAAACCCCGGATTGCATCCACCTGATTCTTCATAAGTGCAATCAAAGGAGAAATCACTATGGCAGTTCCGTCCATCACAAGCGCAGGAAGCTGATAACACAGCGATTTTCCGCCGCCCGTCGGCATCAGCACGAAGGTATCGCGGCCGCTCACGAGATTCATTATTATGTCTTCCTGCTGGTTCTTGAACTTATCGAAACCGAAGAACTCCTTTAGCTTAGCATGCAATGACTCAGATGTAATTTCCATTTCCGTTCACATAATTTCCCTTAAAGGTATCAAATACCGCACACCTATCCAAATTTTTTTTACCTTTTCAAGCAAGATTTTGCTAATTTTGCCCCCGATTAACCATTAATGACGGAATAATTATGGCCACCGACAGGGAACAGAGCCTGAAAAAACTGCGGATGTACGAAATCCGGAATATTTTCAATACATTTTTCCACAACGAATCGACCGGAGGCATCGTCCTGGTGATATGCACCATCATCGCTCTGATAGCCGCGAACGTGGATTCCATGACCGGACTGGAAACCCTATGGACAAGGGAAATGGGTATCTCCGTGGGGAATTTTTCCCTGCACATGTCCCTGATGGAATGGGTGAACGACGGGCTCATGGCAATCTTCTTTTTCGTGGTAGGCCTCGAAATAAAACGGGAGCTTCTGGTCGGGGAACTCTCATCGTTCAGACATGCTTCGCTTCCTGTTTTCGCGGCAATAGGCGGAATGCTGGCACCGGCCCTCATCTATTTCGCATTCAACGCGGAAAACCCTGTGACTCAAAAGGGATGGGGGATACCGATGGCTACGGACATAGCCTTCGCCATAGGCATCATGTCGCTGCTCGGGAAAAGGGTCCCGATGGCGCTCAAGGTCCTGCTTACCGCCCTCGCCATAGTCGACGACCTGGGTGCGATAATAGTGCTTGCGCTCTTCTACCCTTCGCATGAACTGCAAGCCGTCTTCCTTCTGTACGCCGCAGCCGTAGTGGCCGGGCTCGCACTTCTGAATTTCCTGAACATCAGAAACAAATACGTCTACATCATTGCAGGCGTTTTCCTTTGGTATTTCGTTTATATGTCAGGAGTCCATGCGACTATCGCCGGGGTGCTCCTGGCGGCGGTGACACCTGCAAGGAGCGTGATAAACGAACTCCGCTTCGGAACGAAACTCCAGTACCTCATAGACAAATTCAAGATGTCGAGCAATGCGGAAGTAGAGGTGATAGCCAATCCGGAACAACAGCACATAATCCATACGATGCACAGCATGGTGAACAAGGCCGACCCTCTCATGCACAAATTCGAAAGCACCCTGCACCCGTGGGTCACCTTCTTCATAATGCCGGTCTTCGCCCTTGCCAACGCGGGGGTCGTTTTCGACAGCAGTATTTTCAGTGCAGGAATACCCGACATCTCATCCGGGATTTTCTTCGGCCTCCTTCTCGGGAAACCGCTGGGAATATTCGCCTTCAGCTGGCTTGCAGTCAAGGCCGGACTTGCCAAAAAGCCGGAGAGCATAAAGTGGATGCAGATTCTCGGGATAGGTCTTCTCGGAGGAATCGGCTTCACGATGTCCATCTTCATAAACAACCTGGCATTCTCCGAAGCAAGCATAACGGACATAGGAAAGATGACAATCCTCGTAACTTCACTCTGTGCAGCCGTCATAGGACTAACTTTCCTGTACTTGTCTTGCAGAAAACAAAATAAATTGTAATTTTGCGGAGATTAGAAATTTTTAATAAAAATTGTCATAGAAAAATGAAAATTATCAAGATTCTTTCTGTAAGCGCACTCGCTATCGCGCTTGTGTCCTGCGGCACCGGTTCCGCTCCGAAAAATCCGGGATTCGAAGTTGAAGCGGAATTTCCTCAGCAGTCCCTTATCGATTCAGTAAGCTACTACATCGGTTTCAATTTCGGATATTTCATAAAGAACAACGGTTTTGACGAGAATGTCGTGAACATGAGCAAAATAAAGGAAGGCATGCGCGATTACTTCAAGGCATCGTCTCCTAACGACACCAACGCGTTCAAGCTGAATCCTCAGGACATGAACAAGACTTTCAGCTATTATATCGGAAAAATGAACGCTTACAATAACGAAATCAACCTCAAGAAAGGAGAAGCGTTCCTGGAAGCCAACAAGGAAAAGGAAGGGGTCGAGACTACCGAAAGCGGCTTGCAGTACAGGATTCTGGCTGAAGGCAGCGAAGTCCGTCCTACCAGCACAAAAGATACCGTTGAAGTAAGATACGTGGGAACATTCATCGACGGGAGCGAATTCGATTCTTCCAAGGATGAAACCGTAAGCATGCCTCTTTCAATCTTCATCGAAGGCTGGAAAGAAGGTTTGCAGAAAATAGGCGAAGGCGGTGAAATCGAGCTTTACATACCGGCCAATCTGGCTTACGGCCCGACAAGAAGGGGCATGATACCTGGAAACTCCACGCTGATATTCAATGTGGAGCTCATAAAGGTCAGCCCTTATGACGAAGAAGCTAACAAAAACAAGATTTCAAAAGGAAAGGAATTGCAGAAAGTCACTTTGCCAGTAAAACCGGCAAATAAATAAGCGGACTCTTCGACAAAAGACATCAGGAGGGTGGCCCGCGGGGCGCCCTCTTTTTTTAAAAGACACGGATTATGGATATAACTGGAAAAATAACACGGAAACTGGCAGTGCAGAAAGGCGTATCGGCAAGGGGCGAATGGCAAAAACAGGAATTCGTCATCGAATACCAGGAAGGCCAGTATCCAAGTTTCGTATGCTTCAATGTATGGGGCGCGGACAAAGTAAATGAACTCGCAGGATACGGCGAGGGCGACGAAGTAAAGGTTTCTTTCAATATTTCGGCAAGGGAATATGCCGGAAGATGGTACAACGACCTCAGGGCATGGAGGATTGAGCGTGTCAACGATGCCGCGCGCCAACCGGCGGCAGGCGCTTCGGCTGCCGGCACGACCGGGACAGGCACGGCTAACAATACGGCCAGCGGACAACCGGCGGCCGGCAACGGCATACCGGCCCCTACGATAGACGACCTGTCCGAACCGGAAGAGGACGATCTGCCGTTCTGATTTGGGACCAGCGGATAATTCCGGTCGGAATCTTCAGTTTTCCACCCCACAGCCAGCCATCGTTTTTGTAAAATATTGATAATAAGTAGTTTATAAAAATCACATCTGCACTTGGGTACTTTCTAAGGTACCCAAAGACAGCCTGTATTTTTGTAAGTTATTGATTATCAACCACTACGAAAGAGACCGACTGGCTGTGGGGTGGAAAATGACACTACAAATCCGCAGGTCCTGTTTTTTATTATGTAATAAAGCCATATCTTTGTAAAACAATTAAAACGTACTATTACATGAAAACGATTACAAACCCTGCCCGGGGGGGGGGTATTTTAGGAATCTCCGGATTTTGTCGCTCCTGAGCATCTTCGCTCTCTTTACCGTCTCATGCGAAAAAGGGGAAACACCTGCCGACGACCCTGAAAACTTCGTAAACCTTTCCATCTCCGATGTAAGCGACGGACACTTCACCGTCGATTTCCAAGCCGGAAAAAGCACAAAGACCATCGAATATGCCGTCTGCCGTGCCGTGAACATGAAGGCCGACTCCGTAGCCTTTATGGAAGGTTCGCTCGACAACATACGGCAGGCCATTCCCGAGGGAGACGGCAAGATATCAGTGCATTTTGATTTCTCAAATCCTCTGGATTTCGGCCCGTATACTGTCTATGCCCGCGCAATCTCCGAATCCGGACAAGCATCCCGATTCGTGAAAGAGCAGGTCTGCGCGCTGACTACGGGAGTCACCGTAGAATATGTAAGTCGCGCAAGATATAAAATGAAAACATCTTATCACGGAAAGGACTTCATCATCGCAGGATACAGACAATCAAAACAGAATTTCTTCCGGAACCTTGAGCGTAACGGATATGAACAGAGTCTGGACAGGATAGTCGATTTTATCATGAATGATGCTACCGAGAGCGTACAGAACGGCTGGCTTGATTTAAGCACCCCGATATTTAATGACGGACAGTCATGGGAAGAGCAGTTCTTTTGGGATTTAAGCTCGGATAACAGCTACACATGCCGCGACGACCAAATCGTAGGATTCGTCACGTCTGACGGGACAAAAATCACCGGTGCTTATGCTTTCGAGATTCCGCTTCAGGAATACGACCCGTCCATACCTCTTCCGGACAGCATGAAAGTTGAAATCGATTTTTCACAAACCTTGACTGAAACCGAAGAATGGAACGACGGCGGCGGCACCGCCACCACTACATACGAATATTTCCCTGTTGAAATCTCTATGGGAGATGATTATGAACACTATTTTTATGGTCATTTCACAGGCAACTTTTATGACTTTGTTTATGAATACGACGGCCTGATGGACAGGTTTGGATACCTATTCGGGCAAAACGAAGAAGAAATGTTAAAATGGTATTTTACAAGCGGAGGGTTCAATTACATATTAGACACTGAAAAGATCGACTCTTCCTTACTGTCATTCCATGGAATTACCGTTTACAGCAATGGGGAAACAGTCGAAGACTATTATCCTGAAATGACGATAGTCGCCTGTCCAGTAAACTGGAACGACGAGAGCGTCCTCGGCATAACAGTCGTACAAGTCCCTGAAGAATACCTGAAAGGTGCTGGAACGACAACAGACATGGAAACGAAGGGCATTGGTAAAACGGACATGGGTAAAACGGCTACATTCACTGTTCCGGTCACCCGTTTTACGGAAACACCGCCTTGCAAAGTCATGCCGACGGTACAATAAATACACCTGGCTGTCAGCAAAACAACAACTTACGCGTGTGGCCCGGACGGGGTTTTCCCATCCAGGCCACACTTGTTCTTTTGAAGCTGTTTCTCAGAAGCTTCTTATTTCATCCTGCCGCTTTTGCGCAACGCTTCGGCAATAATCCATTGGAGCTGGCCGTTCACGCTGCGGAACTCATCGGCAGCCCACTTTTCAAGAGCCTCCCATGTCTTCGAATCCACTCTGAGGACAAAAGATTTTATGTCGGAAGAAGGCTTCGCCATGACCAGCCGCGGTTTAATTGTACAGCGACCCTGTATTGACTACAGGCTGTGCGGCCTCATCGGCGCAAAGGACAACCAACAGGTTGCTGACCATTGCCGCCTTGCGTTCCGGGTCAAGGGTAACGACCTTGTCCGACTCGAGTTTGTCCAGAGCCATCTTGACCATGGACACCGCGCCTTCCACAATCTTTTCCCTTGCCGAAATCACGGCCGAAGCCTGCTGGCGGCGCAACATCACGGCAGCTATTTCAGGAGCGTATGCAAGATAATTTATACGGGCCTCGATGACTTCTATGCCGGCCATTTCCAGCCTCTCGTTCAGGGTCTTTTCAAGGATGTCGTTGATTTCATCGCCACCGCTGCGGAGTGTAATCTCGTCGTCCGGCCCCTCGTTATTGTCATAATTGTAATTGGTAACCACCTGCCTCAAGGCCGCATCGCTCTGGATATTCACAAAATTTTCGAACGCCTTCATCACAGACGACACTGAAGCTATGCCCTGTCCGGCTCCGGCCATAGTCTGCGAATCTATTTCGAACATGGCCTTGTAAGTGTCCCTGAGTTTCCACACAAGCACCATGCCCACCATAATCGGATTGCCCGACTTGTCATTCACCTTGATAGGACTTACATCGAGGTTGCGGGCACGAAGCGACAGTTTTTTCTTCTTATAAAACGGATTAACCCAATGGAAACCGGTACTGACAAAAGTTCCCTTGTATTTTCCGAAAAAGACCATCACCCTCGCCTGATTCGGCTCCAGCTGGAAAAACCCGAACAGCGAGAACAGGAAAACTATCAGAAGTATGGCACAGACTATCGGACACCATAGGGCATCCGTCGGCAAAGCCGCAATATAAACAATCGCCGCGACAATGACGGCCAAGAGAAAAAGGGCCAAAAACCCGTTAAGAACCAATCCTTTAAATCCGTATTCTTTCATAATGATATTATTTTGATATCGCAAAGATATAAAAATTCAGGAATACGCAAAAATTTTTCAGGCAAATTTTTAATTTGAAGCCAGGGGCACAGGTCACATCGGCCGATGCCAGATGATACAAAAAAGTTCAGGGGCCTTCATACATACTATGAAGCGCCTCCTGAACTTGGAATTAAGTTTTTATCTAAAATATATCCTTACAGCAGCCGGCTGCCGGCCCTTATTTTCATAACCTGATTTTCACCGTTTCTCCCTCGCCTTCATATACCAAATCGTCGAAGCAGAAGTACGCAGGGGTATTGAGCCCGTAATCGCCCGTATCGGAACCCTGCATGTCGAATTCCACGAACTGGCATTCGGGAAGCACGCTCAAATCGAACTCATGCCACCCTTCGAGCAGGCCAGGGGCATCCGGAGTACGGAAATCCGCAAGATAAAACTCGGCGGACCCGACCCTTTCCATGTTTTCGTCGAGAGCATAAGCCACAATCTTGAACCAGTCTCCGGTTTCATAACCGAAAGGCTCACCTGTGCCGAAAGGATTGCCGTCCCGCATCAGCAGATATGCGTATGTCGAATTGGCCACATACATGCGCAGGAGCTTCCTCGGCGTAGCAAAGTTTATCCTTGTCGGCTCGCCATAGCCTCCTACGACACTGAAATTCACCACGAAATGTTTGGAACCCCCATGTCCGCCCAGGCCTGTCACCGGGTCGGAGAAATAGACACTCAGCTGATTGTTAAAGTCACCCTGCTCCATATCGTTGCTGTATGAAACAAGCAAGGAACCGTTGTACATCTGATAACTGCCATAGGAAAGATTGGTTCCGAAGAAAACATCATAATTTTCATCACTGACAAAGTTCATCCCCTGCCATTGGTCGTCTTCGGGCACATTGTAAAAACAGTTGCCGTAATTGTCACCGGCTTCAGCCAGCCTTACATAATAGTAGTCGCCTTCGAAATCCAGGGTTATCTCCTCGGTCCCCGGCCTGTATACGTAAGCATATACAGGGAGTTTGGCTATGATACTTTCGCCATGACCCACGGCGATAAAATCTATCGTGCCCTCATATTCAGCATAGTCCAGACCTTCCTGCGGCGCCGTCACCGAAACCTCGTTTCCGGAAACAGCAACAGTCCAGCCTACCGGTTTTATCACGGAAAAATCATCCACGCCTTTCGTCTCAATAGATACGGAAACGGTTTTACCGGCCTCTACCCCATCGATTGAAGAAGCATCGATGACAAACTGCAATTCTTCATACATCGGAAGCCGGATTTCCGTGCCGTCCGCAAGCACTACGACAAAGACATCCCCGTCCACGTACGCCTCTTTGAAAAGAGCCTCCGGAATCTCGGGCGTTTCCGCTTCCGACGGATGGTTTATCGTGATGGAAGAGCCGTCGCTGAGGTTGATTACGGTAGTTTCACCGGTCTCCGCAACCGAAACAATGTGAAGGTTTTTCGAAAGGGCATCCACTATCTGCCTCAAGGCCTCGACATCCTCCTCCAGGGCATCTGTCGAAGCGAGCAAATCATTGATTGACTCCTCCAGACGGTCCAGTTCGCTGTTGATACCGCTGTCATCGTAAGGTTCATAATCCTGACATGAAAACAAGGCCCCTGCCAGAAGGGCAGCAAAAACAAAACGTAAAAATTTCTCCATAATTGAATCTATTAAAATTTAACAATTTCAAAATTCAATCAGGATAATAGTAGCGGCAAAAAAAGCGTAAACAATAATGTTCCCGTAAACAATAATGTCCGCACCTGTGGTCCCGCAGGCTAAAACCCCGAAAAGCAAGGCAGGTCTTCTGACTCGTCCTTTCCGGAGCCTTCCCGGCGGCAGACTTGCAAAGTCCGCGAAAGTGCCTGAGCAACTTTCTGGTGCCAGTGGCGCAGATTTCCGAAAAACTCAAAAGCCGGTTGTCACACGGCTTTTTGGACTCACAGCAGCGGGTACTGTCGCCGATTCGCACGGCGTTCCCTTGGCCATTGCGGGGGCAAAGATAGGCATATTTCCGAAAAAACAAGAGCCGCCTCAAAAAAAACGATGCGCAAAGTTTTCGGACGGCGAGGTGACAAAGGAACGAAAATCTGATTTTTTTCCGCCGATTTTTACCGCATTCCTGTTTTCGTGACCGGAAAAGCAATTTCCCAGCAAATTTTTCACCCCACAGCCATCTTTCCCATTTTGAACATATTGATAATCAGTATATTACAAAAACACAGGCTACTTTTGGGTACTTTCTGAGGTACCCAAGCGCAGGTCGAATTTTACTAATTTATTGATTATTAGCCATTTATCAAATCACTGGCTGGCTATGGGGTGGAAAACAGGCCCGATAGCATCTCACAAGCGCTCAACCACTCCAAGTTCCCGGCCTTGTGCAACCGAGGCCCGGGACAATGTCACTCAATCATATTGTCGTACTCCAGGACCTTGAGCTTGTAGCTGATACATTTGTCGACATACTGCCCGACACTTTGCTGGTAAAGTGCCTGCGCTTCAAGCAGGTCTGAAAGTGGCACCATTCCGGAGGCATAGTAATCACTGTTCACTTTCAGGTTTTCTTCCGCCTGGACGATTGTCTGCTCATAAATCCCCACCTGGCGGTAAAGGTCGCAAAGCTCATCCCAGGCCTGTCTGACCTGAAGCGACAGCAGGCCGCGGTAATCTTCGCGTTCGTTCACGGCTATCTGCTCCATGACCTTCTGCCTGCGGTAATTGAAAGTATTGTCCCACCATGAAGAAATCGGGATGCTCAAGGTTACGAAAACCCCGGCATTGTGGGTGTTCGCCCCCCAAAGGTTACCGTAAAAATAGCCCGCACCCAAGCCGAGCTGAGGGAGAGACTCGCCGAGAATCAGGCGCTTCTTGTATTTTTCCGCCTCTACATTGAGGCTCAACAGCTTATATTCGTCACGGCGGCTTATTTCCGTACTGTCGGGCACCATCGGAAGACGGGGCAGCGAATGCATCCCTTCCAGACCGTCGACAGGCACGACCGTATCTTCCAAAGGGAGACCTATATACTGGCAAAGGGACATATTGGCAAGCGCTATGGCGCTGTTCAGGGTAGAACGTCCCGACATCAGTTCATTGCGCTTCAGCTCCACCTTCAGCAAATCGTTCTTGTTGACAAGCCCCGCCGAATACGCCGCCTCCACATCCCGGTACAACGTATCCACAAGGGCGGACATGCTTTCGAGTGTCTTCATCTTCTCATTCAGCGAAACAAGAAGCCAGTAACGCTGCTCGGCACCATACGAAACGTCTTTCAGAGTCATCGACTTCTGGATTTCGGCAGCTTCCACCCCTACCCTGGCCAGTTTGTTCCCGTTTATGATGCGGCCACCAGAATAAAGCGGCTGCAAGGCCACGACCGAAGCCGAAACGCCTTTCTTGACCATCTGCAAAGAAGCATTATAAGACAGCCCCGACACGAAATCGCTGACTTCCTGCTTAATATCCACGCCGAACTGCTCGAACAGAGGGGCTATCTCGTCCAGAGCCTCACTGATGTATGACTCTATCGATTTTCCGTCGGAATACATTTCCACCGATATTTTCCCGTCGGTGACATCGGAAGTGGAAACATCCACCAGATAATCATGCAACAGAAAAGCGGAAACATTCGCGGAAACCGAAGGAAAATATTTCGCTACCGCGGAACGTTTCGTTTCGACAGCCGCCTGCACCTTCAGATCGGCATTCCTGACTGCCGCATTGTTTTCCAGAGCCCTCGCGCGGCAACTGTCGGCATTGAATTTCCATACATTCTGCGCCGGGCAGGTTCCGGGGACAGCCATAAACGACAGTACCAGAACCACAAATATTTTCATGACGGTTTTCATGCCACTGTTTCCTCCTTACCTGATTTTGCTTTATTGAAACATTTCCAATACGCCACCGGAAGTATCGTAACCACGAATCCGATAGCGAAAATGGTTCCGAAACATATCACAACGCCCATAGGCATCCACAGCGTACTGCGGCTGATAATCATCGGAAGCACTCCCACGGCCGTAGTCAGGGACGTCAGGAATATCGGCCGCATCCTCCGTTTTCCTGCCTCGAAAGCGGCTTCCCGGGCAGTATAGCCTTTCTGGAGCCTGAGTTCCTCGGCCAGCTCGAACAGTATTATCGTATTCCTTATATTGATTCCGAAGAGGCTTACTATACCGACGACAGCGGTAAGGCTGACATCCAGCCCGAAAATCCTGAGCCCGAGAAATGCCCCGAAAAGGCAGAGGGTCGTAGAAGCCAGCGACAGCAGCGCGATGGATATTTTCTTGAAATTGAACATCAGGAAGAAAAACAGGATGGCAAGAGAGGCTATCAGCCCGAGTATTATGCCCGGCCCGTTATCCTGATTGATGGCAGTAAGTCCCCCGTAACGGATTTCAACGCCCTCCGGAAGGGTCTTGCGGAAATCCTCCTCGACGTATTTTTGTATCTTCTTCATCGCCACCGGCTGGCTCGCCCCCTCCCTCAACTCGGAAGAAACCGTAACGGTCGGAACCCCGTTATAATGCGTAATGACCGCCGGAGTCCAGTCCGGAGTCAGATCCGCCACCTGGCGCAAAGGCACCCATACCCCTGGCACTGCGGCAGGTACCATCGCATTGTACAGGTCATTGTAGGACGGAGAACCGCCGAATCCTGTTTCCAACACTACATTTACCGAATAATCGTCCTCCCAGACCGTAGTCAGCGGGATTTCGCCGAAAAGTACCGTAAGGGCGGAAGATAGCGAAGCCCGGGAAATCCCCAGTTTTGCAGCCTCCTCCGGCTTCATGTCGATTCTGATTGTATACAGGGACTGGCCATAATCCGAATGCACCCATACCAGCTCATCGTCCATGCCATGCATGAAAGCCTTCAGGGTATCCGCATATTTTTCCAGCACGGCCCTGTCATTCCCGCACAAACGCAATTCGATAGGGCAGGTCGAAGCCTGGTAATCAAGCTGCTTGACCCTTACCGTAGCCTCGGGATACAAATCGAACGAACTATCCTTAAACTTGGCTATCAGAGCCTTTGCATCATTGTTACTCCTCGTGTTCACAATAAACTGGGCATAATTCGAGGCCGGAAGATTTGGCGAATACGCCGCCATGAAACGCGGAGAACCGCTTCCGATGAAAGCCGTGACCGAAAGCACCCTCCTGTCGGTCTTCAGATAATCCTCGAACTCCTGCGCGACCCGTGCCGTCTCGTCCAGCGTGCGGCCTTCGGGAAGATAAATCTCGACAGCGAAAGAGTCGCGTTCCGCCTTCGGCATCAACTGTATGGGGGAGAGCAGGAAAATCACCACCGCAAGGGCTACCGAACCCACAGCGGCAGTTATTGCCGCATACGGATATTTCATGCATTTCGACAGCACGAACTCGTAAGTACGGTTGACGAAAGCGAAAAACCGTTCCTGAATCCTCTCGACGAGATTCAAATCCCCCGAAAGGGACTTGCTCCCGAGCATCTTATATTCCATCAAAGGAACCAGCAACATGGCCATTATCAATGAAATGAACAGCGACAGGGCAATCATCGGAGGAAAATATCCCACGAATTCCCCGAGGTATCCGTCGATGGTGAAAATGAACGGAACGAAAATCGCGCTTATCGAGAAAGTCGCCACGAACAGAGGCATGAAAAGGCTTCTGGTACTTTCGACAGCCGCATCCCAACGGGACATACCCCTTCTGAGGTTGTCCACGAAAGCGTCCACCATCACTATCGAGTCGTCCACCAACATACCGAGGGTGACTATGAGGGCCGCGAGGGTTACGGTATTGAGTTCCATTCCGAGCACATACATGACGGCAAGGGTGATGAACGTAACTATCGGTATCTCCACGGCCGCCACTATGGCCGAACGCAACGGGAACATCATGAGCATCACCGCTATGACTATCAGGATGGAAATCATCAGGTCACGAAGGAATTCGAACACGGATATCTTCACAACCTGTGGAAGATCCGTTATCCTGAACATATCCACACTGTCGGGCAGCCCGTTTCCGAATTCATCTATTATGGCATTGACTTCCTTTCCGAACTGGACTATATTATTGCCGCTGCGCATCTCCACCGACAGCACCAGGGACTTCACCCCGTCATGGGTAATATACGAGGACGGATTGTCGTAGCGCCGTTCTATGACGGCTATATCCTTCAGCCTGACCATATTGCCGGACGTCGTAAAGGCAACGACCTGCTCCCCTATCTCCTTTTCCGTAGTGAAAGGGACGGTCACTTCCAGCGGAACATCGGAACCGTCCAGTTCAAGAGACCCTCCTATGGAAAGGAGCCCCTGAGGGAACAAAGTCGCGAAAACCGTTTTCGCATCGATGCCGTAGGATGTGATTTTCTCCTTGTCGAGCCTTATGGCTATCTCCTCGTGACAGTCGCCGTAACGTTTGATGTTGCCGATTGCAGGCACTTCACGCAGCCTGTCTTCGAGCAAGCCCATGTATGTTCCGAGCTCCCTGTAATTCTTGTCGGCCGAAGAAAGGGTTATGAGAAGCGACGTAGTGTTCCCGAAATCGTCATTCACCGATATGGCAAGGACCCCGGGAGGAAGGGTCGCCTTGAAATCCTTC
This sequence comes from Muribaculum sp. An289, assembly GCF_002159555.1. Taxonomy (GTDB): domain Bacteria; phylum Bacteroidota; class Bacteroidia; order Bacteroidales; family UBA932; genus Merdivivens; species Merdivivens faecigallinarum. The sequence goes on from NZ_NFIV01000001.1 coordinate 248,960, forward strand.
AACCCGTGCCTGATTTTCGACCACGCCTGACCGTCGTTTTCGACCGTCTCGTCGAGCACCACATAGATATAGGTTATCCCGTTTTTCGTAACTGAAAAGGTATTCCTCTTGTCGACCTCTTCGTATGAAAACAGAAAGTCTTCGAGAGGTTCCGTAAGCTGTTCCTCGACCTGCTCCGCATTGGCCCCGGGATACACGCCGGCGACGACACCGAGCCTTACCGAAAATTCCGGGAACTCCTGCTTGTTCATGTTAATCAGGCCATAAACGCCGAAAACGCACAGCACGGTCACCAACAATATGACTATGCCCGGACTGCGCATTATGTTTTCGACTATGCCTTTGCCGCGATTATGCTCAGCCATATCCGTCCCCCGCTAATTTTTAACGACTACCTTCATCCCTTCGGAAATCTTCTGGATACCGTCCGAAACGACGGCATCACCGGCTTCGAGGCCTCCGGAAACGAGGACACCGTCCGGCCCGGCACTGTAGACATCCACATATTTTCTGGATACGGTTCCATCCCCGGCCACTACCCACACATACCGTCTTCCGTCATTCGAAAGCGACACCGCCCGTCCGGGAACCATGAAAACCTCCGCCGCACCGGCCTGCGGCGCGAAAGACACTTTGCAGGTCATCCCGGGCAATATGCCGAACCTCCCCGTAACGGCCAAACGCACGGAGTATCCATGGGACAGCAAATCGGCCTCCACCCCTTTCGACACGATGACGGCCGGGACTCCCTCCAGATTCATGGAAGGAACGGCCACGGAGGCCTCATCGCCGAGTGAAAACGAGGATATCTCATTTTCCGGGACGTTGATTTCAACCTCTATGGCATCCGGGTCGGTAAGCTCGGCTATCGGCCTGTAGGGCGGGACATTCATGCCCTGCTCGGCAAGCACCGACGATATCACCCCTGAAGCCGGGGCGTAAAGCCTGCAATCCTCAAGATTCTTCTTCGCAATATCGAAGAGGGCCGCCGCCTGATCGCGCTGTGAAACGACCTCTATCCATTTTACTTCCGGCAGACTGCCCTTTTCATAGACCTCTTTCGCCCTTCTGTAACCGTCCTCCGCCCTGTCGTACGAAGCCCGTGCGGCAGCAAGCGCATTTTCGGCCGTTCTCGGATCGAGTTCCGCTACAAGATCCCCGGCCTCGACACGCCCGCCCTCACGGACATATATTTTTCCGACATTTCCGGAAACGGGAAAACTGAGTACGGCCGTAAAAGAATCGTCTGCCTTGCCGACAAACTCCTTCGAAACATGGGACATGCAAGAAGAATCGACTGCAAAAACCCTGACTTCGGGCACATATCCGGCAACCTTGTTCCCTTGATTGCCGCCACATGATGACAGGACAAGGGCCGGAATCAAGACATTGAGGAAAATACGTTTTTTCATATCAGTCCAAAATAATTATCGTCAGAAACAAATCAAAAGCAAAGGCAACCACCCTCAATTTTCATTCCAACATCTTCCATTCGATACTTTTGTCACGGCCCCAGTAAGACATCTGCCGTTTGGCATAATGCCTGGTATTGCGCTGAATCAGTTCCACCGCCCTGTCCAGGGCAGTCTTGCCGTCAAGGTAATCGAAAATCTCCCTGTAGCCCACTGTCTTCAACGCCGGACAATCCCTGTAGGCCTCCAGGGAACGCACCTCGTCCACAAGGCCTTCGTCCATCATGGCGAGCACCCTGCGGTCTATCCTGCCGTAAAGTTCCGAGCGATCGCGGCAAAGGCCGATTTTGTGTATGTTGAAAGGACGTTTTTTCGAAGGGGCGCTTTTGAACGACGAGAAAGGCCTGCCGGTCATAATGCAGACTTCGAGAGCGCGCACCACCCGCTGGCCGTTGGCTATGTCAATCGTATTGTAACTCACAGGGTCGAGCATCTTCAACTCATTCCTCAGTACGGCCACGCCCTCCTCTTCCAGCCTGCGCGAAAGGGTCCTGCGGAGTTCCATGTCGGCCGGAGGGAAATCGTCCAGTCCGTTGCAGAAAGCATCTATGTAGAATCCCGAGCCGCCCACCATAACCAACCTGTCATACTCCCCGAACAGCCGGCACACAAGTTCATTCGCCTCTATTTCGTAACGCCCGGCAGTATAATATTCGGTCACGCTGTGCGTACCTATCATATAATGTTTCACCCGGGCCAACTGCTCATCGGAAGGCACGGCCGTGCCAATCCTCATTTCGCGGTATATCTGCCTCGAATCGCAATTGATTATGGGGCATGAAAACCTCTCTGCGAGTTCCACGCCCCAATCGCTCTTGCCTACGGCCGTAGGCCCCAGAACTATGTACAGATCGTTCACATTCAATCCTCGTCCTCGTCTTCCGCAGTCTCTTCGGGAATATCGTCGAATTCCTCTTCAGGCTCCTCCGATGCCGAAGACTTCACGGACGCATGGAACTCCTCATCGGTATCGTGCTCCGAAGAAAACTGGTCCGGGCGTATCCCGCGCTCGTTCACCAGCCTCGGATAAGTCTCCTTGTGCAGTTCCTCCACCTCGCCCTCGAATGCAATCAGCATGGAACGCCTGTTGAATATATCGTAGACGTATTCGAAAACAATCTCCCCCTTCATTATGCACTCGTGCAGGGTGATATTGTCCAGGGTGCCGTCCCCCATGTCGAAAAGCCCGTATTCGCTGCAAATCACCCCGTCCTTGTCCACTCCGCGGAATATGACGAGCTGGTCAGGCGAAAATGCGAGGTCGCCCACAAGAAAATTATGAAAATCATACAGCGTGGCCGATGAGGAAATCTCGTATTCCCTTAAAAACTGTTTGTTGCCGCGCATCGTGGCTTTGAATCTGTAAATCATATCCGTTATCTTTTATTCAACCCGACATCGGCCTCCATGGCGGAAACCGCGGCTCAAAAGTACAAAATCTTTCCCTCTTGTCAAAATCGTTTGCAGAATAAATAATATTGGCTAATTTTACATTTTAAATGGCAAATCCGGAAAGCATTCTCGATTTTGACGATTGCTACAAGAGCATCGGCGCCCCTTCCGAAGGCCTTTACAAGGACAACGGAAGTCGTTTCATAGCTTTGGCCTTCCCTGTAACCAGCGAAGAGGAGGTCAAGGGAATCCTGTCGTCCGTAAAGAAGAAATATTATGATGCGCGGCACCACTGCTACGCCTACCGCATAGGGTGGAAAGGCGAGACATTCAGGAGCAACGACGACGGGGAGCCCTCATCTTCGGCCGGAAAGCCCATCCTCAACCAAATCCTGTCGCACGGGCTCAGCGACATACTCATAGTGGTGGTGCGTTATTTCGGCGGCATCAAACTCGGCATCCCGGGGCTGATACGCGCATACAAGACCTCGGCGGCCGACGCAATCGGGAATGCCGCAATCATAGAAAAGACGGCCTGCAAGACATACAGGCTCGATTTCGGTTATATGGAAATAAATCAGATAATGAAAATAATAAAGGACATGGGCCTCGTGCCGGAGCGACAGGAATTCGGTATGACCTGCACCATGACCGTCCCCGTGCGAATCGGAATCTGCGCGGCTTTCGAAAAAGCCGTTTCCGAAGCCGGAGGCTGCAATTTCAGAACAATTGGAAACGACTAAAACATTGCGATATGCCTAAAAGTTTAATTTCAATCCACGATTTCACCAAGGAAGAAATCCTTCATATCCTCGATGTGGCGAAGGGATTCGAGGCCAACCGCTCCCAAAGGCTGCTCGACGGCAAGGTCGTGGCCTGCATCTTCTTCGAACCCTCCACGAGGACCCGCCTCAGCTTCGAGACCGCCGCAAACAGGCTCGGGGCAAGGGTAATCGGCTTTTCCGACTCGACCAACACGAGCGTGTCGAAAGGCGAGACATTCAACGACACCATCAAGATGGTAACGAACTACGTAGACCTGATTGTCATGCGCCATCCCCTCGAAGGAAGTGCGAGGTACGCGTCCGAAATAGCCACGGTCCCTGTCATCAACGCCGGGGACGGAGCGAACCAGCATCCTTCGCAGACCCTTCTGGACATGTACTCGATACTGAAGACCCAGGGAAGGCTCGACGGATTGACCATCAACATGGTAGGAGACCTCAAATACGGAAGGACCACACATTCCCTCCTCCAGGCCATGTCCGGTTTCGGGGCGAAATTCATTTTCACGGCTCCCGACGAACTCCGCATGCCGGACGAATACAAGGACTTCCTCGATGAAAGGGGAATCGAATACACCGAAACCGACAAAATAGAGAACCACATCGACGACACCGACATCCTTTACATGACGAGGGTGCAGCAGGAACGCTTTACCGACGTCATGGAATACGAAAGGGTCAAGGATGTCTACAGGCTCGACGCATCCATGCTGAAAAACGCAAGGCCCAACATGAAGGTGCTCCACCCGCTTCCGAGGGTCGGGGAAATCAGGACCAACGTGGACGACACCCCTTACGCATACTATTTCAAGCAGGCCGAGAACGGACTTTACGTCCGGATGGCCATAATCGCATACCTCATGGGATGCAGGTAATTTTCATGAAAATTTTAAAAAATCCGGCAAAATGGAAGAAAGACATCTAATAGTAACGGCCATTAAAAACGGAACGGTCCTCGACCACATCCCGGCCGACCAGATATACAGGGTGATGGACATACTCGGACTGCGCGGTGCCCCGAACCAGATAACCGTGGGTATAAACCTCGACAGCAAGACCCTCGGCAAAAAGGGAATAATAAAAATCGCCGACAGATGGCTCGAAGATTCCGAAGTGAACAGGCTCGCCCTCGTGGCCCCGAACGCCACCATCAACATCATAAAGGATTTTCAGGTAACCGAAAAAAAGGTCATCCGGACCCCGAAGGAAATCGTCGGAATCGCCCGCTGCAACAACCCCAAATGCATTACGAACCATGAACCTATAAAAACCAGATTCACGACAATCGAGAAAAACGGGGAAATATCCCTGCTCTGCCATTATTGCGAAAAAATCACTCCGGCACAAAAGATTAAAATTATTTCCGGAGATGATGAGTAATTGGCATAAAAACTGTAACTTTGCGGAAAGTCACGCCTTATAGACTGAAATGATTTAAATATAATTTATACAAAATTTGTAATGAAAACAGCTTATAACTTCAACGCAGGCCCTTGCGTTCTGCCTAAACAGGCAATCGAGGCTGCTCGTGCAGCGCTTGTTGATTTCAAAGGTACCGGAATGTCGGTAATCGAAGTTTCCCACAGGTCGAAAGAATGGGAAGCGGTAATGGACGAATGCCGTTCACTGTGGAGGGAGCTCCTCAATATTCCTGACGAATACGAAGTGCTTTTCCTCGGCGGCGGTGCAAGCCTCCAGTTCCTTTATGTAGCGATGAACCTCCTCGAGAACAAGGCAGGTTATCTTGAAACAGGAGTATGGGCAAAGAAAGCCCTCAAGGAAGCACAGGGAATCGGAAATGCAATCTGTGTCGCTTCTTCAGCCGACAGGAATTTCTGCTACATCCCTAAAGGATACGAAATTCCTACCGACCTCGACTATTTCCACATCACTACCAACAACACTATCAAGGGTACCGAAATCAAGTACGATATGGACTGCCCTGTAAACCTGGTTGCGGACATGTCATCCGACATCATGAGCCGTCCTGTCGACGTTAAAAAATACGCCCTCATCTACGGCGGCGCGCAGAAGAATGTCGGCCCTGCAGGCGTTACTTTCGTCATCGTCAAGAGGGACATCCTCGGAAAGGTAAGCCGTTACCTCCCTACCATGCTCGACTACCGTACACACATCGACGGACAGAGCATGTTCAACACCCCTCCTGTATTCTCCATTTTCGTGATGACCGAGACCCTCAAATGGCTCAAAGGCATCGGCGGAGTGGAAGCCATCCACAAAATCAACATGAAGAAAGCCGAAATGCTTTACAATGAAATCGACCGCAACTCCATGTTCATGGGTACAGCCGACAAGGAAGACCGTTCAATCATGAACGTATGCTTCGTAATGGCTCCGGGACACGAGGCGCTCCAGGACGAATTCCTCGCATTCGCAAAAGAACGCGGCATGGTAGGCATCAAGGGCCACCGTTCAGTAGGCGGATTCCGCGCTTCAATCTACAACGCATGCCCTGTAGAGAGCGTTGAAGCCCTCATCAAGACCATGCAGGATTTCGAGGCTTCACACAAATAACCGGCTTTAATCATTTGAAAATCATAGGAGGAAAAAACATGAAAGTACTCGTTGCCACGGAAAAACCATTTGCGGCAGCAGCCGTAAACGGAATCAGAAGCATCGTAGAAGGCGCAGGTTATGAACTCGCCCTCCTCGAAAAATACACGGACAAATCCCAGCTTCTTGAAGCAGTGGCCGATGCCGACGCGCTCATCGTCCGTTCAGACAAAGTCACCAAGGATGTAATCGATGCCGCAAAGAACCTCAAGATAGTGGTTCGCGCAGGCGCCGGCTTCGACAACCTCGACCTCGAAGCATGCTCTGCACGCAAGATTGTGGCCATGAACACTCCGGGACAGAACTCCAACGCCGTTGCGGAACTTGTAATGGGCTTCATGGTTTACATGTCGCGTAACTGCTTCACTCCTGGAACCGGCACCGAGCTCATAGGCAAACGCATAGGCATCCAGGCTTTCGGCCACGTGGGACGCCTTGTAGCTGAAAAAGCGAAGGCCCTCGGAATGAAAGTAATGGCATTCGACCCGTTCGTACCTGCCGACAGAATCAAGGCCGAAGGAGTTGAAGTCGCAGAATCATTGGAGCAGCTTTACTCTGAAAACGATTTCGTATCGCTTCACATCCCGGCAACCCCTGAAACGAAGAACTCCATAGGATACGCTTTGGTTTCAAGGATGCCTAAGGGAGGCTGCCTGATTAACTCTGCAAGGAAGGAAGTCATCAACGAAGAAGAACTGGTGAAAGTCCTTGAAGAGCGCACCGACCTCAAATACATCACTGATATCGCAGCCGGCAACCAGGCCGAACTGAACGAAAAATTCGGAAAGAGGGTATTCGCAACCCCTAAGAAAATGGGAGCCGAAACCGCCGAAGCAAACATCAACGCCGGTCTTGCCGCTGCAAACCAGATCGTAGGCTTCTTCACCAAAGGCGAAACGAGGTTCCAGCTTAACAAATTTTAATTAACGGGCTGTTTTTAATTTTTAAAGAAAACATCATGAGAGTAAAACCTTTTGCAGCCGTAAGGCCGCCGAAAAACATAGTTACCGAAGTAGCCGCACCTCCTTACGATGTGCTCAACTCCGAGGAAGCGAAGGCAATGGCAGGCGAGAAATCCCTCCTGCACATAACCAAGCCGGAGATAGACTTCAACCCTATCATCGACGAGCACTCCCAGCCTGCATACGACAAGGCAGTCGAGAACTTCAAGCTCTGGCAGGAAAAGGGCTGGCTCGTTCAGGACAAGAAGGAAGAGTACTATGTATACGCACAGACCATGGACGGACGTACCCAGTACGGAATCGTGCTCTGCGCCCATACGGACGACTATTCCAGCGGAAAAATCAAGAAGCACGAACTCACCCGCAAGGACAAGGAGGACGACCGCATGGTTCACGTGCGCATCCAGGATGCGAATATAGAACCGGTATTCTTCGCTTACAGGGACAACGAAGAGCTTAACAGGATAGTGGAAAATACCGTCAAAGGCAAACCGGCCGAGTACGACTTCGTTGCCGAGGACGGTTTCGGACACCATTTCTGGGTAATCGATGATGACAAGACAATCGCACGCATTACCGAAATCTTCGCTGGCATACCTGCATTCTATGTAGCTGATGGGCACCACAGGACGGCGGCAGCCGCTCGCGTGGGAGCCGAGAAACGCGCACAGAACCCGCACCACACGGGCGATGAAGAGTACAACTTCTTCATGGCTGTGGTATTCCCTGAAAGCCAGCTCAAGATTATCGACTACAACCGCGTTGTCAAAGACCTGAACGGAATGACTCCGGAGCAGTTCATAGAAAAACTGAAAGAGGATTTCGAAGTCGAAATGAAAGGCAAGGACATCTATGCTCCGGCCGGACTCCACAACTTCTCGATGTACCTCGGCGGCAATTGGTATTCGCTGACGGCAAAACCGGGAAGGTACGATGACAAAGACCCTATCGGTGTCCTCGATGTAACCGTGCTTTCGAATCTCGTATTCGACAAACTGTTGGACATCAAAGACCTCCGCACTTCGAAGAGAATCGACTTCGTAGGAGGCATCCGCGGTCTCGGCGAGCTCAGCCGCAGGGTAGATTCAGGCGAAATGGTTGCGGCCTTCGCACTGTACCCTGTTACCATGGACCAGCTGATTACGATTGCGGACACAGGAAACATCATGCCGCCTAAGACGACATGGTTCGAGCCTAAACTCCGCAGCGGACTCGCAATCCACAAACTGGAAAGCAGGTAACACCGGCACATTTATTAACGAAGACGGCCAGAAGAGATTTTTGGCCGTCTTTTGTTTTTGCTATTTTTTCAAAAAATCCATACCTTTGACAGTCTTTTGCGAGACATTTTCGGAAACTGCACGAAATAAATAATTCAATAAAGCAAAATATTATGAGTTCAAAGAAAAACGTTCTGGCAATCGCAATCATGTTCGCTCTGTTTTTCATGATAGCTTTTGTTACCGGCATTCAGAACCCTCTCGGGGTCATCGTCAAATCACATTTCGAGCTTAGCAACTTCCAGTCGCAGTGGGGTACGCTCGCCAATTTCCTCGCATACCTGTGCATGGGCATACCTTCCGGCATGATGTTGCAGAAAATCGGATACAAGAAAACCGCTCTCGCCGCAGTAGCTGTCGGATTCACCGGAGTACTGATATCTTTCCTGTCCGGAGTGGCCGACAATTTTTACATTTACCTGCTCGGAGCATTCATTTCCGGATTTTCGATGTGTATGCTCAATACGGTCGTGAACCCGATGCTCAACACCCTCGGAGGCGGAGGCAACAAAGGAAACCAGCTCATACAGTTCGGAGGCTCCATCAACTCCATAGCGGCGACCCTCGCGCCTGTCCTCGGAGGCTATCTCATAGGTAATCTCGCCGGGGCGCAAATCTCAAACGCCAACCCTGTATTCTACCTTGCCATGGGCATTTTTGCAGCGGCATTCATCGTGCTCGCACTCTCGAAAATACCTGAGCCTTACATAATCAAGAAAGAGGAAGGCCAGGCCAAGGAAAAACACAGCGCCTTATCGTTCAGGCATTTCAAACTCGGAATCATCGCCATATTCATCTATGTGGGAGTCGAAGTCGGCATTCCAAACATCATGAACCTGTTCATGACGGATCCGGCAAGCGGAGCTGGCATAGACCCTACCATTGCAGGAACGGTCGTCGGAACATATTGGCTGCTGATGCTTGTCGGAAGGCTTATCGGCGGAGTATTGGGAGGCAAGATTTCGAGCAAGGCCATGCTTACGGCCGTTTCGACACTCGGCATCATACTGATTTGCCTGGCAATTTTCCTTCCGAGCCACAATCTGATAAACATGCCGGTATTCAAGAGCGACCTGTCCTTCGGACTTGCCGAAGTACCAGTCAACTGCCTGCTGCTCGTGCTCTGCGGCCTCTGCACGTCGGTAATGTGGGGAGGAATATTCAACCTTGCAGTCGAGGGACTCGGCAAATATACATCGGCGGCATCCGGAATATTCATGATGATGGTATGCGGAGGCGGCATACTTCCTGCCATCCAGGGAGCAATCGCTGACGGAATAGGCTTCCTCAACAGTTACTGGCTCCTCGTAGCCGGACTCGCCTACATACTTTTCTTTGCCGTAGCCGGTTCAAGAAACGTAAACAAGGATATTCCTACAGAATAATTCACAATACCTTTTATATTATATCGACATGAACGAAGGACTCAAACCGTATGTAATCGGTATCGACATAGGAGGCCAGACGACAAAAATGGGAATTGTCGACGCCCGCGGCAACGTACTCGCGAAAAACGTCGTGCGGACGGACACCCATGACGAAGTCGGACCCTATCTCGAAGATGTAAAAAACGGGCTGAAAGAACTTATAAGCCATGCAGGTGCAGAAGGCATGGTACGCGGAATAGGCGTAGGCGCACCTAATGCCAATTATTATACAGGAGAAATAGCCAACGCTGTAAACATATCATGGTCGGCCAGGAACGGGGCGACTCCGCTTGCAAGGCTTCTGTCCGAGAAAATGGATGGCCTGCCGGTCGTGATAACCAACGATGCCAACGCCGCCGCGATGGGTGAAATGACATACGGGGCAGCCAAAGGCATGAAAGACTTCATAATGATTACCCTCGGCACGGGGATAGGTTCCGGGATAGTCATAAACGGGCAGATTCTATACGGACACGACGGTTTCGCCGGAGAACTCGGGCACACCTGCGCCGTGAGGGGCGGAAGGGCCTGCAACTGCGGAAGGAACGGTTGCCTCGAAACCTACTGTTCCGCTATCGGTGTCGCACGCACAGCCCGAGAATGGCTTGAGACCTATCCGGATGCCCGGACGGTGCTCAGAGGGAAGGTAGACATAACCTCAAAGGACATTTATGAGGCGGCCGCCAGAGGTGACGAATTTGCAAAGAAAATTTTCGATTTTACCGGAAGGATACTGGGAGAAAACATCGCGGATTTCGTCGCATTCAGCGCGCCCGAAGCCATAGTGCTGTTCGGAGGGCTTGCAAGGGCCGGGGATTTGCTGCGCATCCCTCTTGAAGAGGCGATGAACAAAAACATGCTTTCGATTTGGAAAAATAAAATCAAAATCGTTTTCTCGCAGTTGAAAGAATCCGACGCGGCAATCCTGGGAGCCAGCGCCCTGGCATGGTAATGCGTAAAACGGGGATATTGCAATAATATTCAAAAGGAGGCCGTGCATTTTCGCATAGCCTCCTTCGGTTTTTCCGTTCCCTGGCAGATTTTGTTTATCGAAGATTATGCATTTATCGTTATGGGTATAAATTTTCCCGGATTGCCGAATTCATCTACAGCAACGACAAAAAGCATTACAAACATATCGGCTGGGATACCGCTGCTTATCACAAAGTCTTCGCCGGCCTCTTTTGCCGCCAGATAGTCTTCATAATCATACACATCCTCACCTCCGGCCAAGACATCTCCGATATATTTATCATAAGGGATATTACCTTCGTTAGACAAAACATTCTGCTCCGTATATATTTTCATCATCATATCGGAAGCCCCTCCTATCAAAGTGACGGATTCGACAATCAGCGAAATCCGGCCTGCATCATCTTTGAACGGCTGTCCGGTAAAATCGATTTCTACTTCGGCATAACCTACCTGTGATATCTTCATACAGGATTTTGCCCCGTCATCATACAGCAAATCTATTACGGCACTTCTTTCTTCCGTATCCTCATTCTTATAGATATCCATGTGCAGAATCTCACCGTCCAGACGTAAAGAAAGCCAATCTTCGCTTATCTCAGAAAGTCCTTTGACTTTCCCTACCTTGATTTCCTCTGACTCCGAAGTACCGGCAAATGAAAACAGCAAAGTAGTATCGCCCAATTTAAATACTTCTTCAGTATTCCCTCCTGTCTCCTGAGAAGGATCTTTCCCGGAATTATTGAATTTATCACACCCACCTATCCCGAAACACATAAAAGGGATAAAGGCTAAAAACAGATATTTTTTCATAAAATTTCAATTTTTTATATTATTTCCTTATTTTCCCATAATAACCAATCTGATAACTATAATTACCTGGATCATTAATAACTTCACTTTTTACATTAGGATCAAAATACGAAGGACCTTTGTTAGTATTATAAACATCTGCCAAATAATATCCGTCTGCATATCCTCCCCATCCGAAGTTACACAGGAAATAATAAGTTATATTAAATAAATCATAATATTTAACACTCATTAATCCATGCAAGAGCCAGATATGCCCACTCCCATCTTCATATGAACACGGAATTACTACCGGAGGATCCGTGCCGATGATATCATAATCCTTAGCTTGAACAAAACAATAGTACCCATTACTTAATTCTTCCAGAAGTTCATCGAAAAAAATCCATGAACCTCCGTTTGAAAAGTTAAAATTCAACAGAGTATTATCTATATTATAACTATAGGCAGCAGTGCCATAAGGGCTATATATATTATCTAAATTCTCGGGAAGCCCTAACTGTTGCATCAGTCGGGCTATCTGAAGCATTGCGGAATCAGGTTCCGGCTCATACATAACAGATTCCCGAATAAGAGGCGGGGTAATAGAATCATTGCCTCCACCTATTTCTATGGGATCTGCTGATATTGGCGGAGCTACTGGAGGTTCATAATTATTGCTCGCTTCTATCATTGCATCCCAGTCGAAGGTATAACCATTATAAGATTCCGGATATTTATAACATGCCATCAACTGCGCTATTACCGTACCAGTACAACCGGTCAAACACTTATATCCAGATACCGAATCAACAGGGCACAAATAATTGTACGGATAATATTGGTCCCATTTTACCGGACAGTATCCGTTAACCATTTCAGTTATATAAACATCACCATAGATTAAATAACCTTTATCCGTTATCTGATCTGAATTCAACGTATCCAATGTCACTGTAATGTAGTCATTCAATTTGGACATGTATATCGCCAAACCCGGATTATCTATGGAGTCTCCCGCATTAAGGTTACCTTTGAACGTATAGGCCAATAGCGGCGCAATACGCCTATCAGCAGACATTATAGCAAAACCTGACTCGTTTTCGAAATTAAAAACATGGACAGTTGGACTCTCATCTCCCGACTTAGTTTCCGTTGAAAGAGTCATACTGTAACGGCCGGATATCGTCTTTTGCATACTTTCATCTCCGGATTTCGTACCAAGGGCATTCATTCTCTCCATTATCTCAAGCAGCATGTCCTCTGCCTCATCAATACTTACAGACACTTTATTGCTTTCAGATTTGTTTGGAATATCCGTGGAACCAAACTTATTACAAGCGTTTAGAATTATGGTTGCCAATATCATCAAACTGACAATTTTTATATTCATTTTCATATAAATTCAATTTCTTAATGTATTTTTTTTAGATTCCAACGCTCTACTTGTATTCCGGGCACGTCATACCCGGAAAGAAATTTCGAATTTGTTCTTTCCGAGAATGGCCAGCTTCCTGGACGTGGTCATATGGTATAGACTTACCATAAACTAATAAAACGACTTAAGACTCGAACGGCCGCAATTTAATATTTTTTTTCACAAAAACAATGTTTTATCTATTTTTTTGCGCAATTTTTAAGAAACGCCCCAAAAGTCAATGACTTTAAGGGGCATCCTTTTGATTTTTCCGTTCCTTGACGGTTCACGTCCGTGCAGCGCCGGATTCTCCTATTCGAAGGTCATCTCAAAATCCCCTTCGATCGTGATTCCCTCTCCGATGAACCTGATTGTAATTGTGTGGGTTCCGGGCTGTTCGGGCTGCTGAAGGAATTCGATAATGGAATTTGAATCAATCAGTATCAAATCATTTTCCGTTATTTCGCCGATTGGCTTGTCTATCCTTCTGAATCCGTTGCAGTAATAAGGAGGCCCGCTAAAATCTTTCATGGGATTCCAGTAATCCGGGCATGACACGTTTAATGTGCGTGAATCCGGACATCCTGCATTGATATATTCCCAAGCTGACGCACCATGGAAAACTGCTATGTCAGCAAGGGATGCTCCTGCCTTATGTCCGGCATCGAAGTCCTTGTCGCTTGTGATTTCGATTCCGGTAAATTCGATGGCAATAGCTCCTGTCGGTTCAATAAGGGTAGAGTTGAAGGTAGTGTCCCCGTATTTTTCCATCAGGATATGTTTCTCTTCATCAGTGGCAGAATCCCCTCTGATCAGTACTTTAAGGCTGTCGGCATCTCCTCTCTGTATGTCCAATTCGCATGGGTAAATGTAACTTATCAAAAACCCTTCACTATTGACAGCTCCGGTAATGTTGTCGTCGTTTCCCAGATCCTTGTCGTTTCCTCCGTGCCTTTCGCAAGATGCGCATAATAAAACGCACAATATTATGGCAGATATTCTTTTCATGATGATATGTTTAAGGTCCAATATCACAAATATAAGAAAATTATGGCACAAAACAAATTTCAGATATTTTGTTTTACGAAAAGGGGCTGCACAAAAAAACTGCGGCACATATTGGTACCGCAGCCTTTTATTATCATTTCCGTACGTACCGGAAAATCTTATTCTTGCGTATTTCCGCCCTGCCTTCTCGGCTTGCGAGGGCCTCTGTCCGCACCTCTTCTGTCGCCTTTGTCACCGTCGCGGCGTGAAGGACGCGGCCGACGCTCGGGTTCTACGTAACCTTCCGGTTTTTCCAGAAGAGCCCTGCGGGAAAGACGCATCTTGTTGTTCTTAGGGTCGATTTCCAACAGTTTTACTTCCACTTCGTCACCGACTTTGAGAACGTCCTCAACCTTGTCCGTCTTGCCCCAGCCGATTTCTGAAATGTGCAGCAACCCTTCCTTGCCTGGCAGGATTTCGATGAAAGCACCGAATTCGAGAATGGATTTTACCGTACCTTTATATACCTTTCCGACTTCCGGCACGGCCACGATGCCTTTAATCCATTCAAGGGCTGCATCCATTGACTGCTTGTCATTGCCGAATATATCGACAACGCCTTCCGTAACACCGCCTTCCTTAGCCTCTTCGGTAATGGTTATGATAGTATTGGTTTCCTTCTGAATCTTCTGTATGACTTCTCCGCCCTTGCCGATTATCGCACCGATGAATTCGCCAGGAACCCTGATCTGGACAATGCGAGGTACGTGAGGCTTGTATTCAGCGCGCGGTTCGCTTATGCACTTGAGCATTTCGCCCATGATATGCATCCTGCCGCGGCGTGCCTGCTCCAACGCCCTTTCAAGGACATCGTATGAAAGGCCGTCCACCTTGATATCCATCTGGGTCGCTGTTATGCCGTCTTTGGTGCCGGCTACCTTGAAGTCCATGTCGCCGAGATGATCCTCATCGCCGAGTATATCCGAAAGAATCGCGTATTTTCCTGTAGCCGAGTCGGAAATGAGTCCCATGGCTATGCCGGCTACCGGTTTCTTGATTTTCACACCGGCATCCATCAGGGCCAAACAGCCGGCGCAGACGGTAGCCATTGAAGAAGAACCGTTGGATTCGAGGATATCCGAAACCACGCGTACCGCATAAGGGTTTTCCTCTCCGAGCGGTACCATAGGTTTCAAAGCCCTGTAAGCCAGGTTGCCATGGCCGATTTCGCGGCGGCCGACTCCTCTCTGAGCCTTTGCTTCGCCTGTAGAGAAAGGAGGGAAATTGTAATGGAGAACGAACTGTTCCGTACCCTGCACGAGCACCTCGTCGAGTTCTTTCATGTCCATCTTCGTTCCGAGAGTGACTGTTGAAAGCGATTGGGTCTCGCCGCGGGTGAAGATTGCAGAACCATGCGCACAAGGAAGATAATCGACTTCGCACCAGATAGGACGTATCTGCTCGGTGTTCCTGCCGTCAAGGCGTACACCTTCATCAAGTATCATATTGCGCATCGCCGCCTTCTCGACATCGTGATAATAGCGGGCGAGCATCATCTTCTTCGTTTCACGCTCTTCCTCATCAGGAACAAGGGCCGCAAAACATTCTTCGGCAAGGTTTTCAAAGGCTTCGGTCCTTTCCTGCTTGGAAGTGCCGGCCTTCGCTATGGCATAACACCTGTCGTATGCGTACTGTTTTACCGCCGCACGCAGTTCTTCATCGTTTTCCTCATGGCAGTAGGCACGTTTCGTCACAGTACCCTTTTCTTCCATGAGTTCCAACTGTACGCGGCAATGTTTCTTTATCTCTTCATGGGCGAACTTGATGGCCTCCAGCATATCGGCTTCGCTGACCTCTTTCATCTCGCCTTCCACCATCATGATATTGTCAAGGGTAGCCGCTACCATAATGTCTATGTCGGCATTCGGCATCTGGCTGAAATTAGGGTTGATTACGAATTTACCGTCAATCCTTGCCACCCTGACTTCGGATATAGGCCCGTTGAAAGGTATGTCGCTCACGGCGAGGGCCGATGATGCGGCAAGGCCCGCCAAGGCATCCGGCTGGATATCCTTTTCGGCCGAAATCAGATTGACCGTAACATATACTTCTGCATGGAAATCATCCGGGAAAAGAGGCCTCAAAGCCCTGTCCACAAGGCGCGCAGTAAGGATTTCGGCATCGGAAGCCTTTCCTTCCCTCTTCATGAAACCTCCCGGGAAACGCCCGGCGGATGCAAATTTTTCCTTGTATTCGACCTGCAAAGGCATGAAGTCCACATCTTCCTTGGCCTCTTTTGCACAGGTCACGGCGGCAAGAAGCATGGTACCGCCCATTTTCACGACTACCGAACCGTCCGCCTGCTTGGCGAGTTTTCCGGTTTCGATTTCGATTACCCGACCGTCGGATAATTCAATTTTCTTATTTATTATATTCATAAAAAACTCCCGGCCTGCCTCTCCCTATGAGAGTCGATTAATATTCATGTCGTTTCATCCGTACCATCGGCCGCAGGCCGTTTTGTTAGCCGACAATACAAATAAGGGGGCACTTTCAACGCCCCCTCTCATTCCTATATGGTCATTACCGACGGAGATTGAGCTCCTTGATAATGCTCCTGTATCTCTCAATGTCAATCTCCTTCAGATAATCGAGGAGACGCCTTCTCTTACCTACAAGCCTCAGAAGAGCACGCTGTGTGTTGTGGTCCTTCTTGTGCAGCTTCATGTGCTCGGTAAGGTGAGCGATACGGTAGGAAAATAAAGCAACTTGACTCTCTGGAGAGCCGGTGTCCTTATTAGACTTTCCGTACTTCGCGAAAATCTCTTGCTTTTTCTCTGGAAGTAAATATTCTGCCATTTCGCAAAAAGATTAAAAATTAAAATAAATTAACACACTATATTGTCATTTCGAGGCGCAAAGATAGCCATTAAATTTTATTTTACAATATTTTTATTTATTTTTGTCTGGTTAAAATGTTGATATATGTATTTTTCCAAAACCGTAACCGATGCCCAGCTCGGGGAAATACACCTAAGGAAACAGGCAGGGATACACGACATAAGGCTCTCGGTACACCCGCGGAGGGGTATCGTGGTAACCGTCCCGTGGTTCATGAAGTATGAGGACGGGATGGATTTCGTACGTTCCCGGAAGGATTGGATTCTGAAAAACAGGCAGAGGCAGCAGGAAAGGGTCGACAAGGCCCGGGAGGAAGGCAGGGGCATGCCTATAATCAGGGACGGGGTATCGATTCGCACGCAACATCAGGAAATCATCATAAGGCGCTCCCCTCAGGGCACCCTGTTCAGTTTCGACGAAGCATGGGAAAAACCCCTGGACTCATACGGGAAAACGGCTTCCAAACGCCGTGGGACGATAGGGCAGACGGCCAAGATACTGACTACGGAAAGCGGAACGCTGATGGAGGGAAGCAACAACCGCGGGGCAATCGCAGTCACGAGAATCACCTATCCGTACGAATGGGGCGATACGCTGAGGCCGGGTTCCATTGAAGAAAGGATGGCCACTGAAAGCATGATAAAGGCGCTGAGAAAAGAAGCTAAGGAATATCTTCCGGCAAGACTGTCCTGGCTGGCCTCCCGGTACGGTTTCAAATATGACAAGCTGGCCATAAAGAACAACCTCACCAATTGGGGGAGCTGCTCTTCAAAGGGGAATATAAACCTCAACCTGCATCTCGTGCGCCTCCCGTCCGCCCTGTGCGACTTTGTCATTCTGCACGAGCTTTGCCACTTGAAGCATTTCAATCACGGACCGGCATTCCACAGTCTGTTTTCACAGACCTGCGCCACACACTTCGCCGACCTTATCGGCGAGGGCAAGGAATATCCGGACGGACAGTCGCTGGAAAAGGCATTTGCAAGGAATTTGAGAAAATATTATCTCTGGTAAGAAACTTTATTTTTCTTTTTTCATAAAAAGTCATATCTTTGCAGTCTGTTTACGCAGCCCAGGTGGCGGAATGGTAGACGCGCTAGTTTCAGGTACTAGTGTCAGAGATGATGTGCAGGTTCGAGTCCTGTCCTGGGCACTTAATCAAGAGGCCGGTTTCAAAACTGAAAACCAGGCCTTTTTTTTGTGGGGGCTGGCCGGCGGCGGGGGCAGCGGCGGCGACGGCGGGGCGAGGGCGTAGGCTCGCTGTTTCGGTATAATTTTCGTTGTCATCCAGGCTGCTGCGTTGTCATCCTGGCACTTTTATCCGCACTTTATCCGGGCTGCTGCGTTGTCATCCGGACACTTTTATCCGCACTTTCGGGGAAATATTGGCTTTACCGCTATTTCCGTTCGTTTTTCGGGGGAAAGTGAACCGTATTCCTGCAAATCCGAGGCACTTTCCCCTATCGCCCATACACTACAGATGCTCCACACAGGGGAACTACCTGAAAACCACCGGGAAAGTGAACCAATTTACCACGAATCCCAGGCACTTTCCCCGGCTACATTCCAGTACAACAGACATACATGCCTCCCTATCGATTAACACACCCGGAAAGTGAACCAGTTTGCCGCGAATTCGAGGCACTTTCCCCGGACAGAGAAGACAGGTGTCGCTGCTGGAATATACGACCTCCAGCAGCTTACGACGGCTAAAGATCAAGCACTGAGCCGAGCTCATTGCGGCGGCTCGTTCGTGTCTGGCTGTTATCGTTCCATCATCCCAAATGCCCAGGCGACCTCTTTTGCGGTAAGATTGCCATTCTCCGGGATTATCAATATTATCGGTATTGCCAAAATCCTTAGTCTATTTTTCTGCGGTTTTTAGGATTTCGGAAGCCGAATTTCTAAACCGTGGCGTGCGCCATCCATTTGTAAAGTATTGATAATAAGTATCTTCATAATTATCCTCACACACCACGGCCGTTTTCGCGAGTGCCGACCAGTTTTTCACCCCATAGCCACCCAGTACCTTTTGGAATAACTGACAATCAATAACTTACAAAAACAGGGCTGCTTTTGGGTACTTTCTAAGGCACCCAAGCGCAGGCCTAATTTTAACAACTTATTGATTATTAATAACTTAACAAAACACCAGCTGGACATGGGGTGAAAAATCGGGTGGAAAATCAGAGCCCACCAGAAACAGGACAATGCCCGCCAGAAACAGGACAGAGCCCGTCAGGGCAAAGCCGGACGGGCACTGGAATACTGGAGCGCAGGACCACTAGAGCATTGGCCGTTGAAACATAAGCCACTGGGCATATGGAACATCAGGCTATTGGGCCATCAGGTCGCTTGAGCACTGAAGCGCTGGAACACAAACCACTGAGACACTAACCACTGGAGTACCAGAGCGCCAGACAGATGGAGTACAGGACCAGCACAGGACCGCTGGAGCACTGAAGCGCTGGAACACAAACCACTGAGACACTAACCACTGGAGTACCGGAGTACAGGACCGCTGGAGCACAAAACCACCGGACTAGCACTGGACCACCGGGGCTACAGCCAATCGGGATACTGGGTCTCGATAGTCGCGTAATCATCGAGGCCGGTACATCCGAGGAAGCATCCGGCAGTCGTTTTCACAGTAGCGAAATCCGAATAGCCGCCCCTTTCGTAAAGGTGGCAGTCAACACCGTCAATCACGGTGTAAGGTGATTCGCCTGTAAGTGCCGAACAGCCCGAGAAGGTTTTTCCGAAATTTGTTACAGCCTTATTGTTGTCAAACAGCGAAACCGGAACGGATTTCAGCGCGGTACAGTTCAGAAATGCCGAATTGAAATTGGTCGCTCCGGCCAATGGGGCGAACAGTCCCTCAGGGACGTACTCCAATGCGGTGCAGTTGGCAAACACGCTCATCATACTTGCTTCCGTCTCGTTTTCAGGGAAAATATTTCCCGGAATGTCTTTCAGAACGACACAACCGTTAAAGGTATTGGAAAAACCGTCGGCAGCCGTACAGGATGCGAAAAGGTTCTCCGGGAGGGCCGTCAGGGAAGAATCCTGGTAAAATGTCTGACCGAAATTTTCCGCAGCAACGCAGCCGTCGAAAATCCCTTCACCTATTTCTGTAATAGACCGGCATCTCCAGAAGAGGCGGAAGAACGTTGTGACTCCGGAACAACCGGCAAAAAGTCCGTCCGGAACGGCCTTCAGGGAGCTGCAACCGCTGAACGTAGCATAAGCGCTCTCCAACTGAGGAAGATCGGCGAACAGCCTTTCGGGCAGGGTTTCCAAAGACGTATTGCTATAGAAACACTGGTACACTGTCGTAAGGAGGTCGAAAGAACCTTCATCCGGTGCCGCAACCGATTTCAGTTTTTCACAAATGTAAAAGGCATTTTTAAGGGATTCGAGCCCGATATTCCCCCACGCCTTTATGGCCGTAATGCAATCCAGCCTGACCGGCTCGCATTCAGGCTGCTGGTTTGCCCTGAAACTCGAAACCTTGCCGGTTATCTTGACATCGTAAACGCCCTCCTGTCCATAACGGTGGGTAGGATAAGGCTGCACTACCCTTTCGAGCTTTCCGTCTCCCCAATCTATGAGGCAGTTCACCACGCCCATGTTATTGTCGAAAGGCAACACCACCGTATAATCGCTGGCCTCGCCCACGGTCATCTCAATCACCATGGCCTTCACCGATGAAAACTGATGTACAGGAACAGTAACGGTCTCCCCTTCGGTAGATTTGCCGGAAGTTATCACCACTGTTCCCGAAAGGGCGCTGTAGGTAGTATTCGTTTCAGCGGAAACGACAAAGCCCGTCTCATCTTTGCTGACGGTAATCCAGCTGTCCGGAGTATATACCATCCAGCCGTCTTCGCAATTCACGTCCACTCTGTAAGATCCGCCCTCCTCAGGAATGACTATTTCGGAATCATCGCCCTGGAGCACCACTTCCGGAGCCGATGCTGACATGCCGTCCTCGGCAGGCTGCTCTACTGCGACAGTAACGGAAGCCTCGCCGGCATCATTCGACGACAGGATTGTGAAAACAGCGTTCCTCGTTCCGCCGGTCCCGTTGCCGGAAGCGGAAAAGACGATTCCCGATGCAGTGATTTCCGCAGCGCACCAGTTGCCGGAAACCTCCGAAATCTCCCAGTTCCAGTTAGATGCGACCGTAAGTTCGACCGAAGCCCCTGAAGCCGGAAGCATTATCTCGGCCGAAGTCCCGTCCGGGGATATGGTAACGCCGGTTGAAGACGAAGACAGCGAAAGTCCGGGTTCCGGCGTAACAGTCTTGGTACATGCCGGGAAAAACACGGCAGCAACGAGAATAAATATCGAGTAAATTATAATATTTTTCATGTCTGTAAAATTTTAAAATATCATGATAATCCGTCCGCAACTACCGTTTTACCGGTTCTATCGAAATAATGTCCTCAGGCAGTATTATGCCCGATACGACGGAGCAAGGGAGGCCATCGGCCTCTATGGCCGTTAGCCCGAAAGAGGAAGAGGAGGCCTCATTTTCCGAAGCCGCCGCGACAAAATCCGGAGTCATGATAAAACTCCAGTTGGAGAACATCGAATAACTTCCGCCTGAAGTGCTCCTGCCGATAAGTCCGAAGTAATTGTAAACCACCCCGTCTGCCTCTACCGCCGGAATGCTCATAAGAGAACGGTCCTCCGACAAGGAAACAGGAATGTCATTGCCTTCCGAAAGGAACAGGCCGGCCTCGAAACTGTACAGGGCAGGAAAAAGGACGAAACTTCCCGAGGAAGCATGCACGAGGGCCACCGGATTGTCCAATGCGCTGGAAGGAATGGACAGGCCGTCCCCCGTATTTTCAATAAGCATTGCGAAATCCGCCTCGAACAAATCCTCTACCAGGAATGACGAATAGTCCGGAAGACCGGAAACCGTAACGGAAAAGCCGTCGCCTTCGGAAGACTCTTCCCAGGCTTTTGTTTCGGTATTGTACACGAACCAACTGTCTGTCCGCATGTCCCACTGTCCCCCGAGGGCCAGATACAGGTTATCTTCCGGTTCAGGCCGGAAAACGAGCCCCTCATAGTAAAAACGGACAGGCCCGCCGTTTTCAGCGGAAAAAGCCCCGCTGATTACATAGCCGCCTTTTTCACGGCTGACTTCACAGACCAGTTCACCAACCGGAATATCGGAAGAACCATCGGTATAACTGCAATCCGAAATATTCCCGTAAGCCGTACTGTAATTCCCGTCAGGAAGTACCGGGGCATCCACCGTCCCTCCTGTCGTCAGGAAAGTCATCTCCAAAGCGGACTGTTCTCCGGAGAGCCTTATAAGGAACTTATGTCCGTCATATTGCCCCTTCGCATCTTCAAAATCCATGGACGAGGAAGACGAGTGTGAAAACGAAATCCCGCCGGCATCGAAACGCAGAGGAGTCCCGGAACCGTACACGACCGTGCCGCTTATTTTGCAGGTATTTCCGTCCGATGACACTGATATACCCGCTTCTTTCAACGGTTGGACTCCCGAAGAATCCGTTATTTGCGAACCGTCCAGAATCCTGAAGCCTACGTCAGAAGCGCCGATTGTATAAAGCCCGGTCTCAGGCAGAGGCACCTGCCGCGAAACCTTGTCCGGCTGGCTGCCAAGGCGAAGCTCCATAACCAATCCTTCGCTGTCATTGCCGATTACGAGCGAGAAATCTCCGGACAGGTCGTCATAGACGGCCTGCGAAGCCGTAAAAGATACAGTACTTACCGGCGAAGGAACCTCGTCCCGGTAAGTACATGCCACCGCCGCAGACAAAGCAGCGACGGCCAGCACAAAATGATAAATACAGTCTTTCATAATCAAAAATTTTTATTGCTGTCGGATAAAAAGTAAAGTTTTGAACAAAAATACGCAAATCGGACAGCCGTGGCCAACGGGATTTATCCGTGTCGTTCAAATTTAAAGCAGTCAGACAAATTTTACGCATTTTTGCGATGGACTGTATTTCTGAAAGTTCCGGGGGTGACACCGGTTTCGCGGTAGAAAGCCGAATAGAACACCGAAGGCGAATTGTACCCTATGTCGTCGGCTATTTTCTTGAACGGGACGGTCTTGTCCATTGAAATGATTTCCGTGGCCCGTTTTATCCTGAAAGTGTCCACAAAACGGTAGAACGACATTCCCGCGTATTTGTTTATCGAAGCCGATATGTAAGTCTTGTTGGTTCCGAGTTCGTCCGAAAGTGTCTGGAGGGAAATGTTTTTGTTCATGTACAGTTCCTTTTCCTTCATCACCTCGTTTATGGCCATGAACAGATTGCTGTCGGCATAATCCTTGTCGGCACCAGTGGATTGCTGCGCAATGTCCTGCATCTCCCCTCTCTTCGTATACTCGAAATATTTTGCCACGAGTTTTTCGCTGTTTTTCTTCTGACGGTACAGATAGGCGGAAACGAGGGAGATTGATATGATGATTATTATGCAGACGGCTATCGCCATGGCGTTTTTCTTCTCCTCCCGCATGAGTTCCCTTTCCTTTTCGAGAAGTTGCAGATTGTATTCACGCTCCGCCCGGTTCCTCAGAAGACGGTTGAAGTCCCTTTCCTTCTGTGAGTTGGCCGTACTGTCCTGCAAACCGATGTATTTTCTGGCATAATGCAGGGCGCGGCTCGAATCCCCCGCGGCATAGTACGAATCGGAAAGCCTTTTCAGCAAGTCCGTCCTGAATACCATGTATTTATGCCTGTCCGAATAGTCAAGGCCCTCTGAATACGCCTTCAGGGCTTCACCGTTTTTGCCATTGCTCCTGCACCAGTCCCCGTACTTCATGCAGAGCAGGATTGCCGCTTCGGGGTCCGCATCGGAAGCATATTCGAAAGCCACCGCATAACAGGAATCGGCCGCTTCCGGGCGGCCCTCACGGGCACAAAGCTCGGCCGAAAGCGTATTGACAGGAGTGAAAAGACGTTTGAGCCCTTCCTTTGTAGAGATACTGTCAGAAGCACGCACCGAAGCCTCCGCCTGCCCGAACTCGCCCCTCAGGTAATGCATCTGAGCCTTTGCAAGGTGGATATTGGCCATATAGTACGGACCGGCATCGTGTTCCTGCGCTATTCTTGAGGCGGTTTCGACATACTGCATCCCCTCGGCATTGCCCTGCGCATAAAAAAGCAGGGAAATATTCAGGAGCAGGGCTATTTTGTCGAAATACTGCTCTCCGGACTCGATTGCGTCATAACCGTTGAGATAATATTCGAGGGCGTTTACATAATTGAGGTCCGTGATAAGCGAATAAATGCCCGAGGTGTTATAAAAATAGGTATTGATCCGCGGATCCCCGTAAGGGATATAAGGTTCGACCGCGCTCAGATAATATCCGACCGAATCTATGTCCGAAGAAAACAGGTAGGCCTGGGCCAGCGAAGATGCGGCATATATGAGCGTAACTGTATCGTTGTCCCGCACCGCCGTCCTGAAAGCGGAAGTCGCCGTGGTTATCAGCGAATCGAATTGTCCGATATCGTCGTAATCCATCGGCCGCTTCTGCACGGGGGACTCCGCCTGATTGCATGACAGGGGAAGCAGAAGGAAAGGCCATAAGAAAACAGCCCTTACCAGTTTTTTCAGAATTGCCGCCTTTTTCATAAAAGCCTCATCAAACACAGAGGCAAAATTACGAAAAAGGCGGCACAATCCCGAGAGAAATTTCCTTTGTTCCGGACAATGTTCCGGGCACTTGTCCCGGACGGCCTATCTGAACCAGAAGCCGACTCCGGCGGAAAGCATCACTTTGTCATTGTAAAGGTCCGTACGATAAGGATGCCTGTACGAAATACCCAAGGCGAAATAAGGGTTTACGCGGGCAGTCCTGTCATACAGAAAGCCATAGTGCAGGGCAAGGTCGCAATACAGATTATACTCCTTGTTCGAGTAAGCCAGTACGGAACTTCCAATGCCTATGTTAAGATCCATGCGGTCCCGATCTTCGGATATTATCCTGAATGCACCGGAAAGCCCCAAATCAATTACCGAAGAAAATGTCTGCTGCCTGTCCTGGAAAGCGAAAGGGGCGACACCGACACATTCGAAACCGAGGCTCCATCTTTCCGCCAAACAATATTTCATGCCTATCGTATATTCCGCGACATAGTATCGTGACGAGGTTGAAAAATTGCCATTCAGATTGGCTTCCATGACACCTTCCCATTTCCTCGACTGCCATTCCCGGGAAACAGGTTCCGCCGTCCCATCCTGGGCATTGGCGGGAAAGATTGACAGCGACAGGGAAAACAGCGACAGGACAACGGATACAATCCTTTTCATGACCGAATGTTTTTAAATGTTAAACTTTAGGTTGATTAGATGATGCCAATTTAGCAAAATCCGCATTTAATTCAAAATAAAAAGTTTAACATCTCTGAAAAACGTATCTTGAAAATCATCTGCTTAGAAAATTCTTCCGCCCGCGGATTTAATCCCCGCGATTATTTTTAACAGGGACTATTTTTTTAGCAATGATTATTTTCTATGGGAAGACTTTTCAAGAGCAGTACGGATATAGGTACCAAGGGTTATCCTGTCCGTGACTCCGAGCTTTTTCCTGATGCGGCTGTCGATATTGTAATGGCCTCCACGCTCCAAAAATGCGCCTATGTCCTTGCCGCGCAATCCTAAGGCATACAGGCAGCAATAACCCGCCTCCCATTCCGTAAGGCCCTTGCTTTTAAGAAGCCCTATGAAATCCGGATGGAGCTTCAGATACTGATGATACGTATCGTGCAAGAACTTCTCCTTGTCCGACACGTATGAAAACAGCTCATTCTTCACATCGTCCGACAATACATCCTCTTTGCCGGATACAGCGGAAAGGAGGATTTTGTCCAGAAGCTTCAAACGTTCCGTCAGGACCGAGACAGTCTCCTCCTCTTTAACGTCCTGGCGGATATACGGCTTTCCGAGCACCTTATATATAAAAGCATTGTCGGCTTCTATACGCGAAGAAATCCACTTGGACAGCTTACTGTCCCTGCTTTTACGCCGGAGCATGGAATACCGCACGATGAAGACACCTGCCACTACGGCCAGGACGGCTATCACGGCTGCCAGACACAATATTATACGGATATATTGCGGCTCCTCCATCACATGTCACTTGTCCTGTCCGTCGTCCTGCACGTCCTGCTTGTCCTGTTTGTCCTGTTTGTCCTGTTTGTCCTGTTTTTTCTGCTCTTCGAATTTCACAGGTTCGTAATTCCAGCCGCCTCCGAGAGCCTTGTAAAGCTCTACAAACGCGAGATATTCGTTCAGGATGGCGTTGCTGTAATTGACCTCGGCATCGAAATACTGCCTCTGCGCGTCCAGAAGGTCGAGATACATGATATCCCCGTTTATATAACGTAATCTCGCCAGTTCGAGATACTTGTCGGTAGCTTCGAAGAAACTGCGCTGCAAACCGGCGCTGCGATGGGCATTGTCATAATTGATTATCGCATCGTTCACTTCCTTGAACGCCGTAAGGACACATTTTTCATACTCCAACCTGGCTTGGTCGAAGGCCGCTATCTCGGCTTCATATTTGGCCTTTTTCTTTCCGAAAGAAAAAATAGGCGAGGTCAGGTTGCCGAGAATATAAAGGTAAGGGGAACTGAAAAGCCCCTCGAATGAATTGTTCTCCAACGGGCCGGAAAGACTGAACACCAGGCGCGGGAAACGGTCCGCCCAGGCTATGCCCACGGCGGCCTCTGCCGCATCCATATTGCGTTCCGCCATGCGGATGTCGGGACGACGGAGCAGAAGTTCGGACGGCAAGCCTACCGGGGTTTCCTTTGGAAGGATGATATTGTCGAAGGAATCGCGCCTTTCCACCTTGCCCGGGAACTCTCCTGCAAGCAGGGCTATCTGACTTTCTTTCTGTGCTATGCGTGTTTCCAAATCAGGTATGAGGGTGGCCGCACTTGCCAGTTCCACCTTCGCCTGCTGGTATGGAATCTCCGAAGTAAGTCCGGCCTCGAAACGCAACTGGGCCTGATGTATCGCCTCACGCCGCGTATCAAGGGTATGGGTGACGATTTCCAGTTCCTTGTCGAGAGCCACGAGTTCGAAATAAGCCTTGGCCACCTCCGAAACGAGGGTCATTTCCATCGCCCTCCGAGCCTCGACGGCGGAAAGATACTCGGAAATACCTTGTTTGCGGCCCCAGCGAAGGCTGCCCCACAAGTCTATCTCCCATTCCAGTTCCAGCTTCAGACCTATTTCGGAATCGACATTCCTCGATTCCCCGGCATAATTCATCTCTTCACGGTCGGCGTAGGCCGTCGCCCCGAGGGAAGGCCACAGGCCCGCATTGTCTATGCGGTACATATTGCGCATCTCCTCGACACGGGCGGCTGCCGACAAGATGTCCTTGTTGTTTTCAAGGACCTTCCCGATAAGGTTTACCAAGGTCGAGTCCGTATAAACGTTCCACCATTCCATGTCCGCAAGTGTCAGGGAATCCGTATGGCCCGGAACTATTTCCTCCGGCATGTCCAGCTGTGGCTCCACGCAACGCTTCATGGACGAGCATGACGAAAGGCCTATGCTGGCGACGAGAAATACGGCGACAGTCGCGACTCCGCGCGAAATATTTTTCTTCACGGTGCCTTTCCTGGATGAAAACCTGTCCTTTATCTTATATATCATCACAAAGAAGAACGGCACGAATATGATACCTATCAGGATGGCCACTATCATGCCGCAGAACAATCCGAGCGAAATGTTCCTGCTGCTTTCCGAACTCGGGCCGTTGGCAAACACCAAAGGAAGCATGCCGAGTATGAAGGCAAGCGAGGTCATGACTATAGGCCTGAACCTCATGTGCGCCGCACGGAGGGCCGAATCCACTATCTCATGGCCGGATTCCACCTCCTTTTTGGCAAATTCCACAATCAATATGGCATTCTTCGCGACAAGGCCTATCAGCACGACAAGGCCTATCTGGAAATAGATATTGCTGTCATAACCGAAGATGAACACACCGAGAAAGGCTCCGAGGGCGGCCACAGGCATTGAAAGCAGCACCGCCAACGGCACAGACCAGCTTTCGTACTGTGCGGCAAGGAACAGGAAGACAAAGAGCATGGCAAGACCGAGAATCAGCCCTGTCTGTCCACCTTCCTTCTTCTCCTGATACGAAAGTCCGCTCCATTCAACCCCTATATTCGAAGGCAGGTGCTTGTCGGCAATATCCTCAAGCACGGCCATCGCGACACCGGAACTGTATCCCGGTGCGGCCGAACCCGACACCGTCGCCGAATTGAACATGTTGAAACGCTTGATAGTTCCCGGGCCCGTCGTATACGAAGTCGTACCGAGGGTGGTTACAGGAAGCATCACGCCCCCGTTCCCTCTGACGAAGAACAGGTTCAGGTTGTCCCTGTATGCCCTGTAAGGCGCATCCGCCTGGATGTACACCCTGTACACGCGGTTGAACATGTTGAAGTCATTGACATATACCGACCCAGTGAAAGCCTTCATAGTGGAGAAAATATCCGACATGGAAACTCCAAGAAGCTGCGCCTTGTCCCTGTCCACGTCCAGATACAGTTGCGGAATATCCGCCTGCATGTTGGAAGACACGCCGGCAAGCTCCTTTCGCTGAGAGGCATAGAACAGCATCGTATCCACAGCTCCCTGCAAATCTTCGTAAGAAGCGTCCCCGCGGGCCTCCAGAACCATCTCGAAACCTCCCGAAGAACCCATTCCCGGAATCACCGGAGGCGTATTGAGGAAGACCCTGCTTTCAGGATATTTTTCAAATTCGCTCCGCACCTGTTCCATCACATCCCGGATATTACGCTGCTCCCTCTCTTTCCATGGCTTCATTATCACGGTCAGCTGGCTTGCGGACTGGTTGGTCCCCGTACGAGGGCTCGAACCCGTCACATTGAGCACATATTCTATATTCGGATTGGACATGAGATAGTCCATGGCCCTTTCAGTAACTTTCCTCGTGCGCTCGATCGAAGCCCCTTCGGGGAGCCTCAACTCCACTGTAAAATATCCCTGGTCCTCTTCAGGAATGAAGCTGGAAGGGATGAACTCCATGAAAAGCACGATTGCGACGATTATTCCGCCCAAGGAAATCAGCATGGCTTTGGAATGGGATATCGCCCATCTTATCCCCCGCCCGTAAGCACGGTTCCCCTTGGCCAGCAGGACGTTTATATAACGGAAAAATTTGTTTTTCTTCCCTTTGGCCGGCCTCAGGACTATGGCGCAAAGCGCCGGGCTCAGAGTCAGGGCGACGATTGTCGAAATGATGACCGAAACCGCAATCGTTATGGTAAACTGCCTGTAAAGCTGTCCGGTGATGCCCGAAAGGAAGCTCACGGGAACGAAAACGGCACAGAGCACCATCGATGTGGCTATCAAGGCGCCGCTCAATCCGCCCATGGCCTTCTTCGTAGCCTCATACGGGGACAGCCCTTCCTTCTCCATAATCCTCTCGACATTCTCGACAACGACTATGGCATCATCCACCACTATTCCTATGGCCAGGATAAGGCCGAGAAGGGTCATCAGGTTCAGGGTGAAGCCGAATACAAGCATCACCCCGAATGTTCCGATAAGCGAGATAGGCACGGCCACGACCGGTATCAAAGTCGCCCTCCAGCTTTGCAGCGAAAGGAAAACGACAATGATTACGAGAAGCAGGGCCTCGAAAAGAGTCCGGTAGACATGGTGTATGGACTGCGATATGTACTGGGTCATGTCGAACGGAATATTGTACGACATACCGTCAGGAAAACTCTGGCTTATGGCCTCCATCTCCGCCTTCACGTTTTCAGCGACCTCGATGGCATTCGCCCCGGGGAGCATATACACATCGAGCACGGCTGCATTGCCTCCGTTGATACCGCTCTCGGTATTGTATGACTGCGCTTCGAGAGAAACACGCGCCACATCCTTCATCCTGATTATCGCCCCGTCAGGACTTGCACGGAGGACAATGTTTTCAAAATCCGTCACCGTGGACAGCCTCCCCCGGGTGGTTATCGGAACGGTTATCTCAACACCGCTCTCCGACGGGGCGCGACCCAACTGTCCTGCGGCAGCCTCCCTGTTCTGGTCGCGGAGGGCCTTCTGGATATCCTGGACGGTAAGCCCGAGGCTCGCCAGCCTGTCGGGCATCACCCATATCTGCATTGCATAATAACGGCTTCCTATGTTGGAAACACGTCCTACCCCGGGAACACGCCTGAGCATGTCGAGCACATTGAGTGTCGCATAGTTGCTGAGGTATATTTCATCGAATTTGGGGTCATTCGAAAGAAGGGTCACCGTCAGAAGTTTGCTCGAAGACTGCTTCTCGACGGAGATACCGTCCTGGACGACCTCCGCCGGCAAACGCGACTCGGCGAGTTTAACCCTGTTCTGAATCTCGACGGCGGCCAAATCCGGGTCGGAAGATATGTCGAAAGTGACATTCAGCGTAAAACTTCCCGTATTGGTACTCGAGGATTCCATGTAAAGCATTCCCGGAGTACCGTTCAATTCCTGTTCTATAGGGGTTGCCACGGCCTGAGACACCGTAAGGGCGCTCGCCCCGGGATAGGAAGCCGTAACCCTCACCACCGGAGGGATAATCTGCGGATACTGGTCGACAGGAAGCATGATCAACCCGATACATCCGACTATTACGATTATTATCGATATTACGGCGGAGAATATCGGCCTATCTATAAAGAAATCAGCTTTCATACCTCATCAGTCTTCTATGGGTTCTACCACCGTTACCTTCTGACCGTGGGTCAGTTTATGGAAGCCTTCCGTAACTATCCTCTCGTTAGGCACGAGACCGCGTTCCACGACAGTCCTGTTCCCTACTTCCGGGCCGAGTTCGATAAAACGCTTTTCGACTTCGCTGTCAGGCTGTACGACAAAGATATAGGCTCCGCCCTTCTCTATCACTATGGCCTTGTTCGGGACCGTCACCGCATCCTTACGGACATCGAGGAGGAGTTTCACCCTTGTCGTCTGTCCCGGAAGCAATATCCTGTCCGGATTCGGCATTTCCGCCCTTACGGAAAACGTACCGGTATTGGGATCTACCTGAGGGTCGGCAAAATCTACGATACCCTCCAGCGGATATACGGTATTGTCAGGAAGGGTTATGGTTATGTACGGGTCCCATGTTCTGGTGCTGTCCTTCTGTCCAAGGTTCACATTCCTGGCCTTTGAACGGAGATAATCCAGTCCCGTCATACTGAAATCGACCCTCACCGTGTCGCTTTTCACAATCGTGGCGAGCAACGACTTTCCTCCCGGGCCCACAAGGGTACCTATATCCACGTTCCTCTCTGAAATGAACCCCGATATCGGAGACTGCACGGCGGTGTATTCCAACGCCAGACGGGCCTGCGCAAGGTCGGCCTCGCTCATCTCCACATCGGCCGTGGCACTTTCGTAAGAAGCGATGGCATTTTCAAGGTCGAGCTGGCTGGCGGCATTCTGCTCGTAAAGCGGCCTGATGCGGTTCAAATCCCTTTCCGCTTTCAGGGCCAGCGCCTTGTCCTTGTTCAGCTGGGCCTTCGCCTTATCCACCCTCGCACGGTAAAGCCTCGGGTCTATGATGAAAAGGGTCTGTCCTTTTTCGATGTACGTACCTTCTTCGAAAAGCATCTGTTCGAGATAGCCTTCGACCCTGGCACGCACCTCGACGAATTGTTGTGCCCTGATACGCCCGACATACTCTCCGTAAATCTCGACATCCCTTGTACCGACGGTTTCCGTAACGACGGTAGGATATACCGGAGGGGCAGGCTTCGGCCTCGTCAGCAGACAAATGGCCGTAATGATTCCGGCGGTTACTATCAGTATGGCAATCCATGCAACGAGGCTCACCTTTTTCAAACCGAAGGCGATTTTCTTAATAAAACTGTTTATCGCTTCGAAAAAACCCGCTATCGTAAATCTCATTTCAGTCTGTTTTCAATAATGTTCCAATCTAATACGATAATTACAATTTTCAAAAATAGCGTTTTTTTGTTTACAAAAATCGTGCGGAGGCAGAAAACTGTCTCCGCACGATAAATTTTAACAGTATTTTACCGGAAATTATTCCGCGAAAGCATGGCGGTAGCCCTGAATCTTCTGCCATCCGCCCCTTGTAAAGTCCGGAACGGCGACCGGAGCGGAATTGTTCTCTATCGAGATTCTCGAAAGCTCACCGAGGCAGCACCATTCCGCAAGGTCGTAGACATCCATGTCCAAAGGAAGGCCGTTGTTCAGGCAATATATCAGACGGTAGTCCATTATGAAGTCCATTCCGCCGTGGCCTCCTACCTTTTTGGCCATTTCTTCAAGTTCCTTGACGATAGGATGTTTGTATTTTTCCATGAGAGCGGCCTTCACCTCGGGCGAAACAGCCCCGTGCATATTGAGGTTTTCATGGTCAGGAATCTCGTCCGACATGATTTGCTCCGGACGGAAACAGTATTCCTCTATAGGGTATTTGCTTGCGTAACCGTCCGTACCGGTGAGCTGGTACATCCTGCTGTAAGGGCGCGGAGACATCACATCGTGCTGGATATGAATGGTTTTACCGTTGGCAGTACGGATAAGGGTATGGGTATGGTCTCCGTTCTGGAAGTTTTCAGGACGTTCCCCGGTAGTACGCTCCACGTATGCCGGACCGTTCACCGCCTTGGTATCCATCGAAACGAGGGTCACCATCCTGTCGCCCCTGTGGATGTCGAGCAACTGGCAGGCAGGGCCCATGCCATGTGTCGCGTAAACGTCGCCGCGGAACTCTTCATTGAAGGACATCCTCCAGTTGTTCCAATAATACGGCCAGAACTCTTCGAGGTTGTGGATATAAGCACCCTCTACAGCGAGGATTTCCCCGAACAGACCGTGCTGCGCCATATTCAGAGTCGTCATCTCGAAGAAGTCGTAAACACAGTTTTCAAGCTGCATGCAATGTTTGCGTGTTCTTTCGGAAGTATTGATAAGTGTCCATATTTCATCGAGATTCATTGCGGCAGGAACTTCTATGGCGACATGCTTTCCGTGCTCCATCGCATATACGGCCATTTCGGTATGATGCTTCCAGTCCGTACAGATGTACACCAGGTCTATGTCCTCGCGGTCGCAAAGCTGTTTCCAGGCATCTTCGGTTCCAGAATAGGCAGGGACATCCGAAAGACCAGCATCACGCATAACCTTTTGTGCCCTTTCCACCATTTCCGGCCTGATATCGCACAGGGCGGCTATCCTGGCGCCCGGCACGTAAACATACCTCTCTATTGCACCTATTCCCCTCATTCCGAGACCGATGAAACCGACTCTCACAGTATCGATAGGCTCGGTGGCGAGACCTATGACATCTTCCTGGCCGGCAGGCCTTTCAGGGACGACAGTATAAATGGTCCTGTCGATTTCTCCGCCGCAGGCCGAAATCAGAAGGGCTGCAACGGCGGCAACAAAAAACATGGATTTTTTCATGATTCGATACATTAAAGTTATGGCGGCAAAATTACATATAAAATCCCGAATTACGAACCGGACAGGGAAAAACAGGGCAGTCAAGTGATGATTTATTATGGAAAAACGAAACCCTTGGCTATCTTTGCAGGATAAACAGTTCCGACAGACATGAAAGACATTGACAGATACCTCCGGATAGCGGACAATTTCCTTTATGAAGGGAAAATCCTCTCGATTGAGCCGTACGGCGACGGGCTCATCAACGACACTTTCAGGATAACCACTTCGGAAGAAGCGCCGGACTACATGCTGCAACGCATCAACCATTCCGTTTTCAGGAACGTCGCGATGCTCCAGGACAATATCCGTAAAGTGACCGGCCATCTGTACGAAAGGAAAAAGGCCGCCGGCGAAACGGACCTTGAGCGCAAAGTACTGAGATTCATCGACAACAAAGACGGCGAAAACTATATCTACGACCAGGATACCGCAAGTTACTGGAGGATGATGGCATTCATCCCGGATGCCCTTACCTACGACTCCGTAACCCCGGAGAACGCATACAAGACGGGGCTGGCCATAAGCCGTTTCCACTCGGAACTTTCCGACATGGGAGAAAGGCTCGGGGAGACAATCCCGCACTTCCATGACATGGCCTACCGGTTGGAAGAGTTCAGGCAGGCCGTCCGTGCCGACAAGGCCTCCCGTGCAGCCTCCGTCCAAGGGCTCATAGAGGAAATAGAGTCGAGGGCCGAGGACATGACGGCGGCCGAAAGACTTTACGCGGCAGGAAAACTGCCCAAACGCATCTGCCACTGCGACACGAAAGTCAACAATCTCCTGTTCGACAAGGACGGCGAAGTCCTTGCCGTGATAGACCTCGACACTGTCATGCCGAGCTTCATTTTCTCGGATTACGGGGATTTTCTGAGGACGGCGGCAAATTTTACCGCCGAAGACGACCCGGACACGGAAAAAGTCGGATTCGACCATAAAATATTCGAGGCGTTCACCGAAGGGTACCTCGAAGGCGCAAAAGAGTTCATAACGCCGGTCGAAACGCTCATGCTGCCGTTTGCCGTAAGGCTTTTCCCATACATGCAGTGCGTGCGTTTTCTCGGAGACTATATCAACGGGGACACATATTATAAAATAAAATATCCCGGACACAACCTCGCAAGGGCGGAAAACCAGATGGCCCTGCTGAAAAGCATCGAAAAATACGATAAGGACGGCGCCATGGCCTCTTTCATCGCAACCTGCATCCGGCAACCGGATAATGTATAAGCGGATAATGTATCATAAATTTTGTCATAAAATGAATTTATCAAAACACGTATTACCGGCAGTGCTCATACTGACATTCGGATTTTTCACATTCACTTCCTGTGAAAAGAACGCAAACGGGAATCCGGATGACGGCGGAAATACCGGAGGAGGAAACGAGGACAGCACTCAGGTCGAACCGCCCGTACAGGAAGAACCCGCACTCTACCCTGAAAACACCGATACCATAAAAGTGGCAAATAAAGGCGGAATGTTTTCATTCAGCTATGTTCTGGAAAATCCCGTGGAGGGGATAAAGACGACCGCGACCTCCGTCAATGACTGGATATCGGAAATAACCTGCCCGGGAAACGGGACCGTCTCATTCAATGTATCCCCGAACCAGGAATATACCGGACGCGAAGGATCCATCCGTGTCGAATACCCGTATTCCGAGACCGAAGAGCCTCTCTATTTTGAAACAATCATAGTCCAGGATGCGGCCCCTGAACCGGAAATACAGTACGACATCGAACTGGAAGGGAAGATGTACGGACAATACATGGGCAAGGCAGAGCCGATATACTCAACCTACCGGTACAATTTTTTTCTGACCGACAACGGATTCAACGAAGACGGGACCGCCAAGCCGAACAGCGTTTATATCCGCATGGACCTGTTCAGCGGCTACGCCCCCGAGGATATGGATACAATCTTCCCTCCCGAAGGGACTTATACTATCGACTTCAGCAGGGATTATCCGGCAATGACATTATCAGGGAATGACTGCTATTACATGACTATTGACAGCGAAGGTGTTGCCCTGGGATATTCATTCGAGGATTGCACCTGTACCGTTGAGATGACCGATACAGGCTACAGAGTAGACATCACCGCTCTGATTGCCGAAGACGGACGCACGCTTCATGCATACTATGAAGGCGACGAGCCGTTCCGGGACTATACGATATAAATACTGACAAGGTGCTATATGGGGCGTTGGGCCTATTTCGCGATACTTCTGTTCTTTTTCCCGTTTCGATTTACAGCCATGACAGGCAAAAAGAACTTGAAAGCCTCTGCGCCTGGCACGTATGCAATTTCGAATTCGATGATGCGCTGCATTGTGCGCGTTCTCTCATAAAAACAGCCGACAGTACAGGAAACGATTTCCGGAAACTGTCGGCTTATGCATTTGCAGGGCAGGCCTACATGGCCGCTGACAAGCCAGACAGCGCGTTCATCTGGCTTTGCGAAGGATTGAAGTTATGGGAGGAGGACGAAGACAGATATGTAAAAACCAAAGGATATTCCGAATTGAAGTCATCTACGATTTGCCTCAGGGAAAGATTGCCCCAATGGTATCCGGAACGATAACGGTAAAGCACGATGGAGACAAATACGACATAGTATTCGATACGGTGGACGATATGGGTTTCACCATAAAAGGCGAATACCACGGAACACTTCCCGAATTCACAGACCGTAGCGACGAAGTACATTTCGGTCCTGGAAGTATCGGGCCGTCAGTACCATAGACAACACATCTGTCAGAAAAACAGGGGCCAGCGGATAATTTTTGACCAGTGGATAATTTTGCAAAACCGGGAACAGGTCGATTATGACACATCTATGTAATTGATAGTGTTGCAATGTTTTATGGGGATGCGACAAATCATCCTTGTTTCGAGCGGCATCCACGTGGACTTCGCTGGGAACAAGGATTTTTAATAGGTTTCCGATTGCACGAGAAACAACATCTCGCCTAAAGAATGACGGGAAGCGGAATGAGGAGGAATGATAAGATTTTGTCGTCTCATTTTCCACCCCACAGCCATCCGGATTCTTTTAAAATGATTAATAATCAATAGTTTACAAAAACCCAAGCTGGCTTTGGGTACTTTCTAAGGCACCCAAGCGCAGGGGTAATTTTAATAAATTATTCATTATCAGCATCTTGCAAAAATAGTGGCTGGCTATGGGGTAAAAAATAAGACCAGGGAAGATTCCGACCGGAATTACCCGCTGGGCAGAAATAAGCCGGTGGGCAGGAATGACTCAGGTTCCGGTGAGTCAGGTTCAGGTTCCGGGAAAGTGCCACAGATTCGCGGCAAATTGGTTCACTTTCCCTGTGGCTTTCCGGCAGTTACCCTGTGTAAGCCCCTATGTAAGCCTACTGTAGTGCCCTGTAACGTATGGACCATAGGGGGAAAGTGCCGTAAATTTGCAGGAATATGGTTCACTTTCCCCCGCAGAATGTAGATAAAGTGCCAGTAATCCGATTTTTCCCCGGGGAAAGTGCCACAGATTCGTGGCAAATTGGTTCACTTTCCCCCGCAGAGAGTCGGGGCATGCCCGAAAAATCAGCCTACGTGCCCGAAAAATCCGCCATAGGATTGTCCCGTCCGGTCCCGCTTCGCTGTACGTCCTTACATATTAAGAAGCATGTCTCAAATTTTCTGAGAAAAATTTTAAACAGCTTAATATTTCTCCTCCTCTTTCTCCAGCTCTTCCGCCGAGAGTTTTTTCGAATTGATTGACTTCCACGCATAGGCGATATAGGCTATGACGAAAGGCACCAATATCGAAACGTAAGCCATCGTCTTCAGCGTAAACTCACTGCTGCAACTGTTGGCTATGGTCAGGGAACTCTGCAAATCGGCGGTAGACGGATAATATGCCGTCCCGTTGTAACCGGCGCAAAGCAGCAGACCGAAAACGGCGAGTACCGTACCGAAGCCTGAGAAAAATATGCCTTTCCCGGACAGCCTGTTCTTTCCGAGAAAACCGTCAATGATTATCCCGGAAAGCAAAAGCAGGACTCCGAGAAGGAAGACCGCGGCCACTGCCGGCATTTCGAGAAAATTGTTCAGGTACTTGTATTTTTCCATGAACACCGTACCGTCATCAGCGACTGCGAAACCCTCCCCGACAAGTATTTTCACGAAAAACGCGAGGAAAAGCACAAGGAACAGAGGGGTTTCGATTTTGAGCACTTTCCGGCTCGATGCCGCTATCTCCGGAGAATCGATATTGTTGATGAAATACAGCGCCCCGAGGATGCGGGCAAGGAAGAACACGGCAAGCCCGAAAATCACGTTCCACACGTTCAGCAAGGCATCGAGACCATGGGAAGCGTTGGCCCAGCCGCTTATCACCGGCATGGACAGTTCCGCAAGGTTGCCCTTGTCCACTATGAAATTGGAACCTGTGAAGAAAGTAGCCACCGCGCCTCCGAGCAGTATCGGGCCTACGACACCGTTTATCACAAGGAATATCCTGTAAGTCTTCCTGCCGAGCAGATTCCCGAGCTTCGACTGGAACTCGTATGAAACCGCCTGGAGGACAAAGGTGAACAGGATAATCATCCACAGCCAGTAAGCCCCGCCGAAACTCGTACTGTAAAACAGGGGGAACGAAGCGAAAAACGCGCCGCCGAAAGTCACGAGAGTGGTGAAGGTAAACTCCCATTTCCTGCCTGTCGAGTTGATGACGAGCTGTTTGCGCACATCATCCTTCCCGACACAGAACAGAAGCGAATTTCCACCCTGCACGAAAAGCAGGAAAACCAGTATCGCACCGAGCAACGAAACGACCGCCCACCAGTAATGCTGCAAAAAAACGTATGTTTCCATAAATTGTCCCTCCTATTTATTTTGTTCCAGTTCCGGCCCTTTCCTGATGGCCTTGACCATGATTCCGATTTCGGCAATCAGCAGAATCGTGAACAGTGCCAGGAACAGGAAGAACGTCACCTGTACCGAAGATGCCGACAGATTGGAAACCGCGACATTTACAGGCATCAGATCCTGTATCGCCCAAGGCTGCCGCCCGGCTTCAGCTACAATCCAGCCGGCCTGCGAACAGAAATACGCCAAAGGAAGCGAGATGACGGCCACCCATTGCAGCCATTTCTGCCTGTACCTGTCCTTGAAAGCCAGAAAGACAAGTACGATGAAAAACAGGATAAAATAAGAACCCAGTACTACCATTATCCTGAATGCGTAGAAATTCAATGGCACATTCGGAAGAAGTTCCTTTGGGTCATCGATATAACCATAACCGAAATACGGCATGTTGTTGTCTAAAATCGTATCGTACTCCTGCAATCTCGTCTCCAGCGCGGCCGTATCCGAAGAATCCGCATCCGCAGTCTTCAAGGCCCTGGAAACCTCCCTGTATCCGGCCATGGCCTCCACAGCCGCCCGTCCGCGGACCATCTTCTCTTCGGCAGAAAGCGCCATCCCGCCGTCCGGCAGAGTATATCCTCCTTCTATCAGTTCCTTGATCCCCGGCACAAAACCGTTTGCATCACGGGTAGCCAGCAAAGACAGCCCGTAAGGAATCTTGAAATCGAACAGAAAGTCCTCCTCCCCGTCATCATACCAGGCCTTGTCCGGATTGAGCACTCCGACACCGACAAGGCCGACGGACTCGCCCCCTTCGTAAAGGCCTTCGATTGCAGCAAGTTTCATCGGCTGGTACTGTGCCACGTGATAAGCCGACTTGTCACCCGTAAACAGTGTGATCAGGGAGGCCGCAAGGCCGACCGTACCCGCAACCTTGATACTTGAAAGAGCGAATTTCCTATGGCTCTCTCCCTTACGCAGAAGATACCATGAAGCCACGGCTATGACGAAAACGCTGCCGACTATCCATGAAGATATTACAGCATGGAAAAATTTTGTCACGGCAACCGGAGAAAAGGCCACGGCGAAGAAATCCGTCATCTCGTTCCTGACTGTTTCAGGATTGAATTCCATGCCTACAGGATACTGCATCCATGAATTCGCCACCAAAATCCACCAGGCCGATATGGCCGCCCCGATGCCGGTAAGCCAGGTCGAGGCAAGATGGAATTTTTTGCCCACTTTGTTCCAGCCGAAAAACATTACGGCTACAAAAGTCGCTTCCATGAAAAACGCAAGAATGCCCTCGATTGCGAGAGGGGCGCCGAAAATGTCCCCCACGAACCAAGAGTAGTTGCTCCAGTTTGTCCCGAATTCGAATTCGAGGATAATGCCAGTGGCCACGCCTATGGCAAAATTTATCCCGAAAATCTTCATCCAGAACTTGGCCGTCCTCTTCCAGAACTCATTTCCTGTCTTGTAATAAACGGTCTCCATTATGGCCATTATTACGGACAGGCCGAGAGTCAGGGGAACGAAAAGCCAATGATAAATCGCCGTCATCGCGAACTGCGCGCGAGACCAGTCTATAAGATTAACATCCAGTTCCATAACATAATCTATTGATTTTCGGACGGAACCCTTTTCACGAGTTCCGCCGACACGAAATCACTTTTTTCATCATCTGTTTTCCCACGGAGAAAATCCGGAAAGAAAAACACTTTGAGGATGGCGAACATAATGAACAGTTTGATCAGAATGACAAGCCACAGTTGGCGGCCCCAGGTCATGTTCCTGAAACCGTCGGCATAAAACCGCCATATCCTCCCGACCAGACCTTCCATAGCTAAATCACATCGATATGATTACACCAGAGGACTTTCCGTCTATCGCCGAATTGTAACCGTCTTCAAGCGCCTTTCCTATCATGTCTCCGAGATAGCGGAAATGTCCCTTCACCATAGGGTCGGAATACGATTTTTCCAACGCCGACATCCTTCCTTTGAGATAATCGAGCTGATATACGGTCATCGAAACGACATCGGTGTTGTCCGGGGAAGCCACGCCCATAAGCTTGCCCCATGTATCGGATTCGCCGGTATACAAATCGCACAAAGCCTTTATATATGACTTCTGCATAAGCCTTACATAAGGGTCGGAGGCTTCAGCCTGCGAGAATATGCAACTGTAAAGGCCGTTGAAATAGCCTTTCAGCGTATAGGCATCCTTCCCGTTGTCCACCTCGTCCCGGTACATGTTGGAAAGCACCCTCTTCGATATGAGCGAGGAGAACGTGCGGGAATAGATACGTTCCATCTGGGACATCGGGTTCACCCCGGTCTTATCCATTATGTCCTCAGGGACAAGCCAATCCGGAGCATCGAAGACATAGTCCGCTATCCACTCCATGGCCTCTTCCTGTTTTTCCTTTTCCACAGGTTCATAAAGGGCGCCCTCCTGATTGCGGTATTTCGGGGTTTCATAACGGCCTCCTACCCATTTCGCCACATGGCCGACATACCTCATATACTGGTTGAGCACCTCGCCCTGCATTTCCCTCAAATCCTCATAACCGGTATTCGGAACAGCCGTCCAGTCAATGAGATTGTCCATCACTATCTTCAGGTTCCTTATGCCGAGGGCATTGGCTTTCATCTGATTGTCCGTAAAGTCTTCCGACTGGTAACGCGGGTCGTTGGAACTTGTCTCGGTCCCGAAACGATAGTAAGGATTCTTCAGTTTTTCGGTGGTAATCTCATTAAGATAAGGAAGTTCTTCCTCCGGAGTATCGAATTGATAATATCTCCTGTAACCCCATTCTATCGCCCAGTCGTCATAATGCGACAGGCGCGGGAAAAGAAGTTCCCGAGGGATATTGTCTTCCGGCTGGGCGACATAATTGAAGCGCGAATAGTCCATGAGGGTAGTGGAAGAACCGTTTTCCCTGAGAAAATCCTCGTCCCTCAACTGTTCCGGAGTATATGAGGCGCTTCCGATAAAATTGTGCCTCAACCCGAGGGTATGGCCGACTTCGTGCGAAGACACGAAACGTATCAGCTGGCCCATGAGCTCGGTATCATAAACCATCTTCTGCGCACCAGGGTCGAGAGGTCCGCACTGCACGAAATACCAGTGGTGTATCAGTTTCATCACATTGTGATACCAGTTGATATGGCTTTCAAGTATCTCCCCGGTACGCGGG
The DNA here is from genome assembly GCF_002159555.1 of Muribaculum sp. An289. Classification (GTDB taxonomy): domain Bacteria; phylum Bacteroidota; class Bacteroidia; order Bacteroidales; family UBA932; genus Merdivivens; species Merdivivens faecigallinarum. The sequence continues at coordinate 290,476 of NZ_NFIV01000001.1, forward strand.
TCATGTACGTGAGGCCCGCTCGCATTCGGAATATCCGAAGGCTTGTATACTATTGCCGAATAACGGGCGTCTTCCAATGACCAGGTCGAATCTTCCTCGGCCGTAGGGGCCATCCGCGCATAAATCGCATTCTTGAAACCGGCTTTTTCAAAGACTTCGGCCCAATCGTTTACGCCCTGTATCAGATAAGGCACCCACTCCGGAGGGGTCGTAGGGTCGATATAATATACTATCGGTTTTGCAGGCTCAACCAATTCGCCGGCCATGTATTTTTCCCTGTCCTCCGGTTTCGGCTCAAGCCTCCAGCGGGTAATCATCCTGACCGTCTCCACTCCCTGCGGATTCTTGTCGAAAGATGTATAATTTGCGGTAAAATATCCTACGCGCGGGTCATAATACCTCGGGGTCATCGGATCCTCCGGAAGTTTCACCATCGAAACATTGAACTCGAATGTCGCCGGGGAGGAACCCTCCTTGCGGGCGTATGTCTTGACTACGGAGACCTCCGTATTGATAGGATATGTACGCATGGAACTTACATAGCTCTTGTCCTTTTCCATATTCATTATTCCGAACATGCGTTTTTCCCATTGTCCGAAATAGAGGCGGGCATTGTCCGAATTGAAAAAATCCGTCACATCTATTACCGAAGTGTCCTTCGCCGCATTCTGCGCCTTGATTGCGAATGAACCGATTATCGCCTGGAGGGAAGAACGTTTCAGGTTTTCGTACATCGCCGATGACGGTTCCGCCATTTCGGAATAATCCATTTCCCTTATGAATATCCTGTCATCAGGCCCTTTTTCAAAGAAAATAACGGTCTGGTTCACCTGGTCCCCGGCATATCCGCTGAACATGCCGCGCACACCGGCGGCAGCACGTGTCAGGCGGCTTACGACAAGAATCTCCTTGCCAAGAAGGGAATCCGGAACGGCAAAATAAAATTTGTCATCCTGGCTGATTATCTTTACAAGCCCGTCCTTTACCTCCGCATCCTTCTTTATGAATTTGTCAAGGGCTTCAGGGCCTTTTTTCTTTTCAGGCTTGGCCTCCGGAGCGGGAACGGCCTCCCCTTTCTTTCCTTTCCTGTTTTTTTTCACCTTACGGTCTTTCTTGTCCTTTTTCTCGGATTTCTGCACCGAATACCGGTTGCCGTCATTTTCAGGCAAGGAAGCTGCCGACGATATTCCGCCGGAGAACAGCATCATCGCACAAAGGGCTATCGTTAGAAAATGTTTCATGCTGTAAAGGTTTTATTCATTGTTCAACAAAAAGGAGGAAGTCCTGCGTGCAGCCGGACCCCTCCTCCATTATTAATTGTCTGTCGGAAAATCCTCAGTTAATATCTGTTCAGAGGCAGACCGTACATCTTCATCCTTACCTGTTTCCTGAACTCTGCCATGTGTTCCTCGTATGCATCGATACGTGTCCTGAGGGCAGGATCTTCGCACTCGATAGGTGCGCCGAGACCTACGGTAGGGAACATCTTGATGAGGTCGAGGTTGTCATTTGCAAGGGCAAGCACTTCGTCCACCAGATTTGCGATGAAAGGCATGTCCTTGTCCACGAGTCCGCGTGAAGTGACTGCCGGAGTACCGATACGGATACCGGAAGTGGAGAACGGAGTACGGGTATCGAACGGAACCATGTTCTTATTGACGGTAATGTCGGCCTTCACGAGCTCTTTCTCGGCCACTTTGCCGGTAAGGTCCGCGAATTTCGTGCGGAGGTCTATCAGCATCAGGTGGTTGTCGGTACCGCCGGAAACGACTTTATAGCCTTTCTCTATGAAGAGGCCCGCAAGTACGGAAGCGTTTTTCCTTACCTGCATCTGGTACTCTTTGAACTCAGGCTGGAGAGCCTCGTAGAACGCCACGGCCTTTGCAGCGATGCAGTGCTCGAGAGGACCGCCCTGTACACCAGGGAATACGGCCGAATTGAGTATGGCCGACATCTTCTTGATTGCACCTTTCGGAGTAGTATATCCCCATGGATTGTCAAAGTCCTTGCCCATCAGGATGATACCTCCGCGAGGGCCGCGAAGTGTCTTGTGGGTGGTCGAAGTGACGATGTGCGCGTATTTTACAGGGTTCTTGAGAAGCCCGGCCGCGATAAGTCCGGCAGGATGGGCCATGTCCACCATGAAGATGGCGCCTACCTTGTCAGCTATGGCACGCATGCGCTCCCAGTCCCACTCCCTTGAATAAGCGGAAGCACCGCCGACAATCAGTTTAGGCTTGTGCTCAAGGGCAAGGCGTTCCATTTCGTCATAGTCCACAAGGCCTGTCTCTTCATTGAGCCTGTATGCTACCGGATGATAGAGGATACCGGACATGTTCACAGGGGAACCGTGTGTAAGGTGGCCACCATGGGCAAGGTCGAGTCCCATGAAAGTGTCTCCAGGTTTCAGGCAAGCCATGAAAACAGCCATGTTGGCCTGGGCGCCCGAGTGAGGCTGCACATTGGCGTACTCCGCATCGAAAAGCTGGCATACCCTGTCGATGGCCAATTGTTCTATCTGGTCCACGACTTCGCAGCCGCCATAATAACGTGCCTTGGGATAACCTTCCGCATACTTGTTCGTACAAACGGAACCAAGTGCGGCGAGTACCTGGTTGGAAACGAAATTTTCGGAAGCGATAAGCTCCAAACCATTGCTCTGACGCTCCTCTTCTTTCTTAATCAGATTCAGAATCTGAACATCCTGTTTCATATCTACTATTATTTAAGTTTTTAATCCTTATTGGATGGCATGATAACCATACGAGCCACAAATGTAGGAAATATTTCCCGATTAAGTGACGGGAAGATGTTAAATTTGCAGCCGATTTTAATTTTTCATGGAATGGATAGAAGAAAACTGCTTAATTCCGAATTGCACAGGCTGACCGTGGACGAATTCAGAAACACTGAAAAGAACGGCATAGTCCTCATCCTCGACAACGTGCGGAGCGCACACAACGTAGGTTCCGCATTCAGGACGGCCGACGCTTTCCTCGCGGACGAAGTGGCTCTCTGCGGGATTTGCGCCGTACCCCCGTCTCCCGAGATACACAAGACCGCCCTCGGAGCCGAAAACAGTGTCCTGTGGAAGCATTTCGACCGGACGGAAGATGCAGTCGCATATTATAAGGAAAGGGGTTATAGGATAATAGCCGTGGAGCAGACTGAAAATTCGGTGATGCTCGATGATTTCGCCCCATCGGACAAAGAAAAATACGCCTTTATTTTCGGGAACGAGGTCAAGGGGGTCTGCCAGGAAGCCGTGGACCTTTCGGATTTTTCGGTAGAAATCCCCCAGTACGGGACGAAGCACTCCCTCAACGTATCCGTCTCGGTCGGAATCGTACTCTGGGACTTCATGGAAAAAAGACGGTCCTGAGAACAGACCGGGCCTCCTGTGCGGTTTGCACGTTTTGCGCGATTTTTTTTTGCGTTTTGCGCGATTCGAGTTATTTCAGAATTTTTTCAGAATTACATAAGAATTTTGCACCCGGTTAATTATATGAGGTAAAATTTATGAAAAAATTTTTGATTCTGATTGCAGCGGCGACCTTGTCAATGGCCGCTGTTTCCTGCCAGAAACACGAGACGGGAGAGACAGGCAGGATTCCTGAAAACATCCTTAAGAGTTTCAGCGAAATGTATCCTGAAGCATCAGATGTAAACTGGGCGACGAAAGGACAATACGCTGTCGCCAACTTCACATTGCCGCAGACCATGGGCGGCAGCAACAATGCATGGTACGAAAAATCCGACGGCAAGTGGGACATGACCGAAATGGACATACGCTATGAAGACCTGCCTGAAGCCGTACGCAATGCATTCGAGAGCAGCGAATACGGCCAGTGGAGGGTCGATGACGTGGACATGATTGAAAGACACGGCGTGGACATCATTTACGTAATAGAAGCCGAGGGAACTCAGGACGGACGTCCGGTCGAGATTGACCTTTACTACTCCCCTGACGGCATACTCGTCAAGAAAGTCATTGACGCTGACGAGAACTATGACTATGAAGATTTCATTATTCCTGAACCGGCCGGCAGCATCGAGGAGTTCATAAATCAGAACTATCCTGAAGCCCGCATCATAGACATCGACATTGAGCACGGCTATACTGAAGTCGAAATCATAGATGGGCGCACTGTACGCGAGCTCCTTTTCGGGGAAAATGCAACATGGATTTATACGAAGACCGAAATGAGGCGCTCCGATGTCCCTCAAGAAATAATGGGCATTTTTGAGTCATCCGAATACTCGGCATACAGGATCGATGACATAGACCACTATGTTACAGCGGAAAAAGGCGAGTTCTACCGTTTCGAGCTCGAAACACCGGAAGACGATTTTGAAATCGACATATTCGCGGACGGGACAATAACCGTAGCCGACAAAAACTGGGGAAACCCGGGCGGCACAGAACCAGGTGACGGAGGACAGGGCGGAAACATTGAGAAATTCATCGAAGAAAACTACCCTGGCGCACGCATCATTGAAAAAGACTATGACGACGGCTACATAGAAGTGGAAATCCTCCATGACGGAAGGGAAAAGAACATCTATTTCAACGGCGGTGAAGAATGGGTATGGTCCGAATGGGATGTACGCCTGCAGGAACTTCCACAGGCCGTTTCCGATGCCGTCTCCGCACAATACCCTGACTACCGCATAGACGATTGCGAATACACGGAGAGCCCTCAGGGCGAGTGGTACCGCATCGAAATCGAAAGGGGCGACAGGGAAATCGAACTCAGGATTTCACCGGACGGGACAATCCTATAGCGGATTTTCGGGCATGCCCCGACTTTCTGCGGGGGACAGTGAACCATTTTGCCACGAATCAGGTGCACTTTCCCCATGGAAAAATCGGATTACCAGCACTTTATCTACATTCAACGGGGGAAAGTGAACCGTATTTCAACAAATTCACGGCACTTTCCCCTATGATTCATACACTACAGGGCACTACAGGAAGCTTACATAAGGGCCTACACAGGGTAACTGCCGGAAAGCTACAGGGAAAGTGAACCAATTTGCCACGAATCTGTGGCACTTTCCCGGAACCTGAACCTGACTTACCGGAACCTAACCTGAGTCATTCCTGCACAGCTGATAATTCCGGTCGGAATCTTCCGTGGCCTTATTTTTCTACCCCATAGCCAGCCGGTGCCTCTGTAATATATTGACAATCAACGTCTTGTCAAAATCGCCCCTGCGCTTGGGTGCCTTAGAAAGTACCCAAAGCCAGCTTGCATTTTTGTAAATTATTGATTATCAATTATTTTAAAAGAAGTCGGATGGCTGTGAGGTGGAAAATGATACGACAGAATCCTATCATTCCTCCTCACTCCGCTTTAATTCCGCTTTAATTCCATTTTAATTCCATTTTAATTCCGCTTCCATCCCTTTTCTAGTCATTCTTTCGCAGGAGAAGCTGCATCCGGCCCGCAAAACAGAATCGTGGCGCGCAAAGATTGTGTCAAACCGGGAACGCCCCGACTTAACCGCATTGCTTGTAAATATCTATATATCAGAGCATTGCCGGAAAAAAATAAAAAAAAAAAAAAAAAAAAAATCCTTGTTCCCAGCGAAGTCCACGCGGATGCCGCTCGGAACAAAGATAATTTGTCGCACTTCTATAAAATGTTGTAAATCAACAAATTACGCAGATACAACAAAAATTGACCTGTTTCCGGTTTCGCAAAATCATTCCTGACCATCAGCTTATTCCTACCCATCGACTTATTCCTGCCCGTTAGCTCACTCCCGCCCGTCGGCTTACTCCTGCCCAGCGGTTTCCGACGCATTTTTACTGCCGAAAATCATTTTCCCGATATTTTCCGAAGTAATGTCTCCGACAAGAACGACGATGTTCACTTGGGTGTTATTCGGGTCGGGATCAGAGAGGTATTCGCCGCCGTCAGGATCCGTGTAGGAAACTACTATTATCTCGCTTTGCGCCCCGTTTTCACGATAATAAATCGTCAGTTTCTCCGGGTTTTCGTTGATTTTCACAAGGGTCTTATAATCTCCCGAGGAATTTTTCAATATCCTTTCGAGATCTTTTTCCATTCCGCATTTGTACATTGTAAGCTGGGAGACAGACATGGTGAAAATATGATCCAGTTTTTCTATTACGATATTATTCACATCTATCATGACATTCCCGTCTATCCCGTCATCCTGACCGAAACAGATTGTCCCTGCAAAATCCAACATTTCACGTGTGACATAGACCGAGGATACGGAATTCTCGGAAGACCATTTCTCATAAAACGTCTCAAAAGGCGACTGCGCCGCGGCAAACGCCGGAAAAACGCACAGTACGGCAAGAATCATCCAAATTTTTTTCATAACTAAAACTTTTATCGGTTAACACTTTATTTTTCCATATCTTTTATTTTTTCAATCGCATCGTTTATCGCCTTCCCGGATTTGTCAAAATGCCTCTCGGCGGCGACTATCGGTTCCCTGCTTTTCTCTATACCGTATGCCAGCAGATTGAACGCCTTTTCGACGGCTTCACGGGCCTCTTCCGCGGAAACTTCGGCCAGGGAATCCTCCATTGCGGCCTCATCTTTCGCGGAAAAACGCACTCCGATAATGATTCCGGCAGCAAGCACGGCAGCGGCCAGGGCGGCACGCACGAAATAAAGCCTGAAACGGGATTTGCGTGAAGCCTTGTCGACCGCACCTTCAAGGCGGTATTCAAAACCCTCGGGGACAGCGGAAAAGGCATCACCGCAACCGGCTTCGGAATCACAAGCCTTGCCGGCCAAACCGGTCACCACATCCCTGTCCACAAAATATTTTTCCGGCAAAGCGGGGTCTGACAACAGACGGACAAGTTCCAGCTCCTCCGTCCGGGACAGTTCAGCATCGTAAAACCGCTCCAGGAGGGCATCAAGCCTGCACGAATCTTTTAAAATATTTTCTTTTTTCATGACAATAATCCGATTATCCTTTGAAAATTTCCCTTATCCTGCGCCTCGCACGCGACAATGCCGTCCTGAGCGCGCCTTCGTTCATTCCCGTCAGACGGGAGATTTCATCATATTCCATTCCTTCGATATCATGCATGGATATCACTGTCCTCTGAGGTTCCGGCAGGGCGGCAATCAGTCCGATTATCCTCGACACCGCATCCTTACTCTCCGTCTGCCCGGCATCCTTGCCTTCGTCGGAAAGTTCCATCACCCCTTTATCGCCGTCGCTACGGCGTTTTTCCATAATATCGAAAGATCTGTTTCGCACGGCAGACAGCAGATATGCCTTAAGATTGGTTACAGAAGACATCCCGGAACGCTTTTCCCACATTCTAAGAAAGACATCCTGCACAACATCCTCGGCATCGGAGGAGTCTTTCAATATGCTTAAAGCCACGGCGTACATCTGTCGCGCATAGGGCATCATGCACTGTTTGAATCCGGCTGTATCCATATTGGGAGAAAAAGGATTGGGCCTCAGTCCATATTGACCTTAATCCCGTTTACCATATCTTTTATGTCCGATTCAGCCACCTTGCATTTAATCCTCACGAAAACGCAATCGGTGTCATCGGCTGTAAGGATTACCACTTCCCTTATTTTTCCACCCTTTTTCATGGCATAAATCTCGACAGCATCTCCCTCGTCAGAAACCTTCACCGGCATCGACCAGCCTTTTTCTTTCAGGGACGAGACATCCTCGGAAAACCCGCCGGACAGTCCCGTCTCCCCGTCAACAATCATGACATCCATCCTCCGGACACCCTTCAACCAGCCGGACATGTCCTCATCGCATTTCATTGCAGCCCCGAGCAATATCCTGTTGAGCCCGAAATATTCCACATCTTCGGATTTCTTGTATTTGCCGATAATCCTGTCGGCATCCGAATCCGCGGCCGCAACCGTGAAAATTGAGAAAAAAGCCAAAACCGCAAGTGCGGCAAAAATCCTGAAAAACCTTTTCATGATAAAATTCTTACTTGTTCACAAATAAGACGGGCGGCACGGAAAAACGTTACAGGATTTTTTCCATTTTCATTCCGCGGGAGCCCTTCACGAGTATGAGGGTATCGGCCAAAGGATGCGACCGGAGATATGAAGCCAGTTCGTCGGAAGTTTGAAATACGGAAAATCCGATGCCCGCACCATCAAGAAGTGCGGAAATATCCTTGTCGGCAAGCGCGGATGAAAATTCCTTGCCCACGAAGAAAGCATACCGCGGCGCCAAAGAGGCGACTTTGCGCACCACGGCCTCGTGCTCCCGCAATGAATCCTCTCCGAGTTCGAGCATGTCCCCGAGCATCACTGCCTTTTTCGCCGCCTGCATGGAAGCGAGATTGTCCAGTGCGGCCGACATGCTTGTAGGATTGGCGTTGTAAGTGTCCAGAATATAGGTATTGCCGCCCCGCTTCTCAAGCTGGGAGCGTTTGTTCGAAGGCACGTACGCCTCTATCGCGGCGGCAGCCTCTTCTTCCGGAATGCCGAAATATTTTCCAACGGCGATTGCCGCCATTACGTTGTCGGCATTGTAGGCCCCGATAAGATGTGTCCGGACTACACCGTCGCCCGGAAGCCTAATGGACAGATACGGGTCCGCCGCATCGGAAGACAACACGGAAGCCCCGCAATATTCCAGTCCGTAGGGGATTACGGACAAATCAGGCCTTGCGGCCGTCATTTCCAGCAGATTCGGATTGTCCGCATTCACGAATGCCTTGTCGGCAGTACGCTGGAGATAATCATAGAGCTCTCCTTTCGTGCGCTTGACCCCCTCAAAAGAGCCGAAACCGGCAAGATGGGCCTTTCCGACATTGGTTATAAGCCCGTAATTCGGCAACGCAATACGGGCAAGGGCCGCTATTTCGCCCGGAGCGCTCGCCCCCATTTCGATTACGGCAATGTCATGCCGCGGGGCAAGCCTCAACAGTGTAAGAGGCACGCCGATATGGTTATTGAGATTGCCTTCGGTGGCAAGCACATCGTACCTTGCCGAAAGCACCGCACGTATTAGTTCCTTGGTGGTTGTCTTGCCGTTGGTACCTGTCAGGGCTATTACGGGAAGGACACGGAAATGCCCCGATGAGACTGAAAGCGAAGACCTGTGATAACGCGCCAGATCCTGCAATGCTTTCAGCGTATCCCCGACAAGCACGAATCTTCCGCTGGCCGATGCCTCAAGGACGGGGTCCGAGACCACCGCGAAGGCAGCCCCCTTTTCAAGGGCGGATGCGGCAAAGGCATTGCCGTCGAAGCGTTCTCCCTTCAAGGCGAAAAACATTTCGCCCCCCTCTATTTCACGGCTGTCCGTGACGACCTTTCCGCATTGGAGGAATAACCTGTGCAGCGACTGTATGTTTTCGATAACCATATTTTAACGATGAAAAAACGATGAAAATTATTTTACATCATCGGAAAATCATTTTCCCGTGCTTCCGAATCCGCCTTCCCCGCGCGAGGTCTCATCGAGCGATTCGCATTCCTCCCACTCGGCTTTCTCGTAACGGGCAATCACCATCTGCGCTATCCTGTCACCGGGATTTACGGTAAAAACGGTATCCGAAAGATTGACAAGTATCACTTTTACTTCACCCCGGTAGTCCGCATCTATCGTCCCAGGCGAGTTGAGCACGGTCACGCCATGTTTTGCCGCCAGACCGCTGCGGGGCCTTACCTGCGCCTCCGTCCCTTCCGGCAGTGCGATGAAAATCCCCGTCGGCACCATCGCCCGCTGCAATGGCCTTATCTCCATCGGTTCCGCAATATCCGCCCGCAAATCCATCCCGGCGGACAGCTCAGTCGCATAGGCGGGCAGCGCGTTGCCCGACCTGTTCATTATCCTACATTTCATAATTTTCCTTTTTTACTGTTTTTCCTTATAATAAAATACGCCGAGGCAATATATGCCAGCAATATCAGAGTATGCACCGCCATTTTGGACCAATTGACAAGACGGGCTTCTGTATCGAAAATAAGACTGTCGGCAAACTGTGCCACGACATAACAAAGAAGCATCGACAGGATTATTCCCCCTATCTTGCGCCAATCGTACGGTATCGGATAGTACTTCTGCCCGAGCGCCGCCGAAATGACGAACATCACGGAGTAGCTGGCCAGATGCCCCCACGCCGAAGCATAATAGGAATAAAGCGGCATGAAGACGATATTGACAAGGGCCGTAACGGCAAGACCTGCAAGGGTTATATAAATGGCCATCGACGTTTTCCCCGACAGTTTGTACCACATCGACACATTGAACAGCATGCCCAGAACCATATAGGCCCCGAGCATTATCGGAACTATGCCCACCCCTACCCTGTAATCCGGACCGAGAATCAGGCAGAGTATGTCCAGATAAAATATCACCCCGAGGAAAACGAGGCCGCAGAAAGCCGTAAAATAATTCATCACGCCGGCATACATTTGCTTCGAACCTTTTTCCTTTTCCCTCTGGAAGAAAAACGGCTCGGCCGCATACCGGAACATCTGGATGAACAGCGACATTATCACCGCCAGTTTCGTCGCCGCCTGGTAGATTCCGAGGCTCGAACGCCATTCCGGCGAGGAGGTGTCGCAGAACCTGAAAAGGAAGCGGTCGAGAAAATCATTGACTATCCCCGGAAGTGCGGACACCATGAGTGGCAGCGAATAGACGAGCATGGACTTCATCTGCTTCCTGTCGAAAACATAACGCTGCCTTACCGCCATCGGGACGAACAGCAGGGCGCATACAATGCTGCTTATGAATATCGCGAAAATCACGTATGTAAAATCCGGTTCCGGCGAGATGAGCCCAAGCAGGAATGTATCCGGATGCGAAGCGGCGTACGCCGGGAAAACGAAGAAAAGCAAAAGGTTGGCCCCCGTCTCCGTAAGTATTTTTATTGTCTTGAAAACCGCGAACTTCAAGGCCTTATGCTCGAAACGCAGCCTCGCGAAGAATATCGAGGTCAGGGTATCCGCCACCAAAATCCCGGCCACATATTTGATGCAGGCCTCATAGCCTTTGTAGCCGAGCCACCCCGACAAAGGGCCGGCGAAGACCAGCACGAGCGCAAGGAAGATTCCCGAAGAACATACCACGGCGGCAAGCGCATTCGAAAAGACCTTGTCGGGATTCGCACCTTCCTTGCTTGCAAACCTGAAACAGCCTGTTTCCAGACCGAGGGCCAGAACAACCTGAAGCACCGCTATATAGGCCATGAACTCCGTAACCGTGCCGTAACTTCCAGTTTCGAGCACACGGGTATAGATAGGCACGAACACGAAATTCAGGATGCGCGCCAGAATCGTGCTCAACCCGTAAACCACCGTCTCGGATGCAAGTTTTCGTAAAGGCTGTGCCATAATGAACGCAAATTTAGAAAACATTCCGCACAAGAGTTGCCGAATTATGCTTATTTTTGCATGACAGTTTTTTGAAAATTCAAATCGCATAAAAGAAGAATGAAGAATTTTATCAGAATCGCATTGCTCGTTGCGGCCGCTTCCATCGCGGTTTCCTGCAACGGCGGAAAGAAAAAAGCGGCTGACGGAAACGGAGCCGAAGCAAAAGACAGCACAGAAACTATGGCAAACACATTGGCATTCGATCCGGCATTGCTTCCGGAAGAACCCGTATTCGATATCAACACGAACATGGGCACCATCACGGTAAAACTCTATTCCGACACCCCGAAACACAGGGACAATTTCGTAAAACTCGCATCTGAAAGGTTCTATGACGGAATACTTTTCCACCGCATCATCAAGGGTTTCATGATCCAGACAGGAGATCCTCTGACCAAAGACCCTGCAAACAAGGCAAAATTCGGGACAGGCGGTCCGGGATATGAAGTGCCTGCCGAGATTGTTCCTACGCACAGCCACATCAAGGGTGCGCTTGCCGCCGCACGCAAGGGCGACCAGGCCAATCCGATGAAGAACTCGTCCGGCTCGCAGTTCTACATTGTCGAGAATCCAGGCTCCTGCAAGCATCTCGATGGAGAATACACCGTATTCGGCGAGACCGTCAACGGCTTCGATGTAATCGACAAGATAGCCTCCGTACAGGTCGATGGGCGCGACTGCCCTCTTCAGGAAGTGAAAATCATTTCCATCGTTCCCGTAGGCATCGAGCAGCCGGCTACGGATGTTACGTCATCGGATGTTACGCCATCGGACTCTACGGCCCAAAACCACAACCGTTTATCCGAATAAGAGGACCCAAAAGGGTAATTTCTGCGTTACGCTTGAAATTCCTCCTTTTGGTCGGCTTCATGAATGCATGGCATGATTTGAATGCATGATTTGAATGCATGGCATGATTTTAGCAAAAGGACTTAACGGATTATTTTTTTCATAGGTTAAGTTTAAGGTTAGGAAAAAGAAGGCCGGCGCAGGCAATTGCCAACGCCGGCTTTCGATTTTTAGAAGCTGTTTAAAATTTTTCTCAGAAAATTCAAGACATGTTTCCGTGCAGGTTTTTGCCGTTTCTCCGGAGAAACTTTCGCCATTTTTCCGGAAAGTGAACCAAATTCCCACGAATCTTGGGCACTTTTCCCCTATGATTCACACGCTACTGGGCACTACATGGGGCCTACACAGGGGAACTACCGGAAACCCGCGGGGAAAGTGAACCAAATACCTGCAAATTCACGGCACTTTCCCCCTGAGGTTTGCCATTAATTTATAAAATACCGACAATCAACACATTCATAGGGTTGGCAGCACTTCACGGTTCCATTTCACGGTTCCATTTTCGTGAGCGATAAAGCAACATCTCGGACGAAAAGATGTAAAATATCATGAGGAAAGAAGGAAAACCGGATCTTATCGGCATATTTTCCACCTCACGTCCACCTTACCAAACTTGATAACATTGATAATCAGCGAGTTGTAAAAACAAGGTCTGGATTTGGGTACTTTTCAACATACCCAAGCGCAGGATGTCTTTTGGCAAGTTATTAATTATCAATAATTTGTAAAAGTACCGGCTGGCTATCGGGTTCGTCCCGTCCTGAAAAAAGTTTACCTGTCTTGAAAAGGTTGTAATTGCCTCATGGCTTCTGCCCGCCCAGTCGTTCCAGCCACTATCTCGGCAGGGCAGGTCCAAATCTGTTTCAATACATTGACAGTCCCGGTCTTCTGAGGACGACGAATTCTCTGAAAACGTTCTTCGGACACATCGAAGATTATCTACGGCTTCATCGCGGGCTTGTCGAATAGTGCGTGGACAATTTTCCAAGGTGGTATCTATTCTTTTCTTTAATGAATGAAATGACGGGAGTGGAGTGACGGGGGTGGGGAAAAGACATGACATGTCGTCTTAAAACCGGCATGATGTCTATTGTTATACGTGTATGCCATCAACCATTTTTGGTAATCATACTTCTTTTTTAACAAAAACCACGTATAAAATAGCCCCGGAAACGATTTGTGGCATGGATTTCGTAATATTTTTAACTGAATAGTTTTTTCATAGGTTTAGTTTTAGGTTTCGAGGTCGGGCGGGTTCTCCGTCCGGCCTCTTTTTCGTTTAACCTGCCTTTTTCGGACCAGCGGATAATTTCTGCTTGATTGTGCAATAATTTTTGAATTCACAAAAAGATTCGTACCTTTGCACTCCTTTTCCAGTAAAAGGAGTGTTAATTTTTTTAATTTAAATTATTAATTTTTAAAACAGATTCACAATGGCTGTTAAAATCCGTCTTTCACGCCACGGTAAGAAGAATTTCGCATTCTTCCACATTGTTGTGGCTGATTCAAGGGCACCGCGCGACGGTCGCTTTATCGAACAAATCGGGACTTACAACCCTAACACCGACCCTGCAACTGTAGTTCTGAAAGCAGACAGGGCTCTTGCTTGGCTTAACGTAGGAGCACAACCTACCGATACCGCACGCAGCATTCTCTCACATGAAGGTGTACTTTTAAGGAAACACCTCCAGATCGGAGTTGCAAAAGGTGCGATCTCACAGGAAGAAGCCGACAGGAGATTCAACGAATGGAAGGCGCAGAGGGATGCCAAGCTCCAGAGCAAGAAAGACTCAATCAATGCCCAGAATGCAGAAAAGGCAAAGGCCGCATTCGAAGCTGAAGCAAAAGTAAACCAGGAACGTGCGGAAGCGATAGCAAAGAGGAAGGCTGAAGAAGCCGCTGCCAAAGCCGCCGAGGAAGCAGCAGCAAAGGCTGCCGAAGAAGCAGAGAAAGCCGCTGAAGAAGAGGCTGCAAAAGCTACCGAGGAAAGCGCTTCCGAAGGAACCGCCGAGGCCTGACGATGAAGGCGGTAACGAAGACAGGGATGCTGCGTATCGCCCGGATAATAAAATCCAACGGGATTGAGGGCGAGGTACAGGCGGAACTGTTCATACCGTCGGATGAAATCCAAAAAGAAGAACCGGTGTACATCATATTCGATGGACTGCCGGTTCCTTTTTTTATTGAAAACCTGTCACCGAAAGGAAACAGGAAGGCCTACCTGAGGCTGACCGATGTCGAAAATCTCGAAGACGCCGATGAACTTGAAGGCAAGGAGATTTACATTCTGGATGACGGCGGACGGGATGAAACCGGACTTTTCTCCATCGAAGGCTGGACCGTATACGACACGGAAGGCAATGAAATAGGCGAAATCACAGGAAGCCTCGACATACCCGAAAACCCATGCATCATAGTGGAGCACAACGGAAAGGAAATCTATATCCCTTTCCATGAAGACCTGATTGCCGGATACGACGAAGAAACGGGAAAAATATCCATGGACATTCCCGAAGGCCTGCTATGAAACCTCTCGTTTTCCTGACGACCACCTAAGCCATTATCAATCGTATCTCCTGACAGCTTTCCTTACCGCTTTTATCTGTCGTCTCAATTCCCGTTTTTCATAGCGCAGTTCACGCCGGCGGGCCTTATCATTACCTTTCTTACGTATTTCCGCCTTCGTCTTTTCAAAATTCTCCTGCAACTCGTCAAGTATGGCCTTCCTCTGCTCCGCCGTCAGAGTCTCCAGTTTATCCATAAACTCGTCCTTCTGTTCGAAAATGTCAATGGAATCCAGAGATGCAACAAGGGAATCGATAACGGCTTCGCTTGCTTTTACGCTGTCACGCGCGGCTGCAAGGGAATCGCTTGCACGTTTGAGCGAATCGGCGGTAGCCAAGGAATCCAGGCGTGCGGCTTCCAGGGAATCAAGGCGAACCCTCTCCAGCGAATCCAGCCTCATCTGCTCCAAAGCCTTGCGACGGGCCTCCGCCACGGCCTTCAATGAATCGCGCACGAAAATCTCCCTTCTTATGCCATCGATATATCCAGGGAAAAATTCATCGGTATACCGGAATTCGGGTTGTTTTACTTTCTCGTCCGCCGCCCTCTGGCACGGCCTCAGCTCCCTGTCCGTAATGACATAACGGTCTACGGGCCGCCGTTCCTCCTGCCAGGAAAAACCTTTGAGCCGCTGGCGCTCTATCGTTATCTGCGATATGGGATAAATATCGTTTTTCGGACTTTCATAATAATGTATCCTCTGTATGCTTCCATCCTTCAATGAGGCGGACAGCATTTTGGATTCAATCTGGTTGACCAGCGAGATTTCCTCCTCTTCCCTCAAATAAAATACGGCTGAAACCCCTCCAAGCGCATCGAATCTGGAAAGTTCTGAATCATTGTTGAAAAAGGCCATCATTTCGAGGCTCTTTATCTGATTGTAATGGACTGTATCCTCCTGGGTATGGATGAAAGCGTTGGACTGGAAAGAAACTTTCGAAAGCCGCCCGTCCGACACCATGATATAGATACTGTCGGATGAAAACTGATTCTTAACCTCGTTCCAGATTATCGGTTTTATGAACATCCTCGCCAGAGAATCGAGGCTCGAATACTCCAACGAGTCGCAGACAGCCTGCAAATCGCTCTTATACGCCTTGACATTCCTGAGGGCTCTTAGGAATGTCACCGTCGAAGTATCTGGAGGAGCTACCGCCACCGTGTCCGTCACCCCCGTTGTGTCCTGAACAGCAGACATGTCCCTCACTCCGATTGTATCCTGCACCGCAGACGAATCGCGCAAAGCCGATAAATCGCCAACGGCCGATGAGTCGCGAACAGCTGCCGAATCATCAACAGCAGCAGAATCGTGCACAACCGACGAATCGCGAATGATGGATGAATCGCGCACAGCGACAGAATCTGTGGGGGCTGCTGCCATGGTCGAATCCGGAAGCGGAGGAGGAGGCATCAAGCCCCTCGACTGATTCGCGCTGCCATTGCCTGCATTACCATTGCTTCCGCCGCCATTTCCGGCACCACTGGCGGCACCATTACTGCTGCCACCGCGCTGTCCGCCGCCCCTATTGTTCTTGGCGGCTTCAGCCGCCTTCCTCTCCTGTTCTTCCTTCTTGTTCTTCTCCCTGAGGTTCTGTACGGCATCGACGGCCATATATTCTATACGCTTTTCCGCCAAGGAGAGTATGGTGGAATCGACATCGCACTTCCTCAATGAATAGTAAATCAGCGTATCGGCGCCGAAATACAGGGTGTCAAGCACATCGTCCTGATTCATTTCCATGATTACGGCAGGCTGCCGTGTCAGAGTAACGGTCCTCGGCGAATTGACGAATTCCAGTTTTCCTGAAACTGCCGAAACCGCATTTGCCTCATCGGTAATCTGCACATTCCCGTACATTTCGCCCGTACTGTTCAAACGGCTGAAATACAGGGTATCGCACCATCCCTCCTGATTTTCGGTAAGGATATGCACGTTCTTCGTGAAGAAAAACAAATCCGCAGGACGGTCGTACCAGCCTTCCCTCGATGTAAGCATGTTCTCGTCCTTCCACGCATAAACCAGACCTCCGAATTCGGCCTTGTCTATGTCGGCATGATAATCCAGCCAGCTTGTCCTTATGAAAACCGAATCCGTAAACATGTTCACACTGCCGCGGAAATTGAAAAGCTCCGCCTTGGCATCGTATTCCCCGCTCACGCTTTCGATAATATTCCCGTCCTTGTCCTTCATCGAACCTCCGGTACGAAAAATACCCACGCTGTCCTTGGTATTGTAATCAAGATATGTAGTCCTCAACAGATTGCCGTCCTTGTCCTTCAGCTCCACCAAATCACCTCTGAACTGGGCCAGGTCCCTTTTGATGATATAGTGCATCTTGTCGCTCGTAAGAATCGTGTTTTCCTGCTCGATGCTTACCCTGCCTATGGCATCTATGTATTCCCTGTCCACATACCAGAAGGCCGTATCGCATTTAAGATAAGTGTCGTTGTGCAGAAATACGGCAGGCCCTATCACCTTCCTTATTTCGGTACCCCTTTCGATGGTCTCGGCGGAAGACGCGCTCAGCAGCCGCACAAGACTGTCTCCGTCCGCCTTGCCCCCGTCGTTTTGGGAAAATAGCGGAAAGCAATGGCAGCATGAAGCCAAAACGAAGGAGAGGACGATTATCTTGAAAACGGGACGCATATTTTCCTGGAAAATTTAGTCTTTGAACCAGTCGTATTTGAAGTCGCACTCCTTGTATGAAGGGTCTATTACGATATATGTCGCGGTCATTTTTTCTTTGATAAAATCTTCCACGGCCTTATTGCCGGCCTCTTCCGTCGCAGCCCCCAGCAACAGGTCGTAATCCCGGCTCAGGTTGGCTACATGGGAAGGGTAGATTCTGTCCACCTTTATTATTTTATATACGACATTCCCTCGCCCTTCATTGTCCAGGGACTGGAAAGGCTCGGATATCTCGCCCGGGTTCAGGCCCTTTATGGCATTGTAATCGGCCGGCTTCAGTTCATCCTTGTTGAAATAGGCCGACCCGGTACGCTCATCGGCCATCTGCCCTCCGTTGGTCCGGCTTTTCAGGTCTTCCGAATTGGCTTTTGCAGCCATCTCGAAAGTAATGTTCCCCGAGAGGATTTCGTTTTTGATACTGTCCAGACGTGCGAATGCCTTGCTGCGGTCCTCCGAAGTGAATTCGGGCTTAAGAAGTATGTGGCGGGCATTGAACATGTCACCGTCCTTTTCTATCATCTGGATCAGATGGAATCCGTCCGGACTTTCGACTATCTGGGAAACCTGGCCTTCCTTCAGCGACATGGCGGCATCCGAGAAAACCGGCCAATAATATGATTTCGGTGTCATTCCGAGCTCGCCTCCACGCCTTGCGGACTCCACGTCCTGGGAGTAAAGCCGAGCAAGCATGGAAAAACTTTCACCGTTCATTATCCTCTCGCGCAATTCGAGCAGCCTTTCACGGGTAGCGAGCACGGCATCTTCCCTCTCAGGATAAAGCACAATCTGGCTCAACTGGTACTGCTCCGGGACTACTGGCAATTCGGATTCCGGAGTCGATTCCACAAATGCCTCCACATCCCGCGGAGTAAGTTTCGGCATATTCCGGTAGATGCTCGACCTCATCTGCTGGGCAAGGGCCATCTCCTGATAAGTGGCCCTCCAATTGTCCTTCAACTTGTAAAGCGGCTCGTTGAAGTATGCTTCCAAATCCTTCTGGCCTCCGAACCTCGCCATCATTTCATCGGCATACTGGCTGACTGCCTCTTCCACCATATTGACGTCATAGTCAAGCGAATCCACCCTGGCCTGCATCACATACAGCTTGTTCTCCAGTATGTTTTCAAGCACGTCGCACCTCGTACTCCTGTCCACCGGATAACCGTTCATCACCCGCTCCATTACCCCGCTTTCGATATCCGAAAGCAGCACGCTCTCGTTTCCGAGTATGGCCACGGTCTTATCCACTATGCCATCGTATTTCTGGGCGTATGCCCCGGAAGAAAGGGTCGCCAATATCAGCAGAGACAAGAAAAATTTTCCTTTATTCATATCAAAAAAATATTTTTCTATTTAACGGAAAAAGATTCCATAAGCAAGTCCCGTTCCAAATTGTCGAGAAGCTCTTTTTTTCTCAGATTCAGGATTCTTTCGCGCACCGCATCCCGACAATAATCCAAAGGGGCGATCTCCCCGGCAGGAATCCTTTCCCAGATACGCAGCAGGGACACCATCCCGTCATGCGAAGCCTCTACAAATGAAGAACTTGCGGCTTTTTGCGCAAGCGCCTCCAGCCCCATCCCGAAGTCCGGAGCGAATTCAGTCAGGGATTCCCAATAATCGTAAAAATTGTAATAACTGAAGGAAACCTTTGCTGAAAGCATCTCCATTTCCTCCGTATCGGTATCGCCCAGATTCTTCAGATTGTACCGGACGGTGGCAAGATTCGGGGAATCTTCATCCATTTTCACGAAATATCCCCTCACCAGCATTGCCGGTGTCCTGAAAAAAGCAGCGTTTTCCCGATAATATTCCTCGACTTCCATATCCGTCACCACGGTATCGAGCCTTTCGGAAACATACATGCTTTCAAAACGGTAAATCAGCAGAGACCTGCGGTAGCTTTCCATTTCGGAAGACACATCCAACTGCGCGGCAGGAAGCTCAGCTTCGGCCTTCGCCACGAGCAACTGCTCGAGTTTCCATTTCTCTATAAGCCTCGCGGCCATTGCCGCGCTGTCTTCGGAAGAAATCCCCTGCGGTATCAATCCGGCCAAATCGCTTTCGTACAATACGGACTTGCCGATTTTCATCACGACTGCATCCGAATGCGAAATCCTTTGGGCAAACTCGCATGAAACGAGCAAGCCCAGAAGGATTAACGGTAAAAACCTGACTGACATCGTCCGTATCCTATCTTCTTGAATAATTCGGGGATTCACGCGTAATCGTGACATCGTGAGGATGTCCTTCGATAAATCCGGCGGAGGTAATCCTTACGAATTCGGCTTTGCGGAGCGCTTCTATGTTCTTTGCACCGCAATATCCCATACCGGCCTTCAGACCTCCGACCAGCTGGTAGATAACCTCGGAAAGGGTTCCTTTGTAAGGGACCTGTGCGACGATACCTTCCGGAACAAGCTTCTTCACGTCCTCCTCCATATCCTGGAAATATCTGTCCTTTGAGCCCTGCTGCATGGCTTCAAGAGAACCCATACCTCTGTATGCCTTGAATTTACGGCCGTTCAATATGATGGTTTCGCCCGGCGCTTCCTCCACTCCGGCAAGCAGAGAGCCTGCCATTATCGTACTTGCACCGGCCGCGAGCGCCTTTACGATGTCGCCCGAATAACGTATTCCGCCATCGGCTATGACCGGTATTCCCGTGCCTTCAAGGGCCTTGCTTGCAAGCATGACTGCCGAAAGCTGCGGCATTCCGACTCCGGCGATGACCCTTGTCGTACAGATGGAACCAGGGCCTATACCGACCTTGACCGCATCCACGCCGGCCTCGGCAAGCGCCTTCGCCGCCTCGCCTGTCGCCACGTTACCTGCCACAATCTGCACATCCGGCATTGCAGCGCGCAGTTTTTTCACAGTATCAAGCACATATACCGAATGGGCATGGGCGGTGTCCACCACTACCGCATCGGCGCCGGCTTCCGTCAGCATGGCCACCTTGTCTATGGTGTCGGCCTTTACCCCGACCGCGGCTGCCACTCTCAGACGTCCCTTGGAATCCTTGGATGCCGTAGGGTTGTCCTTGATTTTCATGAGATCCTTATAAGTGATAAGTCCCGCAAGACGTCCGTCTTCCTCAAGCACCGGAAGTTTTTCTATCTTGTAACGGTTCATTATTTCGGTAGCATCGCTCAAGGCTATGCCCTTAGGGGCGGTTATGAGGTTGTCCTTGGTCATAATCTCGCTTATCGGACGTTCCATATTGTCCTGGAATCTCAAATCCCTGTTCGTAACGATGCCTATGAGCAGACCGCGCCCGTCGACCACAGGGATTCCCCCTATGTGATGCTGCGACATCATGCCGAATGCGTCGCCCACCGTTTTGTCAGGAGAAATCGTTATCGGGTCGTATATCATTCCGTTTTCCGCCCTTTTAACACGCTTTATCTGAAGTATCTGCTCCTCTATCGGCATGTTTTTGTGGATTACGCCTATTCCTCCTTCCCGAGCCATCGCTATTGCTACGGCAGACTCCGTTACGGTGTCCATCGCAGCGGACACAATCGGAGTGCAGAGCGTTATCTCACGTGTAAACTTAGTTGTCACATCCACTGCGCGCGGGAGCACCTCTGAACGTGCAGGAATCAAAAGTACGTCATCGAATGTAAGACCTTCTTGAATTTCTCTATTAAGATACATATGCAAAACGTTTAAATATACAAAGGTAATAAAAATTTCAGGATATTTCCGCCAATGCGCCCTGGAAAGTGTTTCTTTCCTCAAGTCTCCGGTCCAGCATCCGTAAAAGTTCCGCATTCCTCACAAGCCCCCACGGGGTCTCATTGACAAAACGCGGAGGAACCTCTCCGGCAAACCTTTCAATATACAGGTCCGGCCTCAGACGTTCGAGGAAATCCACGAAAAAATCCAAGTACTCATCAAGAGTGAACGTAACGAAATCTTCACGTTTTTCCGAAAATTCGCGCTCCATCCTCGTCCCCCGAACTATCTGCAACTGATGGAATTTTGCGGACAGTACGGGAAGGGCGTTTATTTTCGCGGCATAACCCAGCATGTCTTCACGGCTTTCACCTGGAAGGCCGAAAATGAAATGCGCCCCGCAGTCTATCCCCCTTTCCGCCGTCATTTCAACCGCCCTGCACGCCGTGGCGAAATCATGCCCGCGGTTTATCCTCGCCAATGTCCTGTCGAGACACGATTCGATACCGTACTCTATTATCACGACCGGGGGATTGCCGTTTTCATCGAGAAAACCTTCTTTTCCGTCCTTCAGCGCAGCCAGATAATCCAGTTTCCGTTCATCCACACAGTCCGGCCGCGTTCCAAGCACTATCCCCTTCACAGAAGGCACGGACAGGGCTTCGGAATAAACTTCCTTAAGGCGTTCCAACGATGAATAAGTATTGGAATAGGGCTGGAAATAAGCAAGAAAACGGGTTGCGTTCCTATATCTTACCCTATGGAAAACAATACCTTCGGCTATCTGTTCCGCTATGCTTTTGTCCGGTGAACTGTAGGAAGGGTGGAAAGCCCTGTTGTCGCAATAGGTACAGCCCCCGCGGGAAATGGCACCGTCCCTGTTCGGACACGTGAAACCTGCATCCACGACTATTTTCTGAAGCCTCTCACCATAACGCTCCCTGAAATATCCTACAAATGAGTTGTACCTTTTCCTTTCTTTGAATCCGTCCATTGCGATAAGGCCTTTAAAAGTTTGCAAATATAAAACTGTTTCTTAACTTTGCAGCCGCATTTGTATAAAAACTTCATAAAATATATAAGACTATGAATCTGAGAGACATTAAAAAAGAAATCGAATACCTCGTCGGCTCCGTAATCGATGATTGCGACCTTTACGTCAGCATGTTCCCGCAGAAAAAGGAAGAGGCCAACAAAATCATGGATGAAGCCATCGATTTGTATAACGATTTGCTGGACAGAGCAAACAATCCTGACAAGACCAGCGCCAAAACCATAAAGGAGCACTACAGGAACGTACATAAGGACCTTTACGAAGGTGTCAACTCTCTGTGCGAAAAGTTAAGCGCCGTTGCCGGCAAACCTGAAGAAAAATAAAGCATAAAGCATAGATAAAACGAACTTTTTCAAAAAATCAATCGCGCCTGGGCAGGGAATACCGCTCGGGCGCGATTTCCTGTTACGGGCCACATGAAAACGATATTCACGCCATGGTAATAGGTTATTTAAGGGTGAGCACGGGAAAACAGCATCTTGCAAACCAGAAAAGCGAAATCGTCCGTTTCGCAAGCGGACACGGGCTCGAAATCGAAAAATGGGTCACGGAAATAGTCAGCGGAAAGACCCGGGAAAACGAAAGGAAACTCGGAAAACTGCTGAACCGCATGCAAAGGGGCGACATCCTGATAGTCACGGAAATATCGAGATTGAGCCGCACTCTCACAGATATCATGAACATTATGGGAAAATGTCTGGAACGGGGCATAAACCTTTATACTACAAAAGAGGGATACTCATTCGATGACACAATCAACAGCAAAGTACTTTGCTTTGCATTCGGCCTCGTCGCGGAAATAGAACGCAACCTTATATCGATGAGGACAAAAGAGGCCCTTGCCGCACGAAAGGCGGCAGGCAAAAAGCTCGGAAGGAAAAAAGGGAGCCACACGAAACTCAACATCCTTATAAAAAATCGCGACACCATCGACATGATGCTCGGCCAGGGAGAACCCATAGGGAACATCTGCAAACGGTTCAAGATTTCCCGGGATACCTTCGCAAAATTCCGTAAACTATACTGCCGCTGCCCTTGTTGAGTTGCTTGGGGTAGGTTGCTTGGGTAGATTACTTGGATAGGTTGCCTGGGTAAGTTGCTTTAAGTAGGTTGCTTGGGCAGGTTGCTTAGTTAGGTTGCTTAGTTAGGTTGCTTAGTTAAGTTACTCGGGATAAATTGCTTCGTTAAGTTTTTTTGAGGGGGGGGGGAGGCTGAGTCGCTTTGGTTAAGCTGCTCGGTCAAATCACCTTGGTTAAGTACTCAGTCAAGTCACTCGGTCAAGTAGCTGAGTTAGGTCACTTTGAATAAGTTACTCGGTCAAATGCCCGGTTAAATTATTCTGGACCAACGGATAATTTTGCAAAACCGGGAACAGATCAATTTTGGCTACATCTGCATAATTCATTGTGCTGCAATGCTTTATAAAAACACAACAAATTATCTTTGTTCCGAGCGGCATCCACGTGGACTTCGCTTGGAATAAAAGCGAAATGAGGAGACAAAATAGGATTTTGTCGTGTCATTTTCCAAGTTTGAAGCGAGTTGTGTTTTTATAAATGCCTGATAGTTAATAACTTTAAAAATACAACTCGCTTTCGACCATGTCCTCACACCCCTCAAAAGCGAGCTTGATTTTCACAAATTATTGATTTCCAATGATTTAACAAAATGCGACTCGCTCCAAACTTTCGTTTTCTGGCGAACAGGGAAACAACATCTCTGTCGGGAAAATGCGGGAGAGGATGGACTGGTAGATGAATCGGATTTTTCCGGCAAATTTTCCACCCCACAGCCAGCCTTCTTTTCCGGAGGAGCTGACAATCAACGACTTACAAAAACAGGGATGGATTTGGGTGTCTTGGGAAGTACCCAAAAGCAGGGCTCCTTATCATAACTTATTGATTATCAAAGGTCCCACAAATAAGATACTGGCTGTGGGGTGGAAAACCTGGACCAACGGATAATTCCGGTTGGAATCTTCCGTGTCCTTATTTCTCTTCCATGACCCGAACAAAATCAACTGCCATCCTTTCGGGAGAACAG
>NZ_NFIV01000010.1 GCF_002159555.1 Muribaculum sp. An289
AGGGGCTCCGAAACGGAGCCGAAAATATAAAAAGATGAGTTCGATCGGAAAAATTACCGGGACAGTCTGCCGATTGACTCATAATGACGGAATTAAACGACAGTCCCTAGAATATAGACTAACGGGGTAAAAGTTCAGTTACTTTATCATTACCTAAGTAATGGTGAGAATTTCTTGGAAAACCGATGTATTTCACCGTTTGGCATAAAGCGTCATAGCTGTCTGTAACTCACTATAAATTAATTTTGTAACCATAAAAAGTGAGTTATGCGAAGTACCTTTAAAGTATTATTCTACGTAAAGAAAGGTAGCGAGAAGCCTAATGGCAACCTGCCTTTGATGTGCCGCCTTACGGTGGACGGAGGAATCAAGCAGTTCAGTTGCAAGATGGATGTACCTTTGCGTCTGTGGGACGTGAAAAACAACAGGGCATCGGGCAAAAGCATTGAGGCACAGAAAATCAACATTGCCGTTGATAAAATCCGGGTGGAAGTAAACCGCCGTTATCAAGAGCTGATGCAGACTGATGGGTATGTCACTGCCGCCAAGTTAAAAGATGCCTATCTCGGTATCGGTGTCAAGCAGGAAACTCTATTGAAACTTTTTGACCAGCACAACAGCGAGTTTGCCAAGAAAGTGGGATACAGCAGGGCAAAAGGAACGTACCAACGTTATGTGACCGTCTGCAAACATATCCGTGAGTTCCTGCCTCATACTTACAAGCGTGAGGATATTCCGCTGAAAGAGTTGAGTCTCTCTTTCATTAACGACTTCGAGTATTTCCTGCGCACTGAAAAGAAATGCCGTACCAACACTATATGGGGCTACATGATTGTGCTGAAACACATCGTTTCAATAGCGCGGAATGACGGACGTCTGCCTTTCAATCCCTTTGCTGGGTATATCAACTCTACCGAAAGTGTGGACAGAGGATATGTCACGAAAGAGGAAATACACACAATGATGAACACCGAGATGCCCGACAAGACACATGAACT
The DNA here is from genome assembly GCF_002159555.1 of Muribaculum sp. An289. GTDB lineage: Bacteria > Bacteroidota > Bacteroidia > Bacteroidales > UBA932 > Merdivivens > Merdivivens faecigallinarum. Next base: position 999 of record NZ_NFIV01000010.1, read on the forward strand.
TGTCAGGGACTTGTTCCTGTTTTCCACGTTCACTGGCTTGTCTTATTCCGATGTCAAGAACCTGACCAATGACAATTTGCAGACATTCTTTGACGGAAACATTTGGATTATCACCCGAAGAAAGAAGACCAACACGGAATCCAATATCCGTCTGTTAGATGTACCCAGACGTATCATAGAGAAGTACAAAGGCATGACAAAAGACAACAAGGTATTCCCTATGCCGAGCAATACGACTTGCAACAAGAAGTTGAAAACCATTGCCAAATTGTGCGGTATAAAAGCCCATCTGACCTATCATGTTGCAAGACATTCAGCGGCGACCACCATTTTATTATCCAATGGAGTACCGATTGAAACCGTAAGCAGACTGTTGGGGCACACCAACATAAAGACGACCCAAATCTACGCAAAGATAACCGCCCAAAAGATAAGTCAGGACATGGAACAACTTTCTGAAAAATTGGGAGATATGGAGAAAAGCATTTGTAGGTCAATATGAGAATTACAGACCGCCAGTCGCCTGTTTCCTCGCTCGTCCATTAAGTTAGTACAGACTTTATTGAAAGTGAAAAGGTCATGCGGCTGTGCCGTTTCTGGCTGAATCTTCCTCTTTCAGAGAGTATTCAGCCAGAAAACCTTTTTCCTTTCACGTCTGTACAATGGACGATGACGGCTACGGAAACAAACGACTGACGGAAAAGAATCGTCAAATACAAAAAATAACAGCACATACAGAATAGACATATATGTCTATCATTATCTGTTTATAGAATTTCATTCAAAACAGAGGGAGGCGTTTTTATAGGGCACAATAAAATGGCGGCAAACGGGAAACTGCACTCCCTCCAGAAAATAATCTTTTTCTCTTGGCAGTGTTTTGGGAATACCGTTTTCACCTTGTCGGAATGTCGCGCTTTACCAATAAAGCAAGGTGCTGCTCATTCCTGTGATTCTGTTGACCGCTTTTATCTTGACGGCTTAGAGACCAACCGACCATGATGCTAACCAATAATTGGGCAAACCAACCAACCGACCGTTACTTGTTGGAAACAACAAATAATATGACCAATCTCAAATAAGCATCTTATCAAAGATTATTCTTCTATTTTTAGTCGTGATTTCGATACTTAAATCTTATGTTCAAACGAACATAGCAAGTTGTGTTTTGGGACGCCCGAAATGTTTTCGGCGTTCCAAAACTACTTGCTGGAATCTTTTTCCTCCAAAGTCGAAAAGGTCAGCATAAAAAAGGTCTGGGAATATAGCTTATGGCTCAAATATTATTTGTACTTTTGCCAAATAATGTCAAGACACAAAAGAGTAAATTTATGTTTTCAGAGCGTATTAAAGAGCTTCGTGTTCAGAATCAGATGCCACAGAGACAATTAGCAGCGGCTTTAGATATTGATACTGCGACTTATTGCAAAATAGAAAAAGGTGAGAGAAGAGCAAAAAAAGAGCAGGTATCTATTTTATCTAAATTATTTAATGTCAATGCTGAACAACTATTGACTTTATGGCTTGCAGATCAGGTGTCTGCCGTAGTATCAAGTGAACAAAAAATTGCACCTCAAGCATTATCTCTTGTTGTTGAGGCATTAAAACGAGATATATAATATGGCTAGAGTAAAATATGAAATGATTGATCCTGATTTAGCTTCTGCTATGTTGTCTGAGGCTAAATCAACTTATGGTCTTAAAACTTACATCAGTTTGTTTAGCAGTGCTGGTGTTGGGTGTTATGGTTTTAAAGAAGAGGGATTTTACTGCATAGCAACTGTCGAGTTGTTGGAGCGAAGATTAAAAATACAGTCGTTTAATCACAAGTGTGTATATCAGAGCGGTTATATCTGTGGAGATATGACGTTGCAAGAGACTAAAGATAAGGTTTTTAAAGAACTTGCCCTTTGGAAAAGAGGATATAATATTACTGATCTTGATGTTCTCATTGCGACCCCACCATGTCAAGGAATGTCCGTTGCAAATCATAAAAAGAAAGATGAGCTAAAGCGAAATTCTTTAGTTGTTGAATCAATCAAAATGACGATGCAAATTAAGCCGAAATTCTTTATTTATGAGAATGTTCGTGCTTTCTTGAACTCTGTATGTACCGACATTGATGGTCAAGATAAAACCATAAAAAATGCCATAGACAAAAATCTTTCAGGAGACTATAACATATCATATCAAGTCCTGAACTTTAAAGATTACGGAAATCCGTCTAGCCGTACTCGTACACTCGTTATTGGCGTAAGAAAAGATATGAAAGAAATTACGCCTTTTGATTTATATCCAGACAGGCAACCAGAAAGGACATTGCGCCAAGTTATAGGTCACCTTCCGTCCTTGAAAAAAATGGGAGAAATATCTGCTGATGATATTTATCATAATTTCAGAAAGTATTCACCTCATATGGAGGCGTGGATTGCGGATATTAAGGAGGGACAATCAGCATTTGATAATACTGACATATCAAAAATTCCACATACTATTAAAAATGGGATTGTGGTATATAATGCTCAAAAAAATGGTGACAAATATACTCGTCAGTGTTGGGATAAGGTTGCTCCTTGCATTCATACTCGAAATGATATTATGGCAAGCCAAAACACAGTACATCCTACCGACAACAGAGTTTTTAGTATCCGTGAATTGATGCTGATGATGTCTGTTCCCTCCTCTTTTGTATGGACTGATATCCCATTTAAGGAGTTGAACGCTTTTTCAGAAAAGCAGAAGCATGATTTTCTGAAAAAAGAAGAAATGAATATTAGACAAAATCTAGGGGAAGCGGTTCCAACTATTATTTTTCAGCAGATTGCACACAAAATACGTGCTGCTTTATGCAAACCGACAATGTCTGAACAAGACATCAAATCACTTATTGAAGTGAAAAGTTTGACCACACCATCTTGCTTATTGGAATATATAAAAACTGCAGACCACCGTAGTTTTGCTGATTTGTCTAAAATTGCAGAATTGGCAAACGCACAAAGAGAAGACAATGCCGCCTATTACACAAGGCAGGATATTTGCTTTTCAATTGTTAAAAATTTGCCAGATGCGAAAAATTATTCTGAACTGAATATTCTGGAGCCATCAGTTGGAGTTGGTAATTTCTTGCCGACCTTGATTCAAAAATATTCAAGTGTCCCTGCGATAAACATTGATGTTGTGGATATTGATGCCGTAAGCATTGAAATTTTAAAAGAATTAGTAGATAAAATAAATATTCCTGCTAATGTGCATATTAATTACATCAATGCAGATTTCTTATTGTATGAGTTTGATAAAAGATACGATATTGTAGTAGGTAATCCTCCGTATAAGAAATTGACAAAAGAAAAAGAATTATTGTCTAAGTATAAATCAAACATCTATAATAAAGATACTAATAATATATTTTCATTTTTCATTGAAAAAGCAATGAAAATAGGAAACGTCGTTTCATTGATTGTGCCCAAAAGCTTGATTAATGCTCCTGAATTCAATTTGACTCGTTCATTGATGAAAGAAAAGAGAGTGACTCATATTATAGATTTTGGAGAAAAAGGATTTAAGGGAGTTAAGATTGAAACAATATGCTTCATTCTTGATACACAGAAAAAGCCAAGCAATACAATTGTCGAATCTTATATAACAAATACGGTATTGGAACATAAACAGGAATATTTAATGGATGACAAATTTCCATATTGGATAATTTATCGCAACAATGAGTTTGACGAAGTTGCCGATAAGATGGATTTCAACGTGTTCAAAGCATATAGAGACAGAGTCATTACCAAATCAATAACAAAGAGTAATGGAAAAATAAGGGTCTTGAAATCAAGAAACATAGGAAACAATGAAATTATCAACATTCCTGAATATGACAGCTATATTGATGATGTAACTGGTTTAGATGTCGCAAAATATCTGAATCAGTCAAATTGTATTCTATTGCCAAATCTTACATATAATCCACGGGCGTGTTTCTTGCCCAAGGGTTGTATCGCAGATGGCTCTGTTGCAATCTTGACATTAGTGAATGATGCTGATTCTGTTTCTAAAGCAGATTTGGCTTTTTATGCAACAGATAGCTTTACAAGGTTTTATGCAATTGCTAGAAATTTAGGGACACGTTCTCTTAATATAGATAATAACTCCGTTTTCTTTTTTGGGAAACTTAAATCTCAACAGGTATGAGAGATACTATAAATGAATATCTTAGTCAATTTGATTTAGATATACGCAAGTCTCATGACGCTAGGTTTGTTGACCAGAAATGTACTCCTGACATTGTATGTTTTATGGCCGATTGCGTTATGAATATGGTTGCAACAAAGCCTGTCTTTGTCATTAATGATATATGGGGATCACAATATTTTATTCAAAATTCAAGAGTGATATTTAATAAACCATGGGCAAATGACAAGAAAGCATATAATGAATATAACAAAGTGCTTTCACAACCACTAAAATTGTTAGCATATGCACACATCTTGAATGTTGAAATAGTAGATGGTTCTCTTACATTCTCTGTCGCTAATGAAGATTTGTTGGATTATATTTCAAGAAAAGATCGCAACGCATATAATTTCTTATATTGCTACTTTATGAAAGTTATGACTGATAGTGGCTTTATGAAGTATTTTGAAGAATATGCAAAAGATAGCATAGATAATCCTATTACGGCAAGAGATGAAATTTATGACAGATATTTCAAATTGATAAATGGAAATACTCCGTCGCATTCAAGATTAGACATAAGACGTATGTTTCATAAGGTATTCAACGTGTATGCGGCTGAACATCATTTGCATGGAAGTAATGGAAAGATTACATACTACTCAGATTTGATGTATAACAAAAAGAATTGGCGCGATATGGACAAAGATAAAACCATAACACGCCAGGAGGCATTGACACCTGAAAAGAAAGAAAGGCAAGAGGCTATAAATACATATTATGTACAGAAAGCAATTGCCTTAATTCGCAAAATCCAAACAGAGAGCGAAGTTCATGATAGTTGGGGTAATGGAGAGGCTACACAAGTGCATCACATTTTTCCCAAATCACAGTTTCCGCAGATTGCTCATTATGTTGAAAATCTGATATTATTGACTGCAACACAACATAATACAAAAGCGCATCCAAATAATAAAACTCAACAAATAAACAGGGACTATCAATTAGTGTGCTTATTAGCAAAAGCTGATACAATTGAAAATTCCTTGCGACTTGTCGGAGATAAATATTATAGGAAAGAATCATTTGTATATGTGATAAACACTGGATTAACGACTGATTTTAGTACAAGTCTGACTTTCGAAGAGATAAAAACAAAACTAGTTCAAATTTATAACGCAGCATAACTATGTATAAATCAAGTTTTGGTTCAAAAGGACAAATACAATTTGCCAATGAACATGAATACTACACTTTCTTAGGATATCTTGCCAAATCTGATGGCAGTACATCAATCGTTTGGGAACATAATGAAAATCAAGGTGCTTGGGGAAGTGAAGGTCGCATTCAAGTACATATATCCAATATGCCTAATATTGGACAACTCGCCATAACTGCAGGAAATGGAGGCGATGTAATAAGTAGAATAAATTGTAATGAGTTTGTTGAGAATATTTGTACTAATCATGGTTTTAACTATGGTAAGAATCAGGATATAATAAAAATAAGACAAACAATCCCAGTTCAATATCAAGCAGATTTTGATAAAGGATTAAACCTTTAGTGAATAAACATAATGTTGTAAGAAACGATTATGGCAAGCTACATATTATATACATATCAATTCGCACCAATTATAAATGATGGAGCTAATTTGTTCCAACCTATGCCCGAGGTTGAACAACGTATGGAATCAAAACAAACCTATTTGCAAGAAATACTATTAAATGCAAACTTCAAATTTAATAGCAAAAGAGAAGGTGTCTTTGAGCATCAATTACGTTATAACGGTAATGGAATTATTATATTGAAACTTGCAAATAATAAGCAACTTAGTCTCGAAGAAAATTTTAAAAAGAAAAAACATCATTATTCTCCGAGTTGTTTTGTTATTATTGATAATCGTCAAGATGTACAACATATAGCTATAGAAGATGATCCTACTGCCTTTTCTACAACGGATGTCGTCCGTAACATAATGGAATACTCTTTGAAAAAAGCATTAAAAACTTATGGACTAACAATATCAATAAAAAAAGAATATCAGAAAACAGAATTTTGGCAGCTCCTAGAGCAATATCCCAAAGGGGTATCTATGGTTAGATTTCACTTCTCATATCCTAATTTACCGCGAGTTTCCGAAAGTATCAATGCATTAATTAGTAATCAAAGCAAAATTACGAATAGTAAAAGTACGACATTTGAGCTAAAGTCGTCAGATTCTGAACAACTGTCATTATCAAATGATAATGAAGAGTTGAATGGTTTAGTTAATGCGTCTGCTGATAGTGGAAATGTCATTACTTTGAAAGTAAAAGGTTTACGTAGATATGTAAAAACAGGAGAAACGACAAAGAAAATTGAAATTGACGATCTTGAAGTACAAATGCAAAGCGATAATTTATTTCAAAATAGATTTGAGAAAATTGTAGAGCTACTTAATGCTGCAAAATGATGAATCGAGTAAATCAAATTTTTAGATATATCGGATATTTTTCATTATCACTTCTAATTGGCTGGTTTTCTAATTATAGTGGTGATAAAACAGATTTTATTTTGCAAATCAGCCATAATATAATACCTTTGTTAGTTACCATATTAGCTTTTTATGTAACAATTCTTGCACTAATTTTGAAAGAACTTGTAGTTTTCAAAAATCAAAAAGGCGGCAATATAAAAGACGTATTACATAGCATGAAAAAAGATTTGATAATAGAAATGTCATTAATTTTTGTTGCTTTTCTTTGCTATACTGTTCGCGGTGCAATCAGTAGTGTTATATCTACAGAATGCATGCAATGGATAACTATTTTATCAAATAGTGTCACTGTATTCACTTTTATATACTTTCTATTGTTGATTTTTGATTCAATTGTCGGTTTGTGGAACTTAATAGAAGAGAATAATAAATAGTAAATCCTTGTGTTCGTTTAAGGATTTTGCGTATTTTTGCATAAAGAGTTATTTGACAGTCAAACATAGCGAAACGTTGAAAACTGCACGGTCTCTTAGTCGTTACCGCTACTTCTCAAATAATTTGCTAAAAGTTTATTCTTCAAACGATTGTGTCAAACCGTTGAAAATCTAAAATAAATTTACAATAGGAAACGATTGAAGAAAGTTATACTACATCATAAAGACCATAATGGACACTCATATTATTACAATGAAAGACCTGTCCTGTCTGCCGGCGGCGGCCGAAGAATTCCTCAGGGAAACGGCAGGACACAACATCATAGCTTTTTATGCAAAAATGGGAGGAGGTAAAACAACCTTCATTACGGAGTTATGCCGGCAACAGGGCGTAGAGGACACCGTATGCTCTCCGACATTCACGATAGCCAACGAATACCGCACGGAAAAGGACCTGCCGATATACCATTTCGATTTTTACAGGATAGAAAGGCTTTCCGAAGCCGAAGACATCGGAATCGGCGAATATTTCGACAGCGGTTTTCCCTGCTATATAGAATGGCCCGAAAACATCGAGGAACTTCTTCCCGAAGAAACGCTCCGTGTCTACATCGATGCCCATGATGACGGAAGCAGGACTCTGAGGTTCGATATCTGAGAAGATATCACAGGGCCTTGTCCCACTCGCAGACCTCCATGTCGTATATGTCCGAGGAGCATATGCGGAAACGCAGGGCGGTACGCACATTGTGGAAGCCGAAGATTCCGGCCGCTCCGGGATTGATTACAAGCATGTCCCTCCGGGAATCGTTCATGACCCGAAGTATATGGGAGTGCCCGCATACGAAAATCTGCGGCCGGTACTTGTCTATCAGCTCACGTGCTTTGGGGTCATAATGCCCCGGATAGCCGCCTATGTGCACCATAAGCACGGACATCCCCCCTGTCTCGAAAAAACGGTGATGCGGATGGTCCGCCCTGATGTCATAACCGTCGCAATTGCCGTAAACCCCTTTGAGAGGTTTGAATGCCGCTATGCTGTCCGCGCACTCGATGGTTCCGAAATCCCCCGCATGCCAGATTTCATCGACAGGGTCGAGAAACGAGCGGAGTTTGTCATCAAAAACACCGTGGGTGTCCGATATGAGACCTATATATGCCATCCTGATTGATACGTATGCTATTTTAAACCCGTTCAAACTATTCAAATTGCACGGCAAGTTATAAAAAATCGGTATTTTTGTACCCGGGAGACAAAAAAATATTTTCTGGACATGGAAATTTTCTACTCTGAAACGCTGAACGAGGCCGCCGGAACCGGGATGGCCGTCAAAGGTGCCGCCGCTTTCCTCGGAGAGGACGAATCCGCCCACTGCATACGGGTATTGAGGCACCGCGCCGGAGACAGGATAAACGTAATCGACGGGAAAGGCGGGATGTACGAATGCATCATAACGGAGCCTTCGCCCAAACGTTGCGGCCTGAGGATAGAGGATTTCCACGGGAACTGGGGAGGGCACGGCTATACTCTGCACATAGCCTGCTGCCCCACAAAAAACTCGGACCGGTTCGAATGGTTCATGGAAAAAGCCACCGAAATAGGCATAGATACGGTAATACCCATAATCGGAGAACATTCCGAAAGGAAAACGATTAAACGCGAGCGTGCCGAAAAACTGCTGCTCTCGGCCGCAAAACAGTCCCTCAAAGGAAGGATTCCCGTCCTTGAAGACTGTATTTTAGTAACCGACTTCATAAAATCGGAAGTGGACAAGGAAGCGGACAAGGGAGCGGGCAGGGACGGAAAGCGATGTCTAAAACTGATTGCCTACTGCTTTCACGGAGACGGACAGGATGCGAGGAAGGACATGTTCGAGGAAATGGAAAAACATTTCCGCGACAACCCTAATCCTGAAATACTGGTAATGATAGGCCCTGAAGGGGATTTCAGCGACAGCGAAGCCTCGCTCGCCATCTCCAGCGGATTCATTCCCGTATCCATGGGGGATTCACGGCTGAGGACGGAAACAGCCGCACTTATGGCTGCGGCCGCGGCATACGGTGCAGCTTCACGGCACCGTATCAAGGCCTGATAATCCGGATTTCCCCGTCCAGACCGACCTTTATCACCGAAGACGAAAACCCTGTCGACTCTTTTTCAAGTTCCGGACAGACTATATAATCCACGGCATCCTTTATTGCCGGGGAAATATCGTCAAACGATTTTGGAGTAGGCTCTCCTGAAATATTTGCCGAAGTGGAAACCAAAGGTTTGCCGAGACGGGCGGTCATCCTTCTGCAATAATCCGAAAGCGGTATGCGGATTCCGACGGAACCGTCCTCCGCCACACAGTTGGGTGCAAGCCCGTAGCCCGGAGCAACTACCGCATCGGGATAAACTATCGTCATGGGCCTGTCGTTCACTTCAATCAGAGAGACAGCCATCTCGGGCATCTGCCTGACATAACGGCATATCATATCCATATCCGAGGCAAGGAGCACAAGGCTTTTGCTGTCGGAACGTTTTTTTATTTCATATATTCTTGCCACGGCCGCTGCATCGGATGCATCGCAGCCTATTCCCCATACCGTATCGGTGGGATAAAGGATTACACCGCCGCTTCTAAGAACCTTTACGGCGGCATCTATCGTTTCCTTCAATCTGTTCTCTTCCATTTTTGTCAATAATTCAAAACCGAAATTACAGGATAATGGTCGGAAAATTTCCAATGCGGGGTCCTGTGCGAAATAACGCCGAAAGACTCCGGAACAAAAATATAATCTATTCGCAAAAGGGGCCAGAGTTTCGAGTATGTCGCGGCAAAACCCGACCCGGCTTCCGAAAAAGTGTCCTTTCTCCCTTTCACTAAAGCATTGTAAGTATATGACATGGGAGTATCGTTGAAATCCCCGCATATCAGCGCCTCATTAGGGGAATTTTTCACATTGTCCAGAATCTGCCCCGCCTGTTTGGGCCGTTTCAGCAGGGCTCCGCGTACCTTCACCCCTGTTTCCCGGGCCACTTCCTTATCCTCTACCATCGACTTGACAAGCCCGGCCGTGGAAATGCTGTAAGACTGCAAATGGCAATTATATACACGAAGGATGCGGTTTCCCAGGTCTATGTCATTATACAGCGCGAGATTGCTGCTCTGGCTGAATTTTTCAACCCCGGATGATATTATCGGAAAACGGCTGACAGTCAGGTTGCCCGAATATTTTCCCGGTTCATGTTTGAAATAATATTTGTAACAATACCCGCTGAAATATTTTTCCATAAGCACCGAAAGGGTATCCGGAGAGCCAGCATAGAACTCCTGCATGCACACCAAATCCGGAGAACATTTGCTTATGCTGTCCAGGGCGGCCTCCCTGACATCGGGCACACTCCCCCACTCGTCCGATTGCGGAAGACGGAAACCTCCAACATTATACGTTATGATTTTCAAAGTATTCTCCCCCTCACCCACGACCGTATCGCCTCCACCGGAAAACCGTATCTGCTTGTCGGCGATGAAAACGAAAGGCACGAGAGCCAGAAGCGGAATCCAGAAAAACCTCGAACGCCGTATGACGGCCATGACGAGGAGCAGCAAATTGATAATGGCAACGGGAAATTCCATCACGGCAAGGACACCTGCCGGCCAGAAACGGGCAGGATTCACATACATTGAAAGATAGCACAGCAAGAGCAGAAGCGCCGGGACAACCAGCACTATCAGCCACACTGCCGATGAAAATGTAAACCTGCGGGAACTATCCCTCATAGTAAAGCCTGTTCTTTTTCTTCCAGATTAAAATCATTATCAGACCGAAAATCATTCCGCCGAGATGCGCGAAGTGAGCAATCCCGTCACGTGTACCCAAAACCCCGGTAGCCAGCTCGATGACAGCGAATATCAGCACGAACCACTTGGCTTTCAGGGCCACCGGAGGGAAAAGCAGTTGCAGCACGTTGTTCGGGAACAGCATTCCGTAACCGAGAAGCACGCCGTAGATGGCCCCGGAGGCTCCTACGGTCGGAGTGATCATAAGCCTGCGATAACCGCCTATGGCCGCCATGTCCCCGGCTTCCGCAAGCCCTTTGAAATGCTCCACCTGAAATGCCGTCACCCCGGTATGCAGGAGGGCCGCGCCTATTCCTGTCACGAAATAGAACAGCAGGAATTTTTTAGGACCCCATATCCTTTCCAGCGCACAACCGAAAATCAGCAGCGTGTACATATTGAAGAATATGTGGAAAAATCCCCCGTGTACGAACATGTGGGTAATCGGCTGCCACCAGTGGAAATACGGCGACTCTATATAAAACAATGCGAATTTTTCATACATGAAATCACCCGTCAGAAGCGTAAGCAAATACACCAGAATGTTTATCAGGATGATATTTTTTACCGCCACCGGTATATTCGAGAGAAAACCGCCTCTCCCATATTCATAATATCCCATTTTAAAAATTTTCTTTTACCATTTAGTTATTATTTTATCTATATCCGAAAGCGACACCGTAGCATTGCACCGCTTTCCTAAATACGGGGAAGTGGACGAATCCTCGCATCCCATAAGCTGTTCAATCAAAGAACGGGCCTCGGATTTATTCGGCACGCTCCTGTCCGACATGGCTGAAATATGTGCAAGCCTCACCGCCATATCCGAAATGATGCTGCTTCGGAGTTCTCCCGCCGTTTCATCCAGGGAGGCTATCAGCCCGGCCGCAATATCGGAAACAGACTGTCTGTCGGAACTGAAACCGGAAGGCATCCCGTACACGGCAATGGAAGTATCCCCGGCCGGCCTTATGTCGAAACCGGCTTCGGACAATATCCCGGAATGCTCCCCTACAAGGGAAACCGCATGCCTGCCCACCTCTATTTCAACCGGATAAAGGAGGGACTGGGACAGTATCTCGCCCATAGCTATGCTCTGAATCATCCGGCTGTACATTATCCTCTCACGGGCACGGACAATGTCCACTATGCGTATGCCCTCTTTCACTTTATATATTATATATTTTTCTCCGACCACCATCGTATCGTCGGCAGACAAAGCCTGCCTGTCATCGAAAAGCCTGCCATAATCCACGGCAGGGGCCGGATTGTACGTCCTTGCAGGAAAATCGCTCCCGGTTTTGGAAAAATCATACGCGTTTTCAGGAGAATCATACCCGTTTTCCTGATAGCCGTCGTTTTCGAAAGGATTGTAATCCGGATTCACGCGCACCTGCGGAGCCTTTACAGGGGAAGGGTCCAGTGGATTGAAAACCGGGATTTCCGGCACTCCATCCACATCAAAATCTATGCTCTGGACAAATGAATTCTTGCCCAGGGATTCCTTGACACAGGCATACACTATCTGGAAGACCACCTGTTCTTCCTCGAATTTGACCTCCGCCTTGGAAGGATGGATGTTTACATCCACATTGTGCGGGTCTATCGTCAGATAAAGGAAATACGAAGGGGATGTTCCCGGAGCTATGAGGCCTTCGTAAGCCTTCATGACCGCCTTGTGCAGATAAGGGCTGCGGAAGAACCTGCCGTTTACGAAAAAATACTGGTTGGGCTGGGTTTTCCGCGAATCTTCAGGCCTTCCGATAAAACCACGGATGTTCACGACCGACGTATCCGCCGATGCCTCCACGATTTCCCTGGATATGTCCTTCCCCAGCAAATCCGCCACACGGATTTTCAGACTGGAGGCCGGGGGCAGATCCTGCACGTCCTTGTCATTGTGGACAAGCCTCAAAGAAAGTTCCGGATGAGTAAGGGCTATCCTGTTGAACTCCGAAAGTACCTTGCGGAATTCGGAAGCATCCGATTTCAGGAATTTCCTTCTTGCAGGGACATTGTAAAAGAGGTTCATTACAGAAAAATCCGTTCCCGCCGGACAGGCCGTTTCCGTAACTGAAACAAGTTTTGAATCCGCATATTCCACACAGACACCCGTTTCGTCTTCCCTGCGCCTTGTCTTGAGCGAAACCTCGGCTACTGCGGCAATGGAGGCAAGCGCCTCACCCCTGAACCCGTATGTAAGTATCGATTCGAGATCTTCCGGACACGAAATCTTGGAAGTCGCATGCCTTTCAAAGCATTTTACAGCATCTTCCGGAGACATTCCGCAACCGTCGTCCAATACCCTTATGAGGGTACGGCCCGCATCGGACAGTATCACAGTTATGGAAGAAGCTCCGGCATCCGCACTGTTTTCCATCATCTCCTTAACGACAGAGGAGGGGCCCTGGACCACCTCCCCCGCGGCTATCATATTGGCCACATTCGCCGGAAGTATCTCTATCTTCATCTCCTGCCCGCCTTATATGAACAGATATGCAAAATATTTTGCAAAGAAATACAGCAGTACGGCAAGTGCGACAAACATGGCATATTTCGCCAGCCTGACCAGAAAATTGCCTTCGCTCTTCGTTTTCTGGTAAGCGCCGTCCCTCAGGCTGCCGTAAATAAGCGACCCGGGAACATAATCCTTGCTCTGCTCGGGAATCTTTCCTTCCTGAAGCTCCTTAAGTTCCCTTTCGGCCGACACCTTCCTCAGTTTTTCCCTGCGGCGCTCCTTCTCCGGATCGTAAAAGACCGGCTGATAATTGAACACCCTGTGGTGCTGAGGGGTTGAAAACAAATTGAATCTGAATGCCATAAAACAAAATCTATATCCTGCAAAGATAATAAACTGTTTTCAATTTCTCAAAAAGTTCCGGGGAGTAAGAAGCTGTTTAAAAATTTTTATCAGAAAATTCCAGAAAATTCGAGACATGCTTCCGTGCAGATTCCTGCCGTTTTTTTGATCCTGCCGTTTTTTTGATCCTGCCGTTTTTTGATTTCTGCCATTTTTTTAGGAGAATAGCAGTATTATTTTACAATATAAATGGCGGAATGGTGTCGGAAAAATGGCGGAATGATGGCGGAATGACGTCACAAAGAACTTTTGAAAAATTTTAAACGGCTTTTAACATTTGGAAATAATATTTGCCGAGACTTGCCGATGTGTCATTTGCCTGTTTCCGGAGGAGCAGAGAGCCTCGGAAGGCGTTAGAGAACCTTTAACCAGCTCAAAGTTGATGATGCGAACAGGGGCAAGAGAGCCTCGGGAGGCGTGAACCGTATTTCTACCGCAGCAATCCATGGTAATTGTACTGGAATATAGTTGTGTGTTGGGGAAGGAGGGGTACTTCATGGATGCTATCTGTATTTTATAAATTCATAAATTCACCTCAGGGGGAAAGTGCCCTGAATTCGTGGGAATTTGGTTCACTTTCCCGGGAAAAACGGCGAAAATGGCGGTAGAATCAATATTTTCGGCGGGAAAGTGCACCAAAAAAGCGAGAAAATGGTTCACTTTCCCCCGAAAAACGAATGGAAATAGCGGTAAAGCCAATATTCCCCAGGGAAAGTGCCTCGGATTCGCGGCAAAACGGTTCACTTTCCCCGGGAAAAACGGCGAAATGGCGGTAGAATCAACATTTCCGGCAGGAAAGTGCCACTGATTCGTGGAAATTTGGTTCACTTTCCCGGCGGTTAGCATAGATAAAATTGATTTTTTTCGTCAGACAAGTAAGGAAAAGCGGCGCACACCGCGACAAGAACGGCGGAATGATATCAGAAGTATTTTAACCATAAGGCTGGCCTGAAAGTCAAAAGACTTTGCAGCCAGCCTTTATTGCATCAATAAACAAGCCTACCCTCGGAAACTCTGAAATCCAGGGGTCACCTTCCCATGACCGCCTTGATTTCCTCAGCGCCAAGCGGACGGATTACCGCAATTGTCTCTGCACCTCTTGAAATAAGACCATAACCGGATACGGATGCAGCCGCAGTACCGGCTGTAGCAAACTCTTTCTTTGCCGATGCTCCGTAGCCGAAGGTACCATTGCCATTCATCGGGAAACCGACAGCGACATAGTCAGTCCCCGGAAGCAGGTTTGGCCACACGTAATCGTCATCGGCGAACAAGGTGGCGCCATAAACCGCAACATAATCGCGCACATAGTCTTCAGGATTATCATATTCAGGCAGGCTCGCACCATAGTCGACAAGATCATTGTAATCGGCGACAGTCATCACTGCCTGATAATACGCCCTCGTGTTTTCACCCATCACATATTTCACACGGGCCGTAGTTTCCGTAATCTCCGAAACTTCGATTGTCATATTGCCCGGAAGGGGCAGGGATTCATCCGCAAAATCGCTATGGAATGAAAAACTTCCGCATGCCACAAAATTACCGGAAGCGTCAAAACCGGCAACGCCCATTACGTAATCATAATCTTCATAACCGTTCAGGGCGACTATGCCCGTTTCTCCATCCGGTATAGGCGTAATCATCCCGAAAGAAGCATAGGTCTCAGTAATCTCTTCTATGCTCATACCCAATTCGGCAAGCACGGACTTTGACACTACCAGCAGGCCGGACGAAGCTACCGATTCATCATGGATAGTCGCGGTAAGATCCATCGCCACCAAATCAAAATGATCAACTGTAAGTCCTGCGCCGAACGCCATTATCTGAGAATACTGTGTCTCGGACTCCAGTCCTGTAGCCGTGATTCCTCTGGCATATACGGCATACGGACCTATTGAATCGCGGACGACAGGAACACTGACGGCATCTGTGACCTCAATGCCTTCAAGTGTACCGTCCTCAAACGCCTGCCGGGACTCCGGCAAAGGCATGGATACGGCAGACACCACTGCATAACGAATTGTCTCAACATCCTCGGAAGGCACAAAGTCTATATTGAAAGCCCCGTTGCCTACATACTCAAGAGACATTAAAAGAGAGACATCTTCAATATCGGCCACAACATCTCCCCAATCCGAGTCAACATATCCGGCGGCAACAGCCTTCACTTTTACCGTATGTTCTCCCTGAGTCAGGCCAACAAAGGTCACGGAACATTCGGCGGTACTCTGATCGGTTCCTTCATCAAGTACATAAACATATTCCGCAGCTCCTTCAACAGGGGCCCATTCCACGATAAAACCGTCCGAAGTCAAGGATGTAACCTGAGGCACCGGGGATGCAAGTTTGGATTCTTTCTTACATGACATCGCCAATGACAATACCGTGCAGACAAGCACAGATAAGATTAATTTTGTCTTCATAGTATAAATGATTTTGGTTCATCCGCTAATATACGTAATATTTCTGTAAAACAATCTTAATAACCGTGAAACATCGGTGACATAATTTTGCGCCGTTTTAAAATAAAAAGATGAATCGGACTTTAAGAAACACATTTCTGACGGCATCGGCACTGTTTTGTATCTTCGCAACCGTGCCGGCAGCAGCGGAAAACGAGGACAAAAAACAAGAAGAGGGTAAAGAACTGAAGGCGAAAGTCTATTATAAAGACGGAAAATTCAACATCGCCACGACCGATGGAAAATTCAGGCTCTGGTTCGACAACCGCATCTATACCGACGCTTCCATTTACATCCCTACGGAATCGGTTGAAGGGCTTACATCGAAGGTGAATAAGGACCTTGAAGACGATGACGGAATCTTCAGATTCAACAACGGGGTCAGCGTGCGCAGGGCAAGGCTGGCCTTCAAGGCGGAACTGTATGAAAAATGGTTCGCGGAGTTTGATATAGATTTCGCATATAACGAAGTGGAACTCAAGGATATGTATCTCGGATACAAATTCAACGACCACCTCTCGATCCAGGCCGGACATTTCAAAGAGCCTATGAGCATTGAAAGAGTAACGAGTTCCCGTTACATCATGGCCAACGAAAGGCCGATGCCCGTAGAAGCACTTACCGGGGGCCGGAGGCTCGGAATCGCCGCCACCTGGTGGGGCAAATACTGGTGGATATCGGGAGGAGTATTCGGACAACAGGTCGATATCATCCAGAAAGAGAGGAACAGGGGAAGCGACGGATACGGTTTTACCGGAAGGGTGGCTGTGCCGATAATCAACAATGATGACATGACACTGCACATAGGAGGTTATGCAAGTTATCGCACCCCGGATGCCGGAGGCCAGGAAGACCGCATAGCCCTGTTCAGGACTTTCCCGGAAAGCCGCACCGACCGCAGAAGATTCGTCCAGGCCGAAGTGGGCAATGTAAACCATTATACGACTTACGGTGCCGAAATAGCATTCAGATGGAACAAGTTCCTCGCTTACGGAGAATATATTTTCACAGACCTGAGCCGCTACAAAAAGGCCGGGGAAGTACGTGAACCGCTTAAAAATGCCGAATTCATGGGCTGGTACGCGACCGCTTCATGGATGATACTCGGAGAACAGAGGCGGTATGTCCAGGAAGATGCCGAATTCGGAGGAGTGAAAGCGCGTAAAAAAGGGGGAAGCCTCGAATTGACAGCAAGGGTAAGCCATTTGAACCTCAACGATTTTCATGACATGTCCTCCCCTATTACAGGCGGTATGGCCTACTCGTACAGCGCAAGCCTGAACTGGTATCCTGTCAGCAACATACTTGTCGGACTGAACTATGTTTTCATGGACAACGACAAATACGCCGACTCGAAAGGACAGATTACCGCAGGCAACCAGCCTCTCAGCCAGGCAAGGCCGGAGGGTATCGACTTCCATATCCTTCAGTTGAGAGTAATGGTATCGTTCTGAGCCGATTATCCGTTTTTAAACGTTTAAAATCGACTATAAACATTTATTGATATTATGAAATACGCAAAATTGTTTTTTACAGCCGCTTTGATTGCGGGAGCAGCTCTGACGACAGGCTGCAAGGAAGACAGGGAACCGGTGGACGAACCGTCCGATGTACAGGGACTGTTTGTCAATGAAGTATGTTCCGGAGGCACGGATTGGATAGAGTTCCATAATGCTACGGACACCGACATCAACCTTTCGGGTTATCATGTACAGGACAACAAGGGCACAGATGAGGAATATACATTCCCGGAAGGAAGCTCGATTGGGGCCAAAAGTTTTCTCGTGATTGAAGAAGGCACTTTCGAATTCGGCATTTCGGGCGACGGAGATTCGATTACCCTCCTTGATGAAAAATACGCGAAAATCGACGAGGTGACAATCCCGGCAATGGAAGACGGCTTCACATATTCGAGGATTGAAGACGGAGGCTCGTCATGGGAAATAGTCGAAGGCGGGACAAAAGGGCGCAGCAACAGCGGCACTCCCGATGACAACCCTGATGACAATCCTGACGAACCGGTGAATCCCGGCGAATCGGAATCTCCTATATTGGTCAATGAGGTACAGGGAGCCACTATCGACGGTGAACAGACAGACTTCATAGAACTTTACAATCCTTCATCCTCATCCGTGGACATCAGCGGTTACAGGCTTCAGGACGACAAGGGCGCAGAAGAAGAATATGTCATTCCGGAAGGCACCACGATAGAAGCCGGAGAAATCATGGCCTTCTACAAGGATGAAACATTTACATTCGGACTTGGCGGCGACGGAGACGTGGTTACCGTGCTTGATGCAGAGGGCAAAATAGTGGATACCATCGAATATCCGGCAATGGAAGACGGCTCTTCATACGCACGTATCCCTGACGGCTCTGACAATTGGCAGGTAGTTACCGAGCCTACTCCCGGTGAAAGCAACGGACAGGGCGGTGGTTCCGAAGACCCTGAAACTCCGTCCGGCCATGCGGCAATCAGGCTCAATGAACTCAACGGAAACGACAAGTTCATAGAACTTTACAACATCTCCGACGAAGACGTGGACATCACAGGCGTTTATTTTACCAAAGATGACGAAGACACTTTCACGGCTCCCGAAGGCACTGTAATTCCTGCCAAAGGCTTCCTTACGGTATGGTCCGAGAAAGCGGACGGCGACCATGAACTCATCTTCGATTTCGGACTTTCAGCCGACAAATCCGTGAAAATAGAGCTTTTCGCCCCTGACGGAAAGGCCTTGGATGTTTTCAAGAACCTCAGCACGGCACTCGGAGAGACCTGGGGCGAGGATGACGGCAAATACGACAGCAAAGACCTCGGCTCGTTTGCCCGTAACACAGACGGCACCGGAGATTGGTACATAATGGTACCGACCGAAGGCAAAACGAATGCAGGCTCCGAAGTTTTAAGTGAAAAAATAGAATGGTAAGAAAATTCAGTTCAGTTATACTTTGTGTTTTCCTGTCCTTGTGCCTGTCGAAGGCCGAAGACAGGAAAATTCATTTTATCTATTGCTCGGACGTCCATTACGGCCTTGAGCGGGAGTTCCGCGGGGATACGGTTACGGCGGATTCCGTCAGCAGGGCGATGATGGCCGCTTTCCGCATGCTCGACAGCACACTCCTTCCGGAAGACGGCGGGACAAGCGGAGGCGAGGTTTTCGGAAAACCGGACTTCGTAATCTGTACCGGAGACATAGCCAACAGGATGGAGGACGGGGTACAGTCCGCGACCGCCTCGTGGGAACAGTTCTGCCGGGACTGGTCAGTACTCGCTCCGGACGGGAACAACGATGCCACTATGGCAATCGGTGAATATCGCTGCCCGCTTTATATAGTACCGGGGAACCACGATATTTCCAACGCAATCGGGTATACCAAACCTCTGTTTCCCGCACGCGATGCGGCAAGTGCGGCAGGAATATACAACCTGATGATGAAACCCGACACGCTTCTGACTGCCGGGACCTTCGACTACCGGACAGACAGGACACATTATTCGTTCACTACGGACAGCATCAGGTTCGTTTTCATGGGAATGTGGCCCGATTCGTCCATGAGGGGATGGTACGAAGAAAACATCACCAAAGACAACGTCACCGAAGACATTCCGACGATTATTTTCACCCATGACCCTCCCGAAGCGGAAGCAAAACATTTTACCAATCCATGGAAGCCCCATAATATCAATGTCCGGGACGGATTCCAGAATCTGCTGACGGACATTTGCGCTGTAAAATATACGGACCGCAAGCCGAAAGGCAACTGGGGGGAACTCGAAAAATTTTTCCTCTCGCACCCCGAAATCAAAGCATATTTCCACGGCGACTGCAATTACAATGAATTTTACGTCTGGCAAGGGCCCGAAGGGAAGATTTCGCTTCCGGTATTCAGGGTGGATTCCCCGATGAAAGGCGAATATTCCGCGACCGACGAGACCCTGCTCTCGTTCATCATCGTTACCATAGATACCGGGAAACGCCTGCTTACAGCGAGGGAATGCTTCTGGAATGCAGAAAAACGCCCGGGAATCAGATGGGGAGAAAGTGCAACAATCCGGCTGTAACCGGATAACCGGATTTTCCTTAAATGACGGGAAAACACTATATTTGCATTCAAACAGAAAAATGAATGGCAAATTTCAGGATTGGTAACGGATACGACGTGCATGCCCTTGCCCAGGGGCTGCCGCTTGTGCTCGGAGGAGTAAGAATCGAATCGCCGTTCGGGTGCGTGGCCCACTCTGACGGCGATGTCGCGATACATGCCTTGTGCGATGCGCTGCTCGGAGCAATCGCAGCAGGGGACATAGGAAAACATTTTCCGGACTCTTCCCCGGAATTCAAAGGAATCGACAGCAAAATACTGCTCTCACGCACTGTAGGCATCTTGCGCGGGAAAGGCTACGGAGTGGTCAATGCCGACATAACCATAGCCATGCAGGCCCCGAAACTCGCCCCACACATAGGGAAAATGCGCGAAACGCTTGCTTCCGTCATGGGAATCGGCGTGGAAGATGTTTCCGTCAAGGCCACGACTACG
Organism: Muribaculum sp. An289; assembly: GCF_002159555.1. Taxonomy (GTDB): domain Bacteria; phylum Bacteroidota; class Bacteroidia; order Bacteroidales; family UBA932; genus Merdivivens; species Merdivivens faecigallinarum. The sequence continues at coordinate 21,779 of NZ_NFIV01000010.1, forward strand.
GAGCACCTGGGCTTCGTCGGCAGGGGCGAAGGCTGCGAGGCATACGCCGTCGTGTTAGTGGCAAGGGAGTAAAGTCAAATACTCCAACCCTTATCTTCCTACGATTTCCACTATCACGGCATTGCCAGACAAGCCGAATGCTGCCGTCCTCCGTACGGGCTGTACTTTAAAATATGCTTTATCAATATCGGTCTCACTTATCACACTGCCGTCGGAGGCATATTGGATAAGTTTAAGGCGTGCTCCGCAATCATCCGGAAAACGGGACAATATTACGTATTCGGATATTCCCTCCGGGACCTTCCAGGAAATCTCCCCGTCGGGACTGTAGGATGTGGAAATACGGCCGTCGAAAGCCGGTGCGGCAGCCGTTTCGCCGCTCATGGTATTTTCATCGCCTGTAATTATATCGAAAGAACGTATGGCGATATAATTTTTCCTGTCAGAGGCGAGTCTTTTCAGTCTTACATAACGGGCCTCGACACCTTCCCCGCTCCAGTTTATGACATACTGCCCTTCAAGCTCTCCGGTCAAAGGCTTCCAGTCCTTGCCGTCTACGGAATATTCCACTACGGCATGGTCGAAATAATCCACATCGTCGGTCGAATTGCGGCCCTGAAGTATGGAAACGCCGCGGATGTCACGGACCGTTCTAAGGTCGACACCTACCCATGAGCCGTCTTTCTGAGACACCCCGGAAGTGTAATATGTCGTCGAATCGCCGTCGAACATAAGGGAGGCCGTCATGCCGCCGCTGTTGGAAAACGAACCTATTCCACTGTATTCCTTAGGAGTTTTTCCAGACAACGAGGCAAGAAAACCGAATCCCATGTCGGACATTGCATTTTCATAAAAAGGTTGCAGTTTCATGGTGCCGGACTTGTGCGCTTCGTATGACTTTCTGTCTTCGGCCGACATGATGTTCTGCGAATATTTTTCCCAGAAAAGGGCGGTATCCGGCATTCCCGAGCGATAGATTCCCATCAATTCCACGGCACGTTTTCCTCGTGTCCCGAGTTTTGCGGATTCCGTCAGCCACGGGCGCAACTCGTCAAGGAGCGCACGGTTGGCACAGGCGGCCTCCAACTCTCCGGGAGCTTTTTCCACCCTGTCGAATTCCGCCCACAAGGCATCTGCGGCAGCCTGTGTCCACTGGTCGAGCCTGAAGGTTTCTGTCTCCCAGGATTCATAACGGCGGTATCCGGTTTCCGTGTCGCAGGAATGTATGGCGAAGGTACGGTACGCCTCGGCAGCATCAGGGACAAGCTCTTTCAGGGCCCGCTCCCAATTTTCCTGTGGCCTGTAAGCGGATATGTTCCATGTATAATCCGCCACCCCGTAAAGGGCCAGCTTCGAGGCCTCCCCATGCTCCATCGGATTGCTGAGCATCCCGCAAAGTTCCTTGTCGGTCAATGTAGTGTCAAGGCCATATACGGGGCCCTGCAATATGATATTGCGCACATAGTCGGTAACCGGATAATTCCACCAATAATAGGCAGGACGTTTGATTCTCGAGTTCACCCAGTCGAGGGTCTCCCTCGTCAGGTCGCTGCAAACATAATCCCCTGTCCAGAAAACCTTTATCCTTTCATTGAGTTCATTCCCGTAAATCGCGAGATTGCCGTCAGGTCCGGGATTGGCCCACAGTTTCGAATAATCGGTAGGGCATACGGTCAGCGGGGAGACATCGCCTTTCACCTCGACAAAATCCGCGGTCAGACGGTTCAGGAGCCCGGCCTGTTTTACCGGATTCGTTCCTTCGCCGGAAATGTCATCGAAGAAAATCGCGAAATTCCTGACCCCGAGCGCATACATCATTTCGAATTTATTGAGGAGGTTGGCATAATCCTCTTCGTTCCATTTTATGTCCTGGCCCGGATGAATCGCCCACACGAAATCAATCCTGTTCCGCCGGCACGCATCGATAAGCTCGGATATGTCCTCCGCCTCGTCCTCCGGATACGGAAGCCTCCAGTTCGGGCTGCTGTGATAAGGGTCGTCCTTCGGTCCGTAAACATATACGTTCATTTTGAATTTTCCATAAAAATCTATCAATGAAAGCCTTGTCTCATGCGACCATGGGGTTCCGTAAAAACCTTCCACCACTCCCCTGTTCGGCAGGTCGGGCCAGTCCGCGATTGTCAGATACGGCAGTTTTCCCGGCTCTTCGGCATTTTCAACCAACTGCCTGAGGGTCTGTATCCCGTAAAACGCCCCGCGTTCATCATGGCCGGTTATCGAAATCCCGTCACCCCCGATTGTCAGGGAATATGCCCCCGAAACCGGTTTTACCGAGGCACGGCCCGATCCGGATGAGGAAGAAAATTTTTTTCCGTAATCGACATACATATTCACGGCGACTTTTGTCCGGCCCCTCTTACCGCCCTCGGATTCCGCGCACAGATTTATACCGGCGGCTTCAAGGAAACCGAGATCTTCGGAAAATTTTCCCTTGACGTCATCAAGACGGATTCCGGAAGATATGTCGAGTGCCATTCCTTCCGGGTCGAAAACCACATAATGAGGTGTCGGATTGATTGTCTGGGCGGAAAGTCCGCCGGACAGTAAGGCCAGAGAGGCCGCAAGCATGCAAGTTATCAAGGTCTTCATTTGCCAAACGTTTTTCATGAAAAGACAAAGATAGGAGCATTTTTTTGAAAAACTCATTGCTATTTTAAAAAACCTTCTTACCTTTGCAGTCCCAAAACGGGAAAATTGAGATATGGTGTAATGGTAGCACTACAGATTCTGGCTCTGTCAGTGAGGGTTCGAGTCCTTCTATCTCAACAAGATAAGGTTTCATTATTAAGCAGCCTGAGCAGCCGGCAACACGGTCGCGGCTCTCCGAAACCTGACGGAACATGATGGCGGGATAGCTCAGCTGGTTAGAGCGCATGATTCATAATCATGAGGTCCCCAGTTCAATCCTGGGTCCCGCTACTGATTGAAGACATTGGAGATGAAGCACTTGCAGGACGGATGCAGGTGCTTTTTTTCGTGTATGGATGTGGTTGTTGGAGCGGTGATGATGTGGCTTTAAATCCCCGAATAAAATTTCAGTTGTGATTTATTCTACACCTTTTAACTACACCTATTCAAAATCCAGATAAAAAGACTATATTTGCGAATAACATAAACACGGGAAGCCATGAAAGTAGGAGATAAAGCGAAAGTGTCCCCTCAACTCACTGGAGAATCCGACTGGGTGGAGGGAGAGGTTATAGACATTGAACAGAATCCGTTCAAGGGTATTGTTATTGCCATTAAGGACAAAGTGGGGAGGATATTCTTTGGCGAGGAGAGATATTTCCAGCCAGTTAAACTGTAGGGGAAGATATGTTTGCGATAGCATTTGACATGGTCGTGTCGGACCTTAAAAAGAATTATGGAGAGCCATACAACAACGCCTATTTCGAGATAGGTGTAATCTTGCGTAAATACGATTTCTACAATACCCAAGGTAGTGTCTATCTTACCGAGAGGAACGATATGGCGAATCTTTACAGAGCGATAGAAGCCCTGAAGAAAACGACATGGTTTCGAGATTCGGTCAGAGACATCCGTGCTTTCAAGGTCGAAGACTGGAGCGACTTTACTCCAGTATTCAAGGAACAGTGACAGCATACATACTTACAGATACGCCCTCTTGCAGCAATGTCGGAGGGTTTCTTGTATATGGATTTAGCAGAGGTCAAGTACGCACCCATAATATCTATCCAAAGTACCCCTGCAGATACTTCAAAGGAAAATAGAATCCACTTCAAGAGACTACATAGCGGGACGGCTAAAAATATTAAATATTATATTGTATTTCAAAACATTCTTTTGCATTTCAATATAAATTATTATCTTTGCACTGACAGACAAGGCTGACATGAGAATCATAGCAAGGAATAAAATTATTGAATATTATACGCGGCATCCAGATGCGGAAACTGCCCTTGAAGACTGGTACCAGAAAGTGAAAAAGGCAGAGTGGACTTGCTTTGCTGACATGAAACAGATATTCGGCAGTGTTGACAGTATAGGAAACCAGCATTATGTGTTCAACATAAGGGGGAACAATCACAGATTGATAGTGGTAGTCAAGTTTACCATAAAACTGGTGCTTGTCCGTTTTATCGGCACTCATGCGGAATATGATTTAATAGATGCAAAAAACATATAGACAGATGGTAAAGATACAGAACGAAACAACTTATAAGATGGCAATGGAACGGATAGAGGAACTTCTGCCGTTGGTGGACGACAATACGCCTATGGATGACAAAAATCTGGTGGAACTGGATTTGTTGTCGGCTCTTGTGGCTGATTATGAAGATGAGCACTACCCGATAAAATCCCCCTCGCTTGTGGATGCAATCAAGCTCCGTATGTATGAAATGGGACTGAATCAGGCTAAATTGTCCGAACTTCTCGGGGTAAGCCCGTCGCGTGTCAGCGATTATCTGACCGGAAGGAGTGAACCGACATTGAAGGTGGCCCGTGACATCAGTCGCAAGCTCAATATTGATGCAAGCATCGTCTTAGGCGTATGATTTCACGGCAGACAAAGCGGGCATTTGCACGAAAATTACACAAAACGCAGAGAAACGGGTGATAATAATACGGATTGAAAAGGAATTATTATCTTCGACCTTGTAATATAAGCACTTATGACAAGCCATCGAAGGGCGGAAACTGGATGGGAACACCTTAGAAGCTGTTAAATTCGATTCATAATCATGAGGTCCCCAGTTCAATCCTGGGCCCCGCTACTGATTGAAAACATTGGAGATGAAGCACTTGCAGGACGGATGCAGGTACTTTTTTCGTGTATGGAGGGGCTGTTTGTTGTAGCGGTGATGATTTGGCTTTGACAGGATTGCAGACGGATTCATGTCTGTCGGGGCTGTATCGCAAAGCACACCCAGGCCCAGCCCTATCACCACATTAACAATTGATATACAACCAATTAGCACAACGATAAAATTTTTCAACTGTGGATTCCAGCATGTTTCAAACCCCTCGGAATCCACAGCCATTTTTAAGGAGATATCCTATAATACATTGATTAATAATGTATTATAAAATACAAGCCCAAAACAAGGCGTGCGCCAGACACGCCATCAAGCACACCACCAAGCACGCCATCGGACATACACTCAGACACGCCATCCAGCATGCCGCCACCGACCCACACCTGTGAAGCGGCGGCAGCAGCATAATCCGTCCCGACCATTATGACATCTCCCGTCCCTATACTTTTGACGACATCCACGTGGACTTCGCCGGGAACAAGGATTTTTTGGAAAACCTTTGACAATACACTGATATGCAGCAGTTTACAAACAATATGATTAAGTCAAGGCGTTCCCGGTCTAACACCATTCTTGCCGTAACCGAACGCAAGCCCGGACAGTATCGGGTATCCGTGAAAAATTTTAAACGGCTTCTTGGGTGGATTTCCGGCATATTTTCTTAATTTTGCGATAATTTGAGCAAACGGGCTGTTTTTAATGGGAAAAATATTTTTCGCGATAAACATTTTGCTGATTTTTTCAGCTCTTACGGCAGGGAATGCGGCAGGACAGGCATATTCCGGCCATGAAGAGGCCCGTTATGTTCCCACGGAGGCCAATCTCGCTTCAAGGCAGGAGTTCCGGGAAGCAGGGCTCGGCATTTTCATCCACTGGGGTGTTTATTCGATGCTCGGAGACGGGGAATGGGTGCTCAACAATCAGGATATCGATTATAAGGAGTATGCAAAATTAGCGGGAGGGTTCTGCCCGGCAGGATTCGATGCGGAAGAATGGGTGAAGGCCATAAAAGGCTCTGGCGCAAAGTATATCTGCTTCACCGCAAGGCACCATGACGGATTCTCCATGTTCGGCTCGGAGTATACAGATTATGATATTACGGATGCGGCTCCTTTCGGAAGGGACATCGTAAAAGAACTTGCCGAAGCCTGCCATAAAGAAGGTCTCAGACTGCACCTTTACTACTCGCTCATCGACTGGGGCCGGGAGGACGCCCCGAGAGGACGGACCGGAAGGGGTACGGGAAGGCCTGAAGGAAGCACGGACACGACGGCCTACTTCAAGTTCATGAAAGGGCAGCTGACCGAATTGCTCGGCAATTACGGGGAAATAGGCGCAATCTGGTTCGACGGGGACTGGGACATGCCGGAAGGGTACGACTGGAGGTACGACGAACTTTATCCTCTGATACACGGCTTACAGCCGGGCTGCCTCATAGGGAACAACCACCACAGGAACCCAATCGAAGGCGAAGACATCCAGATTTTCGAAAGGGACCTCCCTGGGGAAAACCTTGCGGGCTATTCCGGAGCACAGGACGTAAGCACCAGCCTGCCTCTCGAAACCTGCCAGACAATGGGTGCGAGCTGGGGGTACGACATTCACGATGATGAATACAAATCCGCCGAAGAACTGATACATTACCTTGTGAATGCGGCCGGGCGCGGAGGAAATCTGCTGCTGAACATAGGCCCGGGGCCCGACGGGAAACTGCCGGAGCAGGCCGTGGACAGGCTCGAAAGCATAGGAAAATGGATGGACGAATTCGGTTTCACCATATACAGGACACAGCGCGGAGACATCCCGCCCCGCGATTGGGGAGCGACGACGAGGAAAGGGAACAGACTTTACATACACATCCTCGACCTTCAGGACGATTCGCTCTTCCTTCCCCTCAAGGATTGCAAGATAACGGCGGCGCAGTGCGTAAATGACGGAAAACGTCTCAAATTCATCCAGGACAAGGACGGGGTACTGCTGAAACTCGGGACCGTTCCGGACGAAACGGATTTTATCGTGGAACTTGTTTTGAAACAGACAACAATAAAATAATATGAAAAATTTTTTAGTATCGGCAATGATTTTCGTGTCTCTGACCGCAATGGTTTCATGCGGGGACCATTTTATAAACGACACGGATTATCGAAAACAAGTCGAAAAGGATTTTACAGCAAAGAGGGAGGCCCTCGACTGTCAGGAGGCCTTCGGTATCTTCAGGACTCCGCTCGCAACGGACGAACGCGAAGCCCTCAAATTCCTTTATGCGTACATGCCTATAGGAGACATCCTCAACCATGACGGAAAATATTATCTTGAAAACTACAGGCTCACAAAGGAAGCCCTCGCCGAGATGCCGTGGGGAAAAACGATTCCGGAAAGGGAAATAAGGCACTTCATACTTCCGGTGCGCGTGAACAACGAGAATCTCGACACATCCAGGGCCGTCTTCTTCAACGAATTGAAAGACAGAGTGAAAGGCATGTCGATGTATGATGCCGTACTCGAAGTCAACCACTGGTGCCACGAGAAGGCGATATACATGCCTTCCGACTCGCGCACAAGTTCTCCTTTAGCAACAGTAATGACGGCTTACGGCCGTTGCGGGGAAGAATCCACCCTGCTTGTAGCCGCTCTGAGATCCGTTGCCATACCGGCAAGGCAGGTATACACTCCAAGATGGGCGCATACCGATGACAACCACGCATGGGTGGAAGCATGGGTCGACGGAGAATGGTACTTCCTCGGAGCATGCGAACCGGAGCCGGTTCTCGACCTCGGATGGTTCAACGCCCCTGCAAGCCGCGGAATGCTCATGCACACCAATGTTTTCGGACGTTATGACGGACCGGAAGACGTGATGAGGCGCACTCCTATGTATACGGAAATCAATGTCATAGAGAATTATGCCCCGGCACCTGCCGAAGTTAAAGTAAACGTAGTGGAAACGGACGGGACACCTGCTTCAGGAGCCAGGGTTGAATACAAACTGTACAACTATGCCGAGTTCTACACGGTAGCGTCCAAGACCGCCGACGACGAGGGACACTCATCACTTACGGCCGGAAGAGGGGACCTGATGGTGCTCGCCTCCAAGGACGGAAGGTTCGGGCTTACGAAAGTGTCATTCGGGAAAGACTCTACGGTGACAATCACACTCGACAAGGCCGAAGGGGACAGGATTGAACACATGTCTTTCGAAATAGTGCCTCCGGCAGAGAATGCCAACATCCCTGAAGTCACTCCGGAACAAAGGGCCGAAAACGACAGGAGGATGGCATACGAAGACTCCATCAGGAACGCTTATACGGCAACTTTCTTTACAAAGAAGAGCGCCGAGGACTTCGCGGCAAAATACGTGCTCTCCCCGGAAAGGACCGTTCCGCTGCTTATCGGGGCAAGGGGCAATTTCGAAGCCGTTTCACGTTTCCTCGGTGATGCCACCAAGAACGGACTCGGAACAAGGGCGCTGGAACTTCTCGAAGTCATAGCGGAAAAGGACCTCAGGGACACTCCTTACGAAGTTCTGGCCGACCATCTTTACAATACGGACAAGAATGCCGATGCCCGTACGGTGCTCAATCCGAGGGTCACTACGGAACTCCTCTACCCTTACCGCGAATATTTGCAGGACAATATTTCGGTTTCGGACGCTTCTATCTTCAGGAAAGATCCGTCAAAACTCGTCGAATGGTGCCGCGACAGTCTCAAACTGCTCGATACCATATCGATGCGTTATGTACAGGTAAATCCTGAAAGGGTTTGGGACTACAGGATAGCCGACAAAGAATCGAGAAAGGTATTTTTCGTTTCGGCGGCAAGAAGCCTCGGCATTCCGGCCTGGGTGGATGAAGTGACCGGGGGAGTAAAATACATGCTTTCCGACAGCACCGTAATGGATGTGGATTTCGATGCTCAGGAACAGACCGTTCTGCCTACGGGAACCCTGAAACTTGATTTCTCCCCTATCCCGATGCTCGACAACCCTAAATACTATACGCATTTTACCATTTCAAAATATGACAATGGCTCATTCAGACTGCTCAGCTACCCGGAAAGCGCGACATGGGCGGACTTCAAGGACGGAGCTGAACTGGAATGCGGTTATTACATGTTGGTAAGCGGCTCAAGAATGGCCCAGGGCAATGTTCTTACGGATGTCGAATTTTTCACTATAAATGAAGGCGAAACGACCGAAACCGAACTCAAGGTACGCGAAGACCCGAATCAGTTCAGGGTCATAGGAAGTTTCAATTCGGAAGCAAAATACAAGACACTTGAAGGTGAAGAGACATCGGTACTGCTGACTACCGGAAGGGGCTATTTCATTGTCGGTGTGATAGATTACGGACATGAGCCTACCAACCATGCTCTCAAGGACATCATAGCGGCAGCCGAAGGCCTTGAAGAATGGGGCCGGCCGATAGTCCTGCTCTTCGCTTCGCAGAGCGATTACGAAAGGTTCAACAAGGAAAACTTCAAAGGACTTCCTTCGACAGTACATTTCGGAATCGATGCCGATGGCTCCGTAAGGGCCATGATGGCTGAAAACATGAAGGCCGAAAACGGCGGAAGGCTTCCGATGTTCGTCCTTGCCGATACCTTCAACAGAGTCGTATTCTTCTCCCAGGGCTACACAATCGGGCTCGGCGACCAGCTCATGAAAGTCGTCAAGGGTATCCAGGAATAACGGCAGCAACGGCAGGAGTTCCATTGAATCCTTGCGTCCTTGCATTGTTGCCTCCTTGCATTGTTGCCTCCTTGCATTGTTGCCTCCTTGCAATCGAGGATTCATTGCAACTGTGGGGCTCATCGTAGCCATGCGATTCATTGCAATCATAGGATCCATTGCAACCCTGCAAAGGCACAAAACAATCAAGGGCAGTCCTTCAAGTCATTGACTTCGGGGCTGCCCTTATTCTATTCATCTATTATTCATTATTGCACATTCCGCCAATTATTGCACATTCCGCCACCTGAACCTTTGTCTTGAAGTCGAAGAAGAACTGCTGCGTTGCTTGTGCCCGGGAAAGTGCCGTGAATTTGTTGAAATACGGTTCACTTTCCGGGGGAAAATGGCGAAAATGACGGTAAAATCAACATTTCCAGCGGGAAAGTGCACCAAATTCCCGCGAATCCCGGGCACTTTCCCCGAAGGTGCTGCCCAGAATGACCCAGAATGTACACCACGCCCCTGTTCCTTCACCGGAGATGCAGGTCTTTCTGGCGCGAAGATACAGGCTCTTACTGGCTCTTAGGCCGCCAGAAACGCATCCCACGTCCAGCCAGATATTTTGCAAATTATTGATAATCAACAAACTACCAAAACACACCCTGCGCTTGGGTACCTCAGAAAGTACCCAAAGACAGTCCCATTTTTGCAACTTATTGATTATCAAGCGCTCCAAAATAGAGCGATGGCTATGGGGTGGAAAATTTGTCGGGAAATTGCTTTTCGGTCACGAAAACGGGAATGCGGTGAAAAATCGGCAGGCAAAATCAAATTTTCATTCCTTTGTTACCTCGCCCATCAATCCTTCGTCAGGACATTGTTAGGACATTATTAGGACATTATTTCTCAGGCCTCAGAAAACGAAAGTTCGGAGCGAGTTGAATTTTGCTAAATCATTAAAAATCAGTATTTTATTAAAAATCAACTCGCTTCAAACCAACCAACACCGATACACCAACATCGGTTCGCCGGCATCGATACACCAACACTGATACACCAACACCGGTTCGCCGACATCAATCCGCCAACACCGATACACCAATACCGGTCCTCCGACATCAACCCGCCAACATCAATCCACCAACACCGGCACAGGTCATTTTTTCTTCTTCAGGGCATTCCAGACAAGGACGGCCGCGAGAATGATGAAGACGGCAAGTATGATAACCATTTCGGCAACGTGCTCCTGAGGGGCCACCCATATCTCGTTGAACAGGTCGTTCCTGCCCATGATTTCCACAGGAGTCCAGAACACTATTACGGTAGCAATCGCCATGCGGATATTGGCTCCCCACGAGCCGAGCTTCAACTCCTTTATGAACATGAACACGGCTCCGACAAGACAGCCTATCCCGACAAGGAAGGTCACTGGGTGGCTGTCGCCGAGGAACCGGGAATCGTAGCAGAACATCAGCAACAGGTAGCATGCCCACATCATCATGTTCAGTTCCATGAAAGTGGTTATGGAAGTGTGCCGTGAAAGCGGACGGGTGACAATCTCATCCTTGCGTCTCCCGAAAAACAGCTTCTGAAGCCAGTTTATGCAATAGCATCCGGTCTTCACACTGAAAACATAAACCGTCATTATCAGCATCCACATACCGAAAGTAGCCGGCAGAATGAGATACTCGGGTTTTGTGACAATCTCCCCGTTGACTATTTCGGGCTGGACACCGTAACGGTTTGCATAATACTGGAAAAGGAATTCTACCCAGCCCGTCCAGAAAAGCAGGCCTCCGATGAGCCCCAGAAGGGTCTGCCTGGTGTCGCCTTTCACGAAAACCCCGGCAATCACGATGGCAAGGCCCACGGCGCCCAACGCAAAGGCACAATAGTGCAGGGCGGACGGCGGGAGCAAATGCTCCATCATAATCATCATTGCATGCCCCAGAGGCATAAAACAAAGCACGACAAGAACGGATATCACCGTCTTGAACCAGTACCGTTTCTTTACGGCAACGGAATCACTGACATCTCCTTTCATAACAGTATGTTTCAGAATGTTTCTCAAAAATCATTTTCCAGTCAATTGCCCGATGGTGCGGCGTACTTTGGAAGCGGTCGTCACATCCCGGACGAATTCATCGCAGTCGGCTCCCATGCAGACATCCCCGTTCCTGTAAACCATGCCGCTTATGACCTGTTCGCGGGCGGAAAAATGGAACTCGTGCGCACCGGTCCGTACAGCTATGCCGGCTATGTTGTTTTCACGAATCCCGCAACCGGGCATTATGATGATGCGCCCGGCCGCCCGCCGCACAAGCTCCGCAAGCAACGGGATGCCTTTTTCGGCGGAAGGCTGCTGGCCCGAAGTAAGTATGCGGGCACATCCGAGGGAGATGATATCCTCAAGGGCGGCAAAAGGGTCCGCCGTATGGTCGAAAGCCCGGTGGAAGGTCACAGGAAGCCCTCCGGCAGCCTGCATCAACTCCCGCATCGCCGCCTTGTCCACAGTCCCGTCCGGACTGAGCACACCGAAAACAAGGCCGTCCGCCCCGACCTTGCGGCACATCTCTATATCCTTGAGCATCGCCCCTATCTCACGGGGCGAATACAGGAAATCACCTCCGCGCGGTCTGATAATCACATTCAGACCTATCGTAATCGCCTCACGCGCCATCACAATCTCCCCGTATGAAGGGGTCGTCCCGCCCTCGGGTATGGAAGCACAGAGTTCAACACGGTCCGCCCCGCCAGCCTGGGCGGCAACGCAACTTTCGGCCGAATTGGCACAGATTTCTATTTTAAAATTTTTCCTATCCATATTTTCATGCTAAAACCCATACAAAATTACTATCTTTATCCGACAAAAAGAAAGTTCCGATGGACGATTTCAGACTAAAGGTTTTCGTATCGGCCGCAAAAAACCTGAATTTTTCAAAATGCGCCGAAGAGATGAACATATCCCAACCGGCCGTAAGCAAACACATCAACGAACTCGAAAACGGTTTCGGAGTATCGCTCTTCAACAGGAGCTACAACGGCGTGAGCCTCACGAAGGCCGGGGAAATTCTGCTTACGCATGCGGAAAGGCTGCTCCAGGGCTACCGTGAACTGGAATACGAGATGGGGCTCATGGCCAATGCCGTCAAGGGGAACCTGCGCATCGGGGCAAGCACGACAGCCGCGCAATACCTTATGCCACGCATCCTTGCAGGATTTATCGGACGTTTCGACGGTGTCGCCGTATCGATGAAATCGGGAAACAGCGAAAACATAGAAAAATGGCTGTCGGACGGGGCGATCGACCTCGGCATTGTCGAAAACACCACCCGCAAGGCAGGCCTCCATTATGAGCATCTGCTGTCGGACGAACTCGTATTGACCGTAAAACCGGACGGAAGATTCAGAAACCTCGAAAGCATCACCGCGGAACGACTGAAAGAGCTGCCTATGGCGTTGAGAGAGAGCGGTTCAGGGACGAGGGAAATAATCGCGGCATACCTCTCCGGGCAAGGCATCGGCATCCAGGACCTGGACGTAATCATCGAACTGGACAGTACCGAAGCGATAAAATCGTTCATAATGGAAAGCGACTGCGCGGCCATCGTGTCGGTAATCGCCATCCGCGACGAAATCCGTGACGGGAAACTGAAAATCGTCGATATCGGGGACATGGAAATGGAAAGGGAATTCGCAAGCGTTTTCAGACCGGGTGAAATGACCGGACTGCGTGAAAAATTCCATTTGTTCGCAAAACATTTCGCCAGAGATTAAAATCTGTTTAAAATACCGGCACAGAAATAACCGGCGGTTATAGGTTATAAAAATTATCGTTGGGACAAGCAGGAAAACTGTCTTTAATTTTGCCGCATAAATCCAACAGGGCAAATGAAAGACAATATCACAAAAATCCTTTTTATCGGGCTGTTTGCAGCATCATTCTTCCTTCCGACAGCCTTGTCGCTCCTCGCCGGGATACTGCTGGCGATAACTTTGGGCGCACCGTTCAAAAAATTCACAAAAAAAGCCTCCAAGTACATGCTCCAACTTTCAGTAATAGGTCTCGGTTTCGGGATGAACCTGCATTCGGCAATCGAAGCCGGAAAGGACGGCATGCTGTTTACGATAGTATCCGTAATCGGAGTGATGTGCCTCGGGGTCCTGCTCGGCAAGGCTTTCAGGCTTTCCCGCAACAACTCATACCTCATATCTTCCGGCACGGCAATCTGCGGAGGAAGCGCAATCGCGGCAATAGCCCCTATCATAGATGCCGAGGATGACGAAACCACGCTCTCCATGGCTACGGTTTTCACGCTGAACGCCGCCGCGCTTCTGATTTTCCCGGCAATAGGACATTGGCTCGGAATGAGCCAGGAGCAATTCGGAACCTGGGCGGCCATCGCAATCCATGATACAAGCTCGGTCGTAGGGGCCGGAGCCGCATACGGCGAAGAAGCCCTTAAAGTCGCCACTACGGTAAAACTCACCCGGGCACTCTGGATAATCCCGATGGCCATAGCCACCACCTTTATTTTCAGAAAGAAGGGAAAGAAAATCTCCATTCCGTGGTTCATCCTGTTCTTCATCCTCGCGATGCTCGCCAACACCTGGCTCGACATTCCGGCAGCGGTTTCGTCCGGCATAGTCACCTGCTCCAAACACGCCCTGAGCGCGACCCTCTTCCTTATCGGCTGCGGAATATCCGTACAAAGCATCCGGAACACCGGAATCAGGCCGTTCGCCCTCGGAATATCGCTGTGGATAATCATTTCCCTCGCTACGCTCGCCGTCACGATGGCAGTCTGAGAAACGGAAAAAACACGGGGCAGCCGCACAATGGGCAGCCCCGAAGTGTCCCTGCGTGTCAGGTAGATTGTGGTAATGTTCATCAGCATCACCCCCATGTTGAGGGTGTCCCCCTGCGAAATCTCGTAAGCTTTACGGAAATGGTCGAGAGCATCCGCATAGCCGGTATACGCCTTGACGGCATAGATTGCCGATATATTGTGCATCATGGCAGCCTGGAAACCCGTGCTGTCGACCAGAGGGGAAACGCGGTCGAGATAGTAGTAGCATGAATCCAGCCTGTCCTTGAACAGGTAAGCCTGCGAAAGATACAGACCGCAATTGAGGGCCATCCTGCCATCACCTTCAGCCTCTGCATGACGGAAAACCGAAGGAAAACCGTCTATGATGACATCGAAATTGCCTTTCTCCGTACAATATCTGAGAATCGCGTCACCGAGAAGGTAATCGGAAGGATTCGTCTTCAGGGAAAGCAGGGCCGAATCCAGACCGGCATCGGTACTTATGCTATATTTTTCATAGGCCGAACCTGCTCCTCCCGAACAGGAAAGGAGCGCCGCGCACATCGCAAGTGCAAGGCAGGCCGCACATACCTTAAAATATATCGACGACCCCGTTCATCGCTTGCCTTCCCTCTTGCGTTTACGGTAAAGCTGCCAGCTGTTTATGATGTTCTGCCATACCACATAGCAGCCGGGAGCGACCGCCGTTACCGGATTGAGATAAGTATAGGCCATCCAGATGGCGAGCACGGTATTTTTCTGTCCGAGCCCCTGACCGCAGCTTACACGGTCTCCGTAGCGGCTGCCGATTTTCTTCCCTATGACAAACTGGAGCACACAGGTGACAAGCCCGACCAGAGCTATCGAAAGTTCCACGCCGAGAGAGTATTCGCTCTCCACCAACGACTTGGTTGTCTGTGCCATGACGAGCACCAACGACAGGGCCCAAAGATAAAAGGCCGCGCCACGGTTGTCATACAGCCACTTGTGCAGCTTAGGGATGCAAAAACGCAGAAACCATGCGGTAACCAAAGGAAAAACCAGCAAAGGCACCACCCTCTTCAGTATCGTCAGGAAAGCCTGGAAGAAAGTAAGTCCTTCATGCGGCTCAATCAAAGGGAAGACAGCAGGGACGAAGACCGATACCACGAGGTTGATTTCAATCACATACGTAATAAGCGCATCCACCTTCCCTCCCAATTTTTCGGTAATGATAGCGGCGGCGGTAGCCGTAGGGCAAATGATACATATCATGGCCGACTGTGCCACCACCTCATTGAAAGGATGCAGAAGCAGGTATACGCCCACCGAGCCGAAAACCTGTATGAGCAACAGCCACAAATGCGCCCTGCGTGGCCACAGGTCTTTCGGATGCACCTTGGTAAAAGTAAAGAGGAGCATCAGGAAAATCAGCCAGGGCGGAAAATGCGAAGATACCCAACGGGCTTCCGGCAGCAGAGGTTCCAGCGCCCGTATGTCCCTGAAGGCAAAATAAGAAAGGACACCGACTATCATGGCGATAGGCAATGTCCAATCCTTTATGAAAACTAAAAATCTTCGCATTTCAAAGACAATCAATACTTATATGCGCCTAAAGCATCAACTGCCTTCTCGTCTCTTGGGCCACGGTTTCGCCTTTAATCAACCTTAAAATCTCCAGACCGAAATCCACGGCATGCCCCGGACCGCTGGCCGTAACGATATTCCCATCCACGACAACTCCCTGCCTCTGGTCTATGACGGTAACTCCTTTGGCCTCCAGGGCCGGTTCGAAACCCTCATAGCAGGTCATCTTCAAAGAACCGTTCCGGCGTACCGTCTCATCGAGAGGGAGCTGCGAAAGCACGAGGCCGGGAGCGGCACAGATGGCTGCCACGCAACCGCCTTCCGCATAATGCGATTTCATCTTGTCCATAAGAGGCTTGCACTCCGCAAGGTTCTTCGTTCCGGGCATTCCTCCCGGGAATATCATGATATCCTCCTTGCCGATATCCGACACCGAAACGAATTCATCCCCGGCAAACAGCTTATCCTCGACAGGGACTTCTTTCAGAAGATATTCGGCTATGACAGGGATGCCCTGTGCACTGTCCACCACATTGTCACCGGAAACCGAAACGAGCTTCAAATCCGCCCCTCCCCTTACAAGCATGTCCACGGTAGCCATCGCTTCGACGATTTCAAAACCGTCGGCAAGAAAAACAAAAGCCTTTTTCATAATTTCAAAATTTGAATCCGATTACAAACTTACGCAAATTTTCATATATTTGTGATTGTTAATCATAACTTTTTTGATTTGGAAATCCCCGAAGAATATCTGAAAGGGGCAAAGACGACGGACACAGGAACAAAGAGCACGGGCAAAAAAGTAACATTCACCGCTCCCGTTACATATTATCCGGAAATTTTACATCTCATATCGCGCCACTGACGAAATAAATGCGCGATAGGCATAATGTCACAATGTGGCCCGAGGCTATAAAACGCACCCGGGCCACAAATGTTTTTTAGAAGCTGTCGTTTAAAATATCATTGATATACAGAGACAATCATCAGGACCGCTACCGGACATCATGAAACCGTTCGAAAACCGCTCCGGAAAATCTAATTTTCAGAAGGAGTCCTCAATACGACCTTGCACAGATCGGTAGTAGCGACGAATTCGCTGTCGCTCAACCCGTATGCAAATGCTATGTACTCAGTGTCCGGCTCAAGAGGATTTACTCTGGTATAGGTATATTCCTCATACAGAAGCAGCATCACATAATAATCCGCATAATCGTTCCACAAATTCTCCATGTCCTTGGCAATGATTTCCGCATCGCCCACATCGCCGAAATCGGAAAGCGGAAGGAGTTCGCACCTGTAGGATTCGACCTCCGGAGAAGGTATGAATTTGATCTGGACGTCATCTATCTCAAAATTTATTACTTCGATGCGGATAGGGCCGTCGCTCCCGGACGGGGACTTGGTCATAAAGACATCGGAGACGAAAAGATCAGTCGATGCAGCGGCATAAAGGCCCTGCTGTCCCACGCCGAAGGTAAAGCCCACATATTCAGTATTGGCGTCCAATTCAGCGTATGAGAACGTATCCTCTCCCATGAAGCACTGCTCTGCCACCGTTTCTGCCCAGTCGGAACTCGAAATGTATTCGTTCAAATCGTCTATACATGTCTGGATGATATACTCGTCGCCCAAATAATCATAGTTTTCCTTATTCACGAAAAATGCGTAATAATACTCGTCATCGACGGAAGGTTTCATGGTCATCTTCGCACTGATGTCCGTAATATCCGTAACGCTCAACTCGAAAGTCATGGAAGAAGGCTGCACCTGAGGCTCCGGCTCGGTCCTGAACGGCTCGTAAACCACTTCCGAAGTGATATTGCCCTGATAATCCAGACCGAAAACATAGACCACGTAGTCCGTATCGCTTTCAAGATTTAGATATATGTATATTTCCTCGCCGACTGAAAGACCAATCGCATTGAGATACTGCTCCATAGTCAAGTTGCTGAGCTCCGCGGCCTCCTTAAAACCATCGACTCTGGCCTTGGCAAATTCTTCAGTAGAAGCGTAGCTCTCGAAGTCCGCAAGTTTCCACGGATTGGTAAAATACGTCATTTCCGCATCGAGCGGGCTTATCTTCATTTCTACACTATGGAAAGTGACACCGGTTATATCTATGGCAAACGGCCTCACCGGCTCTTCCCCCGTAGTCACGGTAACCTCCGCCCACTGCGAATCGAGCCATTTTTCGAGGTCGCCGGATACCGCCTTCACCTTGAACGTATATGTCGTTTCTGACTGAAGATTTTCCATCGTGACGGTCGGCTCGTTTACATATACTTCATCGCCGTCTTCGAAAATATATGAATAGCATTTTGCGTTTTCCACGGCACTCCACATGAAAACAATCGAATTGTCAGTACTCTCCCCCCTTAGTCCTTCAGGTTTGGCCAGTGCCACAGGGTCCTCTCCGTCATTCGGATCGGGTTCCACCGGGTCGCAGGAAAGAACCATGGAAAAAGGCAACACGCACAGGCATGCAAAAAATAAAAATGTTTTTTTCATAAATTTAATACAGCAATAATAGTTAATAAATGGTTTTTAATTCAACTCGTTGTGTTTTTTTGCAACGAAGTCAAAGATAGGAAAATTTTTCAAATCGCATCATCCTGCAAACACAAAAAAGAGACGATCTCCTGCGAGACCGCCTCTCAATCGACAATCCTCCTGGTTGGAGTTATTACATCATGCCGCCCATTCCGCCGGCAGGCATTGCAGGAGCCGGTTCTTTTTCAGGTATGTCGGCAAGCACGCATTCGGTCGTAAGGAACATTCCTGCTACGGAAGCTGCATTTTCCAATGCGATACGCACTACCTTGGTCGGGTCGATTACGCCTGCGTCAAACATGTGTACGAACTGCTCGGTACGTGCATCATAACCGAAGTCGCCCTTGCTTTCGCGGATTTTCTGTATAATAACGCTGCCTTCGACACCGGCATTTGCCGCAATCTGACGGAGAGGTTCCTCGATTGCGCGTGCAACGATGTGGATACCTGTAAGCTCGTCTTCGTTATCGCCTTTGAGGTCTTTCAATGCCTCGGCAGCACGGATGTAAGCCACGCCGCCACCAGGGATGATACCTTCCTCGACTGCTGCACGGGTTGCGTTCAATGCATCCTCTACCCTGTCTTTCTTCTCTTTCATCTCGACCTCGGAAGCCGCACCTACATAAAGGACTGCCACACCGCCGGCGAGTTTGCCGAGACGCTCCTGGAGTTTCTCCCTGTCATAGTCGGAAGTAGTGGAAGCAATCTGCTTGCGGATGAGATCCGCCCTTTCCTCGATGGCTTTCTTGTCGCCCGCACCGTTCACGATAGTCGTATTTTCCTTGGTGATGACAATCTTCTCGGCACTTCCGAGCATGTCAGGAGTAGTGTTCTCAAGAGTAAAGCCTCTTTCCTCGGAAACCACGACAGCACCGGTAAGGGTAGCTATATCCTGAAGCATTTCCTTACGACGGTCACCGAAGCCCGGAGCCTTTACGGCAGCAATCTTCAATGTACCGCGGAGCCTGTTCACTACCAATGTGGTGAGGGCTTCCCCATCGACATCCTCTGCGATGATGAGCAGTGATTTTCCTTCCCTTGCAATAGGCTCGAGGATAGGAAGAAGGTCTTTCATCGTAGAAATCTTCTTATCTGTGATAAGCACCTGAGGGGCGTCGAGAACGGCTTCCATCTTGTCTCCGTTGGTCATGAAGTAAGGAGAGATGTAACCGCGGTCGAACTGCATTCCTTCGACTACCTTCACCTCGGTCTCGGTACCTTTCGCTTCCTCGACGGTTATCACGCCGTCCTTCTTGACCTTCGACATCGCATCCGCGATTAGTTTTCCTATATAATTGTCATTGTTGGCAGATACGGTACCCACCTGCTCGATTTTCGAATAATCGTCACCCACTTCGCGGCTCTGCGCCTTCAAATCCTCGACAACCTTGGCAACCGCCTTGTCGATACCGCGCTTCAAGTCCATCGGGTTGGCACCTGCGGTAACGTTCTTCAGGCCCACATTGATGATTGCCTGTGCAAGGACGGTAGCCGTAGTAGTACCGTCGCCGGCCTGCTCATTGGTCTTGGAAGCGACTTCCTTGACCATCTGCGCACCCATGTTGGCAATACGGTCTTCAAGCTCTATTTCCTTTGCTACCGTAACGCCGTCCTTTGTCACGTGAGGAGCACCGAATTTCTTGTCGATGACCACATTACGTCCTTTAGGGCCGAGAGTTACCTTAACTGCGTTAGCAAGTGCGTCGGCACCTTCCTTCATCTTGTTGCGTGCCTCGATGTTGAATTTTATATCTTTTGCCATATTTTATTCCTCCTGAATATTTAATTAACCTATGATAATTAACCTAATAATAGAATTAACCTATGATAGCCATTATGTCCGACTGCTTCATTATGAGATATTTCTTGTCATCCAAGTGTACCTCGTTGCCGGCATATTTGCCGAAGAGGACAGTATCTCCGCATTTTACTTCCATCGGCTCGTCTTGCTTGCCCGGGCCTACTGCCACTACCGTACCCTGTGAAGGTTTTTCCTTTGCAGTATCAGGAATATAAAGTCCGCCGGCGGTTTTCATTTCCGCTTCTTTCGGTTCAACCAGAACTCTGTCTGCTAATGGTTTGATATTCATAATCAAAAATTTTTAAATATTTAACATTTACTTGTTTTCGAGTCTCTTTTCCTTCCGGAATCCGCCCCGGCATTTCTGACAGGACGGCATTCTTCGGGCAAATTGGATGCCATGCCGCCTTTGCTGACAATTTGTCACCTTTATTTGCTATATTTGCCGTGTTTTGCAGGCGGCAAGGCACGGAAAGGCCCATGCCTTGGAAAATCGGGAGATTTCGGGAAAATTCGGGAAAATGATGGAAAATACGGAAGAAAAATACATGCGGGCGGCACTCGGGCAGGCCGCGCTGGCATACGAAGACGACGAGGTCCCGGTCGGGGCGGTAATCGTCTGTAACGGAAGGATAATCGCGCGTGCCTACAATATGACAGAACGGCTCAAGGACCCTACCGCCCATGCGGAAATGCAGGCAATCACCATGGCCACGGAACATTTGGGAGGAAAATACCTGACGGAATGCGAGTTATACGTGACCGTGGAACCTTGTCCGATGTGCGCCGCCGCCCTCGGATGGGCACAAATCCGCAAGGTCGTCTACGGGGCCCCGGATCCTAAAAAAGGCTTCACGCTCTACTCTCCGTCGCTGCTCCATCCCAAAACCTCGGTCGTTTCCGGAGTACTTGCCGAAGAATGCGCCCGCCTTATGAGCGATTTCTTCAAGGGGAAAAGATAATTTGACGGTTTCGCAAAAATGATGTACATTTGCGGCCAATTCACTGTGATTGAGATATGGTGTAACGGTAGCACTACAGATTTTGGTTCTGTCTGTCCAGGTTCGAATCCTGGTATCTCAACAAAATGCCATGAAAAAACTGTTTGCAACACTGTGTTTTGCCGCGATGCTGCTGTACCCGCAGACCGGCAGTACGCATGAAATGCCGGATGATGGACATGCCAAGCCGGCTCCGGAATACATGGGTTCAGTATCAGTCGGAACATACGGTTGGCTTGCAATCCCTTTTCTGGGACCATACTTCGGGCCTACGGCAGTATCGGTCTTCACATCGCACGGCATTTATTTTCGGGAAGCAGGCGTTTACACCGGAATCAGTCTGGAGCTGATAAACTTCAACTACGGGATAGGATATGCGTCGCACACCAAATATTACTTCAAGTCGAAGAAAATTGCCAGGCCATTCATAGGGGTCGAGATAGGAGGGTTCTCCGAGTTTTCAGCGCTGAAAGAACAGCGGCAGGATGCCTATGCCGAAGAGCGGAAAGCATATTTCTATGCCGTTCCATCCGTTGGTATTGCAAATTGTTTCAAGAAAGTCACCTTCGAAATAAGTATCCGGACCCTGATTATTCCTGGAATAACAGTTGAAAAAGGCAGCTGGGAGAGCGGAATCGGTGTCGTTTTGGGACTGACGTTTTAAGACGGACTGACGTTCTGAAAAAGCCGCGCTATTTTACGATAAAAATGGCAGGAAGATGCCGGAATGGTGCCACAAAGAACTTTTGAAAAAATTTTAAACAGCTTCTTACAGCACTCCCTGCAAGTATGCGATTACTTTTTCGGGAACGGCATCCTTGAAAAGGACACGTTTTTCCGAATCGAGAAGATAAAGGGAAGGTATTGCCCTGACAGCATACAGGGAATTGTCGCGGAGTATGCCATACGGGTCGTAACCGTTGTGCCAGTCGGACGGATAAGAACTGCTGTAATCCTTCCAGGCCTCGATATCGGAATCGATATAGATGTTGAGGACGGCTATACGTCCGGCGGCGATGAGTTCCGTGAGACTGTGCCCGGAAGCATCCATCGGAGATGAGACGAGCCGGTCCATAATCTGGCGGCAGGCCTCGCAACCCGGGTTGGAGAAAAACATTATCACATAGTCGGCATCCATGCCGTGCAGATTCGACACCCTGCCGGCCCTGTCGGAAAAAGCGAAATCCGAAGCCGTACTTCCCACCGGATTCAATGCGCACAGTCCCGCCTCGAAACGGTAACGGCCCCTTATGACCTCGTCGACAAAGGGCGAAGAAGCCAGGGCCGAAGCCAGATGGCCGTATATGTTCTCGTTCCTGAAAGGAGAATTTGGGTCATAAAAATACAGTGACATGTATTCGGCGAGCCGGTCGAGCATTACCGAAGAAGAATCAGCCGCACGCAGTGCGGAAGCCCGTTCCAGCAACCTGTCGAGTCCGGAAAACAGTGCGCCCGACTGTAGAATGAAAGCCTCCGGGTCGCTCGAAAGCACATCCACGAGATAAGCATAATTCTCGACGGCCTTTTTGAAATCCCCTTCGGTCACCCCGAGCAGAAGCGTATCGGACAGGGGAAATACCCTCGAAGTATCGAGAAAACCGTTCCAGAAATGTTCGCAAAGGTACCCGGCCATGGCCACCGTCCCCTGGTTCCGGACCAGAAGCGGAGCCTCGGGAAAAGGGAAAGGGACAGGCTGATCCGCAACAGCCGGACTGACAGACTCCGTAGTGCTTCCGCTGCCGCATGAGCAGGAGGGCAGGAATGAAAGCAGGACTGCGGCCGACAGCAAAACGGCAAAAACCTGTATTTTTTTCGGGGCCATTTTTCCTCCGTATCCGGTTGGATTTTATTTACGCCTTATCTCCAGTATCGCTTCGGAGACGTTTATGATGAAATCACCGACCCTTTCGAGTTCGGAAATTATGTCCATGAAATATGTACCGCACAGATAATCGTAACCGCTTGTCTCTATGCTGGCAATATGCTTTTCGCGCAGCTTGTTGCGGCACTCGTTAATCGCCTGCTCTGCATAGAAGGCATTCTCGATATTCTTGATTACCATATAGCCGGCCTGGATGTTCTCGGTCATGCTGTCAATCGCATTGTCCACAAGCGTAAGCATCTCGTCGATATCCGCGAGCATGACGGAATCGAATTCCTTTTTGTGGGTCTGCTTCCTTTTGAGGATGCGCCCGATCGCTTCCGCGGAATCCCCGAGGCTCTCCAGTTCACCTATTATCTTATACATGGCCCTTATCCGGCGGCTGCTTTCCTCGCTCATTTCCCCGGTCTCGGCCACCTTGTTCAGATAGGCGGCTATCTCGTATTCGAGCCTGTCGGTAGTCTCCTCGTATTTTCCGAGTTTTTTCAGAAGCTCGTCCAGTTTTACCGGGTCGGTTTCATGTATGGCTTCACGGACATTCATGAAATCCTCCTTGCATATCTGGGAGAAATGGACTATCTCCTGCTTGGCCTCTTCGAGGGAAAGCTCAGGAGCTCCCCAAGGGCCTGCATGTATGTATTTCAACTTCATATTGTCCTCCGGAACAGTCTCCTTGTCCTTCACCAACCATGTCACGAACTTGACAATCAGAGGGATGAACCATATCAGGAGCGCCGTATTGATGACATTGAACAAGGTATGCACGAAAGACACGCCGTAAAGCACGGAAGTGCTGCCGGCCGCTATTGCTGCCGCATCCGACGAGTTCTGCAACGAAACCATATCTACGGAAAGCGGATCAGGCAATCCCAAGGCGGTCACTATCGAGGAGATAATCGACAGGAAAGGATTGAAAAGGGCTATCGCCCAGATGACACCGAACACAT
Source organism: Muribaculum sp. An289 (assembly GCF_002159555.1). Taxonomy (GTDB): domain Bacteria; phylum Bacteroidota; class Bacteroidia; order Bacteroidales; family UBA932; genus Merdivivens; species Merdivivens faecigallinarum. The sequence goes on from NZ_NFIV01000010.1 coordinate 45,808, forward strand.
TGAATACGGTATGCGCACGTGCGGCCCTCTTTGCCGAAACATTTGCCACTGCCGCCGCTATATTGGCGGTAATTGTAGTCCCTATGTTCTCTCCGAGCACCAGGGCGGCGGCCATAGGGAAAGGTATCCAGCCGAAATTGACCATGACAAGGGTCAGGGCCATGGTGGCCGAAGACGATTGCAGCAATATCGTCAGGACAGTACCGATGCCGAGGAAGAGCAGGACTGACCAGAACCCGTAACCTGTCCATTGTTTAAGGAACTCCAAGGCCTGCGGACTCCCGCTCAAATCCGGAACCGAATCCTTCAGGAAAGTCAGGCCGAGGAAGAGCAGCGCAAAGCCCACCACGAATTCGCCGTAATTCTTCCTCGAACTTTTTTTGGAAACCGACAGGATGAAGCCCACTGCCATGAGCGGAATGGACAGTACCGATATGTCGGCCTTGAACCCGAGAAGTGATATGAGCCATGCGGTCACCGTCGTTCCTATGTTGGCTCCCATTATGACCCCCACGGCCTGCGCAAGCGAAAGGAGCCCGGCATTCACGAAACTCACCACCATTACGGTAGTCGCACTCGAAGATTGGATCAGAGATGTAATCAGAAGTCCGGTAAGTACGCTTTTGAAAGGGTTGGATGTCATGGATGCGAGTATGGAGCGCATCTTGTCTCCGGCAGCCTTCTGGAGGCCTTCGCTCATGAGGGTCATTCCGTAAAGGAACATTCCCAGAGCTCCGAACAGTGTCAGGATTTGTAAAACTATAGCCATTAGCCAGTGGTATTATTGCTTTGCGAGTGCAAATATACCATTATTTTGTTAGCTTTGCACCGGTATGGGCACGTTTCTGAAATACTTCCGCGCAATTATTGCCGTAGCGGCCTGGCTCGCGCTGTCGGCCGGAACGGCAGCCGCCCAGTATTTTTCCCTCGGAGACGACCCTGGAGGAACAAGATGGCAGCAGCTCAGCACTCCCTACTATGATGTGATATACCCGCGCGGAATGGATTCCCTCGCATACGACTATGCCTTCAATCTCGAAAAATACCGTCCTCTCTCGCTCTGGGGAATGTCCGCTGTAGGAAAACGCATGCCGGTAATACTCCATCCGTACAACGCGACTCCCAACGGAATGGTGATGTGGGCCCCAAAAAGAATCGAAATGCTCACGACCCCGGACGGATACTCCCCATCGGCAGTGCCGTGGAGCAGGCATCTCGCCATGCACGAAAGCCGGCACATAGGGCACATCAACAATTTTACGGGAAGCGTTTTCAAACCGTTCAACTGGCTGTTCGGCCAACAGGCGGCAGGGCTGTTTTTCGGACTCTACCAGAACACATTCATGTATGAAGGGGATGCAGTAGTGACCGAGACCGTGCTGTCCGAAGGAGGCAGAGGGCGCGAGGCCCGGTTCATGAGCTACTACATGGCCGCTTTCGACAACGGGGATTTCCGCAACAGGGACAGATGGATAGTCGGCTCTTACAGGCATTACACACCGGACAACTATGCCTACGGCTACCTGCTGAACAGTTATATCATCTATCTTACAGGGGATTACGGTTATTACGGAAAAATCCTTGAAACCATACGCCGCCGCCCCTATATCCCGTGGGTAAACAATTACGCCTATAAAAAGGTCACGGGGAAAACCAAGAGGGAACTCCACCGGGAAGCCGTCGCACTTTATACGAAAATCTGGAAGGAAGCCGCCGCCGGACGTCCCGAAGCCACCGCAAGCAGGATGGCAGTCAAAGAACCGCGGAGATATACGGAATATTCCGGGGGTACCCAAGGATATGACGGTAAAATATATTATGTCAAGCATTCGCTGCACCAGCCATACGTCCTCGTATCGGTAGACAGCTGCGGGAAAGAACGGAAAATCATCCCGTTTTCATACAATGCAAGCTGGCTTTCATCCGCGCCGGACGGGACAACGCTCTATTGGACAGAGGCGGTGAGCGACGAAAGATGGAGCCTGAAGGAAAGTTCGGACATATTTTCCTATGATTTGAAGGAAAAACGCAAACACCGCCTGACAAGAGGGGAAAGGTTCTGGAATGTCGCGGTTTCGGACGACGGAAAATATCTCGCGACGACGGAATATGCCGCGGACGGAAAATATTTTCTCGTTGTCTTAAATGCCGATGACGGGAAAACCGCCTGCCGTCTCCGGTTGCCTCGGGGAATAAGGTTCACGGAAAGCGTATGGGCGGAGGATGGCATCTATTCGCTCGGAATTACCGACAGGGGGATGGGAATATGGGAAACGCCCGTATACAGGACAGACTCGTGCAAAGCGGAGATTATCGTGCTCGGGGAAACCCGGGGATTCCTGGCGGAAGAGTATGTAAATTTTTCAGAAATAGGAAAATACGAAAACAATATCATGTATGTCTCCGACCGCGACGGGGTGAACGACCTGTATGGAACGGATATCGCGACCGGGGAAACGAGGAGGTTCCTCTCCACCCCTTACGGAATGGAATCGTATGTATTCGACACCGCCGGCGGGAAACTGTATTTTTCAAAATTGGGAACGAAAGGTTATCTGCCGCACGTAAGCCTCGGGGACGGGAAAACCCTGCCGGTAACGGACAGCATCTGGCGCAACCCGATAACGGAAGAAATAACCCGGACAGCTCGTTCACAGATTCCGGACAGCCTTTTCGCAAGGGAGCCCGACACTTCCTCATTCGTAAAGAAAAGATACGGCAAGGCCGGACATATTTTCAACATCCATTCCTGGGCCCCGTTCTATTTCGACACCGACAATCTCCGTACCTTGAGTTTCGACGCCCTCAACGAGACCGCATCGATAGGAGCCGCCGTATGGTCGCAAAACCACCTCGGAACCGCACAGGCCATGTTGGGATATTTTTATAAAAACAAAAGGCACGGGGGAGCCTTCCGGTTTACTTACTCGGGGCTGTACCCGGTGATAGAGCTCAATGCGAAATTCAACCCCCGCGCCTTCATCCGCAACACTGTGGATTTAATCGAGAAAGAAACGTCGTCGACAATGAGCGAATCCCCTTACAGGGACCCTTCGCTACAGATAAGCCTCAGCGCATACGTTCCCTTCGCTTTCAACTACGGGGGATGGTCAAGGGGGCTCATACCGCAGGTTTCGGCGGGGTTCAGCAATGACAGATATGAAATAATCACCGCCATAGACGGCGGGAAAATGTACGAGCGCTACCGGTATGCCGTAAATTTTACGGCATCGCTGAGATATTACCAGATGAGACAGACACCGGTGGCGGCCGTCTATCCGGAATACGGATTCGGAATCGAGGCCGGACTGGCAGGGACCGGAAACATGAGACGTTATATAGGGGACAGGGTTTACGGATATGTTTACGGCTATCTGCCGGGAATCGCGAACCAGGGCATAAAACTGAGCGTGCTGCACGTAAGGGACTTGCAGAAAAAGCCTCTTGCAACGAGGAATATTTCACTCGCACCGCGGGGACTTTCCGGGAACGCACAGGACCTGTTCAATCCGTCATGCGGAACCCTGGCAACGGCCGATTATGCAGTCCCGGTTTATCTCGGGGACATCTCCATTCCGGGAATACTTTATTTCAAACGTGCGGTACTGACCCCGTTTTTTGATATCGCCTTCAGCCACGACAGAGGAAATAGCGGGGAATGTTTTTCCGCAGGAGGCGACATAACCTTCGAAGTACACATATTAAATCTCCCTTACAGTTTTTCAGTAGGGACAAGGCTCGCATACAACGGGGGGAGCCTGCTTGCCCGGCTTCCCGGGACGGACAGGTTCTATGCCGGCTTCCTGTTCAGCGCATCATTCGACTGATTCCGCTTCACGCGCGGATTTGAGCCATACCCGGCAGCCGTTTACGGAGTTCATCAGATAGAACACCCACATCAGCACCATCAGCGAAGCATGGCTGTCGCCTTCGACCGTGCAGACCACCCACATGGCTATGCTTATGACATTGTTTATAATCCAAAGCGCCCACTGCTCGGCAAAGGCCGCCACCATAAGGGCCTGGGCTATTACCGAGAGAACGGTAGTCGCGGCATCCTTGTACGGCTGAGGGTCCCCTACCTTGTCAAGGATAAGCCCGACAACGGCCGTCAGAACTATGCAGCCGATGGCAAGCAACACCCTCTGCACCGTAGTCATCCTCCTGGCCCTTACCGCCTTTACGTCATCCGTCGCACCCCGCCTGCGCCACTGCCACAGGCCGATGAACTGCATCGGAAAATAGTACAGGGCATTCAGGGCGGCATCTCCGTACAAATCCGACTTGAAGGATATCCAGGCATACAGCGAAACATTTATCACCCCGAAAAAATAATTCCATATATTGCCCTTGGCGACAAGTACAACACAGACTACCCCGGCAATCCCGGCTACCGAGCCGAGCAAATCGACCTGGCCGGCCGCAATCGAGTGAATGAGATTCGCCGCAATTATGCCGATTATCAAAAAATAATCGAATGGGGCGAGAACACCGCTTTTGAAAAATTTTCCCAATCTTCCCATTATTCCCGTTATTGGATTTCCTTATTATAAAATTTAAGAATTTTCGTTGCCAGATTTTTGCCTACGGCGGCCGTGAGGTCTTCATACGTTGCGTTAGCCACCCGGGACGCGCTTCCGAAACGCCTCAACAACGTCTCCTCGGTCTTCTCCCCGACTCCGGGAATGTCCCTCAGACGTGATTCTATCTGGGACTTGCTCCTGCGGTTTCGATGATGGGTGATGCCGAAACGGTGGGCTTCATCGCGAATCTGCATCATCAGCTTCAACGCGGAAGAATTCTTGTCAAGAAAGAGCGGATAGGGGTCGCCGGGGATTATCACTTCTTCAAGCCTCTTGGCAAGCCCGACCACCGTAACGTCTTCCAGAATCCCGAGTTCGGCAAGGGCCTCGCAGGCAAAGGACAGCTGCCCCTTCCCCCCGTCTATCACAATCAGGTCCGGCAGTTCCTCCCCTTCACGGAGCATCCTCGAATAACGGCGGGTGAGGACTTCTTTCATCGAAGCGAAATCGTTGGCCCCGACGACTGTCTTGATATTGAAATGGCGGTAATCGGACTTGCTCGGCTTCCCGTCCCTGAAAACCACGCAGGATGCCACGGGATTCGTCCCCTGGATATTGGAGTTATCGAAACATTCTATATGGCGCGGGAGCTTCTCCATTCCAAGGGCATTCCGCAGCTGCTCCATTACCTTCTCATGATATTCGTCCGGATTGACATGCTCCTCCTGTTTCATCAGGTCGAACTTGAAAGCGGCCGCATTCTTGCGGCTCAATTCGACAAGGCCGGCTTTTTCGCCGCGCTGGGGCACATGGATTTCCTTGCCCGGCATCTCCATGCCTATCGGCTGTGACACGAGTATTTCACGTGACAAGTCTCCGAATTTGAAAGAAATCTCGGCTATGAAAGATTCGAGCATGGCCTCCTGTTCTTCCTCGATATTCATTTTTAACGCAAGATTCATGGACTGGATGATACAGCCCTGCCTTACCCTGAGATAGTTCCCGTATCCGGTATAGCCGTCGAAAATCATAGAAAACACGTCCAAATCCGTTATGTCCGCACTCACTATCAGCGAGCGGTCATAGTGTTTTTTCAGCAGTTCCGTTTTCTTGCGGTAATCTTCTGCTTCCTCGAAGGCCAGCCGCCCGGCAGCCTCCTGCATCCTTTCGGTATAACGCCTTATCATCTCCCTTCCTCCACCCTTGAGAAGCCGCACGGATTCGGATATGCCTTCGTTATATTCCTCTTTGGAAATCAAGCCCGCACACGGGGCCTTGCATTTTCCAGTATGGTAATTGAGGCACGGGCGCAAAGGCTTGGACCTTACGCTTTCCTGGGTGAACCTGTTCCGGCAGTCCCGCAGAGGAAAAAGGTTTTCGAACAGCTCTATCAGGCTGCGGGCGTGGCGCACCGAACTGTACGGCCCGAAATACGTACCGTTGGACTTTATGAACCTGCGCGTAAGGAAAATCCTCGGAAAATCCTCGTCTGTCACGCAAATCCACGGATAGGTCTTGGAATCCTTGAGAAGGATGTTGTACTTGGGCTTGTACTGCTTTATCAGATTGTTTTCCAAAAGCAGGGCATCGGACTCGCTGTCCACCACGGTATGCTGCAAATCCGCTATTTTCGACACCATCAGTGCTGTCTTGCGAGTAAGCCTGTCGGGAGGCACAAAATATTGGGCCACCCTGTTTTTCAAGGACTTCGCCTTTCCGACATATATCACCTCGCCTGCCGAATCGTAGAAACGGTAGACCCCGGGAGCGTTAGGCAACAGTTTTATCCTCTCTCTTATATCCACTTTTTTATTATCTTTGCAGGTAATACTAAAACCTACCTACGGGCATAAATGGAAACAAATGTAATCAATAAATCCGATATCAGAAAAGTTATCGGGCAGAAGAATCCATTAAGAGGCCTTGCATCAAACATACTGTACTATGCAATGGGCTTTGCCAAAATCAACCGGGATTACCGCCCGATATCCGAACTGAAAGGAATCGAATTCGTGCGTGCCGCCATAGAGCGTTTCAAGCTGAAATGCACGATATCCGAAGACGATATAAAGAATATTCCGGCCGAAGGGGCCGCCGTGATAGTGTCGAACCATCCTTTCGGGGGAGCCGACGGCCTGCTGCTTTACGAAGCCGTCCACCATGTCAGAAGCGATGTGAAGGTCATGACCAACTTCATACTGTCGATGATAGGTCCGCTTTCTGACGATTTCCTTCCGGTCAATCCGTTCAGGGGGGCGAAATGGGCCCCGGGGAGCTCGTCGGGAATGAAACAGGCCATAAGGCATCTTGAAAACGGAGGGCTGCTGATTATTTTCCCGGCGGGGGAAGTATCGACGATACCGAAAAAGGATTTTTATAAAAAGCTGTTTTCCAGAAGGGTCATGGCAAGGGATATCCCTTGGGAAAATTCTTCAATGAAGCTGATTGCAAGAAGCGGATGTCCGGTAATTCCCGTATACTTCCACGGGCAGAACAGCCGGCTCTTCCATCTCGCAGGCCGCCTGAACCCGTATCTCCGCACGGCCCTCCTGCCGAGGGAATTCCTCAAAGCGAGAAAACGCACGGCCGTCCTGAAGATAGGGAAAGCCGTCAGCGCCGCCGATGTAGCCGCGCTCGCCGACAGGAAGATGCTGTCCAGACACCTGTATGCACGGTGCTACGCCCTGGAGGCCAATATCCCGGCGACCAACGAGTTCCTGGACGACGGGCCGCTCAAACCGATAGTAAAGGGGAAAAGCCAGGCGGAAATCGAATGGGACATAGACAAGGCCAGGGCCAACGGAAACAGGCTCTTCGAGACCGCCGGATACGAAGTCTTCCTGCTCACATACAGGGAATACCATACAATCATGTATGAACTTGCCCGGTTACGCGAAATCACCTTCAGGGAAATCGGCGAAGGAACCGGAAAGTCTTGCGACACCGACGAATACGATGTCTATTACAAGCATCTCGTGCTTTGGGATGTGGCGAAAAGGAAGATAGCCGGTGCTTACCGTATCGGCATAGGCTCCGAGATAGTCCGGGACTTCGGACTTTCGGGCTTCTACGTGGATACGCTGTTCCACTACAGGAAAGGGATGGAGGAAACGCTGAAACAGTCCATAGAACTCGGCAGGTCCTTCGTCGTTTCCGAATATCAGAAGGAAATCTTTCCGCTGATGCTCCTCATCAAAGGCATACTCTTTTCGACCATGCGCTATCCCGAAGTAAGGTACGTGATAGGGCCCGTAAGCATAAGCAGCTGGTATCCCGACCTTTATAAGAGCATTTTCGTAAAATACCTTTCGGAAAACTTCGGGCTTCCGTCCATGAGGAAACTCATCGACCCGGAACACCGCTTCAAGAACCGTGTCGAAAAGGTAAACATCGACGACCTTCTTCTGGACAAATGCGACTCCATCGAGCATACGGACCGGTATATCATGGCCCTGAGCAACGGCAAGATGAGGATTCCTTCCCTGATAAAGAGATATCTGAAAATAGGTGTAAAGGTCATCGATTTCAACGTAGACCCTCTTTTCAACTACTGTGTGGACGGGCTCATCCTTCTGGACACGGACAATGTTTCCGAGAAAGAACTCAACCTCCTGCTCAAAGGCGAAAAAAATATAGACTCTTTCATAGAAAGGTTCTATAAAAAGAGTCTATAAGAGTCTATAACCGTCTGCGGCAGTTTCTTAGGAGGCTTCTTATTGCGGAGAGCCTATAAGGACTTCCAGAATCGCCTTGAACTCATTCTGGAGATTGTCAGCCAATTCATCATGCCCGGCCGTATAGAGCAGGTCGAGCACGGAAAAATAGTAATCCCTTACGAAACCGAGGTTTTCCGAAGCCGAATAATTGGCTATGTTTTTGCCGAAAAGCTTCACCGATTCGAGAAGTTCCGTACAGAATGCGGAAGCGAGCCTGTCCGCCTTTTCATCCGCCCCTATCTTCAGGTACGCGGAAATCATATCTAAAACCGACAATTCGTTCGCCGTCCTGAGATAAGTCAGGTCGAGCGGATATTTGTCCACAGGAACACATTCGAAACTCATATCGAGTACTTCTTCCGCCTTTTCATCCTCTCGGGCCTCGATCAGGGCGTCGGCCACCTTGACAAACATCTGGCGCTGAGGAAGCATGCCCGAGAAAGTCGAAAGATTCATGTAATCCACGAAATAGTCGTCCTTCAGCGCATCCCACCTGTAAACGTCCTTTACCAGATGATACAGATTGTCCGGATCGTAGAAGCCGTCCGAAGAATAGGTGGTAGAGGATTTTATAGGTACGAGCTTGTGGGTAAAGCCGTTGTATTCCAGATATGAACGGAGTCCCAGTTTCAGAGTTCCGCCGAGATTCAGCATGTGAATCGGCCTGTCCCATTCATAATTGGAAAGCAAATCGATGATGATGAAGTCCTGTTTCGTTATGAACACATCGTTTTCAGGGATTTTCAATACGATTGAGTCCTCTATCAGATCCGCGTATTTTTCATCCACAATTCCGTATTTCAGCGCGTTTTCCTTATTGACAGGCACGACTATCTCTTTCGCCACGATACAGCTCACAGGCTTGCCGCTCGTCAGCTTTATCTTCATGTCCGGATGATTGAAAAGCCGCATGACGTCTTTTGCGGAAACCGGGCCTCCGGCCATGTCCTCGACATACACGACATCGTTCGTACCGTACAGATACTCCTTACGCGGAGTCGTCAGCTTGATTGCATCCGAGTTGTTTATCTTGGAACGCATCTGGTCTATGTACCAGTCCGTACCGAGCAGGGACGTATTGACTATGCGCACATCGTTCCTTATTTCCTCTACCTCCTGGGCATACCAGAGAGGGAAGGTATCATTGTCCCCGTGGGTTATGAGGATGCCGTTCTCCCCGACCGACTCAAGCAGGTTGGCCGCCATCTCCACCGCCGTCCTGCGGTTGCTGCGGTCATGGTCGTCCCAGTTCTCGCATCCCATGATAATCGGCACCGAAAGCGAAAGCGCCACGGCCGCCCCTGCCGAAATCTCCCTGCGTTTCTTGAGCCATCTATTGAAAAGGGCATACAGGGCGAGTACTCCGAGACCTATCCATATCGAAAAGGCATAGAACGAGCCCGCGTATGCATAGTCCCTCTCCCTTACCTGCAAAGGAGGCTGGTTGAGGTAAATCACTATCGCGATTCCCGTCATTATGAACAGGAGGAAAGTAACCCAGCAGCCCCTCCTGTCGCGGTAGAACTGGTAAAGCAATCCGGCTATTCCGAGAATCAGAGGAAGCATGAAATAGTGGTTCTTCGCCTTGCTGTCCACTATGTAATCCGGGCCCTCGCTCTGGTCGCCGAGCCTGAGCCTGTCGATGAAGCCTATGCCCGATTCCCAGTTGCCGGCAAACGGGTCTCCCGACATCTCTCCGTGCAGGTCGTTCTGCCTTCCGGCAAAGTTCCACATGAAATATCTCCAGTACATCCAGTTCATCTGGTAATCGAAGAAGAAACTCAGATTGTCCATGAACGTAGGCTTCTTGTATTTTGCACCGGGAACGGTCTTGCCCCTGTCTCCCATATATGCCAGATACACGTTCACATGACGGTCTTCCCAACTCCACATCCTCGGGAAAAGCATCTTGCCGGACGAAGTGTATACCGGCTCGGCCGGAGCATCTGTCTTGACATACTTGCCGTCCAGAGGAGTGTAGTACTTCTTCACCTTGTATTCATCCGAAGGTGCCCCGAAATACTGCCCGTAAACCAACGGCTGGCTCCCGTATTGCTCACGCGCGAGATACCTTATCAGAGTAAACGGATTGTCAGGCTGGTACTCGTTCGTAGGGGTATTTGCAGAAGACCTTATGATTACTATCGAAAACAGGGAAAAGCCTATGGTGATGGCGGTAAAACAGAGAAGCACCAGGTTCGCCATCGCCTTTCCGCTTCTCATCGTCCTGAAAAGTCCCCAGAAACAGAGGGCGAGCAGCACGACCATGAAGAAAACGGCCCCGGTATTGAACGGAAGAGAGAAGGAGTTGACAAACAGCAAGTCGACATAGGCCGCCAGCTTAGGCAGCAACGGTATGACACCGTATAGTATTACCGCGAGCAGGATTACGGAAACGACGAAATATTTCACTCCCTGCCAGAAAGTGATTCTGTCCCTTTTCCTGTAAATATAAATGAAAACAAGGGCCGGGATGGTAAGCAGGTTCAGCAGATGCACCCCTATCGAAAGTCCCATCAGAAGCGAAATCAGCACGATCCACCTGTTGGCATAAGGCTCGTCCGCCTGGTCGTACCAGGCAAACATCGCCCAGAAGACCATCGCGGTAAGGAGGGACGACATCGCATAGACCTCGGCCTCCACCGCCGAAAACCAGAAAGTATCCGAAAAACAGTAGGCCATCGCACCCACGACACCGGCACCGAATACAGCTATGGCCGATGCCACCGAATAGGTGCCGTTCTGTTCACGGACGATAATCCTCCTCGCAAGGTGTACAATCGTAAGATAGAGGAAAAATATCGTAAGTCCGGAGCAAATCGCGCTCATCGCATTCACCGCCATGGCGGCGTTCTCCGGAGAGGCGAACATGGTAAAGAATCTCGCAAAAAGCTGGAAGACAGGGTTTCCCGGCGGGTGCCCGACTTCGAGTTTGTATGATGAGGCTATGAACTCGCCGCAATCCCAGAAACTGGCCGTCGGCTCTATCGTCAGCAAGTATACCAATGAGGAAGCCGCAAGAACGACAGCGGCGATAATCCTGTTGACAAGAGTAAATCTCTTATTATCCATGTACTGATGCGTATTTTGTTTATTCCAATATTCCACAAATATGCAAATATAACAACTGTTTCCGATTTTCCGGAAAACTTGACGGATTTTTCTTAATTTTGCAAGAAAGATACGAAGCGATGTCAGACAACAGTTGGAAAAAAAGGACAGGGGTTGTCTATTCGACCGACCCTGATTTCAAATATACCGAATACGCGGAGGAGGAGCCGGAAACCCTCGAACCGGGAAAACAGAAACTGACCGTGGGCATAGACCGCAGAAACCGTTCAGGAAAACAGGTCACGCTGATAACGGGTTTTGTCGGCAGGGAGGAAGACCTTGCCGCCCTCGGGAAAATGCTGAAGACCAAGTGCGGCGTCGGGGGAAGCGTCAAAGACGGGGAAATCCTCATCCAGGGAGACTTCCGGGACAAGGTGACAGAATTGCTGACCGCAGCGGGTTACAAAGCGAAAAGGGGTAACTGAAAATCATGGAAGACAACGTTTTCCACAGCGACACACTGGAATATCGGACCGACAGCGCTACGACATGCCGGAGCATAGCGGAGGCCTGGGGAGGCCGGCTGTGCGAAAGCGTGCCGGCAGACGGAGGAACGACGGACGAAGATAAATTCTTCACGGCGGAATGGGGGGATTCGGCCTGGATCCAGGGGACAATAGCGGCAACATTGCTCATATTACTGGTATCGCTCAGGAAAATCGTGGCCATAACGCCTTCGCTCCTTGGTGCCTTCGTGCGCGTAAAGGAAAACTTCAACATCGAGGACAGCCTGCATATCCGCACGACAAGGAACAGGGTGGCCCTGATTTCGGTACTGTCCATGACCATAATCGGGGCAAGATACAGACTGATACCATACGCACTTCCCGGAATCGGGCAGAGTCCGGAAGCCATGCTTGCAATCACGGCCTCATTCATAATCATGCTCTGGGCATACCGCACGGCGGCAACTGCCGTTTTCATAAGGACCGCGGGAAAGGAACGCACATACAAGGTCGCAAGAGGGACCTCCTACACATATTTTACCATTGCGACGGCCTTCGCATACATAATCGCCGCCTGCTTCTATGTTTTCGGAGGGAAAGACCCGGAAATGGCCCGCAAAGCCATTCTGGCGGGGCTCGCGCTGGTATATCTGATTTTTTTTATCCGCGAAATACAAATTTTCATACAAACTTCCCGCTCTGCATATTCTACTTTTTTGTACCTTTGCACCCTTGAAATAATTCCGGCCGCCATTGTCGTTCTACCGGCATTGCTGCTGAAATGATTTCGACAGAAAATTTTTTATAATGTTTGCATAAAAGATTTTTGTTATAACCGGACATGAAAATAGAAAAAATACTTATTGCCCAGCCGGCTCCCGCCAACGGGTCGCCGTACAATGAGATTGTTTCGAAATATGGAGTAGAGGTCGATTTTCATCCTTTTTGCAAACTGGAAACCATTTCCGCAAGGGAATTCAGGGCGCAGAGGATTTCAATCCTCGACTATACTGCCATAGTGTTCACGGGAAGAACCACTATCGATTCGTTTTTCAAAATCTGCGAAGAACTCAGGATAACCATTCCGGACTCGATGAAATACTTCTGCGTATCCGAGGCCGTGGCAATGTACCTCCAGAAACATATCGTCTACCGCAAACGCAAGGTGTTCTACGGAGACGGCACCCCATCCTCGATAATATCGCTGATAGGGCCGAAGCACAAGGGGGAGAAATTCCTGATCGCCCAGTCGGACAATGCGAGCCATGACCTCGAAAACATGCTCGCTGCGGCAGGCCTTGAAACGAAAACGGCCGTTTTCATAAAGACAGTGTACACCGACCTGAAAGCGATAGATATGAGCCGCTATCAGATGATTGTATTTTACAATCCGTCCGATATCAAGTCCCTGTTCGAGTCATACCCGGATTTCAAGCAGGAGGGCATGCTTTTCGCGACCTTCGGAAAGCCGACTGCAAAGGCCATGTCCGAATACGGACTGAGCGTGGAAGTCGAGGCCCCTACTCCGGAAGCCCCGTCCATTGCACGGGCACTGAGCCTGTACTTCGCATCGCATCATGATGAAAACTGATGCGGACGTACCGCGGCCGCCCGACAGAAAGTTCCGCAAATCCGAGCGAATATACTTGAAGAACGACATGCAGAGGCTCTTCAAGGAGGGAAAATACATTTTCGCCGGAGGGTTCAAATGCTGTTTCAAGAGCCGCAACGGGAAAAAAGTCAACAGGCTGATGATATCGGTCCCGAAAAAATCATTCAAACGGGCCGTAAAAAGGAACCTGCTGAAAAGAAGGATAAGGGAAGCATACCGCATGAACAAGGAACTCCTTCCCGTAACGGAAGAAGGGTGCGACATGCTTATCATATATATGGGTAAAGATGTACGGCAATCGGAAGATATCGGAAACGGGGTCAGGGAACTCCTCTCAAAACTCGCGGAGCCGGTCCGCGGGATGGAAGGGCACAGTAAGGAAAACGGCGGCTCTTCCCCTGATAGCCTTGGTTAGATTCTACCAGCTGTGCATTTCCCCGCTGAAACCGCCGACATGCAGATTTACACCCACCTGTTCGACATACACATTGCAGGCCCTCAGAAAATACGGGCCGCTGAAAGGAGGATGGCTGGCCCTGAAAAGGATACTGAGATGCCATCCCTGGGGAGGTTCCGGCTATGATCCGGTACCGTAAGAACATATATGCCGCATTCACGGCAACCGTGGCGGCCGCCGTATTCCTTCTGGCCTGCGCATGATTGCATACGTGCAGGACGCGGCTTTTTTTTTATTTTTTCCTTCCGGCCACCGCAAGCAGTACCCCGAGGACCACACCGAGCAAAGCCGCGAACAAAGGCCTCGCTCCTGCCGGCAAAAGGAAAGTCACCGTATGGGCCGGAAACCAGAACAGGGGTATTGTTTTCTTGAACACGAAACCCCACTGGGCCTTCCAGTCGATTCTCGAAAACACGGCAGCCATAGGGATAGGACGTATCAGGGCCTTCAGGGAACCTTTGTTGTCGGCAATGTGTATGTCCGTAATCTTGTGCAATGTCATGAAGACCGGGGCGAAAATCGAGTTCATCGCCACCGATATGCAGAAAGCCACAAGTACTTTCCCCCAAGTCAGACCGCCTGCAAAATCGGCCCCAGCATCACTGTAACCCATATATTCGAGGAAGACAGGGACACCATTCGAGAAAATAATCATGGCCATATTGATACCCATGCCGAGTATTCCCCACACTATCATCTTAGGCACCACGCCGAATCCCTCGGGACAGTAACGACCGCGGCTGATTCTTGCCCCGAGCATCTCCCCGAGCGTGGAAAGAAGTGCGAACTTGATGAAGCTCATGACCATTCCATGAGCCGAATTGAAAGTTTCGTATACTTCGTAAAGCGGCCTTATCAGAAAAAAGGGCAGGAAAACCAGCAGCAATACGGCAGCGAAAAGCAAATCGTATCTGTTCAAACGCATAACGGGTCCGTCAGAATGCATATCTTACCGAAACAGCAGGAACCAGACCGGAATAAAGCGCCGTATCCCAGAATCTCGCCCCGTTGCTATTGACCCCGAAGCCGAAGATAGGGCGGAAGCTTGCGCCCAACTGAAGTCCGAAGTCGAAAGTGTAGTGAAACCCTACCTGTCCGGTCACACCCATGACGAAACCACGCTGATAGCCCAAAGACAATCCCGGGCCGGCGAACCACTCCCACTCGCCGCGTGCGGTCCAGACCGGTTTTGCAAAAACGAAGTTGTAGGTTCCCGTAACCACGGCGCCGACTCCGCCCCAGTAGGCGAGACCGAAATCCGCCTCGAAGAAATTAGGAAAACCGTTCTGGCCGGCAGCCACTGAATGCTGGTAACTTGCTTCAAGCCCGAAAGATCCCCATCTTCCGCCGATGGCCTTGGGCTGTGCATTTGAAATGGCAGGGATGCAAAGAATCAGAGCCGCTGCAATGAAAATCATCTTTTTCATGATATTTTTTTATTAAAATAATACTTCAATTCTGGCAACAGGAAGCAAAAGTAAACAATTATTTCGGTTTTATACGTAACTTGCCGGCAATTAAAACGGATTATGGACAACACAAGGATTCTTTTCGTGTGCCTGGGAAACATCTGCCGCTCTCCGGCGGCAGAAGAGATACTGCGCACAATCACAAGAAAGGCGGGCAAGGACTGGAAGATAGACTCGGCCGGGACCTATTCGGGACATAAGGGAGAACTTCCTGACAGAAGGATGCATGCGGCCGCCGGGAAGAGGGGATACTCCCTCACCCACAGGGCAAGGCCCGTAAGCATCGTGGATTTTCTGGATTTCGACATGATAGTCGCCATGGATGATGACAACTATGAAACGCTGCGGATGATGGCTCCGGATACCGAAAGCGAAAACAAAGTCGTACGAATCAGGGATTTCTTCAACGAAGACCGCACCGACACATACGTACCCGACCCGTATTATTCGGGAAGGGAGGGGTTCGAATACGTCCTGGACTTGCTCGAAGAAGCCTGCGAAAACATCGCCAACGGCAAACGCAACTCTTGAACGGTAACGCGCCTCTTAGGAAGATTTCCGACCGGACTTCTTTCCTCCGGATTTTCTTTCCCCGGATTTCCGGCCTTCTGATTTCCGCCCTTCTGATTTCCGCCCTTCGGGCTGCCGGCCGGAAGCTCCGGCGGCCTTGTCATTATGCTCTTCGAGCTGTATCAGTTCGAAATCGAGAAGCCTCTGTTCAAGATTGGCACGGGTGACCTTGATTCTCACCCTGTCCCCGAGCACGAAGACACGGCGGGAACGTTTTCCTATTATCCGGTAATTTTTCTCATCGAATTCATAATAGTCTCCGGCTATGTCCCTGAGGGCCACCATGCCTTCGATTTTCGTCGGATCGATTTCCACATACATGCCCCAATCGGTAAGCCCGGAAATCATCCCGTCGTACTCATATCCGACCTTGTCCTGCATGAATTCCACCAGTTTGTACTTTATGCTGGTGCGTTCCGCATCCGCCGCCACCTGCTCGCGCTGGGAACAGTATTCGCAAAGCTCCTCGTAATGTTTTTTGCTCTGGGAACGTCCGCCTTCGAGATATTTTGCAAGAAGACGGTGTACCATCATGTCCGGATACCTTCTGATAGGGGAGGTAAAATGCGTATAATATCTGAAAGCGAGCCCGTAATGGCCGCAATTGTCCGTAGTATAATGCGCCCGGGCCATGCATCTCAACGCCAGCATCTCAATGACATCCGACTCCGGTTTTCCTTCCGCCTCCTTGAACAGGCTGTTCAGCGAGCCCGCTATATCCCGCCCATTGTCGGTCGGGCCGAGCTTATATCCGAAATTGCTTACGAATGACCTAAGTGAATCGAGTTTGTCCGCATTCGGCTCCTCATGCACACGGTACACGAAAGTCTTCTTCAGTTTTGCTACCACGGTGGCCACAGTCCTGTTTGCCAGCAGCATGAACTCCTCTATCAGCCAATTGGCCTCCTTGGACACTTTCTGACGGACATCGACAGGACGGCCTTTCTCGTCGACGATTACCTTCATCTCGGGCCGGTCGAAACTGATTGCGCCGTCTGCAAAACGGGCCTCCCTCAGTTTCATCGCTATTGAGAAAGAAGCGGTTATGGCCTCTTTCAATGCCGGATACAGAGGATTGTCCGGACGGGGATCGAATTCGGTATAAGTTTCAGGTACGACACCTTCGATGATTCTCTGTGCCGCATCGTAATCGAAACGGAAATCGGAGCGGATTACGGTACGGCCCATCCAGCGGTCCGTCACCGCACCCTTTTCGTTCATCACGAATACGACCGAAAAACAGAGTTTGTCTTCACCCGGACGGAGGGAGCACAGCTTGTTGGAAAGTATTTCCGGCAGCATCGGGACGGTCCTGTCCACAAGATATACCGAAGTGCCGCGGCTCAAGGCCTCCTTATCCACCGTAGAACCCGGACGGACATAATGCGTGACATCGGCTATATGTACCCCTATTTCCCAAAGGCCGTTGCCAGTCCTGCGCACCGAAAGGGCGTCATCGAAATCCTTGGCATCGAACGGGTCTATGGTGAAAGTAAGCACATCGCGGAAATCCTTTCTCTTCGAAAATTCCGCCTCGTTCAAGTCGTCGCCTATGGCATCGGCGGCAGCCTCCACCTGGGCGCTGAAACGGTAAGGCAATTCATATTCCGCCAGAATGGCATGCATTTCGGTATCGTTCTCGCCTGGGAGCCCGAGCACATCCACTATTTCACCGACCGGCTCCGGATCCCTCCTGTCCCAACGCACGATGCGGACTGCGACCTTGGCTCCAGAAGAAGCCCCGGTACGGAGCACCTCAGTATAAGGCACCGATATGTCATACGGCATTACACGGCTCTCCATGAGCACCCATGCCTTTTCGCCCACGACCTGGAGAATGCCGACGAAAGGTTTTCTGGAACGCTCCACTATGGCAATTACCTCGCCCTCACGATGGAGGGAAGAACGCCTCCCTTTCCGGACATTTTCCTTTCTGCCTTTCTTTTTGCGGACAACGACCCTGACCAGGTCCCCGTTCAATGCGCCGCGCATTTTCGATGGTTTCACGAAAATGTCTTCTTCCTCGCCTTCTACTATGACAAAACCGCTGCCTTCGCGTGTCATCTGAATTTTTCCGACAAACTCCTGCACCGGAGACCTATCGTTCCTGTCCGATTTTTTCTTAACCATATAGTTCTGCATTATTTTTGCAAAATTACCATTTTTGGCCACAAATACGTAAATTTGTGCCGATTTTCAAAATAAATATATATGGAAAAGAAAGTGCTATTGATGATTCTCGATGGATGGGGAGAAGGGAAAAAAGACAAATCCAATGCAATTTATACCGCGGGAACGCCTTATATAGACAGTCTCAGGGAAAAATATCCGGTTTCGCACCTTATGGCGTGCGGGGAATATGTAGGTCTGCCTGACGGGCAGATGGGCAATTCGGAAGTGGGACACCTCAACTTAGGTGCCGGAAGGGTTGTTTACCAGGACCTTGTAAAAATAAACATGGCGTGCAGGGAACATTCTTTCTTGAACAATCCAGAAATCAAAGCCGTTTACGATTACGTTGCACAAAAAGGCTGCAAACTGCATTTCATGGGACTCGCATCTATGGGAGGAGTACACAGTTCGCTGTCACACCTTTATGAATTCCTCTCCGTTGCCGCATCATACGGACTGAAAGACGTATACGTACACTGTTTCATGGACGGGCGCGACTGCGACCCGAGAAGCGGGAAAGGGTTCATCGAAGAACTTGAAAACAGGATGAAGGCATCCACCGGCAAAATAGCCTCTGTCTGCGGGAGATATTATGCAATGGACCGGGACAAGAGATGGGACCGCATAAAACTTGCCTACGACATGATGACGGAGGGCAAGGGAGAAGCGTTCCGTTCCGCCGCCGAAGGCATACAGGCATCTTACGACAACGGAGTGACCGATGAGTTCATAAAGCCGATAGTCATTGTGGATGAAAACGGGAAACCAGCGGCCACGATAGAGGAAGGCGATGCAGTAGTGTTCTTCAATTTCCGCAACGACCGTGCGCGCGAAATAACCCAGGTACTCACGCAGGAAGACATGCCGGAATACGGGATGAAAACCATTCCGCTTTACTATTGCTGCCTCACCCCTTACGATGACAAGTTCAAGGGACTGCATATCCTGTTCGACAAGGAAAACGTGCAGGAGACCTTGGGCGAGGTCGTTTCAAAGGCAGGCCGCAGACAGTTGCGCATAGCGGAAACGGAAAAATACGCCCATGTGACATTTTTCTTCTCTGGAGGACGGGAAGAAAAATTCCCGGGAGAGGAACGGATACTTATACCGTCCCCTAAAGTTGCCACATACGACCTCAAACCGGAAATGAGCGCACCGGAGGTTACCGAAGCGCTTGTAAAGGAACTCGACACAGGAAGGCAGGATCTGATTGTGCTCAATTTCGCCAACGGAGACATGGTAGGCCATACGGGAGTTTACGATGCGATATGCAAGGCCGTGCGTACAGTAGACTCATGCGTTGAAAAAGTCGTAAACGCGGCAGTCAGGAACGGTTACACGGTCCTTCTTACGGCCGACCACGGAAATGCCGACCATGCGGTAAACGATGACGGCACGCCAAATACGGCGCATTCGCTCAATCCAGTACCTTTCATCGTAATTGACAAGGACATCAAGGCGGTACGCGACGGCAAGCTGGCCGATGTCGCTCCAACGATACTGAAATTGATGGGCATACCTCAACCTGCGGAAATGACAGGCGAGAGTCTGGTGTGAAACCTTAGTGTAAAAGTTTGGTGTGAAGCTTGGTGTGAAACCTTGGTGTGAAGCCTGATGTGACGGCTTGATATGAAGCCTGATGTGACACCTAATGTAAAGTCTGGTGTAAAGCCTGGTGTAATCGCGAGAGTTTAGTATAAAACTTATCCTTGCTCTTTGCGAGCGGTATTGCTGGAAGGACAGTAGTCTCTATCGCGGGAACGATGGTTTCTATGGGAAAACCTGATGCGACGGTTCCCCCGGCAGGAACCGGAAAATCGGCTGCCTTTATAGCGCCTATCAGAGTACAGCCCTGACAGCCCTTAGTTTGCATAAAGCCTGAAAGCCCGGTGACCTCTACGGGAAAGTGAACCAAATCCCCACGAATCCCGGGCACTTTCCCCCTATGGTCCACACACTACAAGGCACTACAGGTGCCCTACACAGGGAAACCACAGGAAAACCACAGGAAAACCACAGGAAAACCGCCGGGAAAGTGAACCATATTTGCCGCGAATCCCGGGCACTTTCCCCTATGGTCCACACACTACAAGGCACTACAGGTGCCCTACACAGGGGAACTACAGGAAAACCGCAGGGAAAGTGAACCAAATCCCCGCGAATCCCGGGCACTTTCCCCCGGCTACATTCCAGTACAAAGGCTACACTTCCCACCCCCAACCCCGCCCCCAAAAAAAAGTAAAAGGTTACGGAATACGCAAACAGCGATCCAGTTGCTTGAAAGATATCCTGAATTGGAATATCTGCAAAAGCTGTTTGCGAATCACCTCCACTTCTTTGGTCGTCAGCTGGGCATACCCGGATTTTCCCACACGTGGAATATAGGTCTTGTCGATAGCATCACAAAGCTCAATGTCCGTAATGCGTTTTTCCTTGAGCCAATGGTGATTCTGCTTCAGAATAGAAGCCACCTCATCATCCGATAAAAACGGCTCGATAGTCCTTATCGTCACCGGCTCCATCGCCACATTATCATCACGCTGCTCCTCTTCCCACTTCCCGTAATCATTACGGCTGAGTCCATACATAAAGGACCTGTAAGAACCGAAATACCCTTCCACCATGACATTGTCCACGACATCATCCATCCTTATCATACCCGAATCTGAAGACACACTGACATCACCCGGAAGAATATTTTTTTCCCTTATAATATCAGACCTTGACCGGACCTTTCCTACTGCATCCCCACCACCTGTGGAAAAACTGTCCAATGTATTCTTAAAATAGGGACTGTCGTTTAATTCCGTCATTATGAGTCAATCGGCAGACTGTCCCGGTAATTTTTCCGATCGAACTCATCTTTTTATATTTTCGGCTCCGTTTCGGAGCCCCT
>NZ_NFIV01000011.1 GCF_002159555.1 Muribaculum sp. An289
TGCATCAGCACTAAGGAACCGCCGTATGCCGAACGGCACGTACGGTGGTGTGAGAGGTCGGAAAACGAAAGTAGGAAGAAAACTACTTCGTTTTCCTCCTACTCGATTGGGAAACATCACGGAGCCCCGTCCGGCTTTCAATCGCATCCTGACGGACTACAGCTCGTTCAGATAAATGTTGTCTGCCTCTTCATGCAAATGAGGCAGGAACTGATAGAAGGGCTTTCAGACTGCTATGAACTATGTTGATATAACGATTAGGATGTTATAACCGCAATACTTTCTGCATCCTTGTCGCTTGCGAGGACGGCATACCTACTCAGACGAGGGAGGACATATATGCCGGCAGGCATAGGACATCTTTGTCTTTCTTCAGGTCTTTCGTGTATATCAGGTAGCGTTGCCGGATTCTGTTTGAGTATTTTTCCTGGAATCTGTCAAGGGACTTATGTGAATTGTATCCTGATGATTTGATTTCGACAGGACATATCTTATTGTCCCTTGATAGCAGGAAGTCAATCTCATAATTGCGAGTAATGCACTCCGTCCCAATGTCGGATTGCTGTTTTGTCTCCTTGAAAGTATAATAGAAAAGCTCGTTCCCGGCACTTTTCAGCATTTGCGCCACGGCGTTTTCATACACATAGCCTAAATCTGTACCGAGTCTGTCGGCCCAAAGCTTTCGGTATATCTCATTTTCAGTATAATCCTTGTCCATGAAGGCTAAAGTTACGAACAGTCCGGTATCTGCGAGGAACATTTTGAAACGATTGTAGTCGGCATGAAGAGCGAGTCCGACATTCGGATCGTTTGCGTGATAGGCAAAGTTCACACACATGGAGTCGGCCATGTCCATTAAAAGTTCGCTTATTCTCGATGCTGTGGCGTTTTCAATAACACTGCCTACCTTGTACCGCATGGCATTGCGCGACAGTTCTGCCGGTATTGAAGAAAACAGGCGTGAAATACGCCCTGACGGATCTATTTTCCGGAAATCATCGATATACAGTTCGAGGATGTTCCGTTTTATGTTGTCGACGGTCGAGAAGTCGTTTGATTCAAGATAGGCGTTCACCGCCTGCGGCATTCCGCCGACAAGCATGTACAGGCGGAATTCCTTCATCATTTCGCGGTTTACAGCTTCACCCAATGCCTTGGAATTTTCGAATGAATGTCTTATCAGGTCGTATGAGTTTGTCTTTCCAATTGCCCATAGAAATTCTTCATAATCCATGGGATACATGGAAATCCGTGTTTCTTCACTCGGTATTAGTATGTTTTTTATGTTTTTCTTGATCGAAAGCAGTGACCCGGTTTCAATATAGTCGTATCTGCGATCTTTTACCAAATGTTTGATGGCCTGACGGGCAAGTGGATAAAGTTGCACTTCATCAAAGATGATTACGGACTTCCGTCGGTGCAAGGAAACTCCGGTCAGTGATTGCAACCGCAGGAAGAAAAAGTCAAGATCCGAAATGTGCAGAAAAAGTTCTTTGACAGCATTGTCCGCAATGGAAAAATCGATGATTATGTATGATTCATATTCTTGCCTGGCAAACGTTTCTGCAATGGTTGATTTTCCTATGCGTCTTGCTCCTTTTATCAGAAGGGCGGTTTGGCCGTCACTTTCATGTTTCCACTTTAGCATCCGCTCATAAATCTTACGTTTGAATATCCTGTTACCCATATATGTTTCGGAATTTTTTGCAATACTACCAATTTTGTCGGAAACGGCAAAGTGTTTTGGATGTTTTTTGTCGGAAACAGCAAAATGTTTTGGGTGTTTTTTGTCGAAAAATGCAAAATTCTGCACCACCTGGACTTTCACCCCCTCCAGCGTGAAGGGGTGGAGTCGGCGCAAGGTTCAGGAATCTCGTGAGATGTGGCATAGACAGGTGGCGGGCTTGGCAATGGGCCAATACCCGTGGTGGATATTGGAACACGGCAGGAAGTCCGATACTATGCCGAGCCATGAATAACGAGAGGCTAAAACTTCAAGGCTACCCTTGCCTTGTGGACTTATATGTCAAATTGCATCAGCACTAAGGAACCGCCGTATGCCGAACGGCACGTACGGTGGTGTGAGAGGTCGGAAAACGAAAGTAGGAAGAAAACTACTTCGTTTTCCTCCTACTCGATTGTCCTGACGTGTCTGAAAGTGTGGCGCGTGGATGGCTTTGGAGAGCGGTGTGACAGCATTCATGGACACTGTTCCAAAAAGCGTGCAGGATTGAACTGCCTACAACTCTTCGAGCCATCCGTATTTTGCTTCTTTCTTCAGCTTCTGGTCGTAGTATGTCAAAAATACATAATAGTACATCTCTCCGCTGCTTGCCGCTTCGTATGAGTACCTCAGCTCGCATGTCATCCCGTTGTTCCCCGTGAAAGTGGTCGAAATCGACAGGTCGTCTTCCCATAGTATATCTTCTGTCATTTCAATGCCTCTCTGTCCGTGATATTTCGACTTCAGGTCTTTTAGCAGGTTGTCGTAAGTGCGCCGTGTGGCTTGCGGTTCTTTTGCCCCGTCATAAAAACGTATTTGGTAAAATGTCTTGTCGTCATTGAAATAGTATTCGCAGTATGCCCATCTTCTCCCTCCGAAAGACATGTTCGAAAAACGTACTTTTTCCTCCTTGTTATTCACCCAGTCATACGCGTGCCGCCTCATCCAATTAAAATTGCGGTATTTGTCGTTGATTACTTTGCGAAGTTCCCGGCAGTTTTTCATCTCATTGTAGCTTGAGCGGATTTCCACTCCGTAGAAACAGTTCTGAATACGTGTCTGCCCTATGGCAGGAATGGCCGTCAAGACAGCCAGTGCCATTGATAAAATAATATTCTTCATGTCCTTAACGATTTATATGATTCATGACTTCACAAGATATGCCCTTGAATTGGCGATGTGTCAGAGTTCTTCCATGTAGGCGTATTTGGCTGCTTCTTTCATTTCGGGATCATAATAGTACAGTAAACAGTAATAGTACATTTTTCCGTTGTTTGCCGCTTCGTATGAGTACTTCAGTTCGCATGTCATCCCGTTGTTCCCCGTGAAAGTGGTCGAAATCGCCAGATCGTCTTCCCATTCGCTGTCTTCGTTTATGTCGATACCCTTTTGCCCGTCGTATTTTTTCAACAGATCTTTTTGAAGGGAGTCATACATGCTACGCGTGGTTTCCGGTTCTGTTTTGCCGCTGTAAAACCTGATTTGGTAGAACTCCATATCATTGTTGAAGTAGTACTCGCAATAATCCCATGTCCTTCCCCCGAAAAGCATTCTTGGAAAACGTAACCGTTCTTTTTCCCCGTCGACCCAGTCGTATGCGTGCCGGTAGCCCCAATTGTCGTACTTGTAGATATCTCTTATGATCTCTCTTAAATCTTCCGATGCTTTCAAATCATCGTAGCACGAGCGTATTTTTACCCCGTAAAACGTATCCTGCACTTTTGTCTGTGCCAATGCACTGATGCTGACTAACAGTGACAATAAAGAAAACAATAAACGCATTTTCATATCAAAACTTTTTTAAAATTGGAAACGCAATATACAAAAATATTAATTTAGTGCCGGATTTTTAAGTGAAAAGATGATAGAAAGAAAGCAGATATTGTTTTACAGGACTCTGATGATTCAGTCCCTTTTTTTATTTGCTGTTTTTATTCCGTTCGAGGCCGAAGCCTTTTCCGGCCGGTGCTACACTGCGGAACTTGACTCTTTCAGGGCGGTATGGAATGAATACAACAAAGAAGGACGGTATACGGATTTGGTAGATGATACGCGGGAGTATTTCCATGCTTCTTTGGATAACAAAGACACTACTGCTTTCCTGTATTCCGGGATTACGATGTCCATGGCTTTTCTGTCTTTGGAAGAGCCTGATTCAGTAAGCAAATATATGGATGCCGTATCCCCGTTCATATCCGTGAATACTGACCCGAGGATGTTGCTTACATACAATTTCGTGCGCGGCACGTATTCGCTCAAGCGCGATTACAATTATCCGTTGGCACTTGACTATTATCAGAAATGCCATGACATAGCTAAGAAATCGGGCGATGTGGACAATTCGATAGCGGCTTTGCTGAACATAGTTCATATATATTATGTGCGGTCAGACAAGCGCGGGCTGGGATACGCCGTGGATGCATTCAATCTTTCGCATTCTCCCGGCACCGACAGCCTTGCGGTATGCATGGCCAATGTCGCCATGGGAGAGATGCTCTTCCTTTCGGACAGCCTTGATTCCGCTTTGGCTTATTCCGAGGAGGCATTGCGGCTTGCGTGGGAGTCCGGCTATGAGTCTGTCTATTCCGATCTCCATCTGTTATTGGCCGACATATATGCTGGGATGGATTCGTCCTCGGTAGGCGGAGCAGCCGCAGACAAGGCGCGGAAACATTATGATGAAGCTATTGCGTATTCAGCCAATGCCGAGGCCGGAACTCTTACCATGCTGTATCTGCATTACGGCCGTTTTGCGGAGCGCAAAGGGATGATGGACAAGGCTATTTCTCTTTATCATAAGGGGCTGGAGATTTCGTTGGAGTCTGGAAACATGGAATTTCGCAGAGAGCTTTACAGGAGGGTGGCAGACCTTTCCTACAGTGAGGGCCGGATGAAGGAAGCTTTGGATTTTTACAAATCATACGCATTCCTGATCGACAGCGTGGCAAGCCAGTCCATGGAGTTCCGTTTCGACAGCCTGTTGCTGGCCAATCAGAACATGGCGCATCGCGAAGACATGAATCTGAAAGAGATAGAACTTCTGAAGGCTAACAGAAACAACCTTATGATTGCCTCAATAATGGTACTGGCTGTTTTTACTGCCTTTTTTATCTGGGTTATGTACAGGAGGCAAAAGAATATGTACAAAGTGCTTTTCGACAGGTACAGGAATTATGCCGCGCGTTTCAATGCAGGGTCTTCGGCGCAGTATGATTCCGGGCAGGTCGTAAAGTCCCTTTTCTCACGACTCGAAGATAAAATGAATGAGGAAAAATTGTATCGCCGGAAAGACATCTCTATTGAAAAGGTGTCTGAAATATTGGGGACTAACCGTACATATCTGTCAAAGGCCGTGAATAAATGCGCCGGGATTTCTTTCCCGGCATATGTCAATTCTTACAGGATAAAAGAAGCTGCCGACATTATTTCACAACATGGAGACCAAGTCCAGTTGAAAGTCCTCGCGGAAGAATTGGGCTTTAACTCAGTGTCCGTATTTATTAAAGTGTTCCAGAAGGAGACTGGGCTGACTCCGGCTAGGTACAAGAAAGAGATGAATTCGTCGAAAATGGGCGGTGAGGATTTGTAAAATTGTTAAAATATCTATTTTTCCCATGTCCGTTCATGTTTCATGCGTTGCCATTTTGCATAAATTTGCAGAAACAGCATTTGAGATTCATTAATTCTTAATCCATTAAATTAATATGATAAAAAGATTCTTTTACCCAAGCCTTTTGTTGTTCTCTTTCATGTTTGCCGGGTGCAGCCCTGAAAAATCCGATCCGGACCCATATCCGGAGCCTCCGACACCGGTTGCTCCGGTAATATCCGTGGACCCCGTACAGTTTCAGGTTCCTGCGGAAGGAGGGGATTTTTCGTTTGCGTATTCAATAGATAACCCTTCGGACACCGCAGAATTGTCCGTTTCATGTGCGGAGGACTGGGTCTCCCTTTCGGACAATGGAGGGACTGTCGGTTTCTCCGTTTCCCCGTGGGAAAGCATGGAAGGTGTAAGGACGGCTGAAATACTTCTGTCTTACACAGGTGCTGAAGACGTGACAGTGTCCGTCGTGCAGTCTCCGGCTGAATTGCCTGCATGTCCTGTTGAAATGTACATAGTACACGAGAGTTATTATTATGCTAGGATAACATGGTTGCCGGAAAATGACGATCTTGCCTATATTAGTTTTATCATGGACAAGGAAACTTTCGATTCGTATGAGAGTGAAGACGCACTGTTTGCGGACGATGTCGCCTTTTATCAGGAAAGGGCCGACGCTTTGGGAGTCTCGCTTGAAGAGTATATCACGGCTTTCGATGTTCTTTATCAAGGAGGGATGACTGAGGATGTAACCGGGCGCACGCCGGGAACAGAGTATGTTGTATATACCTATGCGGCAGTCCTTCAGGATGGCGCTTTGGTTAGAACCAGTGCCATTGGTACTCAGGAGTTCCGTACCAAAGAGCTTGTGATTAAAGAAGCCGACTTTACGATTGAAGCGGAAGAACTCCGTTCCAACAGGATGACATTGAATGTATCCACGGATGATACCGATTTCAGATTTGCCATGACACTATTCAGCGAAAGCGACTTCTCCCAATTCCCGGATGAACAGTCCGCTGCGGAAGAAATGATCAGGCTGTTGGAAATTGCCATATACAATAACGGACTTTCCTGGGAAGATGTGACGTATTCGGGTGAAGGCAGAGCGCATTACGATGATCTGATAGCGGGCGGCAAATATTACGCTGTCGCTTGCGGTGTGGACGATGCCGTCATAATATCAAATGTGGCCATTCGCGAATTTGTCGTACCTATGCCGGAAATAACGGATGCATGCACTTTCAGCGCGGAATTTACCAATGTCACTCAGACCGAGATGGATGTTACGGTCGTTCCATCCGACGGCTCCACAAGATATCTGGCCGTGATTGAGGAATCTTCTGCCTTCACGTCGGTTAATACTCCTGAAGTTTATGTGGCGAGGCTGCTTTACAATCTCGTGTATTTTGATGCAGTGGATTGGAGCAACACTCCGCTTCTGCATTCCGGGACGCATACGTTCAATTCGAATACGGATGTCGTGAATCCGGAATACCTGAAAGCCGACACGGATTATACTTTATTGGTATTCGGCGTTGATGAGTATGGCGAGCGGACTACGCAAATAGCCGAATTCGAGCAAAGGACCCCGTCCGCGCAACAGGAGGATCTGGAAATCGGCATAGAGATCACAAGCGTCGAGGAAAAGGCGATAAACGCGGTATTCACTCCTTCGGCTGACAATGTCAATTACCATTTCGATGCATATCCGTTAGAGGATTATGAGGGCGAGACTCCTGAATCTTTCATGGAATATGTTATCGCCATAAACGGGGAGTACCTTAAATTGTACCAGGGCCGGCAGGAATATTCCTTTACGTACTATTTCCCGCGTCCTGAATATGTCGTGTTCGCTTTCGGTTATAACGGTGAGATTACTTCCGATCTGTATATGAAACGAGTAAACATGTCTACCGGCGAAGTTACGGACATGGGCATAGTCCCTCGCGAAACGGCGCAAAAATATTTTGAGAGTAGGCGTTAAAAGACTGTTTCAATAATAATTGGGGGTGGCTAAAAAGCTTGCAAAAAAGTGAAAGCCATCCCCCTTTTTTCTGTGCGTATGCTGGAATCGGAAGATGATAGTCGCTTGTTCATCCTACCAGCCATACCAGCACATGCCCGTCGAAAGTCATGTACTCCAGCTCGAATTCGTCTTCGTAGCCGTCCTTGTGTATGAAGGTGGCTTCGAGTTCGCCTTCGCCCCTCGGATAGAATTTTTCCACTTCTATCTGTTCCGCGAAATCCACGCGGCTCTGCGACATCCTTTTGTAAATGGCCTCCTTGGCGCACCAGTAGATTGCAAGCTGCTTGTTGCGTTTTTCGTCATCCGCAAGGTCGTCTATCTCTTCTTCGGACAGGGCTTTCTGTTCCACGGCCGAGAAATCGCGGCTCAGGCTTTCGATGTCGATGCCCACGTATTCGTCCGGATGCGTGATTATCGCCACGTATTTCTGCGTGTGGGTTATGCTTATTTCACAAGGGTTGTTTTCAAGGAAAGGCTTTCCGTTGTCATGGTGCTCAAGATAGACCTTCTCCTCGAAGACTTCGTTGAGGAGCGCCCTTACGGCAAGTTTTTCTTTTCTTCTCTGCTCGTTCTGGATGAACATTATTTCCTCCAGTTCGTCATCCGGAACGGAGCATATCTTCAATAGTTCTTCTTCTGTCTCTTCTATCTTCCAGACTGCTATTTCAGCCTTCTTCTGTACTCTCTTTCTAAAATATAGTGCCATTTCTGTCAGATGTTCGAATAGTTATGCCGGACGGATATAATAAAACCTCCTTCCGACACCATGTTGCCGGAGGATGCAGGAACGGTAAAAAATGTTGATAATCTCGGTGCGGCGATTTCCGTACGCAGGTAAAGGGTCATCCTTGCGCGTATGACCCGGGTCTTTTTCAAGATTGCCTATTTCACTGGGAGGTTCCAAATCCTATAATTTTATGTTCAGCGATGCAAATATAATGATTTTTATAAAAACAAATCTTTTTTTCCTATTTTTGTAATCCTTTCCGCTTTTCGCGGAGGCCGAACTGGATAATTTTAGAACTTAATATTTGGACAAATCGATGAAGAATTTCGTTAAAGAACTTGAATGGAGGGGGATGATTCATGACATTATGCCCGGGACAGAAGAAAAACTCATGGAAGGCTGTACGTCCGCTTACGTAGGCATAGACCCGACGGCGGACTCGCTTCATGTCGGACATCTTGTGAGCGTGATGATGCTGAAGCACTTCCAAAACTGCGGGCACAGGCCTGTGGCCCTTGTCGGAGGGGCTACAGGGATGATAGGGGACCCTTCAGGAAAGTCCGCGGAACGTAATCTTCTGGACGAGGAGGCACTGCGCCACAACCAGGAATGCATCAGGAAGCAGCTGGCCCGTTTCCTCGACTTCGATTCCGATGCCCCGAATCGCGCTCTCCTTGTGAACAATTACGACTGGATGAAGGATTTTTCTTTCCTTTCATTCATAAGGGATGTCGGCAAGATGATAACCGTCAATTACATGATGGCCAAGGATTCCGTCAAGAAAAGGCTTAACGGGGAGGCCCGCGAGGGAATGTCTTTCTGTGAGTTCTCTTACCAGCTGATGCAGGGATACGACTATCTGCATCTGTATCAGACCGAGGGTGTCAGGCTCCAGATGGGAGGAAGCGACCAGTGGGGCAACATCACTACCGGTACCGAAATGATACGGAGGGCAATAGGCGGAGAGGCCTTCGCCCTTACCTGCCCTCTGATAACGAAGGCCGACGGCATCAAGTTCGGGAAAACTGAGAAAGGCAACGTGTGGCTCGACCCGGAAAGGACTTCGCCTTATGCATTCTACCAGTTCTGGCTTAACGTTTCCGATGAGGATGCGGAAAGATATATCAAGATATTCACCATGCTCTGCAGGGAGGAAATCGACCAGGCCATTGCGGCCCACAGGGATGCCCCTCATCTCCGCTCGCTCCAGAAGCTTCTTGCAAGGGAAGTTACAGTCATGGTTCACGGGGAGGAGGAGTATCAAAAAGCCGTGGACGCTTCGGCGGTGCTTTTCGGGAACGCTACTTACGAGGCCCTCGCCGCTCTGGACGAGCGCACCTTCCTTCAGGTTTTCGACGGTGTGGAAAGCTACAGCATATCGAAGGACAGGCTTCCTTGCGGCGTAATCGACCTGTTGTCTGTCGAGACCTCCGTTTTCCCTTCCAAAGGGGAGTGCCGCAAGATGCTCCGTGCCGGAGGGGTTTCAGTCAACAAAAGGAAAATGTCCGAAAACGACACTGTTTCTTCCGACATGCTTCTGAACGGAAAATACATCCTCGCCCAGAAGGGGAAGAAAAATTATTATATGATAAAGGTGGAATAAATGAAAAACAATACTGGAGAAGAGAGTACGCGCCAGTTGAAAGTGGCGCGGGAAATACAGCGGGACATGGCGGAAATCATCCGCAGCAAGGGCATGGGCCATTTTGCGCAGTGCATGGTTACCGTGAGCAAGGTCAGGGTGAGCCCGGATCTGTCCTACGCGAAGATTTACATAAGTATTTTCCCGTCATCCAAGGCCCAAGAAGTCATGGATATAGTCAATTCGGAGGCAAAAGTGTACCGCGGGGAGCTCGGCAGGCTTATGGCAAAACAGCTGAGAATCATTCCTGAACTTGCGTTTTTCCTCGATGATTCCCTTGATTACGTGGAACATATCGAAGAGCTTCTGAAAAAATGACCCGGTTGCCGCTTTTCGTAGCCCTGCGCTATCTGTTCGCACGCAAGTCGCATAATGTCATAAACATTATATCGGCCATCAGCGCTACGGGCATGGCGGTGGGTACGGCGGCTCTCATACTCATACTTTCGATTTACAACGGGCTCGATTCCATTGTCCGCTCCGGCGAAGGCATGGTCGAGCCCGATGTACTGATAGAACCCTCCCGCGGCAAGACTTTCGTCTTCTCGGACTCCCTGTTGCAAGCCCTGGAATCCCTTCCTGGAGTGGCTTCGGCGGAGCCGGTCGTCGATGAAATCGTGTTCATCGATTATGAGGGCCGGCAGTCCGTGGCCCGGATGAAAGGGGTGATGCCGGATTATTTCGAAAGCCAGCCTTTGCAGGATGCATTGGTGGAAGGCTCGCTCGACCTCGGCAAGGGTTCCCTTGATTTTTCCATAGTGGGGCGGGGACTTGCCCATTCCCTCGGGCTTTCTTCCCGTTTCGTGGCCGGAATGGATGTGTATTATCCCAAAACGGACAGGGACATATCCCTTACCGACCCCCTGTCGTCCCTCAATTCTGCCAGATTTTTCCCTTCCGGTGTCGTGTCCGTGAATTCTTCTTTCGATGAGAGGTATTTTCTGGCACCTTATGTGGCTGCCGTGCATCTGCTCGGGCTTCCTTACGGATGCTGCTCGTCGATAGAACTGAGGTTCGACATCGCGGTTACCGGCCCTTGGGGGGACCGCAGTTATGACAAGGCGGTATCGTCGGTAAAAAAGGCTGCCGGTAGCATTCTCGGAGACGGATACGATTTTAAAAACAAGGAAGAGCAGAACGAGACTCTGTACAGGATGCTCGAAGCTGAGAAAATAATGATTTTCCTGATTCTGTTCTTCGTGATAATCATAATAGCTTTCAACATTTTCGGCTCGCTTTCTATGTTGATTATGGAAAAATCCGATGACATAGGGACATTTGCCGCCATGGGGGCCGACCGGCGTACCATAAAACGTATTTTCGTATATGAGGGTTGGTCGATTTCGCTTCTCGGGCTTGTCGCGGGACTTGCCGTGGGAGTATGCCTTGTCCTTCTCCAGCAGCATTTCGGCCTTCTGAAAATGCCCGGGAACTACATAGTTACTGCTTATCCTGCCGTGCTGGAACTGCGTGACGTGCTCATCTCCGCCGCGGGGGTCGGCCTCGTGGGCTATATCGTCGCCCTCCTTCCGGTCCGCTCGTATTTCAAGCGGATGAATGTTTTGTGAAAAAACAGAAAAATTTTCGGTTCGCGTGCAACGTTCCGGCATCCCGTTGCATCTTAGAAGCAGGTTTAGGTTTTAGTACACGTTATTCGGGCCGAGCTTGTGAAAGCGAGGCCTTTTTTATTTATGTGTCCGAAGCCGCTGCATTGATGTTGTTGCTTGACATTGCTGCTTTGATGTTGTTGCCTGATGTCGTTGCCTGATGTGTCATATTTTCAATTGTTTGGAGCGAGCAATGGGTTTGTAAATAATAGATTGTCAATTGTTTAAGAAAATAAGGCTCACTTTCGACTATGTTCGCATACTGCCCAAAAGCGAGTTTGATTTTAGTAAATCATTGATTATTAATAACTTAACAAAATACAACTCGCTCCCAACTTTTGTTTTTTACGGCCAGAGAAACAACATCTCTGCATAAGTCTTGACGGCAAGGTGACAAAGGAAGGAAAATTTGATTTTGCTTGCTGATTTTTACCGCATTCCCGTTTTCGTGACCGAAAAACAATTTCCCGGCAAATTTTCCACCTCATAGCCAGCCCTATTTCCTGGGGCCGCTGATAATCAATAATTTACAAAAACAGGGCTGTCTTTGGGTACTTTTTGAGGCACCCAAGCGCAGGGTTAATTGTGGTAACTTATTGATTGTTAATAATTTGTGAAAATACCTACTGGCTATGGGGTGGAAACCGGTGCTTGCAGACGGGCCGGAACAGGTAGCAGGTAACAGGTAACAGGTAACAGGTAACAGATAGCAGGTAGCAGATGTGTGGCCGCAGCTACAAGTCTTCCGCCACGCCCCACTCGTTCCAGCCCCGCCCGTTCCGGTCCGTTCCAGTCCGTCTCGTCCCGCCCGTTCCAGTCCGCCCCGCTCGCCCCAGTCCGTCCCGGCTCGGCACGCCCGCCACTTCCATTCCGCCACGGCCCACCATACAGGTGCGACAGAAACACTGCCCAGCGCCCCGGAATACAATCCGGCAAAGCAGATTGAATGTGCCGTTGATATGCACGTTGATGCACGTATGTGTGATGTTTGGAATTATTTTATTATCTTCGCACCTTGAAAGGTTTGCCGTTTCAGGAAACCGGCTTTCCGGAGCGGAGACAGAGGGCTTTTTGCCCGGAACTGTAGGCCTGTTCGGTTGTAAATGATGAAAATTAATATATAACGAAAATTAATATTATAAAGATAAGGAGACAATATTATGGCAATAGCTGTTAATGAAACTAATTTTAAAGAGATTATTTCTTCCGATAAACTGGTAATGGTGGATTTCTGGGCTACATGGTGCGGTCCGTGCAGGATGCTTTCACCGGTGGTCGACGAGATTTCCGAAGAGATGGCGGACAAGGTGGTCGTTGCGAAATGCAATGTAGACGAGTGCGACTCCATTCCAATGGAATATGGCATCAGGAACATTCCGGCGCTGATATTCTTCAAGGGAGGTACGGCGGTCGACAGGCTCGTAGGCGCCGTTCCGAAAGCCACCATAGTCGAGAAGATAAATTCCCTGTTGTAAAGGCGTTTTTTTGATGGACAGTCCGGCCTCGTTGGCTCCTGTTCGAATGTCGTACACAAGTGTAATACATAAATAAATGCATGTTATGAAAAAGTTTTTGTGCGCCATAGCCGTCGTTTCCGCGATTTTCATTGCGGGCGCCAGCAATGCCTATGCCCAGATAGGACATTTCGGTGTCGTGGGCGGCATGACATTCTCGAAAGCCAATTTCGATGAAGTCAAGAATATGAATTATACGGGTTTCCATGCAGGTGTGACATATCAGCTCAACCTGCCTCTCGGTTTTTCCATACAACCGGAACTCCTTTATCAGCAGCGCGGTACGAAATACAATGATGCTACAAGGGGTGCCGGAAGGACTGCCGTAGGCTTTATCGAGCTGCCTGTCAATGTGCAGTGGGGTCCGGATTTGGTTCTGTTCCGTCCGTATATCGAACTGTCGCCTTATGTCGGTTATGCCGTAATGAACAAGTATACCATAGGAAATACTTCGTTCAATGGCGATTGGGGCGGGATGAACCGCTGGGAGTACGGTATCGGTCTCGGTGTGGGTGTCGAGATATGGAAGTTCCAGCTTTCGGGAAAATACTGCTGGAGTTTCGGAAGCAACCTGCCTGACGGGGTTTCCGACATGTTCAAGGATGCCAAATTCGGAGGCTTCGAACTGTCGTTGGCCGTGCTTTTCTGATAAAACCGCTCTGTGTCCGCGATGACGGTTGCGATGACGGTTGCGATGACGGTTGCAATGCCGCGGAAGCTGCATTCAGAAAAGGCTGATGCCGTCTGGAGCGAGAGCGGAAGCGGAAACGGAAGCAGATTTTCAGACCTATAGTCGCCCTGAAACCCGGGGGCGGCTTTGTTTCGTAATAGCCCATTTGGGATTTAATGTATGGATTTAGACAGAGTTAAGATATTTCTCGGCGACGTATGGCGCTGTTTCGAAAGTAAATTCACGGAGGTGCTCCACAGTGATGTGAAACTGTTGAATTCCGTCAATAAACGTATCTTCGACAATGGCGGGAAACAGTTGAGACCTTTGTTGTGCCTGCTTTCGGGAAAGGCCTGCGGAGAACTTACGGAATTGACCGTGGATTGTGCAGTTACTTCGGAACTTATACATACGGCGACACTGCTGCATGACGATGTTGCGGACAACAGCTCCGTGAGGCGCGGGGCGCCTACTGTAATGTCGCTTTTCGGGCCGAGCGTGTCGGTGCTGATAGGCGATTATTGGCTTTCAAAGGCAATCGCGCTGTTGGTAGGCAATGCCGGGAATGAGATAATCCTCGCCTTTTCAACGGCTCTCGAATCGCTTGCAAGAGGTGAAATGCTCCAGTTGCAGAAAGCTTCGGAATGCGATACGGAAATGGATGATTATCTGAAAATCATATCCTGCAAGACGGCGGCCCTGTTCAGGGCTGCGGTAACGAGCGGCGCATATTCGGTGAAAGCTCCCGGGAAGTATGTAAAAGCCATGTCCGATTATGCCGAATATCTCGGGCTCGCCTTTCAGATGAGGGACGACATATTCGATTATGTCCCGAAGATGGATGTCGGGAAAAAGCTCGGCGTGGACATACTGGAGCAGAAGATAACCCTCCCTCTGATAGAGGCCCTCAGGCATTCGTCGCCTGAGAAGAATGCCAAGATAAGGGGCATGGTCAGGGATATTGCGGAACACAATGAGTATAAGGACTGGATTATGGACTTCGTAAATGCCTCCTCTGGCGTTGCCCGTGCGGAAGAAACACTTGCCGGATACAGTGCCAAAGCGGTTGAATGCCTTGAGGCGCTTCCCGAGTCGGAAGAAAAGTCCATGCTTCGTGAACTGGCCCTGTATGTGGGCGAAAGAAGAGTTTGAAAGGGATTGACGGATGAGATTTGCAGATGTGATAGCAGATGGTGGAATAAAGGCCAGGTTGTCCGAAATGGCCGACAGCGGCATGCTCGGACATGCCCTGATGCTCCATGAAGACGAGGGAGGCGGGGCACTTGCCCTTACCGTAGCCCTTGCCCAATATCTGCTCTGCAAGGACCATAAGGACGGGGATTCCTGCGGGACGTGCAATACGTGCAGCCGGGTGGAGCGCCTGATATATCCTGACCTTCATTTCGTTTTCCCCGTCAATTCGGGGACAAAGCGCGGGACAGACAAAAAACCGACCTCGGATACGTATATGGCCGAGTGGAGGGCTCTGTATGCGGCCAATCCATATTTTTCCGAGCAACAGCTTTACAATGCCCTCGGAATCGAAAACAAGTCCGGAGTAATAGCTGTGGCCGAGTCCAGGAAAATCATAGAAAAACTGACTCTGACCGCATTGGAGGGCTATTATAAGATAATGGTGGTCTGGCTTCCCGAAAGGATGAATGCCGAGGCGGCCAACAAGCTTCTGAAAATTCTTGAAGAGCCATATAACGGTACTCTGTTCGTGCTGATTACCCATGCTCCGGAAAAGGTCATGACTACGATAGCCTCGCGCTGCCGTTGCCTTCGCGTTCCTCCGATGGATACCGGGGAGCTGGCGCGGATATTGGCCGGACGTAACGGCATATCTTCCGAAGAGGCCCTTTCCATTGCCAGGATGGCGGCCGGAAGTTACGGGAAAGCCTGTGACATACTGTACGGACAGACCGATGTTTCCGAATACCTTGATATAATGCGCGCCCTTTTCGATTCGGCGCTTTCCAAAGATCTTTATGGCGTGCTGGAGGCGGGGGAACGGGCTGCCGCCCTGGGCGGGAGGGAGAAGCAGAAGGCTTTCTGTACGGCCATGTCCTCGTATGTAAGGAACCTTTTCCTTGTTTGCAACGGTATGGAAGCCATAGCCGATGCCGACTCTTCCACGATGGATTATTTTCTCAGGATATCGAAAAGGGTGAAGACGGATTTCTTCGACAGGATATTGCCCCGGATTGACA
This sequence comes from Muribaculum sp. An289, assembly GCF_002159555.1. Taxonomy (GTDB): domain Bacteria; phylum Bacteroidota; class Bacteroidia; order Bacteroidales; family UBA932; genus Merdivivens; species Merdivivens faecigallinarum. Next base: position 15,727 of record NZ_NFIV01000011.1, read on the forward strand.
GGGCATATATGCTGATTGACAGAAATGTAAGTGCCAAGACAATATTTTGCGACCTGTCCGACAGGTTTTATGTTTATATGTGATTTTTATGGAGAACAGAGAAGTCGAAAGTAAAAGATATGATTGCTCGCGCGGGTGCGTGGTAGAGAGGGACAGGGAAGGCAGCCTGGTGTGCACCTACCGCCCCGGGTGTTGCAAGCTCGAAGTGTACGACTGGCTTTCGGGCATACACGAGGAGCAGAACGAAGAGTTTTTCGAAGTAAGGTTTAAAAACACCCGTAAAGGGATATACAGGAATGCTTCGGGCCAGTCCTTGAAGACGGGGGACCTGGTGATAGTCGAGGCGGCAAACGGCCATGACCTCGGTATAATAACTCTGGAAGGCCCGATTATCGTGAAACAGATGGTGTCTCGGCGCATCAATCCCGAAACTTACGAGTTTAAGAAGATTTACCGGCGTGCCAAGGTTTTCGATATAGAAAAATGGCAGGAAGCCATAGCGAGGGAGCATGGTGTCATGATACGTGCAAGGCAGATTGCCGCCGATTTGCAGTTGGATATGAAAATCGGGGATGTCGAATTCCAGGGAGACGGTACCAAAGCGATATTCTACTACATAGCGGATGCCCGCGTGGATTTCAGGCAACTAATCAAGGTCTTTGCGGAAGAGTTCCGTATAAGGATAGAAATGAAGCAGATAGGTGCCCGTCAGGAAGCCGGGCTCATCGGTGGGATAGGTGTTTGCGGAAGGGAATTGTGCTGTTCGAATTATATTTCCAACTTCAAATCCATAACCACCCAGACAGCCCGTTGCCAGGATTTGTCACTGAATCCGCAGAAGCTAGCCGGACAGTGCGGAAAACTCAAATGCTGCCTCAATTACGAGGCTCCCGTATATTCCGATGCCCTGACACGCATACCGCGGGTGACCCAGCCTCTTGAACTTGAGGACGGACAGGCTTTCCTGATAAAGACGGATATCCTCGGAGAGACGATGTGGTTCTCTTACGACAGTTCGTCTCTCGCAAACCTCATCCCTGTTCCTGCCTCCAAGGTCGCGGAATATATAAAGATGAACAGGAAGGGTATCAAGCCGGAATCGTTGTTCTCCCATGCCGAGACCAAGGAAGAGGAGACAGGTTTCATTACTGCCGTAGGCGATGACAGCATCACACGTTTCGACGAGGCCAAAAGGAAGAGGAAGAAGAAACGCAAACCGAGGAAAGATGCCAAGGACAATAACCCTAAGCAGCGGTAGATTGCTGGCCGCGGTGCTGTTCTGTGCGGCAGCGGTTTTTCCGGTCTCCTGCAATACCGGGAAAGAGAGTTATTTTTTCGACCTCACTGACGGGGCGGACGATTCCACTTATGTGTTTTCTTTCGGCATGAAAGGTTTTCCGTCCGTCTACGATGTGTCTTTCTACACGCGGCTGGAGGGAAAGAATATGGATTTTTACAATTCGCCGGCGGTATCGATGGATATTCTGCTCGTTTCCCCGTCGGAAAAGGATTACCGTGAACATTTCGTTTTTGTCCCCGGAGATGTGCGCAATGCCTATTCCGGCATACGGGATATCTCCATTCCGTACAGGGAAGGGGTTTCCGTAGACGAGCCGGGGGAATGGAAGATGACGGTCACAGTGGACAGGCCGGACGCTTACATGGCGGGGCTGGGCCTGTGTCTGAAAGAACGGGAGGAGGAGAGATGAGCGGAAAGGACAAATTGAGAAAATTCAGGGAAAACGAGACTTTCCCATGCCTGGTGCAGCCGGCTACGGAAGAGGTCCTCGGCCGTGATTATCATTTGAAAGGCAGGTGGGGGGAGGAGTTTTTCCACAATTCCAATCCTATAGTTATGGAACTCGGTTGCGGAAAAGGCGAATATACCGTCGGACTTGCACTGAAGAATCCTCAGGTGAATTATATCGGGATGGACATAAAGGGCGCCCGCCTTTGGAAAGGGGCCAAGTACGTTACGGAGCATTCTTTGCCAAATGCGGGATTCGTCCGCACGCGCATAGAGTTCATAGACTCGGTTTTCGCTCAGGGAGAGATATCGGAGATATGGATAACTTTTGCCGACCCGCAGATTAACAAGGAGCGCAGAAGACTGACTTCCCCGCTGTTTCTCGAACGTTACAGGAAAATCATGCCTCCCGGAGGCATCGTCCACTTGAAGACGGACAGCGAATACCTGTATTCGTATACGAAGGCCCTCGTTGCGCATAACGGGCTTCCGGTGGTTGCAGATATCGGGGACCTGTATTCCCATGGAGAGCCGGACGGCGAACTTTCGATAAAAACATTTTACGAGTCGCATTATCTCAGGCTGGGAGTGCCGATCAATTATCTGGCCTTCCGTCTGGAAGGCGGTGTCCCGCTATGTTCTCCTCCCGACTGGGACGGGAGCGATGCGGCTGCAAGGCATGTCAGAATAAAATTTTAATAGTTTTTGAGTTATGAATAAAATCTTTTCGTTTTTTGTTTTGTCCGCCCTCGTATTTTCGGGCGGGATGGCTTATGCGCAGAACGGGAATGGCGGGATTACTCCCGAAATGCTTTCACGCATAAGCGAAGGTTATTCAGGAACCCCTGAGCAGAAGGCTGTCAGGAACGCGCTTGCTTCCAATCCGCTGTCGGCCGTGGCTGTAAATGCCGAGAATCTGGCAATGATGGACACCCATTTTTCGGATGTTGTCAAGACAGAAGGAATCACCGACCAGAAAAGTTCCGGCAGATGCTGGCTCTTTACCGGTCTGAACGTACTGAGGGCCAAAATGATAGAAAAATACGACCTCGGGGATTTCTACCTGTCGCAGAACTATCTGTTTTTTTATGACCAGTTGGAAAAATCAAACCTTTTCCTTCAGGCGATAATAGATACCCGCAACCTTCCTTGGGATGACAGGACAGTCGACTGGCTGCTCAGAAACCCGCTCAGCGACGGAGGTCAGTTTACGGGAGTAAGCAACCTGATTATGAAATACGGCATGGTGCCGGCAGAAGTGATGCCGGAGACGTATTCCGCCAACAATACTTCGCAGATGGCAGGCCTCATCAAGCGCAAGCTCCGTGAGTATGCCTTGGAAATCCGTGAAAATGCCGGAATGAAGGAGAAGGCTTTGGGTAACCGCAAGGAAGAAATGCTTTCGGAAATATACCGCATGCTCGTGTATTTTCTCGGGGAACCTCCTGTTTCATTCGAGTGGTCCATGTGGGATAGAAATGGCAATCTATTGAGTACCAAAGAGTATACACCTAAGTCGTTCTATGACGAATATATCGGGGAAGACCTTGAGGACAATTATATCATGGTGATGAACGACCCTTCCCGCGAATATGGAAAGGTGTATGAGATAGAGTACGACCGCCATGTCTATGACGGACATAACTGGCTGTTTGTCAATCTGCCGATAGAGAAGATAAAGGAAATGGCCATAGCTTCCATCAAAGGCGGATGCGCGATGTATTTCTCCTGCGATGTCGGAAAATTCCTCGATTCCCGCCGCGGAACACTCAATCTCGACAACTATGATTATTCTTCCCTTCTCGGGACCGATTTCGGGATGGACAAGGCCGAGAGGATACGCACATACGATTCGGGAAGTACGCATGCCATGACACTCATCGCCGTAGACATAGATGAAAACGGCAATCCGGTAAAATGGATGGTGGAAAACAGCTGGGGCCCGGCAGCCGGTTATCAGGGCAAGCTCATCATGACCGACGAGTGGTTCGACGAATACATGTTCAGAGTAGTGGTCGAGAAGCAGTTCGTGCCGGAGGATGTCATGGAGATGATGAAGCAGCAGCCAATAAAACTGCCGCCTTGGGATCCTATGTTTGTTCCTGAGATGTAATAAGCTGTTCTAAGTCCTTTTCCGGGGGAGTCCCCGGTTCAGGAAGTCACAATCATTTCACAGCGGGTGCAGTCGAAGCTCAGGCGGAGTCTGCGCCCGTTGTTTGTAAGAAAGAGGTCTCCTGTGATATCTGACGGGAGTTTTCCTCCGTGTTTTGGGCATATTCCGAGTTCCCTTTTTATGCAATACCGGGTTCTCATTAGTTCCGCTCCGTCCCTGTGGGTGATTTCGTAAGCCGGTTCGGGCCTGTGCCCCCATGCCTTTCCGTATATGCCGGCGGCCACGGCATTGGAGCAATTGGCCTTGTATTCCATGCCGGCCGCGTATTCCGGGGTGCTCTCCGGATATGCGGGCGCCTGTGTGGATATTCCCCGGCCCTGGTCTTCCGGTGTCCGGGATGTTTCAAGGGAAAGTTTTTCGGCAAGGGCCCTTCTGATGGAGTTTATCGATGATGCCGGTACGAACGGCATATCGCCGGCGCATGCCAGATTTTCGAGGCTGAAACTGTAAATCCCCGAAGTCTTGCGGATTTGCTTGCGGAAATTTTCTTCCATGAGGCTGCGGTTAGCGGCTTTCCCGTATTCCCCTTCCAGTACTGTTGTCGCCGTTTGGCCGTTCTCGCACAGAGCCGTGGCGGTGATTCCGTATTTTCCGTTTTCTTCCGTGCCTCCGCAGGGGCCTCCGGTTATCCTTATCGACGTTTTTACTTTCAAAAGCCTTGGAGGACAATTGTTTTCAATCTCTTTCTCGAAAACGGTGTCGTAGTTCCTGTATATCTCGGTCCCCTTGCGAAGTCCTTCCGTGTATTTTGCGGTTACGAGGTTGCCCTGGCAGACATCAGCCCTGAAACCGGTAACTCCGGATGTTCCGATGAAGCAAAGCCCGTCCCCGTTATGCAGAGGCGTTTTGCCGGCGATGCGTACCTGCATGGAATCTCCCTTCCTCGCGACACTTTCCGCTTTTCCGATTCTTTCTCCGATTGCGGTAGCGTTGTCCATGGAATTCCAGTTGCGGTCCGTTCCCTTGTTCCCCCTGCCCCAGTCCAATGCGAGTTCGGTGTAGCCCCGGTTGAACGTCTTGTCCAGATCGGGGATGAAGCCTCCGGAGACCTTTCCGAAAGACTGCCTGCGGAACCCTTCGTGTGATGATATCATCCTGTCGAGGGCTTCGCTGTAGGCTTTGACAGTATTCCTGACGTAGGATATGTTTTTCAGGCGGCCTTCTATCTTGAAGGATGTGATTCCTGCATCGGCGAGGTCTTCCAGCCTGTCTATCAGCGACAGGTCTTTCAGTGACAGCAGGGCCTTGTCCTTTACTATGATTCTGCCCGTGCTGTCTGTCAGGTCGTACCTTGAGCGGCAGGCCTGGATGCATTCGCCCCTGTTTGCGCTCCTGCCGGCAAGGTGTTCGGAAAGGTAGCAGTTGCCGCTGTAACATACGCAGAGCGCTCCGTGTACGAAAAACTCCAGGTCGGCGGATACGGCCTTGCGTATGGCCCTGATTTCCTCAAGGCTCAGCTCCCTTTCAAGTATGAGACGGCGCAGGCCCATGCTTTCCAGCCATCTGGCCTGCTCCGGAGTCCTTATCGCGCATTGTGTCGAGGCGAAAAGCGGGGGAAAATCCTTCCTTCCGGAAAAATGTGCCGGGATTGCCATGTCCTGTATGATGAAGGCATCGCACCCGGCCTCCCTGCATTGTTCCATAAGGGAGAATGCCTCCTGCAATTCATTGTCGTAAAGTATGGTGTTTACGGTGACGTATACCCTTGCCCCGAATTTATGCGCATGTCTGCATGCAGCCTCGATGTCCTCGACCCCGTTGCCTGCATTCGCCCTGGCCCCGAAGGCCGGCCCGGCCATGTAAACGGCATCGGCACCGCAGTCTATGGCCGCGATGCCGATTTCCTTGTTTCTTGCAGGTGCAAGGAGTTCGAGTTCCACTTGCATCTCAAAAATCCCCTATGCGCACTTGAGCTCGTTTTTCACCATGTGCGTAGCATATTCGCCAAGCTGAGGGTCATCCATGATCATCTTGAAGTAAGTGCATGCCATGTCTTTGTTGCCCATGCTGTTGTACGCCGTGGCGATATAATAGTACATCTGGTTCTTGTTCTTTGCGTTAGGCTGCAATGCCAGATAATTTTCAAAACCGGAAATGGCTTTTTCATACTGTCCGAGTTGCAGTGCCGCTACTCCGATGAGCTGCTGTGCATTGTAATTGTCTTCGTAAGATGCTGAAAGTTCGGCGTTTTCGATTACTCCGGCCCAGTTTTTCGCTTTCTGGTGTTTTACAGCTTCGAGAAGGTAGAGGGTGGACAGCTGCTTGTTCGCTTCTTTGGTCTGGCCAAGCTCTCCGGCTTTAAGGAGGGCATCTACGGCAGCTTCGTTATTGTTGGCTCCCCTGTATGCCAATCCCATCCTCAGCCATGCCGTGGCATTGTCAGGCTGTACTTCTATTACGGCCTTATAAGCTTCTGCCGCTTCGGTATACTGTTTTGAATTAAGCAGTCTGCCGGCGTTCTGCAACAGTATCTGTGGAAGGAGTTCGTTCGCTTCCTGTATGGTTTCGGTCTCGCCGTACTGGCCTGCAAGGGCGATGGTCTTTTCGATTTCAGCCACGGCCATGTCGGTATTCTGTGCTTCTACATAATCCTTTGCTATCTGGAGGTGCAGCTTTGGAATGATGTCCTTGCAATTGCTTATAAGCTCCGTTGCTTCCGGCCCTATGGTCTCTCCCATAGTGAGAGCCTGTTCGAAATAATTCAATGCGCCTTTGTTGTCACCGGTACCGAGCATTGTGGTTCCTGTGTTGTAAAGGTCGATTGCTTCTTCCATTGTCTGCGCCGAAGCTATGCCGGCGGAAAACAGTGCCGCAAAGGCAAGGATAATGATTTTCTTCATCTTCAATAATTTTACTGTCAATTTTCTAAGTTAATGATTAATATGAACGAAATGCAAAATGCAATCCTGCAAATTTCGTGAAAAAATATAAATGCGCAAAAAATATTTTGAAAAATCCCGAAAAATTTGTCTCGGAGGAGTTTCGGCCGTGTCCTCCTTTCCCGTAAAGACAAAAAACAGTATATTTGCCGTCCAATTTGAACGTAAGAGATGGCAAGAATAATACTTTTAATAATCAGCATTATATCCTCGCTGGCCCTTTCAGTCGCGGTTGCTCCTGCGGCAGGAGCGCAAAGGCATTCGGGAGGGCCGGAAACGCTGCCCGATGCTCCCAATCTCAGAAAGGGCGTGCTCGGCAACGGGCTTACCTATTATATAATCACGGACAATTCGGATGCGGGCATGGCCGACTTCATCCTGGTTCAGAAACCGTTCGTCCCTTCAGTCAATCCGGGCGGGCGGCATGGAAGTGTCTTTGCCACCGGGCTTTATTCGTTTCCGGGAAACCTCGGCCCGGCTTTCCTTGCCCGTGCCGGGGCCCCGGTCGGGACTTCGTCGTTCTTTACGGAAGACAGGGATGCCTGCATTTACAGGATAACCGACATGCCCGTAACAGGGATGGCCGAAGCGGATTCGGTGATACTGATGCTTGTAAATATCGCTTCGCGTGATGAGGACCTTCCTCTTTCGCGGCAGGCCCTGATAGTTTCGGGCGACGTGGACCCCGACAGGGTGGAAGAACATGTCTCCCTGCTGGCCATGCACGAGCCTTTACGGAAAACGGACGGCAGTAGGAAAACTGGTGGCAGTACAGGCCGTGGGGCAGGGCGGCCGGAGATGTCCGGTACCGTGCGGATTGAAGATTCCGGGAATTTTTCGGTCGTGACGGTATCGTATCCGCTCAGGCCGTTGCCGGAAAAACTCAGGAATACCGTGATTGTCCCGATTAGCGGACGTATGAACCTGTACATCTCGGAGGCCATCGACCGGAGATTGTCCCTCGCGGCCGAATCCTACGGGCTGAATCTGTTGTGGCACAGTGTATCCGTCCGGGAAAGCGGCCCTGGTTCCGTGCTCGGCATCGGGCTCGGACTGGCTTCTTCCGATACGTGCATTGTTAAGGATATGCTGAAGGCAGTGATGGAGACCGTGGAATCGGAGGGCTTTTCGATGGAAGAATACCGTATGGCCGACCGGGCGTTTTCCGGCGGTACTCTCGGCGTTAGCGCCCGGAATCTCCGGAAAGAGCTGGCCGACAGGGCCGTGAGCAACTTCATATACGGTACGTCCCTGGCTTCTTCCGTTCAGGAGAGGGACTATCTTCTTGCGAGACCTTTGTCCGACACCCTCGGTCTGGACTACCTTAACCGTTACGCATCGGCAATTTTCAAGAGCGGTTGCGCCCGGAGGGACTCCCTTCCGGAAGCCCCGGCGGTCATGAATGATCCCTTTACGGCGGATACGGCCCTTTTGCCTGCTGTCCCGCAAAGGATATCCGCAAGGCTTGTCCGCACCGAGCATCTGACCGGAGCATCCGTCCTTCCGTTTTCAAACGGGCTGAAAGTCTATTATAAGGAAGACCCGGAAGCGGAAGCCGTGTCCTTCTCAATATTTTACAAAGGAGGGTATTCCGAAGATACAGGCATCTCTCCGGGAGCCGGAGCCTTTTATTCCGACATTATGAAACTCGATTCGGTCTCCGGAATGGATTACAGGCGGTTCGAAAGGTTGCTCGAATGCTATGGAATCACTCTCGAATGCGATTTCGCACTGAATCATCTGACTGTTTCGGGAAAATGCCCCGTAACATCGCTGGACGTGTTGTGGAGGGGACTGAACGCTTTTATCAACGAGCGCACTGCCGATTCCGCGGCCTTTGCGGATTATGTGGCCCGGGAGCGCATGCTTTTGCAGTACGGTGACGGTTCCGAATGCAGGGAAATCGCCGATACCATGGACTTCCTTCTGCACCCGTTCTCCGAGTTTTCATCCAGGAAAAGGCTTTCGGCCCTGGATAGTCTCGATTATGCCTCCATACGGGATTTCATATCGGAAAAACTGGACCGGACCGGCAATGCGGTCTTCGCTTTCGTTTCGCCGTTGTCCGTTGAGGGATTCAAGGATGTTTGCCGTGAAAATGCCGGTTGGTTCGAGAAGAAAAAGGCCGTCCGCAACAGGAATTATAGGGATAATCTGAATGTCCTGACGGGGCAGGTTACGTCAAAACTGTCTTTCGGCGGTCATGGGGCGGATGCCGAAGGCGGCGGGAATGGCATTTTGAGGTACGATGCGGTTTACGCCGTTCCTTGCGAGTACGACTCCCGGGATTTTTATACCGCCCGGATAGCTGCCCTTATTATGAAAACGGCGATGGACGGGTCCCTTGCGGCATACGGCACTTCTTCCCGTTCCGGACTGAGGTTCGGATTGCCTCCGGACAGATGCTGTTACCTGTCGTTCTCGGTCGTCCTGCCTGATGACGTGAATGTGTCCGAGGTGGCTTTCGATATGGCCACGGCCATGAAAAAGGCTTCCTGTTTTTCGGACTCGTCATTCGAGAGGGCGAAACGGATTGTCCTGAACGAGGTCCGTTCGCATTATTCGGAGCCAGGCTCCTGGGCTGGACTCATAAGGGAAAGGTATGTTTTCAATAAGAATGTGTTTTCCGGTTACGAGGAAAGAATATCCGGAATCGCTCCCGAAGATGTCGCTGATTTCATCAGGAAATCGCTCGCGGGAGGGTGTGTGGAAGTGTTTTCTGAAATTCCTTTAAAAGACTGTGAATGAGATGGATGACCATAGGATAATTTGCATAGACGACGTGCTGGTTTCGTCTGAAATAATCGAGGAATATTTTTCATGCGATTACGATAAGTGCCGCGGGGCCTGTTGCATAATAGGGGACAGCGGGGCGCCGCTGGAGGCTTCGGAAGCGGAGGCCCTTGAAAAACATTACGGCGATTATTCGGATCTTATGCAGCCTGAGGGGCGTGAGATTGTCGGGAAAACAGGTTTTTTCACAATCGATGAGGACGGGGACATGGTGACTCCGCTCATCGGGGATTCGGAGGAATGCGTTTTTACCCATTTCGCCCCTGACGGCACCTGCTTCTGTTCTCCGGAACGCCGCTGGTGCGAAGGGAAATGCGCTTTCCGCAAGCCCGTGTCCTGCTGGCTTTACCCCATCAGGGTCACTGTCCTTTCGAATGGCATGAAGGCTCTGAACCTGCACCGCTGGCATATATGCGCCGATGCGTTTGAAAAGGGCCGTCGGGAAGGGGTAAAGGTATACCAATTCCTCCGGGAACCTTTGGAGGAGGTCTTCGGAAAGGATTTTTATCAGGCTCTTTGCGAGGCGGAAAAATTACTCTGAAAGGCTGGCGGAATCTTTTTCTTCCTTCTTGTTTTTCAGGAGCGTGTCTATGTCGTAGATGACCCTTATAAGGTTTCTCCGGTGTCCTTCGAGCAGCATTACGCCTCCCGTGACTTCGACGGTAATCCTGTCTTCGTACATCCGCAGGAATCTTGCCGCCCCTCCGTCAGATATGAAGGTAATCATGTTCCCCATGTCGTTTTCGACTTTGAACCTCCTTTCTTTCATTACCGAAATCAGGTCCGGTTTAAGTTCATCCCATCCGCAGTCGAAGCTGATGCTCCTTTTCTGGTAGCCTATGGCGGGATATATGGCAGAAAGGACGGCGAAGATTCCCAACATCATGTAGATGGAACGCTTGCCCTGTATGAACAGGGTGTCTATGTCGAACGAGCCTCCTTGCAGCAATACCAGCAATACTATCAGAATCGCGGCGAGGACAATAATGTATACGAAGTATTTCAGCGCTCTTAAAAAATATCTCATACAATAAAATTTAAAACGGTTTGCAATAGCGTGCAAAGTTATAAATTTTTTCTACTTTTGTTGTCAGAACGTAAATTATGGGTTATGGAGAACAACAATTTGAAGAAAATCATGTATGCTCTTATCGTCGTGGCGGTGATACTCGCCGGTGTCCTCGCTTACGTATGGATAGAGCGCAACGGGCTTGTGAACGACCTCAAGCTCGAAAAGGACCAGCTGACGGCGGAGATGATTCAGCTGCAAAACGATTATGCCAACCTTACATCTGATTACGATACCCTGAACGTCCAGTTGGACGTGGAGCGCGAAAAAGTCGAGCAGCTGATTGTGCGTATTCAGGAGACCGATGCTACCAACCGTGCGAAAATGAGGCAGTACGAGAAGGAACTCGGGACCTTGCGTTCCATCATGAAGCATTACATATATCAGATAGACTCGCTCAACACCCTCAATATCGAGCTCAGGGCCGATGCGGCGAAGGCCCGCGAAGAGGCGGCCGAGAGCCAGCGGAAGTATGAGGAGGTTGTCAAGGTTACTGAAGACCTTACTTCCAAAGTGGAGCAGGGGCAGGTTGTCAAAGGCCGCGGAATAGTTCTGGAAGGCCTTAACAAATCCGGTTCGGTCACTAACAGGAGCAGCCGTGTCGTAAAACTCCGCACTTCATTGAGCCTTGTCGAGAACGAGATTGCCGAAAAAGGCTGGAGGCGTGTTTATGTCAGGGTGAAGGATCCTGACGGGGTGCTGTTGGTGGAAAATGTGGACCAGCAGTTCGACTTCAACGGTACGCCTCTTTACTATTCGTCGTCCCGCGAGGTGGATTACAACGGCGAGGAACTTGACATTATAATTTATTTCAGCGGAGAGACAGAGTACCGCAAAGGAGTGTATACGGTGGAGGTCTATACCGATGAGGCCCTTCTCGGCTCGGCGGACATGCTTCTGAAATAGCATGACGGATTATGGCAGGCATATATGTCCATATACCATTCTGCCGGAGTTTTTGCATTTATTGTGACTTTTATTCGGAACTCTTCTCCCGCAAGGGTTCCGAATCTTTTTTTAAATCGTTTTCGGAAGAATGTGCCCTGCGCTCATCATGGGCGGCTTCTTCGGGCGGAATCGACACTTTGTATTTCGGCGGAGGGACCCCTTCACTTCTCACGTTGGAAATGCTCGGAAGGATGATGGTCTGCCTTGCGGACAATTTCGACCTGTCGGGGCTTGTGGAGACTACGATAGAGGTCAATCCGGATGATGTCTGCTCGAATCCCCGTGATTGGCTGGACGGACTGAAAGGCCTGGGCTTCAACCGTGTCAGTATGGGAGTGCAGTCTTTCGATGACGGGATTCTGAAATGGATGAACCGCCGGCACGATTCGAGAGAGGCTGTCCGGGCTTATTCTTTGTTGAGGGATGCCGGGTTTGACAATATAAGCGTGGACTTGATTTTCGGTTTTGCCGGGCTGGATGATGATATTTGGATGGATACCCTTGCGAAGACGGCCGCACTTCCCGGAGGGGGTCCCGAGCATGTGTCGGCCTATTGCATGTCGCTTGAACCCGGCAGTACGCTGACGGGGCTGTACCGTGAAGGGAAATATGCCGGAATGGATGATGATGCGGCGGCCGGCCAGTATTCCATGTTGCAGAAAGCCCTTGCGGAAGCCGGATACGTGCAGTACGAGGTTTCCAATTTTGCCAGGCCGGGGAAGTATTCGAGGCACAATTCTTCTTATTGGAAAGGTGTACCTTACCTGGGGCTCGGGCCTTCGGCGCATTCGCTTTCCATAACCCCCGACGGCCGCAGGATGCGCTCCTGGAACAGCCCCGATTTGGCCTCGTATGTCGCCGGCAACAGCCTCGGCGGCTATGAACTGCTTACTCCGGAAGAAGAGGAGGAGGAGAGGATAATGCTCGGGCTGAGATGCGTTTCCGGGGCGAGGCTTGAAAAAAGCAAGGCGGCCCCTCTCGTGAATGACGGACTGCTTGTCGGACTTCCGGACGGATTTTACCGGATTCCCGACGACAAACTTTTTATTTCAGAATATATAATAGAAAAACTGCTGTGATGAAAATTTTTCACATATAATATCATTTCCTTTCGGCCGTACTGTCCCTGCCGGTACGCGCTGCGTGAAGGATTTTTGAGGTAATGGGATTATAGGTAGATGATTATATAGACGAGAATCGCAATTGAAACCATGAGTTTCAGTCCGGTTCCGACCATAGTCCCCAAAAATGTACCAAAAGCCGCTGACACGCATCGTGAAAGCGGCTTTTCGGTATAATGCGCTTCTGCGACGAGGGCTCCGAGGAATGTTCCGAGAAGCATTCCTATCGGAGTGAAGATTATCCCTATCAGCAGTCCGGCCATGGCGCCGCGGGCGGCTGCATCCGAGCCTCCTGTGGCTTTTGTCAGTTTTGCCGGAATGATGTAATCGAGAACGGTCACGGCAAGTGTAAGTGCAAGCATGACAAGCAGCAGTGTCAGGGACATTTCATCCCCTTTGCCGTTCGTACCGCCCCAGAAATAGAGGAGCAGCAGTCCGAGCCAGCTTAACGGAGGGCCGGGAATGGCAGGGAGTATGCATCCAGCAATCCCGGCCACTCCGAATATTACCGCTATTATGCTTGCGATTATCATCCTGCGGATTATTTTCCGGACATTTCCCGTTCGACGTCTTCGACGGTGTGAGGAAGCCTTTTGCTTCCGAGGGTCCTGCATCCGTTTTCGGTAATGAGCAGGTCGTCTTCGATTCTGATTCCTCCGAAGCCGTAATATTCCTTTTCAAGGAGGCTGAAGTTTATGAATCCGGCGTTCGTCCCGGCGGCTTTCCAGTTTTCAATCAGGGCCGGGATGAAATATATTCCCGGTTCGTCCGTTATCACATGTCCCGGTTTCAGCCTTCTTGCCATCCTGAGCGAGCCGAGTCCGAGCTGAGGCGAGCGTTTCTGGTCATCATCGTAGCCGACAAGGTCTTCCCCGAGGTCTTCCATGTCATGGACATCGAGTCCCATGTTGTGCCCGAGCCCGTGCGGTTGGAACAGCCCCATGACCCCTTTCTCGACCATTTCGTCAAGGTCTCCCTTCACGATTCCGACGGACGAGAGTCCTTCGAGCATGAGCCTTGCGGTGGCGAGGTGGACGTCTTTATAGGTTATCCCCGGGCGTGCCATTTCAATGGCGAGATTGTTCGCATTGGAGACTATCGTATAGATTTCCTTCTGTTTTTCGGTGAATTTTCCCGATGCCGGAAGTGTCCTTGTGAAATCGGATGCGTAGTGCGTATTGCTTTCCGCCCCTGCATCGATTACGAAAAGACGGCCTTCGGTAAGGTATTGGTGGTGGGTGTGGTTGTGCAGGGTTTCGCCGTTCTGTGACAGTATGATGGCGAAAGAAGGGCCCCAGCCCTTGGATACCGTTATGCCTTCCATCAGCCCTACGAGTTCCTGTTCCTTCATACCGAGCCTTGCGTTCTTCATAGCCGCATAATGCATCTCGTAACCTATGTCGCAGGCCTTGTCGATTTCTTCTATTTCGCAGGCTTCCTTGATGAGTCTCAGGGATATGACGGCCTTTGTCAGTTCAACGGAGGACAGTCCGGCGAGCATCTTCCGCGTGTCGTTCCCGTTTCTGGAGCATGGAACTCCTATCAGTTCCGACAGCAGAAGCATGTTGTAATACCTGTATGGCGGGAGGAAGTGTACCTTGCGCCCTTTGGCAACGGCTTCCCCTACGACTTTGAACAGGTCGGCGAAAGGCCGGCTTTCGTTGATACCGATGCGCTCCGCCTTCGAAGCCACTGTAGGCTGCGGCCCCATCCAGATGATATCGTCTATGCTGACATCGTTCCCGAAAATCATTTCTTCTCCCGAGTCGAAGTCTATTACGGCAGCAAAATCAGGTTCGTCTATTCCGAAAAAATACAGGAACGAGCTGTCCTGACGGAATCTGTACTGGTTGGACAGATAGTTTTCGGGGGCTTCGGAATTTCCAGGGAAGACGGCTATGCCTCCGCTGATCTTTTTCTTCAGCGCTTCGCGGCGGGCTTTGTATACTTCTTTTTCAAACATGGTACTGTTTTTTTATTTTAATATTGTTTTTTGATTTTAATTTCTAATTTTGCAACAAACAAATATAGTCGTTTTTCTTGAATAATCATGAAATTAATTTAGGATAGCATGTCGTACAGGAAACTTTCGGAAGAGGAGAAGGCTTCCCTTCAGCAGGGAGGGAACTTTTGCACGGATTGGGACGGACTTTACGTAAAGGAAGGCTTCGATCCGGCCTATGTCAGAAACTGCCGTTTCTCGGGAACGGTCTATCTGGGCAATTTCAAGTCGCAGCATGAGCTCCCGGGAGGCTTTACCGTCCATTCCGGCATATACAATGCGGCGCTGAACGATGTTACGGTAGGGGACGATGTGCTGATTTACAACGTGAGCGGCTATATTTCGCGCTACGACATAGGGGACAGGGTAATAATCTTCGATTGCGGCAATATCTATACCCGCGAAGGAAGCGTGTTCGGCTGCGGTACCGAGGTGTCCGTGCTGGATGAGACGGGAGGGAAGACCGTGAGGATTTTTCCGGGAATGTCTTCTTCCTATGCGTGGCTGGCCGTTTTCGAGAGGAACGCTGCATTCCAGAATGCCCTCGATTCGATGGTTTCTTCCATTACTGCTTCGGTAAAATCGGACAGGGGAAGGATAGGGGACGATACCCTGCTGGCTTCCGCCATGACCGTCGACAGTGTGGATATCGCCGACAACGTAACCGTGGACGGTGCCGCCAAATTGAGGAACGGCATGATTGAGAGCGGATGTACGATAGGGTACGGAGTCATAATGGAGCATTTCATCCTTTCTAAGCTGAGCAAGGTGAAAGGCGGTTCCAAGGTTATGTCGTCGTTTGTAGGCGAGGCGGCAATCATAGATTCGCATTATTGCGCCAAGGACTCGCTGATTTTCAGCAACTGCCATTTCGAGAACGGAGAGATTTGCGCTGCCTTCGCCGGCCCGCATACGGTCGCCCATCACAAGTCGATACTGCTCATTGGCGGCATGTATTCGTTTTTCAATGCGGGCAGCGGCGCCAACCACAGCAACCATCTCTACCAGCTCGGCCCGCGGCATTACGGAATATTGGAACGGGGTTGCAAGATGGCTTCGGATTCCTACCTGATGCTTCCGGCCCATGTCGGTGAATATTCGTTGATTATCGGGCGCCATCACAGGCACAGGGACTCTTCCCGCTTCCCGTTTTCCTACCTTCTTGAAAGGAGGGGCTGCACTTATTGTATGCCCGGGGCCGTACTTTCCGGAGTAGGCCTGTTCAGGGACGTTTCCAAATGGCCGAAGAGGGACCGCAGGCCCGGAAGGAAGGGCTACGACAAGGTCGTTTATGATTTGTACCTCCCTTCGTTGTGCGATGCCATGATTAATGCGAAGGCGGTTCTTGAAAGGGCCCTTGCGGATATGCCGCAGGTGGACGGCATACGCATAGACGTCATGGACAAGGGCGATTTCGTGATAGACGGCCTCTATATGACCTATGATGCCGTCGTAAATGGTATAAAATATTATTCGACAGCGATTGCCATAGCCCTGGGCGATGCATTCCTGTATTCGCGCAGCCATGATGCGGTTTCGAGGGAATCCATATCCGGTGAGTCGCGCGACTATGACAAATGGCTGGACCTGTCAGGCCTGCCTGTTCCAGAAGATGCGGTAAGGAATATTGTGGAAGAGGTCGTGTCGGGAAAACTTTCCGATGTCTCCGCTATCGACAGGGAGCTGACACGTTTGTATGAAAATTATCCTGCATATAAAAATGCATGGTTCAAACGGAGGATGTTCTATATGAACCTTTCGCCGGAGGAGATAATCGAAAACCGCAACAGGGCGGTAGACGAAATGAACAGGATGATCAAAGGTTCCGCCACACGCGACTATCTCCTTTCGCACATGCTCGACAAGGATGATGTGTCGAAAGGGAATGCCGAAGAATATGAAGGCTATCTTTTATCCTATTCTGATGATGTTCGCCCCTAAGGAGTTGAGCCGTTTGTCTATGTCCTGGTAGCCCCTGTCAATCTGCTCGATGTTGCCTATGGTGCTTGTGCCCTCGGCCCCCATCGCGGCTATGAGCAGGGCTATTCCCGCACGTATGTCCGGCGAGGACATCTTTCTTGCCCTGAGGCGTATCCTGTGGTCATGGCCTATGATTACGGCCCTGTGCGGGTCGCAGAGGATAATCTGGGCGCCCATGTCGATGAGGTTGTCCACGAAGTAGAGCCTGCTCTCGAACATTTTCTGATGTATCAGCACGCTTCCCTGTGCCTGGGTGGCCACCACCAGCATGACACTGAGCAAATCCGGCGTGAGTCCCGGCCACGGGGCGTCCGAAATGGTCATTATGGAGCCGTCGAGGAATGTCTCTATACGGTAGCTGTCATGTTTCGGGATATATATGTCGTCTCCCCTCTGCTCTATGGTTATCCCGAGCCTTCTGAAACTGTCGGGGATGATGCCGAGATTCATGTATGACACGTTCTCGATTGTAACCCCGTCTCCGTTCATTGCTGCCATCCCGATGAAGCTGCCCACCTCTATCATGTCCGGAAGCATTGTGTGCTCGGTCCCGTGCAGGGCTTCGACACCCGTTATCTTCAACAGGTTGGAGCCTATGCCCTCTATTTTCGCTCCCATGCCGACAAGCATTTTGCAGAGTTGCTGGACATAAGGCTCGCACGCGGCGTTGTAAATCGTCGTAGTCCCCTTTGCAAGGACGGCGGCCATGACTATATTGGCCGTGCCCGTGACAGAGGCCTCGTCCAGAAGCATGTAACATCCTTTCAGGCCTCCTGTCTCGAAACAGAAAGTCCCAGTATTTTCATCGTATCTGTAGTCCGCTCCGAGGCTGCACATGCCTGAAAAATGGGTGTCGAGTCTCCGTCTGCCTATCTTGTCCCCTCCCGGTTTTGCGAAATATGCCTTTCCGAAGCGGGCGAGCAGGGGGCCGACTATCATGACGGAGCCTCTCAGGGCCGAACATTTTTTTGCAAATTCCTTGCTCTCGATGTATGAAAAATCTATATTCCCGGCTTCGAAACTGTAGCTTTCCTTTCCCAGTCTCGTTACCTTGACTCCCATTCCGCAAAGGAGCGAGATGAGGTTGTTGATGTCGAGGATGTCCGGGATATTGTTGATTATGACTTCTTCGCTTGTCAGCAGCGTTGCGCAGATTACCTGCAATGCCTCGTTTTTCGCTCCCTGGGGCTTTATCGTCCCGTGCAGCCTGTTGCCGCCTTCTATTACGAATGATGCCATGTCTCTTTCGGTTTTTATATGTATTTCACTTCCGGTTTGAGATCGACTCCGAACCTTGATGCCACGGAAACCTGGATTTCACGGGCGAGTTCTATTATGTCCGAGGCCTTTGCGTTTCCGGTATTCACGATTACAAGAGGCTGTTTTTCATAACATTTCGCCCCTTTGTGCACGGCTCCTTTCCATCCGCATTTGTCGATAAGCCATGCGGCGGAGAGTTTTATGCGGCCGTCAGGCTGAGGATAATTCGGCGCATCCGGAAATTCCTTCGCGATATTTTCATAAACGCTTCTTTCCACATACGGGTTTTTGAAAAAGCTGCCGGCGCTTCCGATTTTTTCCGGGTCCGGAAGTTTCGAACTCCTGATTTCTATGATTGCCTCCCTTATGTCCATTTGGGTCACATACCTTATGTCCACCTGTTCCGGCTTGCGGTGATGGTATCCGGCGATTACCCTGCGAAGTTCCCCGTACTCGATGTTTGGATTGGGATTGTACGACAGGTTGAATGTCGCCGTTACTACGGCCCAGTCGCTGTACTGGCTGGTGAACACGCTCCTGCGGTATCCGAATTTGCATTCGTTGTTGTTGAAGATTTTCCTTTCGCCGGTAGTGAGCGAATAGGCTTCTACGCTGTAGACCACGTCTTTAAGTTCTACCCCGTAGGCCCCGATGTTCTGGACGACGGCTCCTCCGACCTCGCCCGGGATTATCGACAGGTTTTCTATCCCCCAGATGCCTTCCCTTGCGCAGAAGTCGCACAGGGCCTCCCATTTTACCCCGGCCCCGACTTTGAGCATCGCCGCACCGTCCACGCGGTCGATACCCATTATCCTCGACCTCAGCACCGTCCCGTGGAAATCCTGCGTGAACAGGATGTTGCTCCCACCGCCTATGTGCAGCAGCGGTCTCGGCAGAAGCCCCTGTTTCGCCATGTTGATGATTTGCAGCAGCTCCGGCCGCGTGTCGTATTCAATGTAGCAATCGGCTACGACATCCATTCCGAAAGTGTTGTTGTCTTTCAGCGGATAGTGATTGCGTATATTCATGGTATATAAGGTTAATAAGGTTATTGTAATTAACTGTAAGTGCGAATATAGTAAAAAATTCTTACTTTTGTGCCCTGTTTGCCGTAAAACCTTAATAAAATATAATTATGTATAAAAATAAGATTGCATTTCTGATGGCTTGCGTTCTTCTCGCTTCATGCGGCCCGCGTGCGCCCAAGACCTATCCGGCGGCCGGGCGTACCGATGTATGTGACGTTTTTTACGGGGATACTGTCGAAGACCCGTACAGATGGATGGAAAACGATACTTCGGCCGAAGTGGCTTCATGGGTAAGGGAGGAGAATGCCCTGACCCGTTCATATCTCGATGCCATACCTTTCAGGGCGGCTTTGAAGGAAAGGCTTACAGACCTTTACAATTACGAAAAGGCCGGGGCTCCGATGAAGCGTAACGGCAAATATTATTTTTTCCGCAACGACGGTTTGCAGAACCAGAGCGTGCTTTACCGGGCGGACAGCCTTTCGGACAGGAAAGGTACCGTCCTGCTCGACCCGAATACATTTTCGGACGAGGGTACCGTCGCCCTTACCGGGATATATTTTTCCAAGGACGGAAAATACATGGCCTACACCATTTCGCGCAACGGTTCCGACTGGTCGGAGATTTTCGTAATGGATCCCGCTACGGGAGAGATGCTTCCCGACCATATCGAATGGTGCAAGTTCTCCGGGGCCGAGTGGTACGGTGACGGTTTCTTTTACAGCGCCTACGGCATCCCTGAAGAAGGGAAGGAGTTTACGGCAATCAATGAGGGCCACAAGGTCTATTACCACAAGTTAGGAACCCCTCAGTCCGAGGACAAGGTCTTTTATGAAAACAAGGATTATCCTAAACGCTTCTACACCGTCACCGTCTCGGATGACGAAAGGATGCTCTTCCTCTATTCCGACGGCATGGGTTCCGGCAACCTGCTCAGCGTGATGGATTTGAATCATAAGGAAAGAGGTTTCGTCCCGATGGTGGACGATTACAGCAACTGGTATTATCTCATTGCTACGGACGGCGGGAAAATTTATCTGTATACCAATTACGGTGCCCCTCGCTATCGTGTAATGGAGGCCTCGCTTTCGGCCCCTTCCGTGAAAAACTGGAAGGAAGTAGTGCCGGAGCAGGAGTGGGTGCTTTCGTCAGCTTCGATCCTGGATGGCAAGCTGTTCCTCGTGTATGACAAGGATGTGGCCAATCATGTTTACGTTGCGGGACTCGACGGAAAGGGGATGAAGGAAATCACATTGCCGGGAGCCGGGTCGGTATCCCTCTCGGGTTCGAAGGACAGCGATGAAATCTTCTATACCTTTACATCGTTTACCGTTCCCGGGGCTATTTACCGCTATGACCCTCAGACGGATTCCTCAAGCCTCTATCATTCTCCCGAAATCGATTTCGACGGTTCCTTGTATGAAACGAAACAGGTGTTCTTCACATCGAAGGACGGCACTCCGGTACCTATGTATCTCGTGTACAGGAAAGGACTGGAGCTCGACGGGAACAATCCTGTGATAATGACCGGATACGGCGGCTTCGGAATTTCCCTTTACCCGTCGTTCTCCACGAATTACATTCCTTTCATGGAAAACGGTGGAGTTTACGTCCAGGTGAATATGCGCGGCGGCAATGAATACGGGCAGGCATGGCACGAGGCGGGGACGAAACTCAACAAACAGAATGTTTTCGATGATTTCATCTCGGCTGCCGAATATCTGATTGCGAACGGGTATACGCAGAAGCGGATGATAGGCATCATGGGCGGTTCCAACGGAGGCCTGCTGATAGGCGCGTGCGTGAACCAGGCTCCGGAACTTTTCGGGGCGGCGGTTCCGCGTGTCGGTGTCATGGACATGCTGAGATACCATCTTTTCACAATTGGCTGGAACTGGGCTCCAGACTACGGTACGGTGAACGACAGCGAGGAAATGTTCCGGTATCTCAGGGGTTATTCGCCTCTTCACAACATAAGCAATGACGGGACCGAGTACCCGGCAATCCTCGTGACTACCGCGGACCATGACGACCGTGTCGTGCCGGCGCATTCGTTCAAATATGCGGCCCAGCTGCAATGGTCGGATACCGGCGGGGCGCCTAAGCTCATAAGGATAGACTCGAATGCCGGACACGGCGGAGGAAAACCGGTTTCCAAGACGATAGACGAGATGGCGGACATTTATTCGTTCATGATGTATAACATCGGCATGTCTCCGAAATTCTGAGAAATTTTTATAAAAATTATTATAATTTCTTGTAAATTAAAATATTAGTCGTAACTTTGCAACCCGCATAAAATGCGGAGTGTATTTATATTATTGATTAACAAATAATTAACAAACCAATGCCTGGATTAATTGGAAAGAAAATCGGAATGACTTCCGTTTTCGGTGCCGATGGAAAAAATATTCCATGCACCGTTATTGAGGCTGGTCCGTGCGTTGTTACGCAGTTGCGCACAATGGAAACAGACGGTTATACCGCAGTGCAGCTTGCCTATGACGAAAAGAAAGAAAAGCACACCACCAAGGCACTTAAAGGTCACTTTGACAAGGCAGGCGTTTCTCCTAAGAAGAAACTTGTCGAGTTCAAGGCGGACTTTGCACAGGATCTCAAACTCGGCGACCAGCTTACGGTTGCGGACATTTTCACCGAAGGAATGTTCGTCGATGTTGTGGGAACCTCCAAGGGCAAAGGCTTCCAGGGCGTAGTAAAACGTCATGGATTCCAAGGAGTAGGCGGCCGTACACACGGTCAGCACAACAGGCTCCGTCACCCTGGTTCACTCGGCGCATCTTCATGGCCTTCAAGGGTATTCAAAGGTATGCGCATGGCAGGTCACACCGGAAACGAGCGTGTGAAGATTCTTAACCTGCAAGTAATCAAAGTTATCCCGGAGAACAATCTCATTGTCGTAAAAGGCTCGGTTCCCGGTGCAAGAAATTCTTATGTAATCGTGGAGGACTAATCGATGGAATTGTCAGTTTACAAAATCGACGGAACAGAGTCGGGAAAGAAAGTGGTTCTCGATGAGAGGATATTCGGCATCGAACCTAATGACCATGCCATTTACCTTGATGTGAAACAGTTCCTCGGAAACCAGAGGCAGGGTACCCACAAGGTGAAGAACCGTCATGAGAATGCCCACAGCACGAAGAAGATTATCCGCCAGAAAGGCTCGGGCGGCGCACGCCACGGCAGCTTGAAGTCGAATATCTTCGTAGGCGGCGGCCGTGTTTTCGGACCGGTTCCGCGCAGCTATCGCACCAAACTTAACAAGAAGCTGAAACAGCTTGCAAGATTCTCGGCTTTGACATACAAGGCGAGGGAGAATGCCATAACGATGCTGGAGCCTTTCGAAATGGAAGCTCCTAAGACCAAGGAATTCCTCCGTATCCTCGAAAATATCAAAGCCAATGGAAGGAAGGTGCTCATGGTACTTCCTGAAAACTCTAAGAATATTTATTTGTCATCACGAAACCTTCAGGAAATAAAGGTTATTTCTGTGGATGAGATCAATACTTACACGATAATGAACGCTTATTCTCTTGTGCTTATTGACGGTGTCCAGGATATCCTTTCATCACGTGTAAGGTGCTAAAATTCGCAGACAATGGAAATCATAATAAGGCCAATTGTAACAGAGAAGATGACGGTTCTGGGCGAAAAGTTGAACCGTTACGGTTTTATCGTCGATCGCAAGGCGAATAAAATAGAGATCAAGAATGCCGTGGAAAAACTGTATGGGGTTACCGTAAAGGATGTCAACACCATCAATTATCATGGCAAGAAGAAGTCCCGCTATACCAAGGACGGGCTTATACGGGGCCGTGCCAATCACTACAAGAAAGCTTACGTGACTTTGGCAGGTGAAGATAAAATAGATTTCTACAGTAACATTTAAGAGCGATGGCAGTAAGAAAATTCAAACCGGTTACTCCCGGTCAGAGAAATAAAGTAATCAGTGCATTCGACGATATCACATGCACTACTCCTTACAAACCGCTGTTGAGGCCTCTCCGCAAGACCGGAGGTAGGAACAACCAGGGTAAGATGACAATGCGTTACATCGGCGGCGGTCACAAAAGGATGTACCGTGTAATCGATTTCGCCCGTAAAAAGGACGACTGCACGGCTACCGTAAGGACTATAGAGTACGACCCGAACCGCAGCGCACGTATCGCGCTTGTAGAATATGAAGACGGTGTAAAGACTTACATCGTAGCTCCTAACGGACTTAAGGTTGGACAGGTAATTGCTTCCGGCCCCGGCGTTGCTCCGGAAATGGGAAACACCCTGCCTCTTTCTGAAATTCCGCTCGGTACACTAATCCACAATATCGAATTGCATCCGGGCAGGGGTGCCGCAATGGCCCGTTCTGCCGGAACTTTCGCCCAGCTGGCCGCACGTGAAGGCAAGTATGCAGTGCTTCGTCTTCCTTCAGGTGAAACGAGGATGGTCCTCGTGACATGCCGTGCGACAGTCGGAGTAGTGTCTAATCCTGACCACAATCTGGAGTCCCACGGAAAAGCCGGCCGCAAGAGATGGCTGGGCCGCAGGCCTCGTAACCGTGGTGTTGTAATGAACCCTGTCGATCACCCTATGGGTGGTGGTGAAGGACGTGCTTCCGGAGGACATCCTCGTTCACGCAAGGGTATTCCAGCCAAAGGTTATAAGACTCGCAATCCTAAGAAGACTTCAAATAGGTTTATTATTGAAAGAAGGAAAAAATAACGGAATAAAAGTATAGAGATTATGAGTCGTTCATTAAGAAAAGGTCCATATATTCAGGAAGCCCTTGAAAAAAGAATTCTTGCCATGAATGATGGGAGCAAGAAGAAAGAGGTTATCAAGACTTGGTCGAGAGCAAGTATGATTTCTCCTGATTTTGTGGGACATACCATAGCAGTTCATAACGGAAATAAATTTATTCCGGTATATGTTACTGAGAACATGGTTGGCCACAAACTCGGTGAATTTGCCCCAACACGCACATTCAAAGGCCATTCGGGCAATCGTAAATAATCTAAAATGCAACTAAAATTATGGGAGCTCGTAAAAGATTAATGGCCGAAAGGCTTAAAGAAATAAAAAAGAAAACAGCCATAGCAAAGCTGAATGATGTTCCTACCTCGCCCCGCAAAATGCGCCTTGTCGCAGATTTGATCAGGGGAGTCGAGGTTAACCGTGCCCTTGACATACTCAAGTTTTCCAAGAAGGAAGCTTCTAACAGGTTGGAAAAACTCATCCGCAGTGCGATTGCAAACTGGGAAGCCAAGAATGAAGAGAACCGCAAGGAACTTGACAACGGTAATGTTTATGTCAAGACAATCATGGTGGACGAAGGCCGTACTCTGAAAAGAATCCGTACGGCGCCTCAGGGACGTGCGGCACGTATCCGCAAACGTTCCAACCATGTGACCGTGATACTTGATGTTAAAAAACCTGTGGAGGAATAAGATTATGGGACAGAAAACAAACCCTATAAGCAATAGGATCGGTATAATCCGTGGATGGGATTCCAATTGGATTGGAAAGAGCAGCATCAAGAACGATACTGCAATGAAAATCGAGGAAGACTATAAAATCCGCAGGTACCTCAATGAACGTCTTGCGAAGGCAAGTGTTTCCAAGATAGTCATTGAAAGGACATTGAAGCTGATTACGGTGAGCATTCACACGGCACGTCCGGGTGCCATCATAGGCAAGTCCGGTTCGGATGTCGAAATCCTCAAGAATGAACTTAAGGTCATCACAAACAAGGATGTGCAGATATACATCCTCGAAGTGAAGAAACCCGATACCGATGCAAGAATCGTAGCGGAGAACATTGCCCGCCAGGTGGAAGGCCGTGTTTCTTACAGAAGGGCCATCAAGATGGCTATCGCTTCTACGATGAAAGCCGGTGCCGAAGGTATCAAGGTTCAGATCAGCGGACGTCTCGGCGGAGCCGAAATGGCAAGGACAGAAATGTTGAAGGAAGGCCGTACTCCTCTTCATACTTTCCGTGCAGATATAGACTATGCTTTGGCAGAGGCTCACACGAAAGTGGGTGTCCTTGGAATCAAGGTGTGGATTTGCAACGGCGAGGTTTATGGAAAGAGGGATCTTTCACCGAATGTAGGCGTAGTTGCAGCCCAGCCTAACAACGGACGTCAGCGCCGTGACGGTGACCGCCGTCGTGGAGGCCGTGGCGACCGTCGTCGCGGAGGCCGCGGTGACAGGCAGGAACGCCGTCGTGAAGAATAGGAATAAAGTTGATTCATAAATAAGAGAGAGGGTGGCAAATCGATTAAGCCACCCTCTCTTTTTTAATTATCGTCCGTTGCCGTTATTGTCATTCTCTATTCGTTTTTTGCTTTTCCTCCTATCAGTTTCCATACGCCGGCCGAAAGCAGTGCGCCGATAAACGGAGCCACGATGAATATCCAGAGCTCGGACAATGCTTTCCCGCCTTCGAAAATGGCAGGCCCTATGCTCCTTGCAGGGTTCACGGATGTTCCGGTAATAGGGATGCATACGATGTGTATGAGTATGAGTGACAATCCTATTGCCAGTCCTGCAAAGTTCCCGGCCCCTTTCTTGCTGTCAGTCGTTCCCAAAACGACCAGGACGAATACGAAGGTGAAGAATACTTCGGCCAGGAAACCTCCCAGAACGCCTACACCAGGATTGCATGCGTTGGCTCCCGTCCTGGTTGCATATTCGAAATCTATGACCGAAGTCAGGAGATAAAGTAATGCGGATGCTATTATGGCTCCGATGACCTGGAAGAGCATGTACATCAGCCCCTCTTTGACTTTCATCCTGCCGGAGGCCATGCAGCCCAAAGTGATTGCAGGATTGATATGGCAGCCGGAAACGCCTCCGATAGTATAGGCCATAGCGACTACCGACAGACCGAATGCGGCTGCGACCATCAGGACTTGTGCCGGGGTTCCGCAACCTCCGTTGAAAATGGCACTTCCGCATCCCATCAATACAAGGACGAAGGTGCCGAACATTTCTGCTAAATACTTTCTCATGATGCTGTTATTTAGAAATAATGTCCCAATATAATAAAATATGTCATTCGCTCTTCAAAAACGATCTGAAAGACTCAAAATATTTTTTCGAAACGGGAATCGGGTCGGTGCCGTTTTCGTCGAGAATTATTGAATAATTGTTCATGTCCTTCCGCATTTCCTTGATTTTATTCGGATTCACGACATACGACCTGTGGCAGCGGATCAGCCGGCCGCTGCCCGAGAATTTTTCTTCGATAGTCTTTATCTTGCATCTTACCAGATGGCTGCGGAGCTTGCCCTGGGTCGTATAATGTACCTTGATATAATTGTCTTCGGATTCGATATAAAGCAGATTGCTTATGTTGACGGAAATCTTCAGGTTGCCGTTGTAGTCCGTTATGTCGATGAGGTCCTTGTTTTTCCGTACCGGTTGCGCCGTTGCGGCGGCTTCTTCGGCTTTTATCCTTGCTATGTTCCTGTCCCTCGCCGCTGCCATTGCCGCTGTGGCGGCGTATGGTATCCCGATGGCGATGCCCGTTACAAGGAAGGCTTTCGGGTATGTCCTCAAAAAACATGAAATCCAGTGAGGAAAATATGTCCCGGTCCAGGAGTCCTGGCAGGCGATGAAAGCCGCGATGCCTGTGTACATGGCGGCAATCAGGAATATTTCCAGAAAAATCCATACGGCGAACAGTGCCGTGGACAGCGGTTTTTTCCTGTGCCTGTAGAAAAGCGCCGTATTGCTTATTATCAGCAGCAACTCTGAAGCCGAGATGAATCCGGCCGTAAACAGGAAACGGGACTCGTCGTGCAAGTCGAACCATGTCGTCTGCGAGAAGAACGCGTATACGGCTATGAATATGACAGCGAATACGGTTGTCAATATAATGTTGAGGACAAGGTTGCCTGAATCGGCGATATAGTCAGGTATTGTGTTTCTCATGGCGCAAAAATACCGTTTATTGGCAAATTATTCATTTTAAGGGACCATATTTCACCCCAAAATATATTTTTTTACCACAAATACATTAATTTAACATATATTTGCCTGCGGCAGAAATACTGTAGCGCCTCGGTAAAGCAAATTGAACAAGTTCATTTGCATTGCTCTCGGCTTCTGCGTATATTTGCGCTTTGAAATGCCTGATATGTTTTGCAAGTATCGCGGAATGGAAATAAATTCGCATAGATAATGCAAACTATCGTATAGAGTTTAAATTTTAGATTTTTTTATATGAGGATTATAGGAACAGGAAGTTCTTTGCCAAAGAAAGAAGTTACGAACGAGATGCTTTCGACCTTTTTGGATACATCGGACGAATGGATTGTCACGAGGACCGGCATATCTTCAAGGAAGGTGATTTCCGATGAAAAACTTGAGGATATGGCAGTGGATGCCGCAAGGAAAGCGGTTGAGAATGCCGGTATCGGCCTCGATGACATAGATTTGATTGTTTGTTCCAATGTTGTGAACGAATTCGTTACTCCCGGCCTGAGTTGCGTGATTCAGCGTGATTTGGGGACAAAGGTACCGACAATGGATATAAATGCCGCCTGTGCCGGCTTCATATATGGTTTGGACTTTGTACACGGATATTCTCTGGCGCATAAGGATGTGAGATACATATTGCTGGTATGTGCCGAGGAGCCTACGAGGATGATGAACTGGGCGGACAGGAACGTATGTGTCCTTTTCGGCGACGGTGCTGCCGCCGTAATACTTGACTGTACGGACAAGGACAGCGACTGCATAAAGGAAGTAAAGCTTTCCGGCGTTCCGGCCGTGGAGTCACTGTATTACAAGAGGGTTCTGGAGCCTACTCCGTATATAACAAAAGAGAAGGAGCCTGTGCCTCTGACCATGAACGGAAGAGATATTTTCAGGATGGCTACGCGTGCCGGTGTGGCGGACATTTCGGCTGTTCTTGAAAAGACGGGGATGAAGGCCGATGATGTCGATTATTATCTGCTTCATCAGGCGAATCTGAGGATAATCGATTCCATACAGAAACATTTTGACATATCCCACGACAAGTTTGTGCATAACATAGAGCATCTCGGGAATACGTCTTCCGCTTCAGTGCCTATCCTGCTCGACGATATGAACAGGAGCGGACGTCTTTCAAAGGGACAGAAGCTGATTATGAGTGCATTCGGTGCCGGTTTCGTTTCCGGAGCGGCCCTCGTAGTCTGGGATAAGTAAATTATTTGATAATCATAAGTTGTAAAATATTTTTGTGATATGGCAAAAAGAGTAGTTATTACTGGTATGGGAGTCGTCTCTCCTGTCGGGAATGATATTCCAACTATGTGGGACAATATCAGGAACGGACATTGCGGAGTGGACATCCTTACAAAACTGGATTCTCCCTACGATGTTGAATTGTCGACATTGCCAGTCAAGGTGGTGGCCAAGGTAAAAGACTTTGACCCTGCATCCTATGGAATAAGTGTCGCAACTATCAGAAGGAGCGACAAATATACCCAATATGCTTTGGCGGCTGCAAAACAGGCCATGCTTGATTCCGACCTTGAAGGGAAAATAGAGCCGGGCCGTCTCGGAGTATATGTAGGCTCGGGAATTGGCGGAATACACACCAATATGGAGCAGATGCACAATCTGTTTTTCGACGGGGCAAGGAGGGTCTCTCCCCTGATGGTGCCTATGATGATTTCAAATATGGCATCCGGTACCATAGCCATCGAGTTTCATGCCCAGGGCCCGTGTCTGCCGGTAGTGACAGCCTGTGCGACTGGAACGCATGCGGTAGGAGAGGCATACAGGGCCATCAAGCACGGATATGCGGATGCAATTATAGCCGGAGGTGCAGAAGCCCCTATAAACTCGTTTGCAATAGCAGGTTTCGCCAACAGCAAGGCCCTTTCAAAATCTGAAGACCCGAACGCGGCATCACTGCCTTTCGACAAGCGCAGGGCCGGTTTCGTCATGGGAGAAGGCGCCGGTGTCCTGATTCTTGAAGAATACGAGCATGCCGTTGCGAGAGGCGCAAGGATTTATGCAGAAGTCTGCGGTTATGGAAATACCTGCGACGCCCATCATATAACGGCTCCTGAGCCTTCCGGAGAAGTTCCGGCAACGGCCATGAGGGAAGCTCTGGAAGAAGCCGGGTACAATCCGGACAAGGATACCTTGTATATAAATGCCCACGGAACGGGGACTCCTCTGAACGATGTTTCAGAGACCAATGCAATCAAGAAGGCTTTGGGCGATACTGCATACAAGGTTCATATAAGTTCTACGAAATCGATGACCGGCCACATGTTGGGTGCAGCCGGTGCTGTAGAGCTGATTATTTCGGCTCTGGCGATGAAAGACTCGCTCATACCTCCGACGGCCAACCTTGAAACCCCTGACCCTGAATGCGATTTGAATTACACTCCGGGTAAGGCGGAAGAATGCAATATAGACGTTGCCATTTCGAATTCGCTCGGTTTCGGAGGCCATAACGGCACTGTCGCACTGAGAAAACTCGGAAAATAAAAATAAACTATACTAAAACCTAATTATTATGGACAGAGAGGAATTAAAAAAGTATTTGCCTCACCGTGAACCGATGTTGCTCATCGATGAGATTTACTTGGAGGATGACGGTACGGTCCGCGCTTACTATAATGTAAGAGGAGACGAGTTCTTCCTGCAAGGGCACTATCCCGGACATCCGGTAGTTCCTGGAGTCATACAGTGCGAGATTATGGGGCAGGCCAGTTCCTTGTTGGTGCTTAGCGCCCTTGAAGGACGTACCCCGTTCTACACCGGAATCGATTTCGCAAGGTTCAAGCACCAGATAGTCCCTGGAGACAGGATGGAAATCAGGACGAAACTTGTGAAAAGCCGCGGTATGATGTTTTTCACGGAGGCTTCCATCTATGTAGGTGAAACGCTTTGCTCGAAGGCATCGCTTTCATTTATGCTTAAATAATTTTTTTGTAACTCCTGCTGGGATTTTTAAGAATCTTTTGAAGAATTATTTTAAGAATCTTTTGAAGAATTGAAAATATTGAAGAGGCTGTGCCGGAAAAACCATCCTGTCGCAGCCTCTTTTCTATCTCGGTGATATTTCTGTCTAAGTGATATTTCTATCTCAGTGGCACTTCTTCATCTATTCGAAACTCCATTCCGTACCCTCTTTCGTATCCTTTATCAGTATCCCGGACTGTTTGAGCTCGTCCCTTATACGGTCGCTCGTCGTCCAGTCCTTGTTTTCCTTGGCTTTTTTCCTGACTTCGAGTACCATGTTCACGAGGCTGTCTACGACACCCTGGTGCCCGTCACCGTTTTCCTCGTCGCAGATGCCGAGAATCCCACCCAGGATGTCCGTAAAGACGGTATTCAGCTTTTCTATGTCTTTCGCATTCAGACTGATTTGCCTGTCTTTCGCGGAATTTACTATTTTCACGGCATCGAAGATATATGAAAGTGCCACCGGAGTATTCAGATCATCGCAGAGCGCCTCGTAAATCTTCTCGACTATGCTGTCCATTTCAGGATTATCCGGAGCGTTGGTGTCGGCGGTGAGTCTGGAGGAGTCCTTTTGGGCCTGCATGATTCTCCTGAGCCCTTTTTCCGAAGCCTGCAAGGCCTCGTTGCTGAAATCCAGTGTGCCTCTGTAATGCGCCTGAAGGATGAAGAACCTCACTGTCATAGGCGAGTATGCCTGTTTGAGTACGGAATTGGCCCCGCTGAAAAGTTCATTCAATGTAATGAAATTGCCGAGCGATTTTCCCATCTTCTGTCCTTTGATGGTAATCATGTTGTTGTGCATCCAGTAGTTTACTCCGCTGGTTCCGCGGGATGCCATGTTCTGTGCAAATTCGCATTCATGATGAGGGAACAGCAGGTCCATCCCGCCGCCGTGTATGTCGAATTGTGACCCGAGATATTTCTCGCTCATTGCCGAGCACTCGAGATGCCATCCAGGAAAACCTTCGCTCCATGGGGACGGCCATTTCATTATGTGTTCCGGAGCGGCCTTTTTCCACAATGCAAAATCATAAGGTGAATGC
Organism: Muribaculum sp. An289; assembly: GCF_002159555.1. Classification (GTDB taxonomy): domain Bacteria; phylum Bacteroidota; class Bacteroidia; order Bacteroidales; family UBA932; genus Merdivivens; species Merdivivens faecigallinarum. The sequence goes on from NZ_NFIV01000011.1 coordinate 46,762, forward strand.
TTGTCTCCCTGTCCGTCGAGTTCGCGTGTGTTCGATATCATTTCATCAAGAACCCTTCCTGACAATATGCCGTATTTGTGGTCTTTGTCATAGGCCTTTACGTCGAAATATACCGAGCCGTTGCTGACATACGCGTATCCGGCCTTGAGGATTTTCTCGACAAGGCTTATCTGCTCTATGATATGCCCCGAGGCCCGTGGTTCTATGCTTGGCGGAGCCACGTTGAGCTTGCGCATGGCATCATGGTAACGGATGGTATATTCCTGGGCGATTTCCATCGGTTCCAGTTCCTCGATGCGTGCTTTCTTCGCAATCTTGTCTTCTCCGGAATCAGAGTCGTTCTCCAGGTGTCCTACGTCCGTGATATTCCTTACATACCTTACCTTGTATCCCAAATGTCTGAAAAGCCTGACGAGAACATCGTATGTGATGCCTGGCCTGGCATGCCCCAGATGCGGATCTCCATATACTGTCGGGCCACATACGTACAATCCTACATGTCCGGGTGTAACCGGCTTGAACAACTCTTTCTTGCGGCTGAGTGTGTTATAAATGTAAATGTCTCTCATAATTCCAAAATAGAAGTCTTGCGCAAAGTTAAGAAGTTGTTTTGATTTTTTTCAAAAAGAAGGACGGGAATCTGGGATAATGCAGGTGTGGTCTGATTTTAATTAAACTTCAATTATGGATTGCCGTCCCTCTTTTTGTTCATGTCTTCCGTCCTTTTGTCTATGCGAAATCCTCGGGATTCGCTATCTGCAATCTGTTGGCGACTACTTCATAAATCCTTTTCTCTTCTCCATCGTTGTTGGTAAACTTGGATATGCGCAGCCTTCCGCATACATAGATGAAAGTTCCCTTTTTTATAGAGGCGAAATCGGGCATGCCGCGCCCTTCCCATGCTACGACATTGTGCCATGTCGTCTCTATTACGGGTTTTCCGTCCTTGTCACGGTAAGAATAGTTTGTCGCGATTTTGAAGCGCGCTACGCAGTTGTCTCCGAATCTGTTGATTTTGGCATCTTCGCCAACGTTTCCTCTCAGTTCGATTCTGTTCAATGTATAATCCATGATTCAAAAATTTTGTTGGGGCAAAGTACGGAAGCAAAGTCCGGCGTATTCGGTTATTAAGTATTTATTTTCGTTTGTAAACGGATACCGGCGGATATTGATTTGCAAAATTTTGAAAATTTTCGTTTCTCTTTCAAGATTTCGGTTTAATTTTTCTAAATTGCATTGATAAATTTTAAGGCTATGGAGAAGAAGGATTGTGCTGCCGGGGCCAATTGTTGTTTGGAATGCGGCGAACCGTTGTCGGGCAGATGCGACAAGAAATTTTGCGGAGACTATTGCAGGAATGCATATAACAACCGTCTGCATGTTTCCGAAAGGCGGCTTATGGAGGGCGTGAACAGGAAACTTGCGAAAAACCACAAGGTTTTGGAAAAGGCGGCCGGCCCATGGTCCAGGCTGTCAGAACTGGAAAAGGAAGGTTTTGCAAAAAGTTTCTTTACAGGTTGCCGGGGATACGGTATTTGCCGTACATACGAGTGTTACGATATAAGATACAGGATTGCATTCGGATATTTGATGAAACTATGACAGATATTATTGATATGACAGGTGTTGTAGGGAATCCCCTTTTTGAAGATTCGGCCTTGCTTTACGGAGCTCCGGCTTTCGACAGAATCCGTGAGGAGCATTTTGTGCCGGCGTTCGAGGCCGCAATAGCCGCTGCGAAAAAAGAAGTGGACTCGATTGCCGATAATGGAGCAGAGCCCGATTTTGAAAATACCATTGCCGCCCTGGACCGTTGCGGAAAGGCCCTTGACAGGGTCGCCGGTGTCTTTTATTGCCTGAATTCGGCCTGCACAAGCCCCGGGATACGTGAAATCGCCGAAAAAATCACACCGATGATGACGGGCTATTCTTTGTACATATTCCTGAACGGCCGCCTGTTATCAAAAGTGAAGCATGTGTATGACAGGAAAGAGGCATTGTCCCTGTCCGATGAGGAAGCGATGTTGCTTGAAAAGACTTATAAGGCTTTTGTGAGAAACGGGGCGGGCCTGGACGAAGACGGGAAAAAGCTTTTCAGCCGTTTGTCTGAAGAACTGTCCCTGGCCCGTCTGGCTTTCGAGAAAAACCTTCTTGACGCCACGAATGATTATGTGCTGCACGTGACAGATGAATCCGGGCTCGGTGGGCTTCCCGATTATGTCAAGGAGGCGGCAGCCGAGGAGGCCCGTACAAAGAATATGTCAGGGTGGGTGTTTACTCTGGCGCGTGCCAGCATGGGCCCGTTCCTGAAATTCAGTACTGACAGGGATGCGAGGAGACGGATTTGGACGGCCTTCAACACAAGGGCTTATGGAGGAAAATACGACAATTGCCGGGTTATAAATAGAATCGTTTCTCTTAAAAATGAAATTGCGCACCTGTTGGGATACGGGAGTTATGCGGATTATGTACTCGAAGAGAGGATGGCCAAAAACAGGGAGAACGTGAACGGATTTCTCGGCGATTTGGTGGAAAAGACCCTGCCTTTTGCCCGCAGGGATGTCTCTGAAGTGGCAGAATATGCGCGCTCATGCGGATTTTCCGAAAAAATGATGCCGTGGGATTTTTCATTTTGGTCAGAAAAATACCGCGAATCGCGTTTTTCATTGAAGGAAGAGGAATTGAAACCTTATTTCGAATTGGACGGAGTGGTGAAAGCGGCTTTCTCTTTGGCCGGCAGGTTATACGGGCTGACATTCGAGGAACTTCCGGATTTTCCCGTATATCATGAGGATGTCAGGGTCTATGATGTCAAAGATGCGGACGGGACACACCTTTCTCTGATATATATGGATTTCTTTCCGCGGGAAAACAAAAATGCGGGGGCATGGATGGATGCTTTTTACGGCCAGTATGTTATCGGAGGCAAGGACCATAGGCCGTGTATCAGTATCGTGACAAATTTTACAAAACCGACGTCTTCCATGCCGTCTTTGCTCACGCATGACGAAGTCACGACCCTTCTGCACGAATTCGGGCATGCTTTGCATGAGACGTTTTCGAAATGCACATATTCTTCGGTGTCAGGGACTAACGTGCCGTGGGACTTTGTCGAGTTCCCTTCGCAGATAATGGAAAACTGGGCATTCGAGCCGGAGTTTCTGAATACTTTTGCCCGTCATTATGTTACGGGGAATATGATACCGGAAGAGTTGGTAAAGAGGTTAATCGACTCTAAAAATTATCTTGCAGGTTATGCGCAGTTGCGTCAGTTGCAGTTCGGCGTGCTTGATATGGCCTGGTATTCTTCCGACCGTTCCGATGTCATGGACGTGGAGGCTTTCGAGCGCGAAGTGCTGGGTAGCATTTCCGTGCTTCCTGTCATTGACGGAACGGCATTTTCGCCATCATTTTCGCATATTTTCGGTGGAGGCTATTCAGCCGGATATTATTCGTACAAGTGGGCGGAAGTGCTTGAGGCCGATGCGTTTTCGCTGTTTGAGGAGAAAGGTGTCTTCAACAGGGAAGTGGCTTCCTCGCTGCGGCGGAACATCCTTTCAAAAGGCGGAACCGAGGATGCTGCGGAAATGTACCGGCGATTCAGGGGCCGCGACCCGGAATCCGATGCCCTTATGAAGAAACAGGGCCTGGTCGCCGGGAAGTGAGGCAGGTCTTAGCCATTTGCCGTTTGTCATCGGAGTCCCGTTTGTCGTCGGCATCCCGTTTGCCATTGGAATTTACCAGAGGGCACACTGTGAAAATGATGAATAGGAGCTATAGTGTTGAAAATTAGTATATTGCATAAGATTGAGATAAAAGGAGCTGTGGATTTCAAAGGGTTTTCAAGCCCTTGAAATCCACAGCAGTTTTTAAGTAGGACTGTAATAAATTATTAATAATTAACACTTTGAAGTGGCCACGCCCGTAAAGGGGTGTGCTTCAAAGTTTTTTTCAATAGTGATAAACTATGTTTTTGACAATTTCCGGATTGAGGCTGTTCGATACCGGGCAGCCGTTCACTGCCGCCTCGATGAAGCGTTTTTCCTTGTCCGAATAACTGGAGCCTTCAGGAAAATAGATGTCTATGTCTATTTCGATTACACGGCGGGGATTGGTTCCCATTTTCTTCTCTATTTCGATGCGGGTCCCGTCTATGTTGAAGCCGTGCGCTTCGGCGGACTGTCCCATTATGGTAAGCATGCAGCTCGCAAGTGATGAGGCGAAAAGGTCGGTCGGCGAAAAAAATTCCCCTTTTCCGTGATTGTCGAGTGGGGCGTCCGTTATTACCTTGTTCCCTGATTGGAGGTGTTCGATTTCAGTGCGGAAACCTCCGATATAAGTGCTTCTCATTTTTGTCATTGTTTTTCCTCCTTATAATTTTATTTATAATGTTTTTGCTATCAGTGTGGCTGATGTGCAGCCGGTAACTTCGACTTCCGCATATTCTCCTGTTTTATATCCGTTAGCCGGGAATACGCAGACTTTATTGCTGGATGCCCGCCCGAAAAGCTCGCTTTCGCTGCGTTTCGAAACTCCTTCTATAAGTACTGACATCCGTTTTCCGATTTCTTTCCTGTTCCTTTCGAGGGAAATCCGGTTCTGAAGCTGTATGATTTCGTTCAGTCTGCGGGTTTTGGTCTCCTCCGGCACATCGTCTTGGTAGTGCCTTGCGGCAAGGGTTCCTGGCCTCTCGGAGTATTGGAACATGAAGGCTCCGTCGAAACCGACTTCTTCCATGAGCGATAACGTATCCCTGTGATCTTCTTCGGTTTCGGTACAGAATCCGGCGATTATGTCGGTGGTTATGGCGCATTCCGGCATGATTTCCCGTATTTTCCTGATTCTTTCGAGGTACCACTCCCTGTCGTATTTGCGCCTCATCAGTTCGAGCATCCTGCTGCTGCCGGACTGTACGGGAAGATGTATGTGCTTGCAGATGTTGTCGTATGCCGCCATTGTGTCAAGCACTTCGTTGCTTATGTCCTTGGGGTGGGATGTGGAAAATCGGAAACGTATTTCCGGCAGGAGCTCAGCGGCCATTTTAAGCAGTGCCGCAAAGTTTATCGTCTGTCCGTCCCCTTTCCAGAGATATGAATCCACGTTCTGCCCCAACAGGTTGATTTCCTTGTATCCGTTTGCTGCCAGTTCTTCCGCTTCGCGGAGAATCGAGCGGTAATCACGGCTCCTTTCGACCCCTCTCGTGTAGGGTACAACGCAATAGGAGCATACGTTATTGCAACCGCGCATTATCGAGATATATGCGGAAACACCGTTTTTGTCCATCCTTACTGGAGATATGTCTGCGTAGGTTTCCTCGCTGGAGAGGATAACGTTTATCTGCTTGCCGTTGCCGGCTTCGGAAAGGTTTCTTATGAGTGCCGGCAGTTCCCGGTACGAGTCCGGGCCAGCCACTATGTCAACTGCCGGATGCTCCAGAAGTTTGTCTTTGAGCCTTTCGGCCATGCACCCTACTATGCATACGGTGACAGGATGTTTTTTCTTCAGTTGTCTGAAAACATCAAGCCTTCCCCAGATTCTCTGCTCGGCATTGTCCCTTATGGCGCAGGTATTTATTACGATGATATCGGCCCTGTCCATGTCTTCGCACAAGGCATATCCCTGACCTTCGAGTATGGACAGTATGACTTCGCTGTCATTGACATTCATCTGACAGCCGTAGGTTTCTATGTATAGCCCAGGCCTTTTTTCGTCGATTATGGGCCTGACCGATTTGAAGTCTTTCATCCGTTATTAAAATGCTTAAATCATGCAAATATACGCAGAAGCCGAGAGCAATGCAAATTCATTTGCATTGGCATGTTTCGGGCAGAGTCAACGAGCAAGTGCAACACGAGACAAAATTATAACAAAAGTCTAAAGAACTCGTCCTTGGGTGTAGAAAAGTTCAACTTTTCCCTTGGTCTTCGGTTGATTTTCAGCTGTACGGAGTGGATGAATTCATCCGTAAGTTCCTTGAAATCCGTCCCTTTCGGGAGGTATTGCCTGACCAGCTTGTTCATGTTCTCAATCCTGCCCTTCTGCCAGGAAGCGTAGCTGTCCGCGAAGTAAACCGTGGCTTTCAGAGCTTCCGTTATTTTCCTATGGGAACGGAACTCAAACCCGTTGTCCGTGGTTATCGTCAGCACGTTCTTCCTGTACGGATAGAGCAGCCTGATGACGGCATCCGCGACCTTCTCGTGATCCATACCGTGCGGTAGCCTCTCCATTATCAGGTAGTTCCTGCTCCGCTCGCACAGGGTCAGTATCGCACTTTTCTGCCCTTTCCCTACTATCGTGTCCATCTCCCAGTCCCCGAACCTCCTGCCGTCCGCCTCCGCCGGCCTCTCATGGATGCTCACCCTCTCCGGTATGTTCGTCGCCACCGTCGGACGCCTCCGCTTCTTGCGTCTCCGGTACTTCATCCTGTGACGGCAATGACTCTTCAACTCTCCACTTTCATCGTTCCGGATCATCTCATATATTCTCTCGTGCGATATCCTGACGTCCTTCTTCATCAGGTAACCCGATATCTGCTTCGGTGACCACTCCTCTGCCAGCAGAAGCCTCATCGCCTCCCGGAGAACATCTGCCGGTGTCTCCCTGTTCCTTACCGTCCTCTCACGCCTGTCCAGTGCCCGCTCGTGCGCTATCGACCACCAATACCTCCCATGGCGGTTGCTGTTCCTGCGGATTTCCCTGCTTACCGTACTCCTGTTGACACCTATCTGCCGAGCAATGGCTGCCTGTGTCTTTTTTTCTTGTATTCCCAGATAGATTGCGTATCTTTGCTCCCGGGTCAGTTGATTATACATAGAGCAACACAAATTTAATTGATCCCTGGGGAACTTCGGTTCCCCTTTTTCATTTTTATGTGTTGCACTTCGGTGTTGAATCTTCATTGGCATGTTTCGTCCGGAGGAGACGGGAGGCCTTGGACTCACGGATACAGCTGGCGGAACATGTAATGCAAGCCGTCGAGCTTGTATTGCCGAGGCGTGAACAGTATTTCCGGCATAGCCGAATATCGCAGAAGCCGAGAGCAGAGCAAACGAATTTATTCAAATTGCTATGGTCGCGGCCCCATATTCGTTCCGGAATACAGCATTGCGCTTGACAATTTTCAACCCCATGTCCATCCAATCGTTTAATAAGTAACTGATAATTAGTAAATTAGTAAAATTGGACCTGCGCTTGGGTATGTCGTGAAGTACCCAAATCCAGCCTGTTTTTTGTAAGTTGTTGATTATCAATTATTTCAAAAGGAACCAGATGGCTGTGGGGTGAAAAATATGCGGGACACCGATTGGAGCGAGTTAAATTTTGCTAAGTTATTAATAATCAGTTGTTTGTTGAAATTTAACTCGCTTTTGAGGGACGTGCGGACATGGTCGAAAGCGAGTTGTATTTTCTTAAATAATTGACAATTAGATATTTGTAAATATTCTACTCGCTCCAAGCAGTCGTTCCTCCCGGGATTTTCTATTCTGCGATGGTTTGTGGGATATTTTTTCCCGCGGCCGGGTGTCCTCGGTCAAAATGTACGGAATTTGTACTAAATTTGCAGATTATGGTTGTTTTGACAATACGCAGATGAGAAAATACGCATTATTGATATTGGCCCTGCTTGCCGTGGCGGTGTCCTGTACGAAAATGAGGGACATAAGGATTACGGATTATAGCATAGCCGAATTGGAAAACATAGGTTTTACGGGGGTGCGGGCGACTGTACGCCTTTCGATAGACAATCCCGCGAAGGATTTTACCGTAACCTCGATTTCGGGGACGGTAAAGAGGGACGGGCGCGATTTTGCGGAGTTCGATTTGGATTCGCCGGTGTCCGTGCCTCATGGAAATACGTCGGATTGCATGTTTCCGATGACCCTGTCGTTGTCCGCTTCCATATCGCCCTTTGAAATGTTGGGGGTAGTTTCTTCCATTGCAAGGGCAGAGGGCATAACGGTGGATGCGACGGTTAAATTGAAAATGAAACAAGGCATAAGGCACACTGTAAGGGTGCGGGATGTGAAGTTTGACGAAATAATGGATTTTGTAAGATGAGACTCAAAGACATTCTGATTGTTCCTGCCGTATTTTCCACCCTTCTTCTTGGCAGTTTTGTCACATGTCCTCCGACGGACTCCATCCGCACCGATGCGGACAAACCGGATGTTTTATCGGGTGGCGGGTCCCATGCGGATACATCCCTGCTTGCGGACACAACCCTGCTGGCAGATACTACGCTGTTGATAGATACTTCCCTGTTCACTTTCAAGGATACGGTCATGTATGTGCAGTATCCTCTGGCTGATACACTTCTGGAGGGGAAAAACATATTTGAATTGCTGCCCGGGGTGGAACTCGGCCAGAGCCTTACGGTGCGTACTGCCATGGCGCAGCACGTCAGGCTCAACCATGAGAGAAAGATTCCGGGTTACCGCATAAGGATTTTTTTCGACAACAGGCAGAATGCGAGGGCCGAATCCGAGAGGATTGAGAAGGAATTCCGTTTCCTTTTCCCTGAAATGCAGACCTACCGCAGCTATGCAAACCCTTATTTTAAGGTGACGGTGGGCGATTTCCGCACCCGTTCCGAAGCCATGTCGCGGCTTGCAAAGATTAAAAACATCTATCCTGCCGCCTTCTTGGTGAAGGAAGATATTTCGTATCCCCCTGTCGACAGGAACAATCCTGTATATCTGGATACCGTCACTCTGATTATTCCGAAAGAGGAGCCTTCCGAGAACGTCTTTTTTTGATGGTGCTCGCGACTTTCCACCATCTGTACCTCAGCCGCTGGCTCCACTGTTGCAGCGGTGAGGTGTAACGGCTCAGTTTTTCCGGGAAAATATCCGGAATTGTAACCAGTATGGCCGTTTCTTCCACGTTTCCGAACAGGTCGTTCACGGCGGTTCCGAATGTCCTCATCGTCGGCGACAGATTCATGTATGAATTGAAAAGGGGAGGTATGTGCTCGCCTTTCTCCTTGATTTCGTGCGAAAGTCTTTTGTATGCTTCGTTATATTCGAGCCCGTCGAAAATTTCCGAATACAGAGGGTTGCCCTCGTCTATGTCGATCGGGGCTATAGGGCGCACCAGCCCGTCCGGGTCGTTGAAATATTTATGTGCAAAATTCAGGAGCAGGTTGCGGGCTTCGACATTGTATTTTTTGTACATGGTCACCTTCCCGAAAAAATATTTGCAGTCTGAATATTTCATAATCAGGGCCCCGAGTCCGTCCCACAGATTGTCCAATGCGAACAGTCCCTTGCGGGTCCTGGTTCCCTGATAGTTGGGCTGTATGAATGAGCGGCCCAGTTCAATCATGTATGGCAGATAGTCCTTTATGAAGCTGTCTGAAAAAGTGAACAGCTCCGAGGTAGCCAGGTCTGAAACCTCTATGCCCTTTCCGAAAATATACCTGTATCCGCCGATTATTTCGCATTCATGCGGATCCCAGACAATCAGCTGGCGATAAGGGTGCGACGGGTCTGTGTCGTAACGGTCTATGTCGGCTTCCTCTCCCGTGCCGCCTCCGGCATCCCTGAACGTGATTTCGCGCAGCCTGCCTATTTCCCTCATTACGTTAGGAGAGTCGGCGGCCGTCACTTCGTACAACTCGTTTTCCCCTTTCCTGGTATATCTTATCAGTTTGTCTTTAGTGAGTTCCTCTATGAGGATTTTTTTGTCTACCGGGCTAATTATCGGTTTCATTTTGTTGGTTTAAGTTTGTAAGTAGCGTTACGGATTGTTTCGACCCATTCGTTCATGCTTTTGCTCGAATCGATGGATGAAATGGGAATCGGTTCCCCGAAATAAAGCTCGAAGCTGTTCCCCCTTTGCCTGAACATTTCGTCCGGAAGGAACATCATTTCGATATTGAACTTGATACCCAATGCCTTGCGTAATTTTGCGAGCCTGTAGAAAAATGCGGAGTTCCTGCCGTTGAAAAAGACCGGGACTATATCCCTTCCGTATTCCTTGGCTTTCTTCAGAAAGGTGCTTTTCCATGGAAGGTCGCAGATTCCGTCCTTCTGTTTTCTGGAGCAGAGACCGGCCGGAAAATACAGTATCTGGGCATCCCCCGCAAATGCTTCGTTGATTGCCCTGGCGCTTTCATTCCCTGTCCTGCCGAATTTGTTCACGGGGACGAAAATCGGTGCCAGCGGTTTGAGAAACATGAGCAGGTCGTTCACCACGAAGCGGACCTCCTTGAATCTTTTCCCGATGCAGGCTATCAGCACCATGCCGTCGAGCCCTCCGAGCGGATGGTTCGATACGAAGACATAGCGTTTCGATGTGTCTAACCTGTCAATACCGTGCGGCGTATATGTGGCTTCAAGGGTGTGCCGGACTATGTTGTCCGCGAAATCGACACTTTCGCATTTTCCGAAACGGGCCAGTGCGGTATTGATTTCATCCTGATGGATGATGCGCGCCAGCCACGATGTTACGAATCCCGGAACGAACCGGGCCTTGTCCGGTGCCTTTTTTTTCAGTATTTCAGCCACATCCACATGCATGATGTCTTGCTGTTCCATAACGGTTGTTGTTTTCAGATGCGAATATAGGAAAAAAATGTATATTTGCATTCATGAACAATTCAGGAATAAAACAGGGTTTAGTCCAAAAACAGACACAAAAGCTGTCTCCGCTCCAGATTCAGACCATAAAGCTTCTGGAGCTTTCGGCGTTGGAGATGCAGCAGAGGATACAGAAGGAGCTGGAGGAAAATCCGGTGCTCGACGAGAACACGAAGGCCGAGACGGATGAGGAGGGGGAAGCGGAGGACCTTTCGCTCGATGCCTATTCCGAGGACGACCCTATACCGAAATACAAGACATACGTCAATAATTACGGAAAGGACGAACGTCCCCAGTACAATACGTTTTCCGTCAAGGAAAGTTTTCACCAGAGCCTTGAGCATCAGTTGGGTTATAAACCGCTTTCCGAGCATGAACGTACCGTTGCCTCATTCATAATAGGGAGCCTTGATGATGACGGATATCTGAGGAGGGACCTTGAAAGCCTTGTGGACGACATGGCATTCAAGTCCGGGATAACCACGGATGAACAGGAAGTGGAGAGGATGCTGAAGGTCATCCAGGAATTCGAGCCTACGGGGGTAGGGGCGAGGGATTTGCAGGAATGTCTGCTTTTGCAGCTGAAGGCGAAGGAGCAGACGAAGGATGTCCGTAATGCCATAGAAATACTCACGAAGTATTATCCGGAATTCACGAAGAAACATTATCCGAAAATTATTTCCCGCCTCGGGATTTCCGAAGAGGACATGAAAGGGGCGATTTCGGAAATAGTACACCTTAATCCGCGGCCCGGCGGAGCCATAGATGACAACTATACCGAGCAGGCCCAGCAGGTCGTTCCCGATTTTCTGCTTGAACTGAAGGACGGGGAGTTGGTACTGTCGCTTCCGCGTTTTTCAGTTCCAGAGCTGAAAGTCAATTCCAAGTATGCGAAAATACTGGAAAATGCGGCCAAGGGCTCGGCCCGCGAAGGGAGGGAGGCGGCCATGTTCGTCAAGCAGAAGATTGATTCGGCAAAATGGTTCATAGAAGCCATAAAACAGCGCCAGAATACGTTCCTGAGCACTATGAACGCCATTCTGAAGTACCAGCACGACTATTTCATAGACGGGGACGAGTCAAAGTTGAAACCTATGGTGCTTAAAAACATAGCCGAAATGACCGGGCTGGATATCTCTACCATTTCGAGGGTTGTAAGCAGCAAATACATACAGACGCATTTCGGGATATTCCCGCTGAAATATTTCTTTTCCGAAGGGCTTTCGACCGATACCGGCGAGGAAGTGTCCACAAGGGAAATCAAGAAAGTGCTGTCGGAGTGCGTGGAGGCCGAGGACAAGAAAAAGCCCCTCACCGACGAGGAGCTTGTAAACCTGTTGTCTTCCAAGGGCTACAAGGTGGCCCGCAGGACAGTGGCGAAATACCGTGAGCAGCTGAACATCCCTATCGCACGTCTGAGAAAGGAACTTTAGCGAAAGGAGCTTTAGCGCTGCAAGGCCCTTTACAGTTTACAGCTTGTTCCCGAAACAGTTTACAGCTTGCTTCCGAAAGCCAGGTCTCCGGCATCACCGAGGCCCGGGACTATGTATGAATGCGATGTCAGTTCTTCGTCTATTGCTGCAACCCATAGCGTGACAGGCTCTCCCCTGAAATGTTTCTTGATGTGCTCTACGGCATATTGGCTTGAAATCGGACATACGAAATGAGTGTGCCGCGGTTTCCCGAAATCCGCGCAGAGCCTTTCGAATACGATTTGCAGCGAGGACCCGGTAGCCAGCATCGTGTCCGCAAGTATCAGGATTTTCCCTTCCAGCGACGGAGTGCTCGCATATTCGGTCCTGATTTCGAAGTTTCCCTCCTTGTCATATTTCCTGTAGGCCGCTACGAAGGCGTTCTGTGCATTGTCGAACAGGTTGAGTATCCCATTGTGCAGCGGGAGTCCGGCCCTGAGTATCGTGCCTATGACTATGTCGTCGTCCGGAGTGGAGCATCTGGCTATTCCCAGCGGAGTTTCCACATCTTTTCCGGAATATGACAGCGTTTTGCTGATTTCGTAGGCGAAGATTTCCCCGACCCTTTCCAGATTGCGCCTGAAACGCATGCTGTCCGTCTGGATGTTCATATCGCGCATTTCGGCGATGAATTTGTTGAGGATGGAGTCTGCCGCCCCGAGATTTATCAGTTTCATGTCGTATGGGTTAAAAATTTCAATGGATTGTGCAAAAATATGAATAACCGTCCGACAATCCAAGAAACTCCTAAAAATTGTTGTCCGGCGAGTGGTCCGAGAAACTGTAATAATTTTTTCCCGCTACGATTATATGGTCCAAAAGCGCGATGTCGACCGTCCGTGCCGCCTCTTTCAGCGCCTTCGTTTCCCTTATGTCGTTCTGGCCCGGGAAACGGTTTCCCGAAGGGTGGTTGTGTGCGAGTATGATGCCGCTTGCGAGTTTTTCCAGCGCGGATTTCAGGATGGCCTTTCTGTCTATTACGGTCGATGAACTGCCGCCGCTCGATGCCCTGTCTACTGAAATCACCCTGTTGCCCCTGTTGAGGTATATTACCCAGCATTCTTCGTGATCGAGGTCTTTAAGAAGGGGAAACAGCAGCTTGAATGCCTTCTGCGAATCCGTAATCGGACTTCCGGCGGCAGTCATGGCCTCTTCGCTCGCAAATCTGCGCCCCAGTTCGAATGCCGCCTTCACCGTAACCGCCTTGGCCTTTCCCATCCCCGGCATGGTTTCCATGCGTTCCAACGACATTGCGGACAGTCCCGAAAGCGAATTCCCCGCAAGGCGTATGAGTTCCCTCGCCAAGTCCACGGCGCTCTTCATGACACCGCTCCTCTTCCCTCCATAACCTGTCCTTATGAGGATTGCAATCAGTTCCGCATCGCTCAATGCTCCCGCCCCGTTGGTTTCCAACCTTTCGCGCGGCCTGTCCTTCTCTTTCCATTCGGTTATCTTCATCTCTCTGCCCTCTTCAGACCAGCCCACGGTGCAAAAATAAACAAAAAAACCGGCTTGAAAGCCGGTTCCCTTTAAATCTGCCTTTAAATCTTAGAGCTTATTGATATAAACAGCCAAACCGCTCTTGAGGTTTGCCGCCTTGTTGTCATGAATGACATTGATTTTGGCCAATTTATCAATCATTGAATAAACTTTAGGGAGCATGGCCTCGGCCTGGCTCTTGTCTGTCGTGTTCCTCAATGCCCTGATGGCATTCCTTGTTGTCTTTGCATAATACCTGTTATGCAATCTGCGCCTTTCGCTTTGGCGGGCGCGCTTTGCTGCTGATGCGTGATTTGCCATTGTTTCTCTTTTTTGTTTTCGTAGTGGATAGGGGAATCGAACCCCTATTGCAAGAATGAAAATCTTGAGTACTAACCGTTATACGAATCCACCATCATCATTTCTCGCCGTTTGGCGCGGTTTGAAATGGAGTGCAAAGATAGATATATTTTCTATACCGCCAAAATTTTTTGCAGTGAAATTAGGATTTTTTTTCAGTATCGTCCATCCACTCGAAAGAATACATGATCGATTCGACCTGTCTGAGGTAGTTCCTCTTGTCGTATTTCGGGGCGTAGACGAAGCCGAGGAGGACGATTACGTTCTCGCCGTCCTTCGGGAGTTTGACACTTTGGCGAGGTAAAAAAAATTGCAAATAATTGAGAGACTTTCTGATGAAAGTCTTTTTTTTGTCAAATTTTATTTCTATATTTGTAGTATATATT
>NZ_NFIV01000012.1 GCF_002159555.1 Muribaculum sp. An289
TCTTGATTTTCCCGTAAAAATATTTGCAAATATCACAGGAATGCCTACCTTTGCCGCGTTTTTGAGGCAGAATATGCCTGAATGTGGACAGATTTGGCTGCTTGCAACCACGGTAAAAAATGCTAAAACGGGGGATGTCCGCGATGAGCGCACATCGTCATGCGAAAAGGATTTTCAAGCGGCCTTATTTTTACGATAAGGGCGCTTTAATTTTTTTATAATATTATAGGTATAGATTATGGCATATCTTTTTACATCCGAATCGGTGTCTGAAGGGCACCCGGACAAAGTCGCGGACCAGATTTCCGACGCGATACTCGATGAATTTTTAAGACAGGACCCTAACTCGAAAGTGGCTTGCGAAACATTCTGCACCACCGGCCTCGTCGTAATCGGAGGCGAAGTCAGGTCTGAAGCATACGTGGACATACAGAGCGTGGCCAGAAGGGTCATAAACCGGATAGGCTACAACAAGGCGGAATACATGTTCGACGCATATTCATGCGGAATACTCTCGGCCCTGCATGAGCAGAGCCCCGACATCAACAGGGGTGTCGTAGCCAGGGACGAGCAGGAACAGGGTGCCGGAGACCAGGGCATGATGTTCGGTTACGCCTGCACGGAAACCGCCGAGTACATGCCTCTGCCGATAGCCCTGTCGCATCAGGCACTTCGCATCCTGGCGCAAATCCGGAGGGAAGGCAACGAGATGAAATACCTCCGCCCGGACGCCAAGTCCCAGTTCACCGTCGAATATTCGGAAGACGGGAAACCGCTGCGCGTACATACCATAGTGATATCGACCCAGCATGACGAATTCATCAAGGACGATGATGCGGAAATGCAGAGGATAATCAGGAAGGATGTCGAGAACGTACTTCTTCCGCGCCTTATCGGCTCCCTTCCGGAGCAGACCGCAGCACTCTTCAAAGACGGCTACATACTCCATGTAAACCCTACCGGGAAATTCGTCATCGGAGGCCCGCACGGGGACACCGGCCTTACGGGCAGGAAAATCGTGGTGGACAGCTACGGAGGAATGGCGGCCCACGGAGGCGGAGCGTTTTCGGGTAAAGATTCGAGCAAGGTCGACCGCTCGGCAGCATACGCCGCAAGGTACATCGCCAAAAACATGGTGGCAGCCGGCGTTGCCGACAGGATGGTAGTCCAGATAGCATACGCCATAGGCGTGGCAAGGCCGCTCAGCATCTTCGTGGACACATACGGAACCTCGAAAACAGGAAAGAGCGACAGCGAAATCGCGGAAATGATAGGCAGAATCTTCGACCTGAGACCGTCCGCAATAGTGGAAAAATTCCAGCTTCTCAATCCGATATACGAACCGACGGCGGCCTACGGGCACTTCGGAAGGGAACCTTATCGGGCAAATGTGGAGTTCAGCAAGCCTGACGGAGAAAAATACGTCAAGGAAGTACAGTTCTTCGGATGGGAACTTCTCGACTCCGTAGACATGATAAAGGAAGCATTCGGACTTAAATAAAAGGAAAAACCGGCCGGGCTGTCTTAGTGCAGTCCGGTCAGTTCATTTCCATGGAACGCTTCAAATCTTTTTCTTTGATTGCCTGGCGTTTGTCATACTCGCGCTTGCCTCGGGCAAGTTCTATATGCAGCTTCGCATAGCCTTTTTCAGAAATGAACAGACGTGTGGCCACTATCGTCAGGCCTTTCTCCTTGACGGCCCGTTGCAGTTTCCTCAGCTCTTTCCTGGTAAGGAGCAGTTTCCTGTCCCGGCGAGGGTCGTGCTTCCCCCAGCTCCCCCACCAGTATTCGGCGACATGCATGTTCTTGACGAACAGTTCGTTGCCCGAAAAATAGCAATAACTGTCCACCAGCGATGCCTTGCCCATCCGGATGGACTTAATCTCCGTACCGGTAAGCACAATTCCCGCCGTAAATCCTTCGAGAAATTCATACTCGAAAGAGGCCCGCTTATTTTTAATCTCAACCTTGCTCTTGGCCTTTCCCATAAATCCAGAAATAAATCGGTGCAAAAATACAAAAAACGGCCCCGTTTTCAAAAATAAAGGAAGACACATCCGGAAAAGAAAGGAAGAAAAGAAAGGAGGATGCATCGAAACATCCTCCCCAAAAATCATGAACCTTTTATTTATGAAAAATTTACCTTTTAGGACTTTACAGCCCGGAAACATATTTTGCAAAATTCTTGCCGAAAAGGAACACTAAAATTTTTTCGTAACCCTCAAAAATATTATCTTTGAATTTTAATAGATTACATTATGTCTGCCAAAGAAATAGCGATGTCCTACCTCGGCCAGTTCCGTAACGGGGAGTATGATTTGCTTGCCGTGATAGGCCCTACGGCCTCAGGGAAAACCGGATTCGCCGTAAAGGTGGCCCGCGAAATCGATTCGCTGTGCGGGAAGGGCTGCGCCGTGATACTTTCCGCCGATTCGAGGCAGGTATACAGGGGCATGGACATCGGTACCGGCAAAGACCTCGAAGAATACGGGGAGATACCTTACCGCCTGATAGACATTGCCGATGCAGGAAGCCAATACAACATATTCGAATACCAGAGGGATTTCGAAAGGGAATATTCAAAGGTGCTCCGCGAAGGAGGAATCCCGATACTATGCGGAGGTTCCGGACTCTATATCGAAGCCGCCACCTGCGGTTACTCGCTCCCGGAAGTCCCGCCCGATCCGGCGCTCAGGGAAGAACTTGAGAAGAAAGATACGGACAGCCTCATAGCCATGCTCGCATCCATGAAGACTCTGCACAATTCGACAGACTACGATACGCGGAAAAGGCTCATACGCGCGATAGAGATAGCCGTATACGAGCAGTCGCACCCTGTGGACAGGACACATTTCCTTCCCAAAAATTGCAGATATGCAGGCATTTCCGTCAGCAGGGAGGAGCGCAATGCAAGAATCGACAGCAGGCTCGAAAAACGGCTCGGCGAAGGCATGGTGGAAGAAGTGGAAAGGCTGCTGCAAAGCGGCATCCCTCCGGAAAACCTCATTTATTACGGGCTCGAATACAAGTTCATAACCCTTTACCTGACGGGGAAGATGGAGTATGAGGAAATGAAAGGGAGACTGCGCATTGCGATACACCAGTTTGCGAAACGTCAGATGACCTGGTTCCGGGGGATGGAACGCCGCGGAATCCCGATAGAATGGATTGAAACCGAAAAACAGTGCCATATATGAAACGGGTGATTTTAAAAATTTTCCTATGGATTGTCGGCATAATCGCCTTCTTGACGATTGCCGCCGTAATAGCGATAAACATCATATTCAAGCCTTCCGTAATTATCGGCATGGCCAAGGACCTGTCAGCGGAATATCTGAACGGACGGCTTGACATCAAGGATGCGGATGTTTCGGTTTTCTCAACATTCCCGCATCTCGCTTTCAGGCTGGATTCGGTCGAGATAGACAATGCAGCCGGAGAAAGGCTCGTTTCGGCCGACAGGATAGCCGTTGCCGTAAACATAAAAAAATACATGTCCCACAAAAGGCTTGCGATAGAGCACCTCGGAATCTACGGCCCGTATATTTCATATAAGACCGACTCTACCGGAAGAAACAATTGGGACGGACTGTTCAACATGAAGGAGAGCGATGAAGGCGGCGACAGCAGCCGGATTTTCAACTCGTTGAGCAGCAGCAACCTGAAAGTCGAAAGGGCGACCGTTTCATACGACGACGGGCAGGCCGGAGACTTCATTCACATCAAGGGGCTCGACATTTCGCTCAAAGGCGGTGCGGGCAAAAGGGGAGCCGGAGGCAGGGCCTCGATAAAAGCCGGGAGCATAACCGCAAGGACCGGCGGAATCGTAGCCATGAACGACAAGCAGGCGAGCATAGAAACGAGGCTCGGTTTCAAGAGGGATTCTATGATATGCCGCTTTTCCGACACCCGGATAAGGTTCGGGGAGATAGGTTTCGGAGGACGTGGAACCCTCATCTTTGAAAACGGAGGAGGCGTCACTGTCGACATAGACTACGGGCTGAAGATAAGTTCGCTGACAGAGCTCCTCGAAATGATACCACAGGATATAATTCCGGATGCAGGCAGCGCCAAGGTCAAAGGAGAAGTTTTCTGTTCTGGAAATATCAAGGGCGAATATGCCGAAGGACGGTTTCCTGTAGCTGAAGGCCGGTTTTTAATCAAGGACGGGGCCATTGCATACAAAGGCATGCCTTCCTCGATTGACGAGCTCGACATGAGATTCGAATACCTGCTGGATGCGAATAAGGAAGAAGACTCGTTCGTAAAACTCGACACTATCGTGGTAAAGGGCGGCGGGATAAACATTTCCGGGAAAGGCCGTTTCATAAAACTTCTTGAAAACCCTGTATTCTTCAGCCTCGTCAAGGCCGATGTGGATTTGAAAAGGCTGTACGACATCTTTCCTTTCGCTCCGGGAATCGATTTGAAAGGCTATATAGACATGAACCTTGCCGCCGGTTTCAGCGCACAGGCCATCTCCGACGGGGACTTCGGAAGAATCAAGGCCGGAGGGCGGTTCGGCGTGGACTCATTAAGGGTAATCATCCCTTCCGACAGCCTTTCGGTACATATCATGAGATTCCACGGGAAACTCGGTTCCAACATGAGGAACGAAGCCTCTCTCCAGGGGATAGACCGCCTCAGGGGGGACATCTCGGCCGACAGCGTACTTATCCGTGCAAAAAGAGGGTTCCGTCTTTTCACCGACACGCTCAGCGTGGACCTGAGCACTTCACCGCTGCGTGATTCCAACATGGTGGCCACAGTATCCGCCGGCATAGAAACGGGACTGTGCAGGATTTTCCTGCGCGACACCCTTTTCCTCGGGGCTAAAGCCCTGTCCGTCAAGGCCGGCATAGAACCGGTACCGTCCCATCCGAGAATACCCCGCGTGAATGCCCGTATCCATGCCGATTCGGTAAGGGTAAGATACATACAGAACAGATTCGGGCTTACTTCGGCAGACATAGACCTGTCGCTCACACGCCTCGGGCGCAAAAGGGAAGGAAAAACCATCTGGGTACCGAGAGGGACCGTGGACATGACGGGGTTCAGGATGTTCACCCCATCCTTCCCTATCAGGATTGCCGCCGACAAGGCGACCGTAATTTTCGACCGTGAAGGGATAAAATTCGACAAGGGGCTGTTCCGTATCGGGCACTCGGACCTGCAAATGAACGGGGCCATAACCAATCTCTGGCGCGGAATGTTCAGGAGGGATACTATCAGGGCCGAGCTCAACATACATTCGCATTTTCTTAACGTAAACCAGCTCCTGAGGGCCAATTATCTTGCAGGAAAATTCAAAACCGACGATTCGCTGAAGGCCGAACTCGCTTCTGCCGGCAACAACGTGGACAGCACCATGGCCCTGACCGTAACCGACACTACGGAAACGACGGCGGGCAGGCTGTTCTTCATCCCAAGGAAAATAGACCTGAAGTTTACGTCGAGGATTGACAACATGAGACTGGCTTCGACATACATCGAAGATTTCAAGGGAGACATCACGGTAAGGAAGGGAGTGCTGAAACTCGACGAGCTTTCATTCACCTGCGATGCCATACGGCACATATCCGGAAAAGCCCTGTATACGGCCCGCTCCCGCACGGAAGGATATGCCGGCTTCGAACTCAACATGGACAACATGATTGTGGACAGTATCATTACAATGATGCCTCAGCTGGACACCCTCGTGCCGATGATGAGGTCGCTTAAAGGCAATGTGGACGTATACCTTGCGGCCGAAAGCGGGCTCGACAGTACCATGAGGCTTACGCTGCCTACCCTGAGAAGCGGCATACATATCGAGGGAAGGAACCTGACCCTGCTTGACGGAGAGACCTTTACGGAAATAGCCAAAATGCTCAAATTCAAGAACAAGAAAAGGAACCTGATAGACAGCGTGGCAGTCAACCTTTCGATTGAGGACGGTGTGATGGAAGTCTTTCCTTTCGTGCTCACGATGGACAGGTATATGCTTGCCGCAGGAGGTACGCAACGGCTCGATTCCTCTTTCGACTACCATATTTCCCTGCTGGAATCGCCGATACTTTTCAAGGTCGGAATCGACATCAAAGGCGATATGGACGGCAACATGAAGTACAAGCTGACCAAGGCGAAGTACAAGGATCTGACGAAAGCGGCACGGCGCAGCGACATTGACAGTACCGCACTGGAAATCCGCCTCAACATACTCGAAAACATCGCGAAAAGTTTCCGGGAATGACCCGCCTGCTTCAGTTTCACAATTATTAGGGCAACAGACACTTTCCAGAGAAAGAAGAATTTCCAAAGCCTGCTCCGGAAGAAAAGCGAAAGCAGGCCGGGAAACAAAAAATTTTCCGACCTGCCTCTTTATCCATTTCTGTGTCCGCCTATACGACACTGTTGCAGCATAGACCGGCGCCACCGAGAAGCCACCGAGAACCGCTTCACGACGGTCGCAGAACTGCAACAGAACTGCAACTGGGACTATTTTCTGAATTTTGCAGAAACTTTTTCAATCATGTCCGGAACCATCTTTTCCATGTTCCATACAGGATTCCAGCCCCACTCCGCGCGGGCGCAGCTGTCATCCATATAGTCAGGCCATGAATCCGCGATGGCCGCCTTTACAGGGTCTACATCGAAGCTGAACTTCGCATCAGGAATATGCTTGCGAATCTCGGTGAAAAGCTGTACCGGAGTAAAACTCATCGAAGCTATGTTGAATGCATTCCTGTGTACGAGTTTGTCAGGGTCCGCTTCCATAAGCTGTACGACACCGTTCAGAGCATCCGGCATGTAAAGCATGTCCATATAGGAATCTTCCGGAACAGGGCATACGAAGTCCTTGCCTTGTGCAAGTGCGTAGAACACCTCTACAGCATAGTCGGTGGTACCGCCGCCAGGAAGGGTCCCGTAAGAAATGATGCCAGGGAACCTCACGCTTCTCGTATCGACACCGAAACGTGTATGATAGTAATCGCTCAGGAGCTCTCCTGAAACCTTGCATACTCCATAGATTGTATTAGGACGCATCACGGTATCCTGAGGAGTGCCTTTGTGAGGCGTATTGGGACCGAAAGCCCCTATCGAACTCGGGGTGAACACGAGGCAGTTTTCTTCCTTCGCTATGTTGAGCGAATTGAGAAGCGCACCCATGTTGATGTTCCATGCAAGCTGAGGATTCTTCTCGCCGGTCGCCGAAAGAAGGGCGACAAGGTTCATGATGGAATCGATTCCATTCTTTTTCACTGCATCATGAAAACCCTGGGCATCCAAGGCATCGAGCTTTATGGACCTTGCATACTGGGACATCTTTGTCACATTTTCGTCCTTAACATCAGCTGCAATCACATTGTCATGTCCGTAAACTTTCTGAAGATGCGGAACCAATTCGGATCCGATTTGCCCGCCGGCTCCTACTACCAATATACGTTTCATATCTGTAAAATATTAATTTTAATTGATTTATCAATCAAAAAGCGCACTTTCGCGCTCATCCGGCGCAAAAATAGCAAAAAAATGAAGACGGTATCTTAGAAGCTGTTTAAATTTGCAATTAAAATAATACGGACATGCCAGAAACGGCCAGACTTATAATCGAAACAGCCACAAGGGAAGGTTTTACCGGTGCGGGCATCGCCCCTGTATCCGAAACCGCACTGCAACCATTGTCCGACTGGCTTGCCAAAGGATACAATGCCGGGATGGAGTATATGGGAAGGAACATCCGGCTGAGGGGAAATCCTGCCGGGCTTCTGGAAGGGGCGAGAAGCATAATGGTCTTTACCATGCCTTACCCGGACAGCATCACCGGAAAGTCAGGAGAGAAATACGCCGGCTTCGCAATCGGTAAAGACTACCATTATATTATAAAGGAGAGACTGTCGCGCATAGCCGCAACCTGCCTGCCATCAGGAAGCCGGTACAGGGTCTTCTGCGACAGCGCCCCCGTAATGGAACGGTACTGGGCTGAAAAATGCGGGCTCGGGGCCATAGGAAAAAACAATTTCCTGATATCCAAAGCCTCCGGAGCACGGGTACTTATCGGAGAGATACTGACCTGCGAAACTTTTGACAAGAAGACGGCAGGAGCACTGAGGGACTGGAACGACTCGAACGACAGGCTGCATTTCAACCCCGGCTTCTGCGCCGGCTGCGGCAGATGCATCGAAGCCTGCCCAAACGGCGCCCTGAAAGGCCGCGGCCTGCTCGATGCATCGAAATGCATTTCGTACCATACCGTGGAAAGCAAAGACCGCATCCCTGAGTACATGGAAACCAAAGGCTGGGTACTCGGCTGTGAAGAATGCCTGCTTGCCTGCCCTTTCAGCCGGCAGCCATGCCCGGAACAGGCAATCAGCACAGAACAGGCAATCAGGAATGCGGACAACGACGGGGCGCGACTGTGCGCCACCGAATTTTACACCAACGCCGGCCTGCTCGAAAGCCTCGGCAAAGAAGGCTGGGAAAGGATGGACAATGCAGCATTCAAGGCACACTTCAAAGGCACGGCATTTGAAAGACCGGGGCTGGAAAAACTGAAAGACAACATAAACAAAGCGAAATGACAAAGACATCGACACCCGTGGAAACCGGCCGGATGGAACGTCCCTTAGGCTACAAAGACAGGATAATGATGCTCGGCAGCTGCTTTTCGGACGAAATGGCCGTCATCATGAAGTCCCTGTATTTCAACGTGTGCAGCAATCCCACAGGAACACTGTACAATCCGAAAAGCATTGCCGCCGCAATAAAGAGGCTCGATACCGGCGAAGAGTTTACCGAAAGGGACATCGAAGAAATAGGGGCCGGAATCAAGGCCTACTCCTCGTTCCACCACCATTCGAGTTTTGCCGACACCGACCCGGGAAGATTCTTGGAAAGGGCCAATGCCTCGCTCCGTAAAGCTTCGGAGCATTTCAAGGCCGCCGATTACATGATAATCACCTTCGGCACATCATGGGCCTACAGGCACAAGGGCAGGGACATGGTGGTTTCCAACTGCCTCAGACACGATCCGAAAGAATTCGACCGGTTTTTCCTCCAGCCTGAAGACACGTCGGGGACATGGAACGCGATTGCGGCGGATTTTCCCGGCAAGACCTGGATTTTCACGGTAAGCCCGATAAGACACCTCAAGGACGGGGCGCACGGCAACTCGCTCAGCAAGGCGGCACTGCTGCTCGCCACCGAACGGATATGTGCCGCCAATACCAACTGCCATTATTTTCCCGCCTTCGAAATAATGAATGACGAATTGAGGGACTACCGGTATTATGCCGAGGACATGGTACACCCCTCTCCCCTTGCGGTAAAAATCATCTGGGAACGTTTTTGCGGGTACGCACTGTCCGCCGAAAGCAGGGCCCTGCTGCCGGAAGCCGAAGCGGTGAGGGCCGCCGTAAACCACAGACCGTTTTTCACGGGACTCCGCGAAAACGAGGACTTTGAAAAAAAGAGCCGCGAGAGGGAAAGATTTTTCATCGAAAAAACAGGAAAATGCAAATAATAAATTATTTTTGAAAAAAATATTCGAATATGCAAAACATTGACACTTACGATTTTTCCGGCAAGAAAGCCATTGTCAGGGTGGACTTCAACGTCCCTTTGGACGACAATTTTACGATAACCGACGACACCCGCATACGGGCAGCAATCCCGACTTTGAAAAAAGTGCTCGCGGGAGGAGGGGCCCTGATCATCATGTCCCACCTCGGGAGGCCGAAAGGCGTTTCTGAAAAATACTCGCTCAGGCATCTCATCCCTTGCATAGAAAAATATCTCGGCGTTCCGGTACTGTTCGCCGATGACTGCCAGAAAGCGGACAGCGAAGCCTCCGGACTCAAACCGGGACAGGTGCTTCTGTTGGAAAACCTCCGCTTCTATGCCGAAGAAGAGGGCAAGCCGAGAGGAGAATTCGCCAACGATGAAGAGAAGAACGCAGCCAAGGCAGCGCTTAAGGAAAGCCAGAAAAAATTCACGGCAAAACTCGCTTCATACGCAGACTGTTACATCAACGACGCTTTCGGCACGGCGCACAGGGCACATGCATCGACGGCCCTGATTGCTTCATATTTTCCTCACGACAAAATGTTCGGATACCTCATGGAAGGGGAAATCAAGGCCCTAGACAGGGTACTCGGCTCTCCTGAAAGGCCTCTCACGGTGATTCTCGGAGGCTCGAAGGTTTCCAGCAAAATCGGCATACTCGAACATCTCGTGGACATAGCCGACAATATGATTATCGGAGGAGCGATGACCTTCACTTTCCAGAAAGCCATAGGAGGACGTATCGGGACTTCACTTTACGAAGAGGATTTTGTGGATACGGCAAAACGCATCCTCGACAAGGCCAAGGCGAAAGGCTCCAAAATATACCTCACTACCGATGTAGTGGCCACCCAGAAATTCGACAACGACGCCCCGGCACGCATCTTCCCTGCCGGAGAGATAGAAGACGGATGGGCTGGAATGGATGTAGCCCCTGCCTGCATTGAAAAATGGAGGGAAGTCATCCTTTCTTCGAAAACATTGCTCTGGAACGGCCCTATGGGAGTATTCGAATTCCCTAATTTCGCCAAAGGAACGGAGGCCATAGCCGGAATCGTGGCCGAAGCCACCGGGAAAGGCGCCTACAGCCTTGTAGGAGGCGGGGATTCAGTAGCGGCCATCAACAAGCTCGGTTTTGCCGACAAGGTAAGCTACGTATCGACCGGAGGCGGAGCGATGCTCGAATATCTCGAAGGCATAGAGCTTCCGGGAATCAAGGCAATCAGGGACTGACAGGAGCGGAGACCTGCCGATGTTCCTGC
Organism: Muribaculum sp. An289; assembly: GCF_002159555.1. GTDB lineage: Bacteria > Bacteroidota > Bacteroidia > Bacteroidales > UBA932 > Merdivivens > Merdivivens faecigallinarum. Next base: position 10,806 of record NZ_NFIV01000012.1, read on the forward strand.
TCGCCTTCCTCTGCTTCGCGCTGGACTTTACGGCCGTGGCCTCCACCGACAGCGCCGGACTATCGCCGGAATGCCGGATAGACACGTTGCTGTACAACGGAGAGCATGCAATCAACATGGTATTCGCGGCCGAAGGATACCGCAGCGGAGAACTGGAAGGATTCAGAAAACTGGGGCGCGGGCTCGCGGAATATTTTCTGTCGGCCCCGCCCTTTTCGGATTATACGGAGGACTTCAATATTTTTCTGGCCAATACCGTCTCCGACGAATCCGGGATTTCCTCGCCGGAAGAGGAACGGAATACTTTCTTCAAGGTCAGGGCCGGGAACCACGGTATCGGACGGCTCCTCGTTCCCGAAGACATAGGAAAATGTGAAAAGGCACTGGACGGCTTACTGCCCGGCTGGGATTTCATTTGCATCTGCGTGAATTCCAAAGAGTACGGCGGAGGCGGAGGAGACCTTACAGTCGTTACGGGACACGCATTGGCCGGAGAAGTCCTGTTGCACGAATTGGGTCATTCGATAGGAGGGCTTGCCGACGAATATTGGTCTGCTGCAGAATTTATAGGGGAGTTTCCGAACATGACACTCAGCCCGGATAATGCTCCGTGGTCCGGCATTCCGGGAACCGGCACATATCCTCTGCTGCGACCGGACGGAAGCACGGCAGCCTACATTCCTTGCAGAACAACGGAAAATTCAGCATACTGTAAAATGGGGATGCTCGGCAAGGATTTCTGCCCGGCATGTTCCAAGGCCATTTCCGCGGCCATCGAGGAAATCCTCGTCAATCGTCGCCGCAATGTTCCTGACGTTCTATAGAGGCCCTGTGTATCCTGTTGAACACATCAGTAACAAAACCCGTCTCGAGACCGTACGCTTCAGCCTGTTTCACGACCCTTTCAAGAACGGCATCCCACCTGCTTCCCTGCAATATCGGAATAGAACCGCGTCTCTTGTAACTGCCTATTTTCCCGCTTGTTTCCATCCTTTCGGCGAGCAGGGAAACCAGGCTGTCGTCTATCTCGTCGATTTTCGCCCTCAACTGGTCTATGCTCTCCCTGTAAGGGGAACCTGCACATCTGTTTTCCTTGGGCTTTATGGACAAAAGCAATGAGGACAAATCATCCGGGGTAAGCTGCTGGGCGGCATCGCTCAACGCTTCCCTGGGCTCTATGTGGGACTCTATGAAAAGACCGTCGAAATCCAAATCCATGGCCTTTGCCGCTATCTCACCCACATATTTCCTGTCGCCGGCGATATGGCTCGGGTCACAGAACATGGGCAGTGCCGGGAAACGCAGCCTCAGCGCAATCGCCATCTGCCAGTGAGGGTCGTTACGATAAATTATGCGCGAATAGGATGTAACTCCGCGATGTACGGCCGCAATCCTCCCGATACCGGAATGCCGGATACGTTCAATGGCCCCCGCCCACAATTCCAGATCTGGATTTACGGGATTTTTTATGAAAACGGGAATATCTGCACCTTTCATGGAATCAGCTATTTCCTGGACCAAAAACGGGTTCGTGACCGTGCGCGCCCCTATCCAAACGAAATCAAGTCCGGCCCCGAGTACGGCCTCCACATGTTTTCCGGAAGCCACCTCGGTTCCCACCTTCATCCCGGTAACGGCCCGGGCCTCGGCAAGCCACGGAAGGGCAGAGTCCCCCGCCCCTTCAAAATTGCCGGGACGGGTACGCGGTTTCCATACCCCGGCGCGGAAAAGGGATATGCCTGCCTTGCCTAAGGCCTCCGCCGTGCGCAAGACCTGCTCTCTGCTTTCTGCACTGCAAGGGCCGGCCACAACGGCCAGCCCCGAACAGTCCATGAAGGACTCCCATCCGTCAAACCTGCTTCTGTCCATGATTCAGACAGTCATGATATCCTTTTCTTTCGCTGCAAGTATCTCGTCTATTTTCTTTACGAAAGCATCGGTCTCTTTCTGGATATTCTGCTCATAATCCTTCACAAGATCCTCAGGCATGCCTTCTTTCTGGGCCTTCTTCAGCTGGTCTATGCCGTTCTTGCGCGCATTGCGCACACTGACTTTCGCCTCTTCGCCTGCACTTTTGGCCTTTTTGATGAGTTCCTTGCGCCTTTCTTCTGTCAAAGGGGGAACATTGCAGCGTATCTGCTCCCCGTTGTTCTGAGGGGTGAAACCTATGTTGGCATCGAAAATCGCTTTCTCTATCGCCTGGATCATCTTTTTCTCCCAAGGCTGTATGAGGATTGTCTTTGCATCGGGAACCGTAATCGAAGCCACCTGAGGCAGCGGCGTAGCCGAACCGTAGTAGTCTATCATTACATTATTGAATATGGCTGGATTGGCCTTGCCTACCCGGTAGGTCTTCAAATCTTCCTCAAGATGTACTGCGGCATCGGACATTTTCGCCTTTACGCCCGCAAGGATTTCTTTGGCTTTATCTATCATATCTCCTAAAATTTAAATTATTTTCAAATAAAATATTCATTATTGTCAAAACCGTCGTCTCGCACAGGCAGGCGCCTACGGGAGCACCAGAGTTCCGACCTTCTCCCCGCGCACTACGGCCGGAAGGTTGCCTTTTTTATTCATGTCGAAAACGATTACCGGCATCTTCCCTTCCTTGCAAAGGGCGAAAGCCGTAAGATCCATGACCTTGAGCCCCTTGTCCATCGCTTCCGCAAAAGAAAGCCTGTCGTATTTTACCGCCGAAGGGTCTTTTTCGGGATCGGCCGTATACACGCCGTCCACCCGGGTCCCTTTCAGAAGCACGTCGGCCCGTATCTCCAGGGCACGCAGCGCAGCTCCGGAATCAGTCGTGAAAAAAGGATTGCCCGTACCGCCCGCGATAATCGCCACTCCCCCGCTTTCCATAAATGAAACGGCTTCGTCCCTGTTGTAGTACCTCGCTATGGGCTCCATCGGGGTTGCCGTGAAAACCTTTGCGGACAGGCCTTCGGAACGCAGGGCCATGGCAAGGGCAAGGCTGTTGATTACTGTGGCAAGCATGCCCATCTTGTCTCCGTCCACACGGTCGAAACCTTTCCCGGTCCCCTGTATGCCTCTGAAAATATTTCCCCCTCCTATCACTATGGAGACCTGTTTTCCTTCCGAGACTATCGCCGCGATTTCCGCCGCATAGTCCGCAAGACGCTGTTCATCAATACCTACGCCATCGTTTCCTCCGAGACTCTCACCGCTCAGTTTCAATAAAACCCTTTTATAATCCATAACGTTTACGACTCAAAATGCCAAACAAAGTTATTTCTATATTATGAAATTTCCAAATTAGACTTTATCTTTGCAGGTCGTAAACAAGATAAATAATAATATATTTAAAATATGGCTACCATTTTCAAATCATCGATCGGCAAGAAGCTCATAATGAGCATAAGCGGATTATTCTTAATCTTGTTCCTGTTAATCCACGTAACCATCAATGCTTTGTCGTTGATAAGTCCGGAAGCGTTCCAGGCAGGTTGCGACTTCATGGCATTACCTATTATTACAGTAATAGTGCCGATACTCGCCCTCGGATTCATAATCCACATCGTATACGCGAGCATACTTACCCTCGGCAACCTCAAGGCACGCGGAAACACCCGCTATGCAATTTCCCACAAGGGCGCATCCGACTCTTTCGCTGCAAAGAACATGTTCGTTCTCGGCATCATCGTATTGGGAGTGCTTGTATTCCACCTTACACACTTCTGGGCCGACATGCAGTTGCAGGAATGGATGGGCAACGAGTCCGAAAATCCTAACATGCTCCTTGAGCAGACCTTCGGTTCGCCGGTGATAACCGTGATTTACATCGTCTGGTTCGCCGCACTCTGGTTCCACCTGACCCACGGTTTCTGGAGCGCGTTCCAGACCATCGGCTTCAACAACATGATTTGGATCAAGAGGCTCAAAGTGTTGGCTTACATATTCGCCACCATTATCTTCCTCGGCTTCACCGCTACCGCTTTGGCAGCATGCCTGAGGGCCAACGGCATCTTGTAAAGAAGACTATTTTTCCATATAAGGACAGGACGGTCAGGACATCTGGCCGTCTTTTTTTATTTTCAGTAAAATTATTTTCAGTAAAACCGTCACAATCCTCCGTGAAATAGTTACGTCTTTTTGCATCATATACCGCTATTTTTGCACCAAAACAACAAATACCGATATGAGGGTGAGCCTCAAGCGGAAAGGCAATTTTAAAACAATTGGTAAAATAGCATGACAATCAATGAATTCAAAGACTATGTAAAAACAGGCCGGGCTCTCGACACCGAAGAGATACATATCTTTATGGACGAGATGAGCGATGCCGCACGCCGCATTACTTTCCGGCTGAATGCGGCTTACCACACTCCGACAGAAGTCCGTGCGTTCCTTTCGGAATTATTCGGTTACGATGTGCCTTCATCGTTGCGTGTCTTTCCGCCATTCTACACGGATTTCGGCAAGAATATCGCCATCGGGGAGAATGTCTTCATCAATGCCTGCTGTCATTTTCAGGATCATGGAGGCGTTGTCATCGGCGACGGAAGCCAGATTGGGCACAACGTCGTATTCGCCACGCTGAACCACGGCCTGTCACCGGAAGACCGCAAGCACACTTACCCTGCCCCGATAGTATTGGGCAAGAATGTGTGGGTCGGCTCGAACTCGACTATCCTGCAAGGCGTGACCATCGGCGACAATGCGGTCGTGGCGGCCGGATCGGTCGTGACGAAAGACGTGGCAGCCAACACGGTAGTGGGCGGTGTCCCGGCGAAGGCCATCAAGGAGATAAAAACGAAAGAAGCATAAGAATCGTACAAATAACAGATTATTTATTAAAAAAGAAGACTTTATCAAAAAATTGGAGACAGTGTCTGTCAGTTTTTGGAAGGCACTGTTTTTAGAGAAAGAATTAATAAATCAAGAATATGAAAAAAATACTGTTTTTATTATTGGTAGCAACAATGACAAACATTCAAGGAACTATGGCACAGGAAAAGATTACACAGGCGGTTGAAGCTGACGGCAAAGCCGCCTTTCAACAAGAAATGATTTTCCCGATTGGAGAACCGAACACCGCTTACGCCAAATATTTCATCGGCAACAGCTATCTGGCTCCGATATCCAAGGAGCAGATACCTTTCAGCAATGTCACTTTCGAGCCGGGATGCCGCAACAACTGGCACATCCACCATGCGACCAAAGGAGGAGGACAGATGCTTGTCTGCGTGGCTGGCAAGGGCTGGTACCAGGAAGAAGGCAAACCTGCCGTACAGATGCTTCCGGGCGACGTCATCCACATCCCGGCCAATGTAAAGCATTGGCATGGAGCGGCAGCGGACAGCTGGTTCGCGCATCTCGCCTTTGAGGTTCCCGGAGAAAACACGTCCAATGAATGGCTGGAGCCCGTGACCGACGAAGAATATAACCGATTAGGAAAATAAAGAAAAACACCTATTACATGGTAAGCTTTACAATGCACAACCTGACAGACATGATGCCGTTGTTTTGGAATGTCGATATGGTTGTCGAATCATCGGGCACGGCACCGACCGGTTTATTGTTCTTTATGATGGCAATCAGTTATCTGATTCCTGTCATCGGATTGTTGTGCGTATCGTACATGCGGAAAACCTTTGGAGGAGTAAGCAATATCGTCTTGGCGATACTTCCAGTGATGGATGTGTTGGGCATACTGTTGGTCGTGGATTCCGTAAAATTATATAAATTCCGTAAAATTATATAAAAAGAGAGATGAAAAAATTAATATGTATAATCGCCCTCGTGCTGGCAGGGAGCCTGTCCGCGACGGCACAGACAATAGACACCATGGATAGAATCGAAACATGCAAGCAGAATTATCACACCTTGTTCGGCGGCGAAGCCCTTACCGGACAGGGTACGGACCCGGAGATGATGGATATCCTTCAGAAGTTCATTTTCGGAGAAGTATTCCAGACGGGTGAATTGACACTGAAACAGCGCGAGATGATTACCTGCATCACCCTTGCCACGATGCAGACCCTCCCGCAACTGAAAGCCCACGCCGGGGCGGCACTCAATGTGGGAGTCACCCCAGATGAACTGCGCGAAGTGATGTACCTCACCGCACCGTTCATCGGTTTCCCCAAGATGTTGAACGCCGTTACCACGGTGAATGAGGTATTCAAGGAGCGGGGCATCAGCCTGCCGTTGGAAAAACAGGGCACAGTGACGGAGGAAACACGCCACGAGACGGGCAAGGCTATTCAGGACAAGCTCTATCCCAGCGGCATCGCCCCGGTAATGGAAGGCATGCCGGGTGACATGGGCAAAGATGTGGAACGGTTCCTTACGGATTATTTTTTCGGCGACATATACAGCCGTGGCGCACTTGACCTGAAGACACGCGAGCTGTTGGGCTACTGCATACTGGCGACCTTGGGAGCCGAAAGCCAGCTCCACTCGCACTATCACGGCAATATCAACGCCGGCAACTCGCCCGAAACATTGACCGCCGCCGTCATCCAGTGCCTGCCTTACATCGGCTTCCCTGCCGCCATCAAGGCGTTGCGCATCACCAAGGAAGAATACGCCAAGTAAAACATCATTTCCCCATTTACTTACGCGCACGCCCCGACTCGGCTTTCGTAATTATAACTCACTGTAAATCAATAATAAGCATAATACCAAGCGAAAAATCACTGTGGATTCCAGCAGGTTCTTAACCCCATGAAATCCACAGTTAAAAATTATATTCACACCTTTAATACATTGATTATAAACAGAAAACAGCATCACCAAGTTAAGTCGGGGCGTGCTTTTATGACAAGACCGACTTTAACAAAATTATTCGTAAATTTGTCTTTTACTCAAAACTTATGGACATTTAAAGGCATGGACAAGATAAAGGACAGGATAGCCGCACTCAGACGGCTGATGAAGGAAAACGGATGGGATGCGGCCGTCATTTCGGGCAGTGACCCGCACTCAGATGAATACGTACCGGCAAGATGGCAGGCACGTGAATGGATTTCCGGGTTCACCGGCTCGGCAGGGGATGTAGTTGTGACGGAAACCCACGCCGGACTCTGGACCGACAGCCGCTATTTCATACAGGCGGGAAAAGAACTGGAAGGAAGCGGCATGGAGTTGCACAAAACCCGTATCCCCGGAGCCGTATACATCCCGGAATGGCTCGGCCAGGCAGCAAAGGAAAAGCCTGGATTCAAAGTAGGAATCGACGGCCTCACCATTAGCTTCACTGAAGTAGAAGCCATCGAAGCCGCCATCACGCCATACGGAGGGCAAATCGCTGACAGTCCGGATTTTATCTCTGAAATATGGGAGGACAGGCCCGAATATCCCGATGCCCCAGCCTGCACCATGCCGGTAAAATTTGCCGGAAAATCAAGAAAACAGAAACTCACATGGCTCAGGGAGAAAATCTCCGCCGAAAATTGCAGTGCAATGCTCGTCACGGCCTTAGACGAGACAGCCTGGCTTCTGAACATAAGGGGCGGGGACATCGATTACAATCCGTTGCTGCTTGCTTATACGGTAGTAACCGAAAACGGTTGCACCTTATTTGCCGACAACGGCAAATTTTCACAGTCCGATATCGAGGAACTGTACAATGACGGCATCGGCTTACAGCCATACGAAAGCGTGGACACATACCTGCACATGCTTTCTAAAGAAGGGAAACGCATCATGACCGACTCCGGCACTGTCAATTACCATCTCTACAAAAGCATCTCCGATTCATTCGGAGCACAGAGGATAACATGCCTCCGCTCCCCTATGGCAATGGAAAAAGCAATCAAGAACAGTGCGGAAATCGACGGTATGAAGAAAGCCGCAATATCGGACGGAGTCGCAATGACAAAATTTTTCATCTGGCTCGACGGGCAGATGAAACTCACGAAAAAAGGACTTGCAAAAGTTTCGGAAACAGATGCGGCAAGAAAACTGGACGGGCTGCGCAAAGACATGGGTGCTCTGGACGAGAGTTTCGCCACCATCTCCGCATACGGGGAGAATGCCGCCCTGCCCCACTACAGTGCAGAGGAAGGCTCCTGCTCGTATCTCAGACCGCGCGGGCTGTACCTTGTCGATTCCGGAGGACAATACCCATGGGGAACGACCGACATCACACGCACAATCCCTTTGGGAAGGTGCAGCAGAAAAGAGAAAAAGGGCTATACCCTCGTCCTGAAAGGCATGATAGCGCTTGCAAGGGCCAGATTCCCGGAAGGGACGACAGGGACCAATATAGATGCCCTCGCCCGCAATCCGCTTTGGCAGAACCACCTCGATTTCGGGCACGGAACCGGGCACGGCGTAGGGCACAGACTGTGCGTACATGAAGGCCCGCAGGCCATAAGGCACAACTGGGTAGATTGTCCGCTGCTCCCGGGAATGATTACATCGGACGAACCGGGGCTCTATGTCGAAGGGCAATTCGGCATAAGGCACGAGAACCTTCTGCTGTGCAAGGAAGCCGAAAAAAACGAATTCGGGAAATGGCTTTGCTTCGAGACAATCACTTACACCCACATAGACACTGCCGCCATAAACAAATCCCTGCTATCGGATGATGAAATAAAATGGCTGAACTCATACAACCGCATGGTTTACACGAAGCTTCGCAGATTCCTCGAAAGGGACGAGCGCAAATGGCTCAAAAAGCGTTGCCGGCCCATAAGGTTCCGGTCACTGCTATAAATGGCTCGCATACCTGAAATCACATTGCAGCAAATAAAAGGGAGCAACCGGTGAGGCGCTCCCTTTTATTTGTTTCCGATTCGATTTCCGGAAAATTATCACATCGGAAAATATCCCGGAAAATTATCCGCAATGGAAATATGTTTCGACTATTTCGGACATTAACGAAGAATCTTTCTTCGCTTTCGCCACGAGTTCGCGGTCATTGTATGCCTTGAGACGTGCTATTACGCCGTCTATCATCTCAGGGCTGAAGATACCGTATTTCTCGTAATATGCCCTCTGACGGGACAGACAGTCGGCGGATTCCGAACAATTGGCAGGAAGATGCTCAAGGGCGTCCGCCTTGGCCTTGTTCTCATCCTTATGGATGTCCACGTCCACATAGCAGCGTTCAGCTATTTCAAGAGCATTATCAAGCTCGAAGCCCGTCCTTACGGCAACGCAAAGGCTGGCAAGCAACTGATAAATGTCCGCTGAAGCATCCGGCGAACGCATTTCCACAGTCTGTTTTTCCGGATGATCCGTATCGTTTACCTTCTCCAACGGATTGGCGGCTGCGCACATGTCTTTTGCAGCAGTCCATCCGAGAGGCACTCTGACGAGTACGGAACGGTTCCTGTCTCCCCAGCAGACATTCGTAGGAGCTTCCTGATGAGGTACAAGACGGAAATACGAGGTAGGGACCTTGTTTCCGAAAGCCGTGATAGACGGAGCAAGCACCATCATACCGGCTATGGCCTTGCGGGCATCCTCTGAAAGCCTGCCATGGTCGAGCATCCTGTTGGCACCGTCCTTGACTATCTTCATGTGGATATGCATGCCCGAACCGGCCTTGCCTTCGGTAATCTTAGGAGCGAAAGTAACTTCGTAACCGTAACTGTGCCCCAGATTCCTGATTATCCATTTTGCAAGCATAAGCTGATCGGCAGCCTGCTCGGCCGGAACAGGAAGGAACTCTATCTCGTTCTGCTCATAAATCATCGATTTTTCGGTAAAATTCCCGACCTCGTTATGGCCGTACTTGATGGAAGCCCCGGTAGAGGCTATGCAGTACATGCACTGGGTGCGGAAATCGCCGAATTTGGAGAACGGAGCCGACTCATGGTAGCCTTTCTGGTCTTTTGCCGGATACATGCCGTCATCCTCTGCGATGACATAGTATTCCAGCTCGCCCATTGCATAAAACTCCATGCCCGTAGTATTCTTGAATGCCTCGCACGCCTTCCTGAGCGTATACTCAGGACTGCTGGACAACGGCTTCCCGTCTTTGTTGAAGAAAGAGCAGAGCATCGTGACCGTAGGTATTTCCGCAAACGGATCGACGAAAGCCGTACGAAAACGCGGAAGCACATACAAGTCGCTGCTTCCTGCTTCGATAAACGAGAACAGGCTCGAACCGTCAACCCTTTCTCCGCAAGTAAGAATGGTATTAAGGTATTCTTCATTGTTTATGACGAAATTCAGGGTCTTGAGACGTCCGTCTTCCGCCGGATACATGAAGTTTACCATCTTGATGTCATTCTCCTTTACATATTTGATAATATCCTCCTTGGTAAATTCCTCGGAGGATTTTTTCAAATAGGAAACGATTCTATTAGGATTCAATGAAATATTTTTATCCATCGCTCGTTTATATGTAATTGCTACTCTTCCTTGGCTTCAGCCGCCTCTGCCTTAGGAGCTTCGGTTGCTGCCGCTTCCTGAGCGGGAACTTCAGCTTCCTTGGTCTGAGGTTTTCTTGAACGGCTGCGGCGGGTGGTCTTCTTCTCCTCCTTTACAGGGGCAGCCATAGCTGCTTCGTTAAAGTCCACAAGCTCTATCAATGCTATTTCGGCAGCATCGCCTTTCCTGAAACCCACTTTCAGGATACGTGTATATCCGCCCGGACGGTTGGCTATCTTAGGCGCCACTACACGGAACAGTTCGGTAATGGCCTGTTTCTGTTTAAGATAACTGAAAACGACACGGCGCGAATGCGTGGTATCCTCTTTGGACTTCGATATGAGAGGTTCTACATACATCCTCAAAGCCTTCGCCTTTGCCAAAGTTGTGATTATCCTTTTGTGGAGAATCAGCGAGCAAGCCATATTGGCAAGCATCGCTTTTCTGTGCGCACTTTTACGGCCGAGATGATTTATTGCTTTATTGTGCCTCATAATTGTTATTTATGTGTTTCTTTACTTCAATATTGTACTTGCTGACATCCATTCCGAATGAAAGATTCCATTTGTCTACGAGGACATCGATTTCGTTAAGGGATTTCTTACCGAAGTTCCTGAACTTCATCAACTCGCTCCTCTGGTACGAAACCAGGTCCGCGAATGTCTCGATATTTGCAGCTTTCAAGCAGTTGAAAGCCCTGACAGACAATCCCATATCCGCCAGCTTCGTCAGAAGCAGATGGCGCATGCGGAGAGAATCCTCATCAAGTTCCTGCTGTTCGTTTTCGACAGCGGTTTCCAAAGCTATCTTTTCATCGGAGAAAAGCATGAAATGATAGATAAGTATTTTCGCTGCCTCCTTCAATGCCGTCTTAGGAGAAATCGACCCGTCTGTGGTTACTTCGAGGACCAGCTTGTCGTAGTCGGTCTTCTGCTCGACACGCCAAGGCTCGACAATCCAATTGACATTCTTGATAGGAGTGAAAATAGCATCTATCGGCAGCGTATCGACCGGAGCATTGTGATCGCGGTTTTCCTCTGCCGGGACAAAACCCCTTCCCTTGCTTATGACTATGTCCATCACCAACTTTACGGAAGGTTCCATGGAGCAGATATGAAGCTCGGGATTCAATACTTTGAACGATGAAAGAGCATTTGAAAGATCTTCTGCGGTAAACTCCTGCTTTCCGCTTATAGTAATCGTGGCCACCTCTCCATCTTCAGTATCGACCATTCTCTTGAAACGTACCTGCTTCAGATTGAGGATGATATCCTGAAGACCTTCAATAACACCGGGGATAGTGTCGAATTCGTGAGTAACCCCGGAAATCTTGATAGAAGTGATGGCAAAACCCTCTAATGACGACAATAAGATACGGCGGAAAGCGTTACCAATCGTCTGTCCGTATCCCTGCTCGAGAGGACGGAATTCAAAACGGCCAAAGGTATCGGTACCGTCGAGCATTATTACCTTATCCGGTTTTTGAAATGCTAAAATTGCCATATTTTCTTAATTTTTAGTGTTTTGCCCTTTTATCTTTTATTTAGAATACAACTCGACTATAAGCTGTTCGTTGATGTTTTCAGGAATTTCTTCCCTTACAGGATAATTCATATACTTTCCGGAGAGCTTCGACTGGTCGAATTCTATCCATGAATACTTCCTCGTAGCCGATGATGCCAGCGCGTCCTGTATCACCTCAAGGCTCTTCGAGCGCTCGCGCACTGCAATTATGTCGCCAGGCCTTACCTGTGCCGACGGAATGTTGCAGACCTCGCCGTTCAGCGTGATGTGTGCGTGCGATACGAGCTGCCTTGCAGCAGGACGTGTAGGAGCAAGACCCATACGGTAAACGATGTTGTCGAGACGGGACTCGAGAAGGATAATAAGGTTCTCACCTTTCACACCCTTCATTTTCGAAGCCTTTTCGTAAGTATTGCGGAACTGCCTTTCGAGAACGCCGTAAGTATATTTCACTTTCTGCTTTTCCCTAAGCTGCATTCCATACTCGGAAGATTTTTTACGTTTTCTGGCCAAACCGTGCTGTCCCGGAGGATAATTCCTTCTTTCGAAATCTTTATCCGGTCCAAAAATAGGCTCTCCAAACCTGCGGGCTATTTTAGTCTTAGGCCCAATATATCTTGCCATATTAAAACTACCTTTTAAAAACGTTATTTAAAATTATACTCTGCGGCGGCCTTTAGGACGGCAACCATTGTGAGGCATAGGAGTAACGTCGATAATCTCGGTCACTTCGACACCTGTAGTATGGATTGTTCGGATTGCGGACTCACGTCCCTGGCCCGGACCTTTCACATAAGCCTTGACTTTACGCAAGCCAAGATCGTATGCTACTTTTGCAGCTTCGGCAGCCGCAACCTGTGCTGCATAAGGAGTGTTTTTCTTCGAGCCCCTGAAGCCGCACTTGCCTGCTGAAGACCAGCTGATAACCTGACCAACGCTGTTGGTTATGGTTATAATCACATTGTTGAAGGTGGAAGAAATATGGGCCTGGCCATAAGCGTCTACCTTGACAACTCTCTTCTTATTTGTTGTTCCTGTTTTCTTTGCCATAATAGTGTCATTTACTATTTAGTTGCTTTTTTCTTGTTAGCGACCGTCTTTTTCCTTCCTTTACGTGTACGGGCATTGTTCTTGGTGCTCTGGCCACGGACAGGAAGTCCGATACGATGGCGGATTCCCCTGTAACAACCGATATCCATCAGTCGCTTGATGTTCAACTGTATTGCGGAACGAAGTTCGCCCTCGATTTTGTATTCCTGGGCAATCTTCGCACGGATGGCTGCAACCTGGTCATCGTTCCAGTCGCCCACCTTCGTGTCGAAATCTATGCCGAGTTCGGAAAGAATCTTCCTGGATGAACTGCGGCCAATCCCGAAGATATAGGTCAAACCTATCTCTCCCCTTTTATTTTTAGGTAAATCTACACCGGCTATACGTGCCATAATATACTCTGATTTTTAATTTTAAAATTAATTATTATCCTTGGCGCATTTTAAACTTAGGATTCTTCTTGCATATGATGTACAAGCGGCCTTTGCGCTTTACTATCTTACAGTCCTCGCTGCGCTTTTTAATGGATGCCTTTACTTTCATTTCTCTTTAAATTTATTTGTATCTGAAAGAAATTCTTCCCTTTGTTAAATCGTAAGGTGACATTTCGACTCGCACCTTATCCCCAGGCAGGATTCGGATATAATGCAACCTCATCTTACCGGAAATATGTGCTATAATCACGTGGCCGTTATCCAGTTCGACCCTGAACATCGCATTGGACAAGGCTTCGATGATCACACCGTCTTTTTCTATTGCTGCTTGTTTTGGCATACAATTATCACTCTTTAATTTAATTCTTACCGTTTTCTATATATTCGAAAGTAGACAGTACGTCCGCCCGGTCTTTACGGACAACAACCGTAAGTTCGAAATGTGCAGCCTTCTTGCCGTCCAGGGTATGGACTCCCCAACCGTTGCGGTCGAGATAGACATCGCGCTTGCCTGCATTCACCATCGGCTCTATGCAGATAACCATCCCGTCTTTAAGTCTGACCCCGTTTCCCTGTTTTCCGTAATTCGGAACTCCCGGGGATTCGTGCATGTTCCTGCCTATTCCGTGCCCTTCGAGCTCCCTCACGACGGAGTAGCCGAATTGCTCTACATACGATTGTACCGCGTGTCCTATGTCACCGGTACGGTTACCGTCAATGGCCTGCTCTATACCTTTGTACAATGATGCCTTCGTAACCTCCAGAAGTCTGCGGTCCTCTTCCGAAATCTCGCCACAGGCGAAAGTATAGGCGGAATCCCCGCAATAACCTCTGTAGGACGTACCGCAATCCACCGACACTATATCTCCCTCACGGAGCTGATAATGGGACGGAAAACCGTGTACGATTACATCATTTATGGAAATACAGAGCGAATAAGGATACCCCTCGTAACCGAGGAAACAAGGCACGGCTCCATGATCGCGAATGAAAGTCTCTGCTATCCTATCCAACTCTAATGTTGTCACACCTGGAATAACATGTTTCCCGACTTCCGCAAGCGTCTTGGATACGAGCAGCGCGTTTTCACGCAACAGCTCGACTTCTTCCGCATTCCTTGACCTTACCATTGTTACTTCTCCTATATTCTAAACCTTTATTACATTCCGGAACGTCCCTGGAGGCGGCCTGTCTTCATCAAACCGTCATAGTGACGGCTCAGGAGATGACTCTCTATCTGTGTCAGGGTATCAAGAATGACTCCGACAAGAATCAGCAGCGATGTACCGCCGTAAAAACTTGCGAACTGGTTATTGATACCGAGAATCCTCGCGAAGGCAGGAAGTATGGCGACCAAAGCGATGAATATCGAACCCGGAAGGGTTATGCGGTCCATTATGGTACCGATATATTCAGCCGTCTTTCTGCCAGGCTTCACGCCAGGGATGAAACCTCCGTTCTGCTTCATCTGCTCGGCCATCATCGTAGGGTTGATAGTCACAGAGGTATAGAACCAGGTGAATGCTATCACGAAAATGGCGAAAATGAAGTTGTACCAGAATCCGTTATAGTCGCCCAAAACGGCTGCAAGCCCCCTTGTCGCATCGAAGCGGCCGAAAATGAGAGGGAACAGCATCAGTGCCTGGGCGAAGATAATCGGCATGACACCGGCAGCATTGACCTTCAACGGCAGGTACTGGCGCACACCGCCGTACTGCTTGTTGCCGACAATCCTCTTGGCGTACTGTACCGGAACCTTTCTCGTCGCCTGCACCAGCGCGATGGTAGCGATGAATACGAAGAACAGAAGTACGAACTCTACGATAAGCAGGAGGGCGCCTCCGACATTCGCTGTGGAGAATTTCGAACCGAACTCAGCCACAAGCGCATAAGGAAGCCTTGCTATGATACCGACCATGATTATCAACGAGATTCCGTTTCCGATTCCCCTGTCCGTAATCCTCTCGCCGAGCCACATGACAAACATGGTTCCGCCTATGAGGATAAGGGTAGCCAGGAAATTGTACCAGAACGGTGACATTCCGAGATTGTTGATTGCCAGGAAAGCCGAATCAGGAACCTGCGTATGGAGATTTGCCATGTATGCAGGGCCCTGGATAAGAAGTATGATGATAGTCAGAAGCCTTGTCATCTGGTTCATCTTCCTTCTCCCGCTTTCACCTTCTTTCTGAAGCCTCTGGAAATAAGGCACCATGACTCCGAGAAGCTGGATCACAATCGATGCCGAAATATAAGGCATGACTCCGAGGGCGAATATCGAAGCATTTCCGAATGCGCCTCCGGAGAACATGTTCAGCAAGCCGACGAGGCCTTCCGAAGAAGTTTCCTGCAATTCGGCAAGCTGTGCAGGATCGATGCCCGGAAGCACTACAAAACTTCCGAGACGATAGACCAACAGCAGAAGAAGGGTATAACCGATTCTCTTGCGGAGTTCCTCGATCCTATATATGTTTTTAATTGTCTGGATCAATCTTCTCATTGCACCAGAATTAGATTGTAGTTACTTTACCTCCGGCTTTCTCAATCTTCTCTATGGCAGACTTGGAGAAAGCATTGGCCGTTACATCGATTTTGGCAGTCAGTTCGCCGTCGCCGAGTATCTTGACAAGCTCGTTGTTCTTAACGACACCGAAATTCCTGAGCACATCGATATCAATGACCGAAAGATTGTTTTTCTCGGCCAGGTTCTGGAGTGTGCGAACATTGACCCCGAAATATTCAACTCTTGTAAAATTGTTAAATCCAACCTTAGGAAGACGACGCTGAATAGGCATCTGGCCTCCTTCGAAGCCAATCTTGCGTGAATAACCGGAACGGGCCTGAGCTCCTTTGTGACCACGTGTCGACGTACCGCCATGTCCGGAACCTTCGCCACGGCCGATCCTCTTTTCTCTTCCTTTGGAACCAGGAGCTGGTTTCAAATTATGTAATTTCATTTATCTGTCCTCCTTGTTTAGATTTCCTCGATTTTGACCAAATGACGTATTTTCTCGATTCTTCCGGAACTTGCAGGGGTAAGTTCGACTTCCACGCTCTGGTGCATCCTGCGTATCCCGAGTATTTCGAGATTAGCCTTCTGCCTCTTGGTAGAACCGTTCTTGCTCTTTATCTGTGTAATTCTTACTTTAGCCATCTCAAATCCTCCTAACCGTTAAATACTTTACTCATAGGAATACCACGGAGACCTGCTACAGTATATGCGTCACGCATTTCCGAAAGTGCGGCTACGGTTGCCTTTACAAGGTTATGAGGGTTGGAAGAGCCTCTCGACTTTGCAAGCACGTTGCGTATTCCGACAGACTCGAATACGGCACGCATTGCACCTCCTGCCTTGACTCCGGTACCAGGGGCTGCCGGTTTCATGAAAACTTTCGCTCCGCCGAATTTGAATTCCTGCTCATGAGGAATGGTACCGTTCAATACAGGGACCTTCACGAGATTCTTCTTTGCGTCCTCGACTCCTTTCGAAATGGCCGTGGTAACCTCGTTCGCCTTGCCGAGACCGTAACCGACTACGCCGTTTTCATCGCCTACGACCACTATAGCAGCGAAACTGAAATGACGGCCACCTTTCGTAACCTTGGTAACCCTCTTTATAGCGACCAATCTGTCTTTCAATTCAAGCTCAGATGTCTTTACTCTTTTAACATTAGTATTTGCCATAATCACTTTAGAAAATTAGGCCGCCTTCACGGGCAGCGTCTGCCAAACTTTTTACCCTACCATGATACAGGTAACCTCCTCTGTCGAAAGACACAGTAGAGATTCCTTTAGCAATCGCACGCTCGGCTATGGATTTGCCGACTACGGCAGCCACATCCTTACCGCACTTGCCGGCGCATGCCCCTACGAGTTCCTTGTCAAGAGACGATGCGGAAACAAGCGTATGTCCTTTAGTGTCGTCAACAACCTGGACATAAATCTGTTTGTTGCTTCTGAAAACGACCATTCTCGGCCTTTCAGGAGTACCGTTAACGACTTTACGTATACGGTAATGTATTCTTTTCCTTCTTTCTATCTTATTAAGTGCCATAGTTCTGTCTCCTATTATTTAGCGCTTGCCGATTTACCAGCCTTACGACGAAGCTGTTCACCGACGAACTTGATACCCTTGCCCTTATATGGCTCTGGTTTACGCAGAGACCTTATCTTTGCGGCAACCTGGCCCAAAAGCTGTTTGTCATGGCTTTTAAGCACAAGCACAGGGTTTGCTCCCTTTTTAACGGCTTCGGCTTCAGCCTTTACTTCCGGAGGCAGCATGAAGTGTATATCATGCGAATAACCGAGGGACATTTCGAGCACCTGCCCTTTTACTTCCACACGGTAACCGACACCGACGAATTCCTGTTTGATGGTAAAACCTTCAGAAACTCCCACTACCATATTGTGAATCAGCGCACGGTACAATCCATGGAGCGAACGGTGTGCGGGATCATCAGTAGGACGGGACAATGTAACAGTGTTACCCTCAACTTTCACGGTAATGTCAGGATTTACTTTCAACGACATTTCCGTTTTCTGAGGTCCTTTAACCTTGACCGTATTGTCGGGGCTTACTTCTACCGTAACTCCGGCCGGAAGGTGTACAGGCAATTTTCCTATTCTTGACATTTCTATTATCTTTTATAAAATTAATAAACGTAACAAATGAGCTCGCCGCCGACATTCAATTCTTTGGCCTTTTTGTCTGTGATGACACCTTTCGAAGTCGAAAGGATGGCAATTCCCAGACCGTTGAGTATTCTTGGAATCTTGTCCACCGGAGCATAACGCCTCAGACCTGGAGTCGAAATCCTGCCAATCTTCTTGATTGCCGGTTTCTTTGTCTCAGGATGATATTTGAGGGCTATCTTGATGGTGTTGTAAGGCGTGCCCTCGACCACTTTGTAAGTCAGGATGTAGCCCTGCTCGAAAAGTATCTCGGTAAGTGCGAGTTTCATCTTCGACGAAGGCACTTCCACAACCTTGTGGCCTACCATATACGCATTGCGTATCCTTGTCAAATAATCTGCAATTGGATCAGTCATAATGTTTTTGTTTTTCTAAATATCGACGTTCACACGCCCGATATCCAATGTGTTTATAATAAATGATTAAAATTTACCAACTTGCTTTTTTTACACCCGGAATAAGACCGTTGCTTGCCATCTCGCGGAACTGTATACGGCTGATGCCGAACTGGCGCATATATCCTTTCGGACGGCCTGTAAGAGAACAGCGGTTGTGAAGGCGGCAAGGGGACGAATTCTTAGGAAGTTTATCCAAAGCGGCCCAGTCTCCGGCTTCTTTGAGAGCCTTTCTCTTAGCGGCATATTTGGCCACCAGCTTTGCGCGTTTCACTTCGCGGGCTTTCATTGATTCTTTTGCCATATCCTAATCTTTAATTGTTATGTTTCTTGAAAGGCACACCGAATTCACGAAGGAGCGCACGTGCTTCTTCATCGGTACCGGCCGTTGTCACGAATGTGATTTCCATTCCCATTACCTTGGTTATCTTGTCGATATCGATTTCAGGGAATATGATCTGCTCTTTGATTCCGAGGGTATAGTTTCCTCTTCCGTCAAATTTCTCGTCCACACCGTTGAAATCACGGATACGAGGGAGGGAAACAGCGATGAGCCTCTCAAGGAATTCGTACATCTTCGCCGAACGGAGTGTCACCTTGACACCGATAGGCATCCCCTTACGGAGTTTGAAGTTGGAAATATCCTTCCTTGACAAAGTCTGGACGGCTTTCTGACCGGTAATCTGGGTAAGTTCCTGCTGAGCCACTTCGATAAGCTTCTTGTCGGCAGTAGCGCTTCCTATACCCTGGTTGATGCTTATCTTGACCAGTTTCGGGCACTGCATGACAGTAGTATACGAGAACTCCTTCATCAGAACCGGAACTATTTCCTCTTTATATTTTTTCAGCAGAGTAGGGACATATCCCTTAGCAGGCAAGGCCTGATCTGCAACTGCGGTAGTCTTCTTTGCCATTATTTGATTTCCTCCCCAGATTTTTTAGCATAACGTACAAGCTTGCCGTTCTCCAGACGACGCCCGATTCTTGTAGGAACTCCCTTGACAGGATCCAGCGGGTTGAGATTGGAAATGTGGATGCTTGCTTCTTTCTTGATAATTCCGCCCTGAGGGTTCTTAGGAGACGGTTTGGTGTGCTTGCTGATGATATTCACACCCTCGACGATAGCACGCTCCTTCTTAGGGAACACCTCAAGCACCTTTCCGGTCTTGCCTCTGTCATTTCCGGAATTTACATAGACCATATCGCCTTTTTTAATGTGTAACTTGCTCATAATTAATATATTTTAAAGTACTTCAGGTGCCAATGAGACGATTTTCATGTAATTATCCCTCAATTCCCTGGCTACCGGCCCGAAAATACGGGTGCCACGGATTTCACCCTGGTTATTGAGTAAAACGCAGGCATTGTCATCGAAACGGATATACGAACCGTCTGCCCTGCGGATTTCTTTCTTGGTGCGGACTACTACGGCCTTTGAAACGCTGCCTTTCTTGGCATCGCCACCAGGCAACGCACTCTTAATGGCGACTACTATCATGTCGCCTACGGTTGCATAACGACGGCGCGTACCGCCCAGAACGCGGATGCAAAGAACTTCCTTGGCTCCGCTGTTGTCTGCCACCTGTAAACGTGTTTCCTGCTGTATCATTGTTACTTGACTTTTTCTACGATTTCTACTAACCTCCAGCACTTGGTCTTACTCAAAGGACGGGTCTCCATGATACGGACGGTATCGCCCTCACTGCACTCGTTCTTCTCGTCATGTGCTACGAACTTTGTGGTCTTATTTACGAATTTACCGTAAATAGGATGCTTCACTTTCCTATTGACAGCCACCACGATGGACTTGTCCATCTTATTGCTGACAACTATGCCTACTCTTTCTTTACGAAGATTCCTTTCCATTTCAGATATCTTTTTTAGTTCTGTTTCTCTTTTTCGGTAAGAATCGTCAACATGCGCGCGATATCTTTCCTTAATTTCTTAATCTTTGAGTTGTCCTCCAACGGGGATATGGCATGGTTGATCTTCATCATGTTGAGCTCGGACTTTGCCGACTCGATTCTGTCACGCAGGTCTGCTACAGACATATCACGAATTTCTGCTGGTTTCATCTTTCACTCCATTAATATTATTCAACATAATCCCTGCGCACGACAAACTTGGTCTGTACCGGCAATTTCTGGGCACCGAGACGAAGCGCCTCCTTGGCAATAGCCAATGGAACTCCCTCGGCCTCGATAAGCATACGGCCCGGGGTAACAGGAGCCACAAAGCCCTCAGGGTTACCTTTACCTTTACCCATACGCACTTCGGCAGGCTTCTTGGTATAAGGCTTGTCAGGGAAAATCCTGATCCAAATCTTACCTTCACGCTTCATGTAACGCACTACGGCCTGACGTGCGGCTTCTATCTGCTGACCGGTAAGCCAGCAGCTCTCAAGAGTCTTGATGCCGAAAGAACCGAAAGCGAGCTGGTGCCCCCTCTGGGCATTTCCTTTCATGCGGCCTTTCTGTTGCCTCCTGAACTTAGTTTTCTTTGGTTGTAACATCTCTTTATTACCTTTAATTAACTTTCTAATAATCAATAAATTAAGCACTTCAGTGCATAATTCAAGGGTTGCAAAGTTACGACTTTTTTTTGAAATACAAATTTTTCTATGAAAATTTTACAACTTTTGGCACAAAAAATTTCAATATTAAGAGATGAATTTTCAGCGCATTACAAATACGGAAAAAATGTTCGCGGTACGGTTTTGGCATAAAAACGGCTCCGGCAGACGAAACATTTTATATTTTTGTACCGGCGACCCCAGGACATGAGGAAATGAAAAATTTTTCAACCATAACGGCAGCTTTCCTCGCATTGCTCTTCTTCGCATGCAATTGCGGGGAACTTGCCGCACAGAACACGGACAAAGACGACTTCATGCAATACATAGTGGAGCCGGACGGAGACACCGTATACATCTCCACCCTGAAAACTGCAAAGATTTATGCCCGTATCCCGAAACAGAAAGGCTCGTACTGGAGAAAATATTACCGTGACGTGCAGAATTTCGGGAAGACCTATCCATACGCACTGATGGCCAAAGAAATCCTGATGGAAACGGACAGCACCATCTTCTCGGAAAATTTTACACGGACACAGAGGGAAAAATTCATCAGAGGTGTCGAAAAAGAACTTTTCGCGAGATTCGAAAAACCGCTCAGGAGCATGACCGTCACCCAGGGGAAAATGCTCATGAAACTGATCGACCGGGAAGTCGGAATCACCTCTTATAATATAATAAAGGACTACAAGGGAGGCATAACCGCGGGATTCTGGCAGGCTGTGGCAAAACTTTTCGGCTCCGACCTGAAGAAACCATACGACAAGGACGGCGAGGACGCAAGGCTGGAAGAACTTGTCGGAATATGGGAGGCCGGGGAATATGAAGCCCTCTACTATTCGTTGTTCTGGAAATATCCGGACTTCATCCCGGAATCCTTTTCATACAACAAATAATTACGCCCGTGCAACCAGTCCCCGAGGACGAACAATTCCCCGCCGCTTTCCACGGGCATCCTGACCTCGCAATGGTAATGTCCGAAAACATAATAGTCTATACCGCCATTTGCCGGGCCGAAACTGTCAGCGAACCGGTATAAAGGCTCGTCCGTGCCGCGGAATTCATAACGCACCCCGCGTGCAAGTCTGTTGTGTTTAGACCAATTGTTGCCGATACGGTAGGCCACCCAGGGATGCAGCATCGAAAACAGCCTCTGGGCAATCGTATTATGGAAAAGCATCCTGAGGCGCTTATACCCCTTGTCTCCAGGGCCTAATCCGTCCCCATGCCCGAGGCAGAACCTCTTGCCCGCAATGTCTACTATGAACGGCTGGTCGAGGGGAACCATGCCTATCTCATCACGGAAATAGCTGTACGTCCACACATCATGGTTGCCTTGGAAAAAACAGACCCGTACCCCTCTGTCTACCAGGTTCGCCAACGCCCCGAGGACACGGACATACCCCCTCGGGACAACATCCCTGTATTCATACCAGAAATCCCAGATATCGCCCATGAGGTACAGGGCCTCCGTATCGGAAGGCAGAGATTTCAGGAAAGCCGTAAAATCCCTCTCCCGTTCCTTGGGATTCCCGGCATTCAACCCGAGATGCACATCGGCGACAAAAAATGTCTTTCCCATGACAATCAGGCCGCAAACTCAAATATGAAACAAAACGCCGCGGCCAGTATACAATAGGCCGAAAACCAGGTCAGCTTGGCCTTTTTCACTATCGATATCATGAATTTGCAGGCAAACAGCCCTGAAACGAATGCCGCAATGAAGCCTACCAGCAGAGACAATGTACCTGCCGAAGACTCGCCGACCTCGCCGGAAACGAGCGAAAGGAAAGCCTCTCCTAAAATCGGGATTATCACCATGAGGAAAGAAAATCCGGCTACCTGGGAACGTTTCGCCCCCGAAAGAAGCCCGGCCGCTATCGTCGAGCCGGAACGGGAAAGTCCTGGCATCACGGCGAAAGCCTGGGCTATACCCATTATGATCGCATCCTTGTAATTCAGTTCATGGGATTTCGACAGACCTTTTTTCGTAATATAGTCCGACAGGAAAAGGAGCAGCGCCGTAAGCAGGAGCATGGCCCCCACTATTACGAGCCCGGAGCCGAAAACCGCTTCCACTTCGTCCTTGAAAAAGAATCCCACTATCATTACCGGAATCAGGGATACGCCTATCTTCGCAAGATATTTCGTCTGCTCATTGTATTTGAACTTGAACAGCCCGCATATCAGGTCGGCTATTTCCTTCCTGAAAACTACAATGGTACTGCATACGGTAGCAGTGTGGACCATGACCTCGAAAAGCAAATCGGTGCTCTCTATTCCGAAAAGCGCCTTCCCTATGGCAAGGTGCCCGCTGCTGCTGACCGGAAGGAACTCGGTCAATCCCTGCACCAAACCCAAAACCAAAGCTTCAAACCACTCCATCAGTCATTCTGTTTTATCCTGGGCCTGCCCATTATGCCCACAATCTCGATAACGATTCCGGCTATGATGAGAATCGGGGCAGCCACCATTCTGGTAAAATTGAACATCTCCCAATTGAAGAAATCCGGATTGTCGCTCTTGCCGCCGGCCAAAAGTATGAAACCCGAAACCATGACGACAAGCCCCACAAGGAGCAGCCTGAGGCCTCTTTCGGAAATGGCCATTTTACCGCCGTCCTGTTCTTTGCGGACCTGTTTCCGGACATTGTTTTTCTGCTGTACCATAAACTATCACTAATTTTTCACAAATATAAATCATCTTTGGAAAAGCCCACCAGCCTGTTTATAACTACCGCCGTCGATATGCAGCACACCGTAACGCCGAGAAGCACGATGAACACGAGCGTCCCCGCAATGGCTTCCTTGCTCGCGGCCTCCATTATTCCGGGAAAATCGCCCTTGACGACAAGAAGCACGGCCACAATGGCCACGGCCGCAATCAGGCCGGCAATCATCCCCTGGAACAGGGCTTGCACAAGGAAAGGCTTGCGTATGAACGCCTTAGTCGCCCCCACCAGCTGCATGGCATAAATCGTGAACCGCTTCGAATACAGGTTAAGGCGCACCGTATTGCCTATCAGCACGGAAGATATGAAAAGAAGCAGCAGGATGAAAAAGGCCAGGACTATCCCTATCTTTTCTATGTTTTCATTCAGGTTTTCGAAAAGCGTCTGCTGGTAATAAAGCCCGTCCACGTTTTCGATAGCGGTTATACGCCCTTCCAGCGTTCCGAGGCTGTCCAAATACGGAGCCTCCACCGATATTTCAAGCGATGCCGGAATCGGCGGTGTCTCGAAAACATCGAGGAAACCGCTGCCGAGCTGTTTTTCCATCTCCCTTATCCCCTGCTCTTTGGATATGTATTCAACGGACTTCACACCGGGGACGTTCCCGACGGCCTTGGCCGCCGAAAGGGCCTCGGCCTCATCCGCCGAAAGGGAAAGCTCGGCTGTTATCTTCATGTTTTCCTTAAAATAGTCCGAAACCGACCTGGCATTGGACATTACCATGGCCGCCCCTCCGACAAGGAAGAGCACCAGACTTATGCTGATTACCGACGAGAGGTACGAATGGACTATTCGCCTTGATATTATTCCTTTTTCCGCCATAGCCGAAACGAATCGCAACAATTTTCAAAGATAGTTATTTTCAAAAATATTTCGTATCTTTGTGTTAAATTTATTATCGAATCATGCAAAAAAGCGAGCCCACAAGAGTACTGTTCGTCAATTCGGAGATATATCCGTATCTTCCGGAGACATACATATCCACTATCGGCAGATATTTGCCGCAGGGAATACAGGAATGCAAGAAAGAGATTCGTTCCTTCATGCCGAAATACGGATGCATAAACGAAAGGAGGAACCAGCTCCATGAAGTAATCAGGCTTTCGGGGATGAACATCGTCATAAACGACGTGGACCGCCCGTTAATTATAAAGGTGTCATCGATACCGGCCGCAAGGATGCAGGTGTATTTCATAGACAACGAGGATTATTTCCAGAGAAAATATGTCTTCACCGATGAAAACGGGAAATTTTTCGACGACAATGGCGAAAGGGCCGTATTTTTTGCCCGCGGGGTTCTCGAGACCGTAAAAAAACTCAGGTGGAAGCCCGACATCATACATTGCCAGGGATGGATTTCCCACATCCTCCCCCTTTATCTGAAAAAATGCTATAAGGACGACCCTATTTTTTCAAATACGAAAGTAGTGCTGTCGCTGTATGACGAGTTCTTGGAAGAGAGGTTCAGTGCGGACCTGGCCGAAAAGGCGGCGCTTCCAGGATTGGAATCCAAAGACTTCGAGCTCTTCGCAGAGCCTGTCGGCATAAATCTTGCAAAATTGGCTTCTTTCCATTCCGACGGGATTATCATGGGCTCGGACAGCATCCCTGCGGAACTTGAAGGTTTCTGCAAAGAATTGGGCCGCCCTGTTTTGCCGTATTTTAAAATCGAGAATGGGAACAACGACTACATTAAGGTTTATAACGATTTTTACGACAGAATCATAGGCAACACAAATGAAGATAACGCTCAATAGACTGGCCCTGCCGGCACTGCTCCTGCTCCTTTCGGCTGCAACATCGTGCATATACACCGACCCGAACATGGGATACGGACTGATTCCGGGAGACCAGCTTCTCGAAACAAAGCAGATGACGACCTCCCTGCCGGTCACGCTCAAAATGGCCGACAGCATAGCTACCACAAGCAGCACATCCATAGTTTTCGGCTCGATAAATTCTTCCGTATCAGGGGTTTCCGAGTACGGATGCGCCACAGTCCTTGTCCCTTTCGTCGATTTGGACTCCGCACTGGATGTCGGAACCAACAGAAGAATCAAGGAATTTTACCTCGGCCTCGCCCTGCGCCGCACGGAATGCATGGACGAAAGGAGCCAAAACATCATCCAGAATATCAACGTTTACCGGATGGTAAAGGATTTCGACTCCACGACGGTCTACAACTGTTCATTTTCCGAAGACTACTACGACAGGAGCAAACCGATATCGGTAAACGGCATCACATACAACGGGAGCGAAGATACGCTGAAAATCGTTTTCACTGAAGAATACGCCAAGGAAATACTCGACAGCCTGTCTAAGAATCCCTCCCTGCTCGACACGCTCAGCAGCTACAACAAGGCGTTCCACGGAATCTATTTTACGACAGCCTCCTCGATACCGGGAGTGGATGAAGGAAGGATAAACAACTTCAAGATACAGAGTTACGGGATGCTCCATTATACGGCAGACTTCGGAGACCGCAAGGACGTGGACACGAGCCTGCTTTTCGCCACCGGCATCACGTCGAACACAGTGGAATCGTATTTTGCACTGAATACGAGCACGATGAAGTCATCGGCCATAAACAATACGGATCCGACCCGGAAACTCATAGTCGAAGGTAACGCCGGAATAAAACCGGTAATCAGCGCATCATACGTAATCTCCGAACTCGAAAGGCTCGTTGCCGGGGAAAACGTCACGCCCGACCGCATAATGCTTTCACGGGCGACATTGCGCCTGCCTTTCGAATTCCCTCAGGACTACACCATACTCGACAATTCGTATCCGGCAATATTGAGCCCGAGCATCAGAATGCATACTGAAAGCGGCAGGGTCCTCTATACCTGCATCAGCGACGTAAATATATCCGGAGAAGATCCTGGAGAGATAAACAGGTCCTTGGGATATTATTCCCCGGACATAACGCACTATCTTCAGAGACTTCTCAAAAAAGAGAAGGACGAGCTGTCCGAAGACGATGACATCTGGCTGATGCCGACTACCAACGAGCCGGACGAGAACGATGAAGACACATCGAGCTCGGAAGACTATTATTACAACTACAATCCATACTATTACTACGACCCTTACGAGTATTACGATTACGGATACGGGTATGGATACGGTTACGGAGGTTATTATAACCCTTACGGGTACTACGGCAACTACTATTACGGCTCGACCAGTTCCGAGAGCGAAAGCAGCACAATCACCCTTGACAACATTTCCTACGTAAGGGCTGAGCTCAACGGCACCGATTCGGAACGGAATCCGCAGCTAATCATCACATATTTTATCCTTCCGGAAGACGAATAAGAATCTGTTTAAAATTTCAGAAGCTAGGTATTAAAATTTTAACAATTAGCTTCTAACCAGCCTCTAAGGACATAGGAAAAGCCCGAAAAAAAAAGACTGCCCCGTTTACCAGGACAGTCTTGATTTTTATATCCAGCTTACTCCAAACTGGAAAAGAAATTCCGTAAACCGCTTATTTGAGCCTTTCTTCGATATAATTGATGGCGTCCCCTACTGTAGATATCTTTTCAGTAGCATCCTCATCAGGTATCTGAATACCGAATTCGTTCTCAAATTCCATGATCAAATCGACTGTATCCAAAGAATCAGCGCCGAGATCATTTGTAAAACTTGCACTAGGAGTAACCTCCGCAGCATCAACGCCCAATTTGTTTACGATGATTTCTGTAACTTTTGAAGCAACGTCTGACATTGTGTTTACTGTTTAATTAATAAAATAAGTTTAAGTATATTCACGTTAATTGTCGTAAAACCAAAGTGCAAAGTAAGTAAAAATTTCCCGAAAATGAAAGTTTTATCAAGTATTTCTGATAAATATTGCAATTAGGTAAAATTTAAGTATTTTTGCAATCACTTTGCTTTGGTGGTGGAATTGGTAGACACGCAGGACTTAAAATCCTGTGGGCAGCAATGTCCGTACGGGTTCGATTCCCGTCCGAAGCACAGGGCAGAAGCCGGACGGAAAGCCTCATGGTTTCCCGTCCGGCTTTCATCTTTGTACCCGACATACCCTTCAAGGTCAATATACCTTCAAAGCAACAGGCTCAACCTGATAGCTGTTGCGGCCGTGGCCGTTGTGGTTATTGCTGTTGTGGACATGGTTGCTTGGTCATGGATGTTCAGTAATGGCTGTTGCGACTGAATCGCACCATATCACCATATCATACCACCACATCATACCACCACATCATATCAAGCTCCGTCCCCATACTTTTTATTGCTGCATTCATTGCCACGCTCATTGCTGCACCCATTGCCGCATTCTAAGTGGACTGGGTCACCCTACCTTGCATACTCCGACCGTCTTCATGCCTCGGCCGCCTTCCCCACAGTTTTCCGGCATTTTCCCTGTGTAGGTTCCCTGTAGTGCTCTGTAGTGTACGGATGATCATAGGGGGAAAGTGCCGCGAATTTGTTGGGATACGGTTCACTTTCCGGGCGTATTAAACAGATAGAATGGCATATGTGGGCATTGTATTGGAATGTAGCCCGGGAAAGTGCCATGAATTCGTGGGAATTTGGTTCACTTTCCCGGGATTGAGAACGAAGCTTTGGGTTCAGAGCACACCCCGACTTAACCTTCCTTGTTGTAATACATTGTAAATCAACGATAAATAGCATGTGGAAGGAAAAACAACTGTGGATTTCAAGGGGTTCGGAACCAGTCAGAATCCACACTTGAAAATTTTCACCGAGGAGTTAATTTGTTGTTAATCAGCGTATAGCGATGCGTTTGAGTTAAGTCGGGGCGTGCCCGGTTTGTCTTCTTGCATGCCGCGATTCCGTTTCCGGCGGCCTAAGAAACAACATCTCTGCCTAAAGAATGACGGGAAAAGGGGTGGAAGTGGAATGAGGAGGAAAAATAGGAATTTATCGTGTCATTTTTCCACCCCATAGCCATCCGGCCTCTTTCGGAATAATTGACAATCAATAACTTACAAAAAAACCAAGCTGTCTTTGGGTGCCTCAGAAAGTACCCAAGCGCAGGGGTAATTTTAACAAGACATTGACTATCAACACATTACAAAAGCACAAGATGGCTATGGGGTGAAAACGGAAGATTCCGACCGAAATTCGCCCGGTCCTCCGGGAGAAGGACCTTCTTCTCGTCCAGCCAGATGTCAAAGCGCTCCGGGCTTTTCTCGTATCTTACTATGTCGAAATTGTCTATCAGGATCTCGGGCAGTATCGCCCGAAGGAGGTTCTCTGCTTGCATGGAGCAAAGATACGAAATTTAGGTCTAGTTGACAAAAAGTAGGATAAAATCCCTGCAATATGTTGATTTTAATATATTTGCAGAGATTATTATTGATATGGCAAAAAAAATGCTTTTTTTGTGGGTCGTCCAATGTGTTCAGGAACGGCCTAAGAGGCAGGAAACAACAGTATAAATGCAAAGATTGTGGCCGCCAGTTTTTAGGCGGTTTACGGCGCGACAAGTCGCAAGTCATCTCTGACTACATTGAAGGCAAGCAGACACGGAGGCAACTTGCAGATAAGTACGGAGTGTCAGTCAGGACGATAGAACGGGACCTGGAAGGGATGCGTTATGTACAGAAAGTTTCAAAGGACAAGAAAGTCGTCATCCAGATGGACACGACCTACTGGGGCAGGGATTTCGGCCTGATGGTTATAAAGGACGCCTACAGGAACAAGATCCTGTGGCGCAAGTACGTCAGGTACGAGACGATAGCAGGCTATATTGAAGGAGTGAGCTGGCTCAGGGAGCACGGTTTCAGGATATACGGGGTGGTCATAGACGGCCTACGCGGCCTTGCCGAAGCACTGAAGACATATCCTGTCCAGCACTGCCAGTTCCACCAGATGATGACGGTAAGGCACTATCTCACAGGGAATCCCGACATTGAGGCTTCGCGGGAGCTTCTCTCCCTCGCCGGCAGCATGACCAGGATGGACAAGGAGAGTTTCATCGGGGCTTTCAACGGATGGTACGTCAAATATAAGGATGTCCTTAACGAAAGGGTGCAGGACAGGAGGATGAAGACCCCTCCTTATATGAGACCGAGGCTCAGGAGCGCATATCTCAGCCTTAAAAGGAACATGGGACGGCTATGGACCTTCTATGACTACAAGGACAGAATTATTCCGAATACAAACAACGGACTTGAGGCGGTATTCGCTGACATCAAGTCAAAGGTAAGAGTCCACAGCGGACTCACAAGAGAGCATAGGATAAAACTCATTGACGAATATATATCACGCCATTATTGACACTATTATCATGAATTTTGTCGACTAAGAAATATTTATTCGTGTGCCATCATGAATTTTGTCGACTAGGCCAAAAAGGTTGAAAATGACTGGAAAATGGGGCTTTGTTTTCTCCAATGTTTTAACCAAAATGACAACAGTAGATGTGGTTTGCTATAAGTACAAACCATTGAAGAATGGAGAATTACCTCTCAAAATCAAAGTATGCAAAGACAGAAAGACAAGGTATATCAACCTTGGTGTTTCTACCAAACCTGAAAACTG
The DNA here is from genome assembly GCF_002159555.1 of Muribaculum sp. An289. GTDB lineage: Bacteria > Bacteroidota > Bacteroidia > Bacteroidales > UBA932 > Merdivivens > Merdivivens faecigallinarum. The sequence goes on from NZ_NFIV01000012.1 coordinate 41,091, forward strand.
GGACTTTGAGAACAACAGGCCAAAGGAAACCTGCCCTGACAAAGAAATGCTTGAAAGCCTTATATCTAAGAATATAAGTGAGGTCAGAAGCAAGATTGTAGAACTGAAAAAACGGACTTTACTGGAGAATTATCTACAGGCATCTGCAAGGCTCTTGAGGGAGATAATGAATACTCCTCATGGTTCATCAGGTAGTCACTTGCTCTATCATAGGATACAGCCAGTCTGTATATATCCATTATGTTAGGATATATACATACATTGCACACTAATGTATTTTTATAATAATATCTATTAGTGTGTATATGGTCCTTCGGTCTCATGGATTAATGTAGATGTATTCACTTCTTTTTGGAGACTGGAGTAGTGACAAAGATAAACCCATGTGACTTGCTTCTGCTGTTGTGAGCCTTGGATATTATATGGTATTCAAGGCTTTTTTGATAATTAATCAGTTCAAACTATAGACAATGATTGTCCAAAAGAAAATTTAAGCCGAACTTTGACATTCAATACTCCATGAGTGTTGTTCATTTGTTGGAAACATTTTATATCTTTGTGGTGCTGAGTAGTCAGCATACATACTGATGAAAGTGTTTTCATAAGTCCTTTATAGAAAATGTGGTAGTTTTCAAGGAAGAAAGGGCAAAATGGACAGCACTCATTTCTTGTTTAGACAAGGCAAGTTATACCCTTATTGGTATAACTGTATGTCATATCTATACAAGTGTGGGGTATTGGGTGTCATTTGTCTTCTTCCGGGTTCTACCACAACCTTCTATAAGCCAAGTGAAATCAGCTCCACACTTTCTTTTTTACTAACCACCAGAGTTTAGAAGCCGTTTAAAATTTTTTCAAAGTTCTTTGTGACACCATTCCGTCATCTTTCCGTCATTTTTCTCGTAAAATCTTTAAGGGCGTTTCAGAATGCGATTTTTTGGAAGTAGTTATCTCTTTCGGAGAGAGGGATTTACAAATGCAAAATTAAGTAAAATATTGCAAACCAGAGAAGACAAACCTATAATTTTCCTTTTACAAGAAAATAAGTATTGAAATATTTACAAAAAGGCAGATTTGTTATTTCAGAAATTTCTGATTCCCAACATCTGACACACCACTCCCTCTCTCCGAAAGAGAAGGATTTAAGCACATTAAGAAAACAGTTCCGTACTAACCTACGTAAAGGCCTCCTGTTTTCCGCAAATTAAACCTCTTATCGGGGCCGTAAGAGCTTAAACTTAATAAATTTAAAAAGTAATGCACAAGATTCTAACAACATTGTTCTTCACTGCTGTTGTAGCAGTGGGAGGACTGTCGATTCCGGCAAATGCGCAGATTACCACAGGAGAACCTACATCAAAGGTCATAAGGACAGGAAACAGGGCGAGTGCCGGAGATTTCGGACTTTACTTGGGATTGACCAGTACGATGGTCGGGGACATGTTCGATGGAAGCGTAAAACTTTCCGCGCTGCCTCTTATCAACTTGAAATACATGATGACTGACAAGGCCGAATGGAGGCTGGGGCTGGAACTTTACAAGACTTCCAGCAGGAACGAGGGCGTTATCAGCCAGACTTGGGAAGATAACATGTACGACCTTCCCCTTACGTCCAGGAACTCCAGTTCAAATGCTATGTTCTATCCGGGATTTGCATGGCATTTTTCCAGCAAAAACATACTTGATGTTTATGTCGGGGCCGAATTGCCTATAGGCTGGGACAGCAGTACGGAATATAGTGAATACGGCGAATTGGATATATTCGAAAATCCTTCTCTCCCTAATGTCCTTGATGTGAAAAAAATCTTGTCGACAAATAAAGTCACTAAGAGGTCATTCGTCATAGGGCTTGGAGCTTTTATAGGTCTACAGGCGTATATAGCCGACCTTCCGCTTGCGCTCGGACTCGAGCTTGGCATAAGTTCCAGATTCGATACCGGACTTAAATACAAGCATGAAATAACAAATACCGGCTCGGAAGACCAGATATATTATACGACATCTCTGGACTCGGACGTAAGGTATGACAAGTTGAAAGCCAGAACCGGTGAAATAAACGGAGAGGTACGTCTTACATTGACTTATTATTTTAAATAATGAAACCCGCTATGAAGCTGTTCTGTAAATATCTGTTGCCTGTAGTTTTCCTAATCAGCCTCACTGCGTGCAGCGTAACGAAACACAGGCCATACTCCTTGAACGAAACAAGGCTGAATGTTTGCATGGATGATCTTGAGTATATCGGTGAAACGGAGATAAGTGCCGATTATAGACAATATGTCGGATTCATTTTCGCTCTCGATTCGCTTAACGGTGAGGTTTACGACAGGGCGCATAAGCATACGGTCGAATTGAGCAATGTGCCGAACGGGCTTTACAACTACCTGGACCGCGCATCGTACAAACTGCTCGAGGAATTCCCCGATGCCGATTATTTTATCGTTGTCTCGCAGAATAAATCCATCGAAAGGCTCTATTTGGGGAGCATGGTATCTGTAAGCGCAAGAATCAAGGCATATAAATTCAAATGAGATACACGGTTTTATCGGCTCTGGCCATTGCAACTTTATTATTCGGATGCGTCTCGGAAAAAGACGCATCCGATGTCATCTTATTGTTGGACCAATCCACATATACTGTCACCGAAGGTGATCTTGTCAGATTCGGCATTGAAACATGGACAATAAATGACCGTCTGGACAGACTTGAAATATCATCTTATGACAGGGTAAACGGAAAATCCGAACTTGATACAATCCATATAGGTTCAGCCCGTTATGTCGGAGAATACCTGTGCCGGGCTCCGGAAACGGATACCGACAGCCTCGTTGTCGAACTTACTTTTATATCATACGACAATACTTCCCATTCGGCACAGGTCCATACTTACCTGAACGTCATAAACAAGGATGCCTTGCTCGCAGAATCTGCCACATCGGTCCTCATGTATTCCCCGGCATCGGGAAAACCGGACGGTTTCTCGTTGCATGCTCTCCAGTCTGTATATGTTTCATCTGCCGATGATGCCGACATAGACATTTATGTGCCTGCATCGTCCGAACCTGACCGGCTTAGCGACGAATGGAAGTCCAAATCGGGCTTGAAATTCGTCAAAATGAGTGGTGTGGATTATTCTACCATTACGCGCGACAGATTATGGGCATTGTATTCGAATGCGATGAAATCGGATGTCGTCAAAAATATAGTGACGGGAGATGTCATAATGGTCGGGATGGATTATGCTGCTGCCGGAATAATTCTCGTTACGGGAGTATTTGATGAAGAAGGTGCAGGGAATGACCGGTATATGTTCAATGTAAAAATGCTTTAGAAGCTGTTTAAAATTTTTTCTCAGAAAATTTGAGACATGCTTCCATGCAGAGTTTTGCCGTTTTTTGAAGAGAATAGCAGCGCTATTTTACGATAAAAACGGCGGAAAGATGCCGGAATGGTGTCACAAAGAACTTTTGAAAAAATTTTTAAACAGCTTCTTAGGAGTTGGGCTGGGCCATTATTTCTATTTCTATGGAAGAAAAGAATTTATTGATTGAGCAAGGATACGCTCTGCTTTCTAAAGTGTATCAAGAGGATGTGTTTCATTGTGGTTCAATGGAGGACGTAGCCTCTGATGAGGTCATTGAAAGTTTCGAAAGGTGGAGGTTATCTGTAAAGACTTGTCTGTACGGAACACCATTGTATGAAGATTTCCAAAATCTTGATTGGATAACCGATGGTAACAGAGTTTCTGCAGAACGAGTAAAAAAGATTATTAATTTATTGAAAATCAATTGAGAAAAGTTATGAAAAATAGATTGTTTATTTTAGGGATACTTTCATTATTATTGGTATCTTGTTCAAAAGAAACTGCTGAAATACCTGGAATTACAGGCGAATACATTGGTACTTATAAGTACATAAACGAATCGGCACATTCTAACAATGAATTTCTGCACATATATAGCTCGTCCAATTGGCCATCAGCAGAGGCTAAAGTTACTGTCAGTATAGAATCTGACAATACGATGAAAATTATAATACGCAGTTCATTGAGGAACGCGAAAATAACAGGGGAATATAAAGTGACAAACGGCACATACAACTGCCAGGGAGTAGAAATTTCAAATGGGTATATATATTACTCCAAGTTAGAGTATGGTGTAAATTCCGGTAACAACGCAGGTGGATGGGTTAGAGGCGAATATCTGTATGCCTTCCAGTAATAATAAATGTATCCACATTAGAATTAAGTGACTTGTTGAAAAGTCCCCCCCCAATATAACAATCTCAAGAAATCGAATTAAGATAAAAGTATCAACCCATTAAATTAATTTACAATGAAAACAAAATTATTTATTATGACAATGCTGCTTCTTCCACTTATGTTTGGATGTAGCAAGGAATCTAACACTATTGTAGGAGACTGGTATATCTGCTTAACTGAATATTCAGACAGCAGTGACCCTGATGCATATCATTCAAATGCTTATACCAAAGAACATACAATTGGAATTATTTCATATACAGCAGATGGCAAAGGTGTGACCAAGGGTCTTGATGAAGAAAACCATAGTGTGTTGTCTGAAATGAAATTTCATTGGACACTATCCAAAGATAAATTGACTATAACACTTGAGGGAACTAATCTATCAATTGGCACTGATATAATATTTGAGGGAAATAACAAGTATTACACAGTTGTTCAGCGTGGAACAGTTACTGAAAAGATGGGCTGGCAGAGGATGTAAAAGTCTTCAATAGTCTGATTTATTGAAAAATAAATCACAAGCAGATGTATTCATTTCTTTGAAGTTATTAAGGAGAAGTGAATACATCTTTTTTGTATAGGAATTGTGGTAGGTAAGAAATTTGATTAAAAATAACTATATTAGCAGCATAAATGATAGAAATCATGAGAAGGGAGGAAATAGTAAATCAGATTAAAGAAATAGTGCATAGGGTTGCTCCTACTGCAAAGGCTATTCTTTATGGGTCAGAGGCCAGAGGGGATGCGAGGGAGGACAGTGACATTGATTTGTTGGTCCTTCTTGATAATGATAAACCTACCTATGATGAAGAAAATGAGGTCAGATGGCCTTTGTATGAGTTGGAAATCAAGACGGGCGTATCTATCAATCCTTACATAATTCCCAGAAAATCGTGGGAAAACAGGCCATTCAAGACTCCATTTTATGTGAACGTAGTAAATGAAGGGGTTGTATTATGAAAGAAAGTCTTGACCAAGAGAGCAGGGATTTATTGATTGCCTACAGGATAGAACGGGCTTATGGCAGCCTTAAGGAAGCAAAACTTATGGCACAGGGAGGGTTCTATAATGCATCAATAAACAGGTTGTATTATGCTTGTTATTATATGGCTGTAGCCCTGCTTTTGAAAAATAATATTTCAGCACAAACGCATAGTGGGGTAAAAACAATGCTTGGAATGCATTTTACTTCAAAAGGTAAACTTTCAATATCAGCAAGCAAGATATTTACGACACTTTTTGAGAAAAGGCATAGCAGTGACTATGATGATTTTGTTTATTGTGACCAGGAAATGTTTGATGAACTTTATCCAAAGGCTGAAGCATTCATTGAAGAGATAAAAAAGTTGATTGAAAGTAGTTGTAATACTACAGAAAAGGATATATAAGTTTAACCAAGAAGACACTCTCTGTTTTCTAAAAAGTTTTGACCAGTTCATGGTTTTGCTTGCATAAAGTAGTGAAACTTAAACTAATACTACTTTATCAGCAAAGGACTGAAAATCCTTGTGTCCCCGGTTCGATTCCTGGTGGCACCGCAGTGAGAGTCAGAGAGTTGCAGAAATGTGGCTCTTTTTTTTGTGCCGTTTTATACCCTGTTTCACGGCTGTTTGAGGCTCAAAGTTAAACTGAGAGTTTTTGGATAAACAATAGTATCATACCTCGCTATATCAAACAAAAAAGGTTATCTTTGTATCTCAAGTGAATTTTTTATGTATGACTATCGAGTCCCAAAACATAGAATTCAAAGAATCTTGGCGCGACGAATACCAGAAATGGATTTGTGGCTTTGCCAATGCACAAGGCGGTGTCCTTTACGTGGGCGTAAAGGATAATGGTGAGGTGTGCGGTGTGCGGGGGGCCAAGAAGCTGATGGAGGACATTCCTAACAAGGTGCGCGACATGATGGGTATCTTGGTGGAAGTCAATCTGAAAGAGAAAGACGGGAAGCAATATCTGGAGATTGTGACGGAGGCTTATCCTTATCCCGTCAGTTTTCGTGGCAAGTATTACCAACGGAGTGGCGCAACCAATCAGGAACTGAAAGGGGCGGCTCTCGACCGCTTCATGCTTCGTAAACAAGGCAAGACTTGGGACGGTGTGCCTGTGCCTTATCTGAAAGTGGAGGACTTGGATAATACCACATTTGATTTGTTCCGCAAGTATGCCAAGCGGAGCGGACGCATGGAGGAAGCGGACTTGATGGATGACAATCACGGATTGTTGGAGAAACTCCGGCTTTATGAAGGCAGTTACCTGAAACGTGCTGCCGCCTTGTTGTTCCATCCCGACCCGGAAAAGTATGTGACCGGAGCATTTGTAAAGGTCGGCTTCTTCCGTGAAGGCATGGATTTGGTGTATCAGGACGAAGTGCATGGCAATCTGTTCCAGCAAATCGTGAAGCTGATGGATTTGCTCTGTACCAAGTACATGAAAGCTATCATTAGCTACGAGGGTATCCAACGGATAGAAACCTTGCCCATGCCTCGTGAGGCTCTGCGTGAAGCGTTATTGAATGCCTGCATCAACAAAGACTATGCGGAACCTTCTCCTATCCAAATCCGTGTGTATGAGAACAAATTGGAGATAATAAACGGTGGGGTACTGCCCGAAGGGTGGACGGTGGAAACCTTATTGTCCTCACATCGAAGTATGCCTTACAACCCTGATATAGCCAATACGTTCTTCCGCGCAGGTGAGATTGAGGCATGGGGACGCGGCATCGAGCGTATCATTACCTCCTGCAAACAGGATGGTTTCTCTACGCCAGAGTTCCGCTACGATGCTTCGGGGATTTGGACTACATTCAAGTTCGAGTATCCCGAAAGGGCTACGACCCAAAGCGACCAGAAAACTACCCAGAAAACTACCCAAAAGACTACCCAAAAGACTACCCAAAAGACTACCCAAAAAGCCATACAAAACCTGACGGAACAGCAGCAAGCTATCCTGTCATTCTTAAAAGGACATCCGGAAGCAACCCGAAAAGAGATAAGCGAAAGCCTTTCCAACATTACAGAGGATGGTGTAAAGTACAATCTTTCCCGACTTCAAGAGCTCGGCTTACTGAAACGTATAGGAGGCAGGAAGCAAGGATATTGGCAAATTATAGAATAAAGGATTATAGACGATTTGGAAGAATTTGAAAGTTGGCACGAGGATTTAATGGCATGGGAACGCTTTACTACTTGCCTATTTATAAATCAAAGATATTCAGCCACTTGAACGAATAGTTCGATTCCTGGTGGCACCACAGTGAAAATCAGAGAGTTGTAGAAATGTGACTCTCTTTTTTCCAGTTTTATACTCTGTTTCAATGCTGTTTGAGGTTCAAAGTTCGCAAAAGTACTGGAGACCTTCGAGAACCACAACGAGACTATCATCAACTACTTCGTGGACAGGCTCACAAATGCCTCCGCGGAATCATTCAACGCCAAGATCAAGGCATTGAGGTCGCAGTTCAGAGGGGGAGGTGACATCAGGTTCTTCATGTTCAGTCACGCATAAAGTTCGTATCTTTGGGATCAGCGGATAATTCTTTGCACAACCGGGAACAGGTCAATTTTGGTTACGTCTATGTAATTTATTGATTTGTAATATTTTATGAAAGTATAGTAAATTATCCTTGTTCAGAGCGGCATCCACGTGGACTTCGCTGGAAACAAGAATTTTTGATAGGCTTCCGGTGGCCCGAGAAACAACATCTCTGCCTAAAGAATGACAGGAAGCGGGATGGAAGCGGAATGAGGAGGAAAAATAGGATTTTGTCGTATAATTTTCCACCCCACAGCCATCTGTCTTCTTTTGTAATGATTGATAATCAATAACTTGCGAAAATACAAGCTGGCTTTGGGTGTCTCAGAAAGCACCCAAACGCAGATGTGATTTTTAGGTCTAGTTGACAAAAAGTAGGATAAAATCCCTGCAATATGTTGATTTTAATATATTTGCAGAGATTATTATTGATATGGCAAAAAAAATGCTTTTTTTGTGGGT
>NZ_NFIV01000013.1 GCF_002159555.1 Muribaculum sp. An289
CCTGTTCGACAAGACTAATTTCAATGATGTCAAAGATCTAAATGATCCCCTGATTCCGGGGCTTTTTGATTAATTGTTTAACTCGTCCCATTTTAACGGGACACTAATGTACTGTTTTCCATAATGTAAAACAGCTTAAGAAGCAGTATCCAGAATATTTTGCAATTAATGTTAATTTCAACAGCGTGCTCCATTCCTTGAACAGTGTCGGTGATATTCGTGATTTTATACTATGTGAGTTTGATAAAGAACCACGCATCACAGAATTGAATAGTTCAGGTGTCCGTAAGGATAAACGGCAGGAATTCGAATCTATGTACCGTAATAAATCGGAAAGTCTGTATCAGTCTGAAAATTATGAACGTATTTCCGAAGATATGTTTGTTGAGGAGCCTTCTACACATGAGCTACTTCTTTTTTTGTATCAATATAGTGGCAATGTTTTTAAGGATTATGTCGATCTTATATCTGATCCTGATAAGTATCCATATACTCCAACCGGAACGTGCTCGCCTTTTTCGAAAAAGATGTTTGTGACAGTAAATGGAAAAATCCTACAATGCGAGAAAATAGATCACCGTTTTTCTTTTGGAAATGTGTCGGAAGCAGGATTGGAACTCGATATTGATGCACTTGTAGTTAAGTACAACGCATATTTGGATAAAATGCAAAGGCAATGTTCGGCGTGTCAACGTAAACGTAACTGTATACAATGTATGTACTATATTGATACTATTGATGCTGATTCTCCTGTTTGCCAGAGTTTTATGAATGATGGTGATTTCAGTCGGTATGTTTCGCGTTGTCTGACACATTTACGGCTGCATCCAAACCTATACAGAAGACTTATGGAAGATGTCACTATCGAATAGATGTACGGAGGGAAAATCATGAACAAGAAATTGACTTTAAAGACTAGTGTGTTTTTATGGACAGATGACAACCACGGTTTTCTGTATGATTCCTCCAGCCATGAATTTTATAAGTTTCTCTTGTCGAAGTCTATAGCAGAATTATGTCACAATCTTCTTGTGCCTGAGAATTTATATTCGGTTTTCGCGGGGGAATATACTGGTGATATAGAGGTCGGAAAATTTATAGAAGAAGTTTTAAGGCGTGGATTCGGTATCCTTCAAGATGAGGATGATTTTCAGTACATGGTATCATTTCCTCCAATGCTAAATCTGTTGCATTCCTGGGAACGAATTAAAAAGAAAAAAGAATCACTAAATACCACTGTGCTTCACTATTTCACCTCACTTACGGTTTACACTGGGGGTGTTTGCCCAGATAACGGTTATTGCGAGCAGACTATTTATCCAGTGTGTTCCGTTTGTATATTGTCTGCTGAAAATATTATAGGTTTTCTTTCACGGGTTGATTCTCCTTATTTGTCTGAAATAAATATAGTATTCTCATCCATAGGTGATTATCCGGATATACATCGGCTTTTCGATTGGCTTGGAACACGTAGGAAGAAGATTACAATATATGTCAGGGCCGAGGATGCCGGTAATTCAGACGTTGTTGAGGAAGTGATAAAGAATGGTTTTAATGCAGTCTTATTGCATGCAGGTCTGGTCTTGACGGATTCTCGTATTATGAAACTGTCTTTAAGGCATGTGTTTCTTGTGACATCGGACGATAATTGTAAGAATGCAGAAGACATCTGTAAGCAGGATGGGATAACTGATTTTGTGTGTGTTCCGGTCTTTAATGGGAATAACTACGAATTTTTCAACGATTGCGTTTTTCTCAATGAAGAAGAAATATTACGTACGCGTTTGTCGAGACACGAAATTTTTACACATCAAGTAATAAACATAAATTATTTTGGACGATTGTTTCTGTTCCCTGACGGAAATGTTTTTGCCGGACCCGGTAAGTGTCCGGTAGGAAATATTCATGATACGGTATATTCGTTGATAATTTCCGAAATGGATAAGAATACAGCATGGCGTAAAACAAGGGATATGCTTGCTAGGTGTAAAACGTGCATATACCGGTATTTATGCCCGTCACCTTCCTCATATGAGGAAGTGATGGGCATTGATTGCATATGCACGGATAAGATAAAAAGAAAGGAGGTGGCTATGGTACCGCCTGAAAGTATTTTGTCCGGTATTGCGATTATGCATTGCCGGCAGTAGCCATGCTGTTGGTTTGCTGTAAACAAATTTGATAGAAAATGAAATGTGAATATTTAATAGATTTGAAAATGAATATAAAATTAAATGTTTTGGAAGAAAATCTTTCCAAAAAAGAGATGACCTCAATTGTCGGGGGGAGTGGCAGATGTGGCTGCGGCTGTAAATATGAATCCCAAGGTGGTTCTTCTACAGATGACAATTACATGGCAAATAACATTGCCGATATACCATATTCTCCAGATGTTCCAATAGAAGATCAATTGTATTCTGGCGGAATTTTGGATGGTGCTATAATAGTCGTAGATAAAGACGGAGGAAAAAATTAATGTGAGCAGCAAGGCCCTGTGCCATGACCAAATCACAGGGCCTTATGTATTCAGTATATCAAGTATGTCAATGTCATGAAAAATTCATTGTTGATAGCATTATTGTGTTTAATCTCACCGTCATTGTGTCTTGCTCAGCAGAATCCGTATGAGCTGTATCTGCCATTGGATTGGGATGAGACCAGGACCTTGGATTCGGCGTATGTCAGGGTAGAGTACAAAATGACATTCAGGGACGCGATACCATATTATACAAAAGACAAGGCTTATGTGGATACCTTTGATTTTCCTGAAGACAGATACATAACAGACAGGAGGATTGTAGAGATAGGCAAAGCGGTAAGGAAAGACTATAGTCTGGTAATGGAAAGCTGGGAACAGCTGTGCAAGAAACTTAAGGATGAAGGTAAAGATCCTGTTGGCTCGGACAAGGTGGCAAACCGGTTTGAATTGTTCGTTTACGAAGATGGGAAAACAGTACTTACCCAAAGAACCCTTATGTTCGGCCCGGTATTATTGTTAGAAGAAGATGAACCGGTATTCGTATGGGCTTTGACTGGCGATACTTCCACTGTGATGGGGTATGAATGTAACGGTGCTTCCGTATCTTTCGCAGGGAGGGATTACAAGGCATGGTTCTGTCCGGATTTGCCGATAGATGCCGGACCGTATAAGTTTTCCGGGCTTCCGGGATTGATATTGAAGGTGGAGGATATGTCCGGCAGTTACCTTTGGGAGGCGGTCGGAATCGAGCAGGGCAGTTGGCCGATATATGAGAAACAGATTCTTTTCGATAAATGTTCCCGTGAAAAATTCCATAAAACCATAGAAGGCATGTTTGCGCATCCGTATGCTTTTATGAATGCAATCGGGGTCAGACTCAGAATGGAGGACGGGAAAGGGAACGCAAGGGAGCCTGGAGAGTTTGAATCAAGCATTTCTTTATATTACGATCCTATTGAATTGAAATAAAAGCGAAAATCATGAAATTCAAAATTTTATTTTTTGTATTTGCCGCAACATTTATGTTTTCCTTCCACAATGTTTCGGCGCAAACATTTGTTGTACATACGGTAAAAACGGAAAAATGGCAAGTCATCCCGAATGCCTATGGGAACGGGATAGCTTTCGAAAATATTTTCGAAGCGATGGATGTGAATGAACAGGCTCTTATTGATGGGAGCAAGGCTGTTTATGTTGAGAGTTATCCGTCTGTTGCTGAAGGAGACAGGGAATTTGCAAGACTTACCGCATTGGTAGTCAAATCTGCAATTATTGTTAATGTGGGTTTTGCTAAGGAATTCATGTTCAGGACTTCTGTGAAAGATGAACCGTATGATGGCGATGGGAAAGAAGGGTATTATACGGTGACTGTAGAGATAAGGTAATGTGCATGGCAAGGTTCGTGACATTGTTGCTGGCAATGGTATTCTGCATCGTGTTTCCTTCGGAAATATCGGCGCAGGAGGCGGAATTGCCGGTAACGATAATCGAAGGCCGTGTTTCTTTTATTTCAAAAAATGATCCGGCAGTATGCTTTGTCATAGTCTATCGTATGTCTGACAAGGCTGCCATGGCTTATGCGGCTACTGACAAGGATGGAAATTATTCTGTTAGGTTTTCAACGGGTGCGGACAGTGTCATAGTGAGTGTTTCCGGTATGGGAGTCAAGACTGCAAGCAAGATAGTCCCTAATATGCCGTCCCGTTTGGATTTTAAGGTAGAAGAAGATGTCTTCAACTTGAAAGAGGCCTTGATAAAGGCTGAAAAAATCAAGATGAGCGGGGACACGCTTTCATATAATGTGGCGAGTTTCCGTTCCAGGGAAGATTTGGTAATAGAAGATGTCTTGAAAAAAATGCCGGGAGTGACGGTTTCCCGGAACGGAACCATATTATATAAGCAGAAACCGGTCAAAGCCGTAATGATAGATGGCATGGATTTGCTTAAAGGCCGGTACGGGATTGCGACGAGAAATATTTCCCCGGATCATATAGCGACAGTCGAAATATTGGAAAACCATCAGGTAGTGAAGGCCTTGCGCAACCTTGTCCCTTCTGATGACACGTATCTTAACCTTAAACTGAAAACATCGTCCAAAGGAGTGTTTTTGATTTCAGGTGTAGCAGGTGGAGGATACGATGGAAAAGGGTTATGGAATGCAGAAGTTGCAGGAATGTATTTCGGGCATTCTTCCCAGCATATCATAACAGGGAAAACCAACAATACCGGTAACGATTTGCGTTATGAACTGATGGACCACAATGGCGGTCTGCATTCGCTCGGCATGACACTGGCAAGTCCGACGTTGGCTTCGCCCCCGGCCATTTCCAAAGACAAATATTATTTCAATACTTCCTATTCGGCTTCAGTGAACGAACTGTTCAGAACGAAGAATGGGGATGATGTCAATGTAAATGTGTCATATTTCAATGATTCCGAAATACGTACCACTATGTCGGAAACCAGATGGATGCTGCCTGACTCCTCTGTCAATGTCATAGGCGAAGATATAAGAAACAGAATAGCGATGCAGAAAATCGATGCTGAAATCGGATATGTGTCAAACAGGAATAAAAACTATGTGCAGAACCATAATTTTTTCTCGGGGGAATTCAGTGATGCAGTTTCGCATGTAAACGGTGTGAGGCAAAATTTCAGATTGTCCTCCATAAAGGCGGCCAGTACGTTATCTATGATAAAAAGGTTTTCGGAAGATAATGCGTATGAATTGAATGCGAAGGTGATTTATGAGCACAAACCGTACTTTCTGCAAGTGGAACGGGATACTGGAGCCGTATCTGGGAGCCGTTTTTCCGGAGCTTTGCAGAATGTTTCTTCTGACGGGCTTGAGGCTTCTGTTTTTATGGCAGGGATGGTCAAGAAAAGGTTGTGGGGTATAACTTTTTCTCCTACTTTAGGCACTGTGTACAATATGGACCTGTTGGATTCCGGCTTGGAGTTGCCGCAAGCGGCCGTTCTGGACGGTATTCCGGTGGCGAATGATTTGATGATGCATCGTTTGCGTGTGGCTCCCGCCGTAAGGGCTTCGTATAATTCGATGCGTTTCGATGTTGAGGTATTCCTTCCTGTAGCATATCATTTCACTTCGCTCAGGAATCCGGGTTTTGCTTCGATGGACAGGCATAAGGTGTTTGTAGAACCGACACTTGAAATAAAATTCCGTCCATCGGCTTCAATGGATTTGGATTTCGGTTATTCGCTGTCATATTCGATGCCCGATTTTTCTGTTTTGTATGAAGGCGCGATTCTGAGAGATTACAAGAGCCTTACCCGGTATACGGCAGATCTGACCGAAGGGATAAGCAATTTCTTTTCTTTGTCGCTTGGATACAAGGATGTTCTCAATATGTTTTTCCTAAATATAAAGACGTCTTACTCCCTGTCGCTCCCGCGGATTCTCTACGGATATTATTTCGACGGGATATATTCGTCTTCCATAACGCATAGGACCGGTGAACTGTCCCATGTATTGTCGGCCGGGGCGGAGCTAAGCAAAGGAATCTATTGGAAAAACCTTAATATAAAAATGGCGCTCGGGGCTTCGTATGGGGATATGCCTTATTTAGGGCAGGAGCAGGTCGTGCGGATGGAGTCCCAGGCATATCAGGTTTCTGCCGGATTCAGTTTTTCTCCTTTCGATTTTTTGGGCGTGGAGTATGACGGCAATCTGTTGTGCTCGCTCGTCTCGCAAGGTTCGGGGGAAAACCTTGAGCCGCTGCTGACAAATTCCAATCAGCTTAAACTGGCGTTCCGCATACCAGGGGGAGTCGGCCTCGAATTGATTGGCGACCATTATTATAATAATGCTTCATCCGGCCGGAAATCATTCGTGCTTTTTGATGCGGGTATAACTTATTCCTATAAAAAATTACGTTGGGTGCTGTCGTGCTCCAATCTGTTGGATACTCGTAATTACGTTTATTCTGTATTGTCTGCCGGAAGCAGTTTCAGGACCGATTATTTGATAAGGCCAAGGGCTTTCCTGCTTAAAATGTATGTGACATTCTGATTTTTTCGTAACTTGCCCGGAAAATTCATAAAGTCCATGAAACAAGTATCCGAAGACCTTGTCCGTTATGTCGAGACGGAAATCCTGCCACGCTACGATGCCTTCGACCCGGCACACAGGCGTGACCATATATTGAAAGTGATTGACAACAGCATGGCCCTTGCCGTGCATTTCGATGTGAATCCCGACATGGTTTATGCCATAGCCGCATATCATGACCTCGGCGTGGCAAAGGGGCGGGAGAGGCACCATATCGAATCCGGAATCATCGTAGAAAACGACCCCGCCTTGAAGCGCTGGTTCTCCCCCGGGCAGATTCAGGTCATGAAGGAGGCTGTCGAAGACCACAGGGCCTCGAATACATGGGAGCCGCGTTCGATTTACGGGAAAATAGTTGCGGAAGCCGACCGGGACATAGTGCCCGAGCAGGTAATCAGAAGGACGGTGCAGTACGGCAAGGCCAATTATCCGGAGATGGACAAGGAGCGGCAGTGGGAGCGTTTCTTAAAACATATCGAAGGAAAATACGGTCCGGAAGGTTATCTTCATCTGTGGCTGCCCCAGTCGCCTAATGCGGCCAGGCTCGATGAGCTGCGCGGAATCATCGCGGACAAGAAAATGCTGAGGGAAAAATTCGAACTGTATTATCGGCAGTCGTAGGCTTGCGTGCAGTTGTGTGGCGGCCCGTCATGCGTTGAGGAATTCCTGGATTTTTCCGGCAGTTTCGTCCACGGCCTTTTCGAGGCTGTCGTTCACGATTACGGTGTCGAATCTGTCGGCGTAGCCGTTTTCCTCTTCTGCCTTGGCTATGCGCTTTTCAATCGATTCGGGGCTGTCCGTCCCTCGCGAAAGGAGCCGGCGGCGCAGTTCTTCCACCGAAGGGGCCATGATGAATATTGCAAGCGCGTCCTTCCCGAAAATGCGTTTCAGATTCATGCCTCCCTTTACATCGATGTCGAAGACAATCGTTTTGCCCTTCGCCCAGATACGTTCGAGCTCCGATTTCAGGGTGCCGTAGTAGGAACCCGAATAAACCTCTTCATATTCTACGAAAGCTTCTTCGGAAATCATTTTTCTGAAAGTTTCGGCAGAGAAAAAATAATATTCCTTCCCGTGTCTTTCGTTTCCCCTCGGGGAGCGCGATGTCGCGGATATCGAAAATTCGAGTTGGGGGAATTTTTCAAGCATTTTTCCGACAATCGTGCTTTTTCCGGAACCGGACGGGGCTGAGAATATGATTACTTTTCGGTTATTCATTTTCCTGTTTGTAAATTTTTACAAAAATAGTAATTTTGTAGAATATTTAATTTTTGAGAATATGGTATCTTATAAAGATCTCGGCCTGGTGAATACACGCGACATGTTCGCCAAGGCAATCAAAGGGGGATATGCCATTCCCGCTTTCAATTTCAACAATATGGAACAGTTGCAGGCTATAGTGCAGGCCGCTGCGGAAACCAAGTCCCCTGTGATTCTCCAGGTGTCCAAGGGAGCGCGCCAGTATGCCAATGCCACCCTGCTGCGTTATATGGCCGAAGGTGCCGTCGAATATGCCAAGGAATTGGGATGGGAGCATCCTCAGATAGTGCTCCATCTCGATCACGGCGATTCGTTCGAATTGTGCAAAAGCTGTGTAGACATGGGATTTTCGTCAGTGATGATTGACGGCTCGCACCTCCCTTACGATGAAAATGTGGCTTTGACCAGGAAGGTGGTGGACTATGCCCACAAATACGATGTGACCGTGGAAGGCGAGCTCGGCGTGCTGGCCGGTGTCGAGGACGATGTAAAGGCGGAGCACCATACCTATACCCGTCCTGAAGAAGTGGTGGATTTCGTGACCAAGACCGGCTGCGACTCGCTTGCGATTTCGATAGGCACTTCGCACGGCGCATACAAGTTCAAACCTGAACAGTGCCATGTGGATCCGGCTACGGGACGTCTCGTTCCTCCTCCGCTGGCTTTCGATGTGCTCGAAGGCGTGATGAAGGAACTTCCGGGCTTCCCTATAGTGCTTCACGGCTCTTCGTCCGTGCCTCAGGAGGAAGTCGATACTATCAATAAATACGGAGGAAAGCTCGAAGCGGCCATAGGCATACCTGAAGATGAGCTCCGCAAGGCTGCATCGATGGCTGTATGCAAGATAAACATCGATTCGGATTCAAGGCTTGCCATGACTGCGGCGGTACGCAAGGTGCTTGCGGAACATCCGGGCGAATTCGACCCGCGCAAATATCTCGGACCGGCCCGCGATAACATGAAGAAGCTGTATATCCATAAGATTGTAAACGTCCTCGGGTCCAACGGAAAGGCCGAATAATCCATAGAGCCATGAAGTTCAGGTTAGGGTGGAGCAGGATAGTGCTGGCGATATATGTACTGCTCTTGGTTGTTACGTATGTTCTGATGAGAAAAGACATCGTAGGCGAGGTGTTTACGGGTATAGTCTTTTCGTGGCAGCTGCTCATTCTGTTCCTCGGTCTGGCAAGGATTACTACCAGGCCGGTGGCCCTGGGCCTGATTCTGACTTTTGTCGGGGCTTTTACCCTTCTGCCGCTGTTCACGGATGTCTTTCCTGTGCTTACAGGCCTCGTGTCCAATCAGAAGTTCTGGATCATAGTGCCGGTATTCGTCGCCGCGGTAATCATTGTGTCGGAGATAGTGCGCTATTGCCGTGCCAAAGTCGAGAAACGCCTCAGGCCTGCCGTACAGTCAGGTCTCGGCGAGGACGGAATGCTGTATGAGAGGGTTTCTTTCGCTTCGCGCAACTGCATTGTGGAGGAAGGCGTTCTTACGGGAGGAAATGTCCATGTGAATTCAGGTACTGCCGTAATCGATTTGTCCCGCTGTTCCCTTGCCGACGGGATTTCCGTGATTGACGTGGATATAATCATGGGTTCTGTCTGTCTGGTACTCCCTCATGACTGGTATGTCGAACTGAGGACGTCCGGTTTTGCCGGGAAAGCCCGGGATACGAGGTCCGGGGCGGAAAGGACGGCTTCGCGGACATTGTTGGTTAAAGGCAATATTACTTTCGGCTCCCTCATCGTGAAGGAGGCCGATCTGGATTGAAAATCATTTTATTATGAAAAACAGTTTATATTATTTTCTTATGGCGGCGGCAGCGGTATGTTCCGCCTGCGAGCATGAAGTTTCCATCGAATCCTACGATGTAGTCCCGGAACCGCAATCCGTCCGGATGGATGAAGGGTTCTATACTTTGGACAAAGCCAGTGTCATCGTTTACGCTGATGCTTCCGGTGATTCGTGTACGGATGCATCCATGGCAAGAAACGCCTCCTTCCTCCAGCATTACCTGTTGGAAGATACCGGCATAGAACTCAAGGCCGTTCCGGCATCGTCGCTTCCGGATGGAGGCAACCGCATAAGTCTCGAACTTGTTCCTGCGGATACGGAGGGACTTCCGTCGGGAGACAGCATGCGTGTGGCTGATTCATATTCGTTGGAAATAGCCCCGGACGGGATAACAGTGAGCGGGCATTCTCCGGCAGGAATCTTTTACGGGGTGCAGACATTGAGGAAGATTGTCTCGGTACCTTGCGATGACGAAGGTGTCCCTTACGCTTCGAAAGCATTCTGCCATCTCAGTGTGAAAATAGCCTGTGGGACGGTTGAGGACATGCCGCGTTTCCAGTACAGGGGTACCCATCTGGACGTGGCAAGGCACATGTTCCCGGTAGAGTTCATAAAGAGATACATAGATATACTCGCCCTGCACAATATAAACGTCCTGCACTGGCACATCTCGGATGACCAGGGCTGGCGCATCGAAATCAAGAGCCGGCCTGAGCTGACGGAAAAGGGGGCATACCGCAGCGGTACCGTCATAAGGAAGGAGTGGGGGACTTCGGACGGCATCCCTTATGGAGGCTATTATACCCAGGAAGAGGCAAGGGAGATAGTAAGATATGCCGCCGAGCGCTATATTACAGTGATTCCCGAAATAGACATGCCGGGGCACATGCTGGCTGCCCTTACCGCCTACCCTGAACTGGGCTGTACCGGAGGTCCTTACGAGGTATGGACCCGTTGGGGTGTCGCAGATGACGTGCTGTGCGTGGGCAAGGAAGAGACCTTCGATTTTCTTGAGGACGTATATACCGAGATAATGGACATTTTCCCTTCCAAGTACATCCATATCGGCGGTGACGAGTGCCCTAAGGTGCGTTGGGAAACCTGTCCGGTATGTCAGGCGAAGATAGCCGAACTCGGTCTGAAAGACGATGCGGAGCATACTGCCGAGGAAAGATTGCAGAGTTATGCCGTCGAGCGTGTGGAGAAATTCATCAACTCCAAAGGCCGCAGCATCATAGGATGGGACGAGATACTTGAAGGCGGGCTTGCCCCGAATGCTACCGTGATGTCGTGGACGGGGACCGAGGGTGGACGTCTTGCCGCACACATGGGACATGATGTGATAATGGTTCCGGCATCTTATTTTTATCTCAATTTCCACCAGTCCGACGATATAGAGCACGAACCTTTCGGAATCGGCGGATATGTTCCGATTGAAAAGGTCTATTCTTTCGACCCTATTCCGGACGACCTGAAAGGAACGGAAAAGGCTTCCCATATCATAGGGGTGCAGGCCAATCTGTGGACTGAATATATCAAAACTACCGAACATGCCGAATATATGCTGCTTCCGAGGCTCGCTGCCGTTTCGGAAGTGCAGTGGTCGGCCCAGGACAAGAGGGATTTCGATGATTTTTCGAGAAGGCTGAGGAATCTCGTTCCGATATATGATCTGTACGGTTACAATTATGCTTTACGCATTTTCGATGTGCGTGACAGGATTCATCCTAATCCCGAAACCGGCATGATCGAGGTAGAACTGTATACCATGATGGGCGGCAGTGATATTTATTATACGCTTGACGGCTCGTCCCCTCTCGGCGCAGACTCCGTGTCTGTTTCCGGGTCCGCTTTGCGTTACGAAGGGCCTTTGTCCATCGGAAGCGACTGTGTTTTAAGGGCCGTGTCGTTTTCCGACAAGGGCGTGAGCCGTGAATATGTAAAAAGTTTTACGGTAAACAAGGCTACGGCGAGCAGGATAGAACTCCTGGCTCCGGTCAGGAAGAATTACGGCGACGGTGATGTCACGAGGCTGGTCGACGGCGTAAAGGGAAGGTTCAATTACGAGAGCGGGGAATGGATTGCCAGCTATGGCAACGACATGCGCGTGCTGATAGACCTCGGTGAAGAGACCGGGATTTCGAAAGTAATATTCGATGTGCTTGTAAACAAGGGCGAATGGATTCTTGACGCCCGCGAGGCTTCCGTTGAGGTTTCTTCGGACGGCAGGCGTTTCGAAAAGGTCGCCCGTGAAGATTTCGGAGTGATGTCCGAGGATGACGAAGACGGCATTGCCGTACATGAACTGTCCTTCCCTCAGAGGCAGGCAAGGTATGTCAGGCTGACAGTGAAGCCCGAATACTCTATGCCGTCATGGCATCCGGGGAAAGGCAACAGGTCTTTTGTCTTTGTCGATGAAATATGTGTATTTTAGTTTAAATAATAATTATGAAAAATCTTCTTAAAATCAGTGCGGCTGCTGCCTGTGTATCGTTGGCGTTTATGGCCGCATCGTGCAACCGGCCTTTCCACAAGCCGGACCAGGATCTTTTAAAATATGAATTGAGGGGCAATGTGGCCTCAGTGCGCTCCATACCGTATTCTGTCGATTCGGTGGCCGGTGGCTATGAAATCTCGGGTGTAGAGGCTTCCATGAATAATATCTGTGCCGAATTCAACGAGGACGGGATGGTTACCAGGCTCCAGCGTTTCAACAGGAACGGCGATTTGGTTTCGACCCAGGAAAACACCTACAATCCCGACGGTCTGATTGCAGAATCCGTTATAACTTCGGCTGCGGGCGAAACGGTCGAAAAATCCGTGTATGTATACAAGGCAGGACGTCTGGCTTCTTTGACGGTAACTGATGCCCAGGACAGTCTGAAAAAATATGAGACGTATAAATATTACGGTCTGGACAGCCTAAAGGCGACGTTTTCCTACAAGGAAGGTGAGACAGCCGGTTACCGCATAATGGCATATGATGAAAACGGACACAATACGGCCAATATAACCTATTCTTCGAAGAACGGCAAGGTGCTCAGCCGTTTCGATTTGGAATATGACAGTCTCGGCCGCAGCGTATCGGTCAAGTCAGACAACATATTCTTCGGTGAGATGAACAGCGAAATGACCTATGACGAAGGTGGCCAGCGTTCATCCCTCCTGATGGTCAGCAACAGAGGCGAAACCCTGTTTTCTTTCAAATTCAAGGTCGATTCGGTCGGAAACTGGGTTGAGCGCGAAACATACAGGGATGACGAGCCGAGGCCTTTGAGGGTGGAAAAAAGGGAAATCGTATACAGATAATGGCTTTCACCGGGGCGACAGGGCGGAATCTTACCGTCTCGCCTCGCGTTTGTCCCAATCCATCCACATTTCGGCAGGATATCTCCAGCTGTCCTCCAAAGCGGCGCTGAGGATTTTGTTCGAAAATACAAGAAGTTCAGATTCGGGTTCAATAGCCCTGAAACCATTTGCATATCCCTCCGGTACGTAGAGCACACGGCTCGTGCCGGAGGTTAATGTATATGTTTCCGCATGAAGGTCTGGTGAAGGATGTTCCCAGTCGTCAATCTTGACGAAAGCCCCTGTAAAGGCCCCTTTTATGCAGTAAAACCATTTTTTCTCATGCTGGTGGGCATGCCATGCCCTGATGATATCGCATTTTTCCTGATGGATGATATAAAACCTTTCGATTTCGCTCATGTCCAAATCATTCACATGGGATATGCTCCCTCTGTAGTCTGTCGATATCCCTCCTTCTATGAAATGTATTTTTTGTGTCTGCATATATTTTTCGGTTCCTGATTGACGTTTATCTATGTTATTCATTGTTCTTTCAAAGTCTTACTGTTATCCTTGATTTTATGTCAGCTGACGAGGCTCCTGCCATGATTTCGAATTCATCTTTTCTCATGGTAAAGGTGATATTTGTGGATTCTCCTGGTCCGAGACATATATTGGCCGTTGCCACGATGATGGCAACGGCCAGGAAAAGCAAGGCGGGCTTTCTTATTTACGGCATTACGAGGAATGCGGCCGCGAAGGTGAGGATGGCGTAAAGTTCCGGATACACTCCGAGTATGAGTGAACTCGAAAAGGCATTTACGCCGTTGCCCATGGCGGTGATTCCGTTTGCCACGAAACCGGCCTGGCGTATGGCCGACATCAGGCCTACAAAGCCCAAGCCGAGTCCTGCGGCGAATATGGCCAGTCCCTGAACCAGTGTCAGAGGGTCGGCCAGCCCCTGGATGCTGTTGTTCAATATGAAGAACGCTGCAAAGCCGTAAAGTCCCTGTGTGGCCGGGAATGCGCATAGAATCAATGCTTTGCTGAAAATGTCAGGGTTTTTCTTCATAGCCCCGATAGTGGCGTTTCCCGCCATAGTCACTCCGATTGCCGAACCGATGCCTGAAAGCGCAAGCATTACGGCGAGGCCTATGTAGGCCAGAATCAATGGTAATGTCTCCATGTTTCGAATACTTTTAATTATTATTTTGATTTTCCTTTATCTTATCTTTTTTCCAGCGGCCTGTACGGGCGCCCGCCGCCTGTAAAGCCGACATTTTTATAAAATTCCACAAATGTGAGCCTCATCGGGTGTACGAAGGCTCCGAGGCAGGCTATGAATATGGTCAGGCTGTGGCCAATGAGCAGGAGCAGTACCGTAAGCACCCATCCTACGTACGGTATCCCGCTGAGCTGGAAGGCCATCGCATTGAATACCATGCCGAGTATGCCTCCGGACATTCCGAGCCCGAACAGCCTTATATAGGACAGGACATCGCCCAACAGGCCGGTGACATCGTATACGGATGTGATGCCCTTCCCTATGCGTTTGAAAATGTTTTTGCTGAGACTTGAGAAAAACAGGATGCAGACTCCCGCAAAGCCGAGCAGGGAATAGCTCAAGGCCGGCGACATAATCTCTATGGCTCCTTTGCTGTTCCATTCAGTGAATGCGAGGGCGGCCCACAGCGTGAATGCGGCCCAGCCGAAGTTGGACAGGCCTGCCTGCCATCCTTGTTTTACGGTGGCGTATACTCCTGCGATAATACGGGCGAATACCAGCTGGACTATGCCGAATATCAGTGAAAACCAGAACAGCTGCATGTCTGTTAGGAACATTCCCCGCAATTTGTCGGACATCGGCAGTATGTCGTAAAGTTTTGCTCCGAATACAGTACCGCTAAGCATCGGCATTATTATGGAGCCGACTCCCAAAAGGGCGACGAGTGTCCCGATATTCGCCATTTTCGGCATCTTGAAATGTATCGCGATTCCGGCAGCGAGCAGGATGAGCCCGTATCCGAGATCGCCGACACAAAGTCCGAAGAAAAGCATGTAGAACGGGGCGAAAAACGGGGTGAGGTCGAGCTCGTCGTAGCGCGGAAGCAGGTAAAGGCTTCCGATAGGCTCGAATGCACGGGCGAACCAGTTGTTCTTCAATTGTACCGGAGGATTGTCCTCGGCGGTAGCCTCTTCGGCGAGATAATAGACGTCCTGCGTGTCGAGGAATGCTTCTATGTCGCTGCGTTTTTCTGCCGGTGCGAAGCCTTCGAGGACGGAAATATGGTCTTCCGCGGCTGTTCCGGCCGATTTGCGCGCCAGATACTGGTCAAGGCGGTAAAGTTCTTCGCGATAGCTGGCACCGATGCTTTCCTCCCGGCCTTTGAGGAAGAGCATGCGGCCCTTCTGTTCCGTTAGCTCCCCGTGCAGCCTTTCCGCCTCGGCCTTCAATTCGTTCACTGATGCCGCCGGCGGCTGGATTTCCTTTGCGGGCAGGGAGATTTCCCCTCCCTTTGGAGAAAGGACGACGAACCAGACGTTTTCCTTTTTTTCTATTATCTGGATGATATATTCGTTTTCCCAGTTTTCGTCATAACGTCCTGCCGGTATTCGGAAAAATCTGACATCGTAGCCGAGGGCCCCGATTCTGTCAATATCTTCTTTCGTATATTCTCCCCAAATCGAGGCCGCCTGCATTTCCTTTTCACAGTTCCGGATGGCTTCAGTGAGGCTGCCGATGCGCGCTTCGGTTTCTTCGAAGGCGGAGATGCAGTCGGCGGGTTCCTCGCATTTTGAGGCGATTTTTTCCATTTCGGGAAAATCGGGGTCGTTCGCGAAAGACAGTTTCCCGAGTTTTTTCATTACGTTCCTGTAACGCGAAATCCTGTCGAGCATCAGGGCCGAGCTCTCGTCCACGGCCTTCGAGGAGCGGGTTATGTCCATGACTCCGAGGCTGCTCAGCCTGTCAAGGAAGCCGTCCCTGTCCCCGCTGAGCAGGATAAATGAATATTTTGTCATTTTCCTAATCATGGCTTTCTTCCTCCTCCGTTTCGTGACGTGTCTTGACTATCTTCTGGGCTGCCTTGGACAGGTTTTCCTCGTCTTCCATGAAGCGTTTTATCTTCAATATGGCTTCCTGGTAGCCGGGAATCTGAACTTTTTCATACAGGTTGACCTTCTGCGTGGTCTTTTTCCTCTGGAAATCGAGTATTTTGCTTCTCGCGGCAAATATTTCCGATTCGATTCCGAGGGCTGCCATCTTCTTCAGTATCCTGACTCCGTCGGCAAACCAGGCCGGTTTGGAAAATGCATTGAAGTCGCGGATTTCCCAATCGATGCCTTTCAGCTCGGGAATCTTCACTCCGGCGATTTTCACTGTATCCACTTCTATGTCCTTTACGGAAATCAGACCGGGCTCGAATTCGTTCCAAAGCGCAGCGATGCCGTCGTATTCCTTGATGGATGCTTCCAATTGCCGTTCAAGCTCGTCCGAGCGGGATTTTGCCTTGCGGACTTCGAGTCTGAGGGCCGATTCCTTGTTTTTCAAGGTAGGAAGGGCCCTTGTGCGGACTTTCAGCTGCTTGGTAATCTCGTTCAGCGAGGTCTTGTTGTATTGAAACTTTATAGCCATCCTGTCATGCTTTTCCTTTCCAGTATCTGGAGATGAATTCTTCCTTTATTCCTGTTTCGGCTTTCGTGAAATATTTTCCGAAAAGCCTCCATGCCGTATCGAGCATTTCATCTATGCTTATGTTGACATCGATTGCCAGCAGTTCCGTGGAATATTCCTTTGCATAGTCGAGGCAGCGCAAATCATAGTCGCTCAGGTCGAAACCGTTTTCGAGCTTGGTCTTTGCATTCGCCGCATCCGAATACAGGCGGACGGCGGCGTTCATCACCTGGCTGTGGTCTTCGCGTGTCTGTTTCCCTATTACCAGCTGTTTTAGCCTCGACAGGGAACGGAACGGGTCTATGATGATCTTTCCGGTATCCGTATCGGTCCGGAGGTAAAGCTGCCCTTCGGTGATATATCCCGTGTTGTCAGGTATTGCGTGGGTTATGTCCCCGTCGTTAAGGGTGGTAACGGCGATAATCGTGATGGAGCCTCCGTCCGGAAGCTGTACCGCCTTTTCATAAATCTTTGCAAGGTCGGAGTACAGGGAGCCCGGCATGGAGTCTTTCGACGGAATCTGGTCCATCCTGTTGCTTACGATGCACAGGGCATCGGCGTAGAGTGTCATGTCGGTCAGCAGAACCAGGACTTTTTCGTTTTTGTCCACGGCAAAATATTCGGCCGCTGTAAGGGCCATGTCCGGAATCAGAAGCCTTTCCACAGGCGGCTGTTCCGTGGTATTGACGAAGCTGACAATCTTGTCGAGGGCCCCGGCGGATTCGAATTGCTGTCTGAAATAGAGATAGTCGTCGTTGGAGAGCCCCATTCCCCCGAGGATGATTTTGTCCACATCGGCCCTGAGCGCCACCTGCGCCATTACCTGGTTATATGGCTGGTCTGGGTCGGCAAAGAAAGGAATCTTCTGTCCGGAGACTATGGTATTGTTGAGGTCGATGCCTGCGATGCCGGTCGGAATCAGTTGCGATGGCTGTTTCCTTTTGTAAGGGTTGACCGACGGTCCTCCGATCTGCCTGCGTTCCCCGCGGACTTCAGGGCCTCCGTCTATCGGTCTGCCGTATGCGTTGAAAAAGCGGCCGGCAAGCCCGTCGCCGACTTCGAGCACCGGAGGTTCGCCGAGGAAAACGACTTCCGCATTTGTCGGTATGCCTTCCGTTCCCGAATATACCTGCAAGGTCACGGTATCGCCCTTGATTTTCACGACCTGGCCGAGACGTCCGTCCACTACGGCGAGTTCGTCGTTGGATACCCCTGCCGCTTTCAGGGATACGGTGGCCTTGGTGATGCCGTCCAGTCTGGTATATATCCTTTGGTATGCCTTATTTGCCATTTTCTTCAATTTTTTCTTTGATTAAAGCCTCGTATTTTCTGAAATCCCCGCTTCCGAATTCGGAATAGTTCATCTGCCTTGCCCAGTTGATTATCTCCTTGAAGTATGTCCCGCATTCTTCGAAGTCTTCGAAAACGAAGTCCCTGGAGCAGATGCCGAGCACGAAGTCCAGCATGTATTTCTGCCTTTCCATCGGGCACAGGCTGTCCACCTTGTCGAAGGCGTCCTGCTGCAATATCACGAAATCTATCAGTTCGCTTTTCCAGTAAATCTCATGGTAGCTCATCGGTACTCCGTCGTCTCCGAGGATGTTTATCTGTTCGTATGTCTCCTTTCCGCGCCTGATGATGTTTTTCAGCGTATTAACCTTGTCCGTCCAGCCTTCCTCTACGGTTTTCGAAAGAAATTCCTGTATTTCCGGATATTCAAGGTATTTCGAATAGGATTCGATAGGGTTCACTGCCGGATATCTTTTCTTGTCGGCCCTGCTCTGTTCGAGGGCATAGAAGCAGCGTGCGGCCTTTTTCGTGGATTCGGTCACCGGTTCCTTCAGGTTTCCTCCCGCCGGGGAAACGGTCCCGATGAATGTTACCGAGCCGGTCCTGCCGTTGTTCAGCACAACCATTCCCGCCCGTGAGTAGAAATTGGAGATTATCGAGGACAGGTCGACAGGGAATGCGTCGGCCCCCGGAAGTTCTTCCATGCGGTTGCTCATTTCCCTCAGGGCCTGTGCCCACCTCGATGTGGAGTCGGCAAGCAGCAGTACTTTCAGGCCCATTGCACGGTAATATTCGCAGATGGTCATAGCCGTGTATACCGAGGCTTCGCGTGCGGCCACGGGCATGTTGGAGGTGTTGCAGATGATTGTAGTCCGTTCCATGAGCTTCCTCCCGGTACGCGGGTCCACCAACTGGGGGAATTCCGTAAAAATCTCGACTACCTCGTTCGCGCGCTCCCCGCAGGCCGCCATTACGATTACTTCGGCATCACCCTGCTTTGCGATTGCGTGCTGCAATACTGTCTTTCCGCAGCCGAAAGGCCCCGGTATGAATCCTGTGCCTCCTTCCGCTATGGGGTTCAGGGTGTCGATGGTCCTAACCCCTGTCTGCATTATCTTGTCAGGCCTCGGTTTCTCCGCATAGCCTCCGACGGCTATCTTTACGGGCCATTTCTGTGTCATCGTCACCTCGATGTCCCTGTCGTCCGCACCGGTAAGCACTGCTATCACGGTATCTATATTATATGCCCCGGCTTCCTTTACGGATTTAACGGTGAACTCGCCCGTGAATGAAAACGGCACCATTATTTTGTGCGGAAGCCAGCCTTCTTCCACCTCTCCGAGCCAGTCCGCAGCCTTTACCCTGTCGCCCGGCTTTGCGAGCGGCTTGAACTCCCACAGTTTCGAATGGTCGAGAGGAGGGGTGTATTCCCCCGGTCTGAGGAACACGCCTGTCATGGAGGCGAGGTTGTTCTGGAGGCCGTCGTAGCAGCTCGAAAGCAGGCCCGGCCCGAGCGTGGCTTCGAGCATGTGCCCTTCGAATTCCACCTTGCTTCCGTTCTTCAGGCCCCTCGTGCTTTCATATACCTGCACTGCGGCGTATCTTCCGTTTATCTTGATTACTTCGGCCATCAGCCGGTTGCCGGCGGCATCGATGAAACAGATTTCATTCTGGGCTACCGGCCCTTCGGTTTCGATTGTAACCAAGTTGGATATGATTCCAGTGACTTTTCCAGTGCTTTTCATATCTATTTATTAAAACTTTTATTCCTTTCCTTGTCTTTTCGCCGGACGGGCATAGTCCTCCGGATTAATGCCTTTGAATGTGCCTCGCACTTCGTTTACGAGGCTCTTGAACATTGCTTCGCCCTTTTCGCGGTCGAGCGAGTACCACCTTTCGATGATGTGCAGTTTGACGAGATAGCACAGGAGCGCATTTACATTGAAATAGTCATGCTCCGTCAGTTCTTCAGCCTTCCGCCATATTATCCCGTCGAGTTTTTCCTCCCTTTCAAGTATGTCGCCGCAACGGAGCGCCTCCTCCACCTCACCGGCCTCTTCGAATTCCCCGCCGTCTATTCCTGTTATCATGTCACGGCCGGCATCCCTCCCAAGACTTCTGTTGAGGTATGCGGTCTTGGCGTTACGGAAATTAAGGTCGAATCTCATATATTCCCTGATGAACCGGTTGCCGTGCCTCAATGCCTTGTAATACAGCAGGCTGTCCAGTCTGTCTCCGTCGAATGCGTATTCTATCCATTTGAAAAGCCTGCGGTCGTGCCCTCCGCATCCTTCGTATATCTCTTTCTTCATTTCCGAAGGCGGAATCATGCTTCCATCCGCTGCAAGCCGCAGGGACGGCAGGGACGAAATCAGATAATGGTAATTGTTCATCTTGCCGAGTTTTTCAGTTTCAGCCGAAAACGATTTTCCTCGTGGCGGGTCTGAGGTATTCGGATATCAGGTTTTTGAATTCTTCATCGGTAAAACTTATGAAATATCCTTTCCCTCTCGGGGCTACCGTGAATCCGCTTTTGAATTTTCCGGAACATGATATGCGTACGCCTTTTCCGAATTGCTCCCCGATTGCCCGTTGCAGGAACGGTCCGACGTCTTCCTTAGTCTGCTCGGAAAGCACGAAATCGAGGTCGGCAGGCTCTTCCGAGGCTGCATTGAAAGCCCTTATGATGTTTTCTATCATTTCCTTTATGAATTCTTTGCCGGAGAGGGCCTCTTCAGGGTTGTCTCCCACGGCCTGCACGACTATCATGTTTTCAATGCGTTCCTTGGTCTCCGCGATGCAGCGTACCGCCGCCGCACGTACCTCGTCGCCGGTCTTCTTCCGCATGTTTTCGGCTTCCCTCTGCGCGGATGCCATGATATTCGCGGCCTCTTTTTCTGCTTGGGCCACAATTCTTTGCGCTTCTTCTACGGCTTTCTTCACTATTTCCTCGCCTTCGGATTTTCCTTTGGACAGCCCTTCGTTGTAGAGCCTGTCCGTCAATTCCTGCAATTTGTTCGGCATTTTGAAAAAATCTTATCGTTCTTAGTGCTCACAAAAATAAGGATTTTTCATAATAAATCAAGAAATCTTACTATTTTTGCGAGCGTTTAAAATATCTAAGGTTATGGAAGTCGGGATCATCATGGGATCGACGAGCGACTATGAAGTAATGTCAGCCGCCGCCGATATTCTCCAACAGTTTGGAGTAGAGTTCGAAAAATCAGTCATCAGCGCTCACCGCGCACCCCAGAAAACATACGAATACGCTTCTACCGCTGCCAAGCGGGGGCTGAAGGTCATAATAGCAGGTGCAGGAGGTGCTGCCCATCTTCCTGGCGTAGTGGCGGCCATGACAACGCTTCCCGTGATAGGGGTCCCTGTGAAGAGCAATGCGTTGAACGGCCTCGATTCGCTTCTGTCCATGGTACAGATGCCTTCCGGGATTCCGGTTGCAACCATGGCCATCAACGGAGCGAAGAATGCGGGTCTGATGGCGGTTTCCATCCTGGCGCTGTCCGATCCGGAACTGGCCGTTAAATTGGAAGAATTCAGGAAAAAGCAGACGGAACAGGTTCTGAATGCGCAGATTTAAGCCGATATGTCGAATTACAGGATTTTTGTCGAAAAGCATCCGAGGTTCAGGGTCGAGGCAGACAGCCTGAAGAACGAACTGAACCGCAATCTGTCCCTTTCGATAGCCGGGTTGCGGCTGGTGAATGTATACGATCTCTTCGGGTTTTCCCGCGAATTGCTTGAAAAATGCCGTTACCGTGTTTTCGGCGAGGTCGTAACCGATGTGGTTACGGACGATTTCGATTTCGGAGGCCATCCGTTCCTTGCGGTGGAGTACCTTCCGGGGCAGTTCGACCAGCGTGCGGCTTCCGCAATCGACTGCGTGCATCTGATAGAGCCGGATGCTGATATCAATATAAGGTCGTCGAGGCTTCTCGTTTTCGATGACGGAGTTACCCCCGAAGAACTTTCCAGAATAGAAAAATACTATGTGAATGCCGTGGAGTCGAGGGTGAAGGACCTTTCGGTACTCGACGACATGGAACAGGCCGAAGTGCGCCCGGTGCCGGTGCTCGAAGGGTTCAGGGAACTGAAGGACGATGAGCTCCGGGAATATTGCGGGCAGATGCGCCTTTCGATGAATGCGGCGGACCTTAAAGAGGTAGTAAAATATTTCAACGGGGAAGGCCGTGATCCTAACGAGACGGAGCTCCGTATCCTCGATACGTATTGGAGCGACCACTGCCGCCATACGACATTCACATCGGTGATAGAGCATATCAGGATAGACGATTCCTTCATCGCCTCGGAAATGAAGGAGGCATACGGCGAGTATCTGAGGATGAGGGAGGAACTCGGCCGCGGCGGAAAGGATATCTGCCTGATGGACATGGCCACGATAGGTGCGAGATACCTGCGTTCCAAAGGGCTTCTCGACGATTTGGAAGTAAGTGAAGAAAATAATGCATGCAGCATATATGTGGATGTCGACGTGAACGGGGAGCCCCAGAAATGGCTGCTCCAGTTCAAGAACGAAACCCATAACCATCCGACCGAGATAGAGCCGTTCGGCGGGGCCTCCACCTGTCTGGGAGGCGCCATCAGGGACCCTCTGTCCGGCCGCAGTTACGTGTATCAGGCGATGCGCGTGACCGGGGCGGGCAACATATATGCCGGCGTGGAGGAAACTCTGGAAGGAAAACTTCCGCAGAAAGTGATTTCCACGAAAGCCGCCGCTGGCTATTCGAGCTACGGCAACCAGATAGGGCTTGCGACGACCTACGTAAGGGAAATTTATCATGACGACTATGTCGCGAAGAGACTTGAGGTCGGTGCCGTCGTAGGGGCCGTGAAGGCTTCTTCCGTGCGTAGGGAATCCCCGAAGGCGGGAGATGTCATACTCATGCTCGGAGGGCGTACCGGACGTGACGGCATAGGTGGAGCCACAGGCTCTTCCAAAGAGCACAATGCCAAATCGCTTTACGAATGTTCCTCGGAGGTGCAGAAAGGCAATGCCCCGGAGGAGCGCAAGCTGCAAAGGCTTTTCAGGAGGCCTGAGGTCACGAGGCTTGTGAAAAAGTCCAATGACTTCGGCGCCGGAGGGGTGAGCGTAGCCATTGGGGAGCTCGCCGGAGGACTGAAAATATGGCTCGACCGTGTTCCGGTCAAGTACAGCGGCCTGAACGCTACGGAACTGGCCATTTCCGAATCCCAGGAAAGGATGGCGGTGGTAGTGGAAGCTGCCGACAGGGAAGAGTTCGAAGGGTACTGCCATGAAGAAAATATAGAAGTCACATACGTGGCGGATGTCACCGACAGCGGTCGTTTGCAGATGTTTTACAAGGGCAATGCCGTCGTGGACATGGCCCGCAGTTTCATAGACAGTGCCGGCGCGAAGCATTTTGCAGATATCGAAGTCCGGGCGGTGGAGGACATCGACCCGTTCGTGAGGAAAATCCCGGGAAACTCGCTCAGGGAGCGCATAGAGGCCAATCTTTCGGACAGGAACGTGTTGTCGCAGAAAGGGCTTGTGGAGATGTTCGATTCCACCATAGGGGCGACTACGGTACTGATGCCTTTCGGCGGGAAAAACCAGGAAACAGAGGTTCAGGTATCGGCCCAGAAACTTCCGGTGCTCGATGGCGAGACTAATACCGCCTCGGTAATGTCCGTCGGATACAATCCTTATATAGCCGAATGGAGCCCTTATCACGGGGCTGCATACGCGGTAGTCGAATCCATAGCCAAAATCGCCGCCAGCGGGGCTGATTATTCTCATATCAGATTTTCATTCCAGGAATATTTCGAAAGGATGTCTTCCCCGATTTCGTGGGGCAAGCCTTTCGCGGCCCTTCTCGGCGCCCTGAAGATGCAGGCCGCTTTCGGTCTTCCTTCAATAGGCGGCAAGGATTCCATGAGCGGTACATTCAGGAATCTGAATGTCCCTCCGATGCTGATGTCCTTCGCCATAACCACGGCTGATTCGCGCAAGCTGATATCTCCGGAGTTCAAGGGTACTTCCGGCAGGCTCGCCCTCGTACGCCACAGGCATGGAAAGGACAGGATGCCGGATGTGGCGGCCCTCAAGTCCGTTTTCGCGATGATGCATTCCGAAATAGCTTCCGGGAACATAGTTTCGGCATACGCCATAGGTTTCGGAGGAGCTGCGGAAGCAATCTGCAAGATGTCTTTCGGAAACGTGATAGGTGCGGACGTCTGCCTTTCGGAAAAGGATATGTTCGATTATTCTTACGGTTCTTTCATCATAGAGTGCAGGGAGCTGCCTTCCCATCCAGCTGTGGAAGAGATTGGCCGTATTTCCTCCTCGGGTATCCTGCGTTTCACTGAAAAGGTTACCGGGGAAATGGCGGAAATATCCGTCGCCGAAGCGTTGAAGGCCAATAAGGCCCGTTTCGAGACGGTCTATCCTGATTGCGGGAAGGACAGCACGGGCGATTTCAGGCCGTATTCCGGTGACAGGAAGGCTGCCGTATACCCAGGCAGGCCGGTGGAACATCCGGTCGTTTATCTTCCTGTTTTCCCGGGAACCAATTGCGATTACGACAGCAGGAGGGCCTTTGAGAAGGCCGGGGCGGAAGTCAGGACGGATATTTTCCTGAATATGACGGGCCGCGACGTGCTGGATTCGATAGACAGGATGTGCCGCCATATCGACAACGCGGACATAATCATGCTCAGCGGAGGTTTTTCTTCCGGGGACGAGCCTGACGGAAGCGGCAAATTCATAGCCAATGTCCTCGGCAACGTATCGGTGGCCGAGGCTGTCCACAGGCTTCTGGACAGGGGTGGACTGATACTCGGCATATGCAACGGATTCCAGGCCCTTGTTAAATCCGGACTTCTTCCTTACGGCAGACTCGGAATGCTTGACAAGGAAAGCCCTACACTGTTCCGCAATGATGTGAACAGGCATATTTCCCGGCTTGTGACGACCAGGGTGGCTTCGACGGCCTCTCCTTGGCTTTCGGGTTTCAGTGTCGGCGACAGGCATGTGGTTCCGGTAAGCCACGGCGAAGGAAAATTCGTGGTTTCGCAGCGGATGGCCGAAAAACTCTTTTCCAACGGGCAGGTGGCCTTCCAGTATGAAGACAACCCGAACGGGTCGACGGCTTCGATCGAAGGCATAATTTCCGAGGACGGGAAGATACTCGGAAAGATGGGGCACAGCGAGAGATGCGTTGAAGGACTGTACCGGAATTATCCGGATTTCCTTCCGTCGGAGGACCTTTTCGCGAATGCCGTGGCATATTTTCGTAAAATACAATAGGAGAATTTTCGATGGAAATGAAGGAATTGTTAGTAGAAGGCAAATCGAAACAGATATTCCAGAGCGGTGAACCGGACAAGATAATCGTGCATTACAAGGATACGGCTACCGCATACAATGAAATCAAGATAGCCAATATCGCGAATAAAGGCATAATCAACAATCAGATTTCCGCAATCATTTACGAGCAGCTGGAGGCGGCCGGAATCAGGACGCATTTCATAAGAACGCTCGGGAAGCGCGACCAGCTTTGCCGCAAAGTGGAAATCATCCCTGTGGAAGTGATTGTGAGGAACATCATCGCCGGTTCCATGTGCAAGAGGCTCGGCATACCCGAAGGAACGAAACCTTTGAATACGATATACGACCTCTGTTACAAGAACAAGAATCTCGGGGACCCTCTGATTAACGACCACCAGGCCGTGGCCCTCGGACTCGTTACCTATGATGAACTCGAATACATTTACGGGCAGACAAGGCGTATCGACGAAGTCCTGTCCGGGCTTTTTGCGAAGATACGCATCACGCTGGTGGATTTCAAGATAGAGTTCGGGCGTACTCCGGAGGGCGGGATAATCCTTGCCGACGAGATTTCTCCCGATTCATGCCGCCTCTGGGACATGGATACGGGCAAGAAACTCGACAAGGACCGTTTCCGCCGCGATATGGGAAAGGTGATAGAGGGATACAATGAGATTCTGTCCCGCCTGAAAGTCGAATATGCTCCCGATGACTGTGAGATACATGAGGAATGCGGTGTTTTCGGCATCTATAACGTGAAGGATGCCGCACAGTTCGTCTATTACGGGCTGCATTCCCTTCAGCACAGGGGGCAGGAAGCCTGCGGAATCGTTACCGTGGACGGCGAAGGGAGGATGATGTGCAAGAAGGACGAGGGGCTTGTCGTGGAGGTGTTCAATCAGGACAACCTGTCCAGGCTCGAAGGCGACAAGGCCATAGGCCATGTGCGTTATTCAACTGCCGGGGGCGGGGGATATGACAATGTGCAGCCTTTCGTCTTCCATCACCATACGGGGGATTTCGCTGTTGCCCATAACGGGAACATAGTGAATTCTTCATTGCTGAGGAAGTATCTTGAAAAACAGGGGAGCCTCTTCCATTCCACTTCCGACAGCGAGATAATAGCCCATCTCATAAAGAAGGAAACGAATTCGGAGGCCCGTATCGATGCCATCATGGATGCCCTGAACATGATCGAGGGCGGTTTCGCTTTCGTCATACTGACCCGCAACAGGCTTTATGCCTGCCGTGACAAGTACGGGCTCCGTCCGCTTTCGATTGCACGGTTGGGCGACGGCTATGTCGTAAGCAGCGAAACCTGCGCTTTCGATATAATAGGGGCCGAATATATAAGGGATGTGGAACCGGGCGAGATTATCTGCATCGATGACAAAGGCATCCGCTCGAACCATTTTTCAACATTCAAGCGCCATAAGATGTGCGCCATGGAGTATATCTATTTCGCCCGTCCGGACAGTACCATAGAGGGCTGCAACGTACATGCCTTCAGGAAGGAGTCGGGCAGGATTCTATATGCCGAGGCTCCGGCAGAGGCCGACATAGTGGTGGGCGTGCCGGATTCAAGCCTCAGTGCGGCAATCGGTTACAGCGAGGCGAGCGGCATCCCGTACGAGATGGGGCTGATAAAGAACAGATATATAGGCAGGACGTTCATCCAGCCGTCCCAGGAGTTGAGGGAAAACGGCGTAAGGCTGAAACTGTCTTCCCTGAAGGATATAGTGAAAGGAAAACGTGTCGTGCTTATCGACGATTCGATAGTCAGGGGCACGACCTCGAAACGCATAGTGAGGCTGCTGAAGGATTCGGGAGCCGCAGCCGTACATGTGAGGATTGCCAGCCCGGTATATGCCTACCCTTGTTTTTACGGAGTGGATACGAGTAAGAGGAGGGAACTGATAGGGGCGAGCCATACCGTGGAGGAGATTAGGAAAATCATCGGAGCGGATTCGCTTGCCTATCTGTCTACCAAAGGGCTCCTTGAAGCGGGGCGCCGCAGCGACCTTTGTATGGCATGTTTCGACGGGCTTTATCCTACCGAGCTGTACGACAATGCCGTAGAACTCGAAATTTGATTTTGTGCAATTATAAAATTAGATACGATTATGGCCGAAGTATATGAAAAAGCCGGTGTTAACCTTGAAGCCGGATATGAAGTGGTACGCCGCATAAAAAGTCACGTCAAAAGTACGGCGAGGCCGGGAATGATGGGCGGCATAGGCTCTTTCGGGGGCATGTTCGACCTTTCGTCCCTCGGTTTCAAGGAACCGGTGCTCGTGAGCGGGACCGACGGCGTGGGTACCAAGCTGAAACTCGCATTCGAAATGGACATGCATGATACCATAGGCATAGATGCCGTGGCGATGTGCGTGAACGATGTTCTTGCCCAGGGTGCGGAGCCCCTGTTTTTCCTTGATTATGTGGCTGTAGGGCACAATGTCCCGGAGAAAGTCGAGGCCATAGTCGCCGGTGTCGCCGAAGGCTGCCGTCAGGCAGGCTGCGCCCTGATAGGAGGGGAGACGGCCGAGATGCCGGGAATGTACGGGAACGGCGAATACGACATAGCCGGTTTTACCTGCGGAGTCGTGGAAAAATCCAGGCTGATTGACGGGAGCAAGGTCTCTGCCGGAGACGTGCTCATAGGCGTGGCATCTACAGGGGTGCATTCCAATGGTTTCAGCCTTGTCAGGAAAATAATTGCCGATAACGGCATAGCTCTCGGCTCGCCTTTCGGGGACAGCGGAAAGACTGTCGGCGAAGTGCTTCTTACCCCTACGAAGATATACGTGAAGCCCGTGCTCGACCTGCTCTCGAAAGTGGACGTGCATGGAATCAGCCATATAACCGGAGGCGGTTTCGATGAAAACATACCGCGTATCCTCAAGCCTGGGCAGGCCGTCGAAATAGAAGAGGGCAGTTGGAAAATACTCCCAGTGTTCGAGGCTCTCGAAAAATGGGGAAAGATTCCTCACCGGGAGATGTACAATGTCTTCAACATGGGCATAGGCCTTGTTGTCGCTCTGGCTGCCGAAGATGCTGAAAGGGCTCTCGGAATACTCGCTTCCCATTCGCTTGAGGCTTCCGTTATCGGAAAGGTGGTCGAGCGCGGACATGCTCCGAAAAACGGCAGCGAAGTCACCGACGGTGCGAGCGGCGTTTATATTAAAATGTAATTTTTTCGTATAAGATATAAGGTTTTACTGCCCTATGAAGCATAAGATAGCCGTTTTCGCAAGCGGGAGCGGGACGAATTTCGAAGCAATAGCCAATGCGTGTGCGGAAGGTTCGCTCGATGCGGACATCGTGCTGTTGGTGTGCGACAACCCTTCGGCTGCGGTCATCGGCAGGGCGGAGCGTTTCGGAATCAGGACTTTCGTTTTTTCTCCCAAATCTTACGCTTCCAAAGAAGCCTTTGAAACGGAGATAACGGGGCTTCTGGATTCGCTCGGTGTGGAGATGGTTGCCCTTGCCGGTTATATGAGGATAGTCGGCAGGGTTCTTATGGAAGCATACGGGGGAAGGATTCTGAACATACACCCGGCGTTGCTTCCGGCTTTCAAGGGGGCCCATGCGATCCGGGATTCATTTGCATTCGGTGTCAAGGTTTTCGGGGTCACGGTGCATTATATCGATGAAACCGTGGACGGGGGAACGATTGTCGCCCAACGCGCTTTCGAGTATTATGGAGACGATGTGGACGAGGTGGAGCGCAGGATACACGAAATCGAGCACCGGCTTTATCCCGAAGCGCTGCAATGCGAGTTGAAAAAACTGGAAATTGTTGAAAAATAAAGATTTTTATAAAAATTTTCTTAAAAACAAGGAAGGATTATGGCAAAAAGAGCCTTGATCAGCGTAAGCGACAAGAGCGGCGTGGTTGATTTCGCCGCTTCATTGATAAAGGCCGGTTGGGAGGTGATAGCCACCGGAGGAACGATGAAACTGCTCCGTGACAGCGGACTCGACATAACGAATATCAGCGATGTGACCGGTTTTCCCGAAATATGCGACGGGAGGGTAAAGACCCTTCATCCGAACATACACGGGGGGATTTTGGCCCGCAGGGATATGCGCAGCCATGTAAAGGAGCTGAAGATAAATGCGATAGAGTATATAGACCTTGTATGTGTCAATCTGTATCCTTTCCGCGAGACGATTGCCAGGGAAGGTGTGATAATGGACGAGGCGATTGAAAATATCGATATCGGAGGTCCTTCGATGCTCAGGAGCGCTGCAAAGAACTGGAAATTCGTCACTGTAGTCTGCGATTCGGCCGATTATCCTGTGGTTCTGGATGAGATAGGACGTTTCGGGGATACGCTTCCGGAAACCCGTCTGAAGCTGTCAGCAAAGGCGTATACCCACACGGCGGAATACGATTCGTGCATAGCCTCCTATATGAGGAAGCAGGCCGGGCTGAACGAGAAACTTTTCCTTGAATATGACCTTAAACAGGAGCTGAGATACGGCGAAAATCCTCACCAGAAGGCGAAATTCTATGTGTCTTCCGACAAATGCCCTTATTCGTTGGCTACGGCTGAGCAGCTTAACGGAAAGGAACTTTCGTATAACAATATCCAGGATGCGAATGCGGCCTTGCAGATTGTCCGTGAGTTCGGCGAGCCGTTCTGCGTGGGTGTCAAGCACATGAATCCTTGCGGTGCCGCCGTGGGGACGGATGCCCTCGATGCATGGCGCAAATGCTATGCTGCCGACAGTGTGAGCATTTTCGGAGGAATCGTGGCCCTGAACAGGGAAATCGACGAGGCGCTTGCCGCTGAGCTGAAACCAGTGTTCCTTGAAATCATAATGGCCCCTTCGTTTACCGACGGGGCGCTGGAAATCCTCCGTGCCAAGAAAAACGTCCGTCTGCTCAAGGTCGATATGTCTTCTGCCGACAGGCCTGTGATGCAGTATGTTTCAGTGCGCGGCGGGCTGTTGGCACAGGATGCGGATTCCGGTGAGGAAAAACTTTCCAAGTCCATGACGGTGACCAAGAAACAGCCTTCGGACAAGATGATGTCGGATCTTGAGTTTGCGTGGAAGATAGTAAAACATGTCAAGTCCAATGCGATAGTCGTCGTGAAGGACGGGGTGACTGCCGGAGTGGGGGCCGGACAGATGAACCGTATCGGCTCGGCGGAGATAGCCTTGAAGGAAGCGGCTGCAAAGGGCCTGAAGGAAGGTCTCGTGATGGCTTCCGACGGCTTCTTCCCGTTCGATGATTGCGTGACCCTTGCGGCCGGAAGCGGAGTGGATGCCATAGTGCAGCCTGGCGGAAGTGTCAGGGACAACGATTCGGTCGTCAAGGCCGATGAAGCCGGAATAGCCATGCTGTTTACCGGGACAAGACATTTCAAACACTGATAGGTTTCAAACGCTGATAGGATATGGAAATCATAAACCATTTTTTACACCAGGGCCCGGACGGAAGGGCGGCCGAGTATTCCAAAATTGTCAGAGGGGTCAATGTGGAATTGCCACAGGCCGCCACTGTGCTCGTAGTCGGTGGCGGGGGCCGTTGCCATGCCATAGTGGATGCGCTTTCGCGCAGTCCGAAAGTGGCCAGGATATTCTGCGCTCCCGGAAATGCCGGCATTGCTTCCCAGGCCGAATGCGTGCCTATAAAGGACAATGACGTAGAGGCTTTGAAGGCTTTTGCTGTAGACAATGGTGTTGATCTTACTGTAGTAGGGCCGGAAGCGGCCCTTGCGGCCGGTATCGCCGACAGTTTTGCCGAGGCCGGGCTGCGCATTTTCGCTCCTTCGAAGGCCGCAACGGCCATAGAGTCGAGCAAGGAGTTTGCGAAAAAACTTATGGAGAAATACGGGATTCCGACTGCATCCTACCGTTCCTTTATCGACTATGGCAGCGCCGTGGAATATGTCAGGGGGCATTCTTATCCTGTCGTGTTGAAATATGACGGTCTCGCGGCCGGCAAAGGGGTGGTGATAGCCTCGTGTTTCGATGAGGCCTGTGCCGCACTGAAGGATATGCTTGACGACAATGTCTATGGCGGGGATTCCAAGGTTGTTATCGAGGAATTTTTGGAAGGTCCCGAATTTTCCTTCCTTTGTTTCGTGGACGGCGAGAGGGTTTATCCGATGTTGCTTTCACAGGATCACAAACGCGCTTACGATGGGGATGAAGGTCCCAATACGGGAGGAATGGGCGCCTATACGGGGCTTCCTTTCGTGACTGAGGCGGACAGGGATTTTGCCCTGCATTCGATAATGGAACCGGTTGCGAAAGCCATGGTTGCCGAGGGCAGGCCTTTCAAGGGCGTGCTTTACGGCGGGCTGATGAAATGCCGCGACGGTATCAAGGTGATAGAATTCAATGCACGTTTCGGCGATCCGGAAACGGAAGTGGTGCTTCCGCGGCTGAGGAGCGATATTTACGATATCTTCTCCGCTGTGGCCGACGGGAGGGACCTTCACACGGTTTCCGGTTTCGAGAATGGGATACAGTGGAGCGATGAGCCTACAATCGGTGTCGTAATGGCTTCGAAAGGCTATCCTGCACACTACGAAAAAGGCTTTGAAATCAAAGGCCTGGAGCGCTTTGCCGATGCTGCTGATGCTGCTGGTTCGGCAGGCGTTGCCGGCTCGGCTGGGGCTGCTGTGGCCGGTGCTGTCGGGGCAGGCAATGTTGTCCTTTCCGGAGCAACGGATGTTGCCGGGGCAGGGAACTTTGACGGGGTCAGGGTTTACCACATGGGAACTTCGTTCTCGGACGGACATTACCGCACTGCCGGAGGCCGGGTGCTCATCGTTGTAGCTTCCGCACCGTCGTTGAGTGAAGCCCGCGACAAGGCATATAGGGCTGTTTCCCAAATCGATTGTCCTAACCTGTTTTACCGCAAGGACATCGGGCACTGGGCTCTTTCCGGAGCCGGTAACGGCTGACTGCCGATGGGCTGACAAGCACAGTTTCATTATATTATGATTTTTCAGAAAGGGCCGTCCGTCAAGGGCGGCCTTTTCATTATGTTGTCTGCCTTTACATTGTCGAATCGGTTACGATACAGGAATCCTGTGTGTCTT
Organism: Muribaculum sp. An289; assembly: GCF_002159555.1. GTDB lineage: Bacteria > Bacteroidota > Bacteroidia > Bacteroidales > UBA932 > Merdivivens > Merdivivens faecigallinarum. The sequence goes on from NZ_NFIV01000013.1 coordinate 32,245, forward strand.
CCGTTTAAAACGTTGGTTTTCAGCGGTAAATATAAACAATAATTTTGTCATTCCGCCAGGATCCGATAAAAATTGATTATAAAAGAATTAGAATTTTCCCTCTGGAGGACGGCGTGTCCGGAAAACATTCAAGAAAAAACCAACGTTTAAAACAGAATCGGTATGAGACAGTTTAAATTCAACGCATTCATGGCATTTGCCCTTTGTCTGCTTCTGTGTCCGTTTCATGAAGCGGATGCGCAAAGCAGCCTTATTCCCACCACCGCGATAAGCAATATGCCGGCTGTCGGCATTAAGGACATGCGGCTGGACAGGGATGATTTTACGATTTTAAAGTCCGTATCCGCCACGGCGACGGTCAATTCCGACAACAGGAGGTCGAGAAGGACGATTACCGAGGAGAACGGTGAGTTCAAATTGGTTTATGATATCATAAAATATAACGGCAGCAGGTATCTGGAGTATGAAACATGTGAAGGGGTAGTCCGTTTGGGCTATTTGGGAAATTCCAACATATACAGTTCGGATTCGAATTATATCCCAGCCGAAGAAATCGTAAGGCGCCTGGCTTTGTACCGCCTGATAAGCCTGGCCAAGGAATACGGGGCGGATGCGCTTTTCGAGCCTACGATTACTACGATGGCTTCTTCCAAGGGCAAGACCATAAGCTACACTACCGAGGCTTCGGCAAAACTGATTAAACTTATAAACGATTAAGAATATGAAACATTTTTCCTTATTTGCTCTATGTCTGCTTCTGCTGGCCGGTTGCGGCTCGTCCAGAAATGTAGTAACGACACCCCAGTCATATACTATCCCGCTGAACCTCGGTGTTTTGCCACCGTCGGACATTTACATAAACATGGATTACGGCGTAAGGCTCAATATTCAGGACAAGAGGCCGCAAACCATGGTTCTGAACAAGTATGATGTGAACTTCGGGCAGGCAAGGCCGCAGGTCAGCACCTATCCCGATATCAAGTCGTTCGTCTCCGAAAGCATGAGGAAGTACATGCAGACCATGGGGTTCGACATTGATGCCGACATCAACACTGACTATTTGCTTCAGATTGAGATAACCCAGTATCAGATAAGCTATCTGTCGGGCATGGGATGGATGGGAACCGTATGCTTTGACATGTTGGTGTATGATGAAAGCCGGAATCTCGTGTATCCGCGCACTGCCGTAACCGGAAGGGCTTCATTATCGGGCAGTCCTGTCGATTTTGCAATTGCGGCGAATGCATTGAACGCCGCTTACGGGGAGGCTTTGGAAAATATCGATTGGGACAGGGTCGCATATTTTCTAAGAAGGGCCGACTCGCCTTCGGGAGAGAAAAACAAGCAAGTGACCGGAAGCGGGGATACGGCATTGGAACATACCATAATCCGTTGGTTCATAGATTCTTCTCCTAAAGGAGCGGATGTCAACTGGCGCGTTGTTTCATCTACACCGGACGTAAAAAACACCAATCAGAATTATCTCGGCACTACTCCTTATGAAAGTACGGAGTCTTTCGATATAAAAGGTCTGACTTTCAATAATTCCGGAGATGTCCAGATCGAGATTTCGTGCGAAAAGGCCGGTTACCTGACCCAGAAAAAGAGGTTCAACCTCAGGCAGGCAATCGAGCAGAAGGAAATTTCGACAAAATTCAATCTGGTAGAGGAATAGAAGCTGCCCGTCCGGCAAACTTTTTCAGGACGGGACAGCTTTTGTCAGCCTTTTATTGCAGCCATTCCCTGATGCCGGTCTCGGAGGTGCGGTTCAGGAGTTTCCCCGATTGCCAGTTTACGGAAGGATAGGCTTTCTTCAATTCGTTCACTGAATTGTTGATTCCGCTGCCTCCGGAAGTGGCGAAAGGTATGACCGTTTTTCCATCGAGGTTGTATGTTTCGAGGAATGTATTGATTATCCTCGGTGCCAGATTCCACCAGATGGGGAAGCCCAAATATATCACATCGTATTCCGACACGTTCTCAAAACCTCCTCGGATGGCAGGGCGTGAACTGCCGTCATTCATTTCGATGCTGCTGCGCGAGGACCTGTCGTTCCAGTCGAGGTCTGCGGATGTATAGGGCTCTGCCGCTTCGATTTCATAAAGTTTTCCCCCTGTTGCGGAGGCAATCATTTCCGCAACCCTCTCAGTAGTTCCGGTGGCTGAAAAATAGGCCACCAGAGTTTTTCCGTTTTCCATGTTTTCAAAATTTTCCATGTTCTCAGAGTTTTGTGCATAGGCCTGGCAGGATATCGCGAGGACCGTTGCGATTAAGGTAAAAATCCGTTTCATGTCTTTATGTCTTTACTCATGCAAAATTAATGCGTTGCGGGCGGGCGACGATACCGATATTCCGTGAATGGTTATACATTTTACGGAATTTTAGTAAATTTGCAGGATATGTTTATTTTGCCAATACGGAAAAAAGGAAGGTATTGTTATGATAATAAGCGGTAAAGATTTGTCGGCCAGGATGAAGTCCGGAATGGCCGAAGAAGTAAAGGTCCTGACGGAAAAATACGGGCGCGCCCCTCACCTTGTGGTAGTGCTTGTCGGGGATGACCCTGCAAGCGTTTCGTATGTTACGGGTAAAAGCAAGGCTTCGGAGGCTTTGGGTATAAAGAATACGACGATACGCAAGGATGTGTCTATTTCGGAGGAAGAGCTCCTGTCGGTCATCGGCGGTCTGAATGACGATCCTGGTGTCGACGGAATACTTATCCAGCTCCCTCTGCCGAAGCATATCAATTCGGACAGGATTATCGCGGCCGTGCGCCAGGACAAGGACGTGGACGGTTTCCACCCTCTCAATGTGGCGGATTTGCAACTCAAACGTCCGTGTACCCTTCCGTGCACTCCGATGGGTGTGATGCTCATGCTGAAGGAAGCCGGGATAGAAGTGCAGGGAAAGAGGGCCGTAGTCGTAGGGCGCAGCAACATCGTCGGCCTTCCGGTAGCGAAACTGCTCCTTGATGCCAATGCCACTGTGACGATAGCGCATTCGCGTACAAAGGACCTTGCTTCTGTTACGCGTGAGGCCGAAATACTCGTGGTTGCCATAGGACGGCCGAAATTCATAACGGGCGATATGGTTTCCGAAGGCGCCGTGGTGATGGATGTGGGTGTCAACAGGGATCCTGATACGGGAAAACTGTGCGGGGATGTGGATTTCGATGCCGTGGCCCCGAAGGCTTCTGTCATAACCCCGGTTCCGGGAGGTCTCGGCCCGATGACCATCACCTGCTTGATGCGCAATACCATAGATTTGTTCCTCAGGCATGTGGGGGAATGATTTTATAACTAACGTAATTTTTATATTGATATGAAAAAATTTTTTCTTTTGACAGTTATGGCGGCATTAATTCTTGCCGGCTGCGAACCCAAAAACACGGATCCGGTACCTGTACCGGTCGAAAGCGTAACATTGAACGAACCGGAGATTACCTTGCTTGTGGGAGAAGATTTCCAATTGACGGCGGAAGTGCTTCCTGAAAATGCCGACAATAAGACCATAGTATGGGAAAGTTCCGATACTGCAATTGCTACGGTTGATGAAAACGGACTCGTCACCGCTGTCGCTGCCGGAAATGCGATTGTAACGGCAACTGTCGATGACAAGAATGCTACCTGTAAGGTCTTCGTAAACGAACCGGCTCCTGACGGCAACATAGATATGGCTGGAATGAGCGTGGAAGAGGTACGCGCGGCCATAGACGAGGCCCTTGCTGCCGGAATCACGGAGTTCAGGTTTACCGGAACTTTCGAACAGCTCGGCATGTCCGTTACCGGTTCACCTATGGACAGTTCATGGATAGACAATCCGTTTGTGGGAACGGCTGTCGAAGTTGTGGACTTCAGCGGGGTTACCGGTTGGCCTGAAGTCGATGTGGATGGTCTGCTCAATCCTGACGGACAGACTGCAACCGACGGATTCATAGGCATTCCTGCATTCGCATTCAGCGGATTGCTCGACGGTGTCCATACTTTTCCCGAGTTGAGGGAAGTAATATTACCTTCGGAAGTCGAGGCTATCGGAAGCCAGGCTTTCTGGAACAACCCAAAACTGGAAAGAGTAGTCGCTCCAGACGTGAAATATGTAGGAAACCAGTGCTTCGTATACAGCTCCGCCTTCAACTCCATAGAGTTGCCTGAAGCCACTACGGTATATACATACGCATTCAGAGGTACGGCGCTCACTTCCATTTCGCTTCCGAAAGTCACCGAAATATATTACGGGCTTTTTATGGACTGTCCTCTGACGAAGCTGGAACTTACGGCTGCCGGTGACTTTACCATACACGAAGATCCTTTGGCCGCATTTGGCTTTGGAGATGTCGTGTTCAATTTTGCTACGGAATCCTGCGAGCTTGTGCTCAATGCGGACAAACATTACGAGTCAGGTACGGCGAGCCCTAAGGCCGCTTCGGCTACAAACTGGTTCGATACCGAATGGGGCAGCATAGCCTTTAATTAGGAATGGACAGGTTTTAATCTGACAATTACGGATACGGAATGCTCCGGCGAGGCTGAGAATGCCCGTCGGAGCATTTTTTTATCCATCGGGACTGGCAAGAAATGGCGATTTGAAAAGGATTTTTCATAACAAGTTGTGATTGACGGCGGCTTTCATGCGGGATAACTTTGCACTCCGGATCGGAACGGCAGCGGATGCTTGACGGAGGACGGCCGGAAAATCCGGTGTGGCACGATGGGAGTTATTTTAAAACATTTTTATATTATGGGACATTAGTGTCCGGTAAAAAATCGCAAAAGTTCTTTGAAAATATTGAAGTATAGGTAATTACAAGGATGGGACGAGCGCGCCGATTTGAATTTATCTTTGCCAGACTATCGTAGAATGGCACATGAATAAAGGAAAATACGTGTTCTCACAGCTTTTAGATTTCCTTGATAAGGATGTATTTTTAAGAATATCAAACAAATACAATGGAAATCGGTATGTCAAGTCTTTCACCTGCTGGAATCAGCTGGCAGTCATGATGTTCGGGCAGCTGTCCAACCGTGAGAGCCTCAGAGACTTAGTTCTTGCGACACAGGCGCACGCAAACAAGGCTTTTCATCTTGGCTTCGGGAAATACGCCTCTAAAAGCACTCTTGCAGATGCCAACACCAAACGCGATTA
>NZ_NFIV01000014.1 GCF_002159555.1 Muribaculum sp. An289
GTATGTTTTTCGCCCTTTCTTCGCTCTCATGCTCTTGCTTATCAGTCCAAAGTTCTCTGCCATCTCACCAAGCGGCAGCCTCTTCCTGATTTTTCCCAGCTCGCTAGTCGCGAACGTCCGCCTATACAATTCATAAAAATCGAACTCCGTGAAAGGGAGATCGGGTGATATTTCAGAGAAATTTTGTACCTTAGCCATGCAATTAATTTTTGCGATACCTCCAAATTTGGCTTTTCTAGGGCAATTGGAGGTATTCTTTTTATCTTTAGCTAAGACACAAATTTTATATTACATTGGCAATCAATTCGTTATAAAGTTTTTATTCTTTTTACGACAGTCCCTAAGGTATCCTTTGAGACCATCCCATTTCGCATCTTTCTCCAGTTTCTCGTAATTGATGGTCACTTTCACATCTCCTTCCATTTTCAGGAACTTGTTGTATCCGCGCTTGTTGATATTGTCTTTGGTAAGAGTACCTCTGTGGTATGCCTTCTCCAGACGGCGTATCCCTTTCTCCCGATTATAAGCATCCTTTCGGGCACGGTCTTCCGTATATCCGACCAATAACCTCTGTCCGTTGCCTTTATCGTATTCAACCATCTGGCAGTCTGTCTTAGGTTGCTCCAGTATCCATTCCTGTATCTTCCTGCTCTCGTTCTTGATTTTCGCACCAATGATATACTTGTAACCGTTTGCTTCAAGGTCGGCTATATTATCGTTGTTCATCAACCCTGAGTCAGCCACCACGATAAAATCTTCCAGCTCATATTTCCGGACAAATTCCGTCACTACCGGAAGCATCGCGTGTCCCTCGTACTTGTTGCCCTCATGGATGCAATACGCAAGCGGATAGCCGCCAATGCTGACCAACAGTCCCAATATAATCTGAGGGTTCTGGTGACGTCCTTCCTTGGAGAAACCCGTTTTGCGAAGCTCGTCCTCATAGTCCGCTTCAAAATAGAGTGTGGTGACATCATAAAACAGCACACCGATATGGCCGCCTAAAATCTTCTTTGTGTGAAGGACGCTTATGTCCTGAACTATCTTATGCTGGTTATCGCTCAGTTTGTCCAAATAACGATAGATCTTCGACAGGCTGACATCTTCATCAAAATGATTCTTCAGATACTCCACTGTGGCTGATTTGCTTGCAGGATAAGACAAGCGGGCTTTTACAAGTTGGCGGAACACCTCATCATCTATCCTGTTGAAGCCCACGTTGTCAAATACACGGTCAAGTATCATGTCCGCTCCATTGATGGAGATGTTGGTTATGCACGAAAGCATCTGTTCGGCATTCAGAAGTTCTGCATCACACTTCTTACGTTCCTCACCGAAGAGATCCAGCCGTGGATGGCGGCGTTCCTGTTCCGCCTCTATCCATTTACGACCTTTCATTATGAGAGAATCTATCTCTTCTTGAGTACGCGCTATGCCTATAGTGGCAAGCTCCTTATAATAACCAGAAATCTTTTCAGCTACAACGATACTTACAGTGCCTGACCGATTCTTTTTTCGCTTGATAAACATACAAAAATGCTTTGCGTACCCCAAAATCAGGGTATGCAAAGTTACAAAACATTATCTGTCAACATATTATAAACTTGATGTTTTTATAGTGACGAAGTCAGGAAATAGAGCCATAACGACATCGGTATCCTCAAAGTCGATTTCGCATCACCATCAAATTATTTTGTGATTTGCTCAATCTTTCCATCCGTGATGTTCTCCAGATACTCACGGATGGAAAGATTGTTTTGAAAACTAATTGCAAAAATTGAAAAGATGTCTTATTGCCTCGGAGATATACTCTTTAGATAATATTTTGACTTTTCCTTAAGAGTAGTATCATTAACAGTCTGAATCACTTCACATGCTATTGTATAGGGCTGCTCTGTTAAGGTAATTCCCTTTAACATCGTTTTATCCTCACAATCACCGCGAATTTCTTTTCCTGTGACAGGCAGGAAGGTCCATTTCCCGGTATCTGTTGAGGCTGCCGTAAAAATGCCTTCTATTGATTGCTCTTCAGTGCCAAGATCGCTGTTGGCATTGATTATTGCTTGTAAATCACGAAGTCTCGAAGATGAAATACGATTCTGATGAACTTCAGACTCCAATGTAGAAAAGACCCACTTGTATTTCAACGAAACGCCATAATTTAATAAGACATCAAGGAATCGGCGGTAATTATTCGCAGCGAAACCTTTGAGATGACGCAAAGTTTCTACGACCTCATCATTTTCGTCAGAGAACAACTTATTGATATTCTCAAATGTTTCCCCTAACCTTGATTGCCCAAACATATCCAAGTTTTCATTGGCTAAAAACTCGACATCGAAGGATGCTGGCATAAAAGCAGATACTCTCAAGGCCGAAGCGGATGACTCGTCTGTTTTAAATAACTTCTTAAAAGAGCTATCAATAAGAGATTGAAAACTTAATAGCGCAGCAGATAAGCATCTGGAATCAATATCATGGCTATTATCCGGGGTCTCAAATGCAAGACGAATAATTGGTTTATTGTTAGTGATGGCTCTGGCAATCATCTCCTCATCTTCCCCCAAAGTGTCATCAAAATAATAACCGCTTTGCGGAAGCATTTTCGACTCTATTTCACCACGATAATCTTCAGCGGTAATATTCTCCCCGTCATACGTAGCGATAAAGACCGAACCATCTTGCTCAACATTGAGCAACATTGAGCGTAAATCAATATGGCCTTTGATGAAATCGTTCAATTTATTGGGAGATACCTGAATTGCGATGTATTTTAGATCTCCGGCATCATCAATTTCATAATGAAGGCACAAATATCTAGTACCTACGCTATCCTCAGCCACAAAAAGTTGCGGGATATCGTAGCACTCTAGAATACGTATGATATTAAGCGTCCTCATTATTAATAATTACTGCAGACTGAATATCAAAAGCCGTTGTTCGCCACCATGTATAATGGTAAGGCTTACCACCACTTTTCATCATAACGCCATCCTTGGGGGTAAGAGTTAATTTTGCAACACCTTTAAACTTTTCCATCCCAGGGAGTTTTAATAACCCTTGCGGATTATCGCTACTCAATACGGATAATCCCGTAGCGAAGATGGCAAGTTGCCCTTTGAATGTTTTTTGTGGGAAGAGTTCCACATATGTTTTGAAATCATCTTCGGTCACTTTATCCGGCTCAATTGTTAACCTATAGAACTCCTCATTCTCTGGAATGAGTATGTTCTCAGGAGGACAACCTTCTGGCAAGGTGTTTGTCCACTCAATCTGGTGAGCAGCCTGATAATTCTCAAGAGTGTCTTTGTTAAGCATCATAAAAATGTTATTTAGCAAAAGACACCTTGAGCCCTTTTAGGAATTCATCCATTTGAACAAACGGTAATGGCCTTTGCAGTTCGCTACCGTTTAACCAATCAAAAAGAATACCTCTAAAAGCTCCAATTGTAGTGTCGAAGATTGATACGAGTGCTTGATAATCTTTGATATCAATTCCTTTTTTCTCATTCAAGCATAATGGTAGATTATCATTAAATTTGAAAACCACCTGCAACGACAACTCGTTTGTTATTGCATTCCCTTCTTTGTCAAGAAAAAAAGCTTTGATAGTTGGCACCAATACTGACTGTTTTGTATCAACTATCAGATACGGCGAAAAAGAAAACTGAATTTCAGACGGCAAGGATGAAGAAGATAGTCTCAATTCATCTTTAGAACGAGACATCCCAACAATCTTGAAAACCGATTGATTATCAGAGCTATACTTTTCCATAAATCACCTTTTGTCAATAGTTTCAACAAAAGAAATCATATTAGTTCACACTTCACCCTGCAAAATTATGAATTTTTTATAAGATGACAATACAGGAATAATCAAAAAGCATGCTGAACTTTGAATGAAGAGTAACTAAAACAATTGGTCATCCTTGCAGCATTTTTCGTAACTTCATCCCTGGAATCCGTGAGCTGCACAACCCATAAACGCAGACTCATATGAAACCGAACGAAGTGAGAGTGAGCGATAGCGAACGGCTATCGTGCTCCAGCACGAAAATCTTCATCGACAACGGCCACGGTCAGTTCACCCCCGGCAAACGTTCCCCGGACGGGCAGCTCCGTGAAGCCTTCTTCAACCGCGAAATCGCAAGACGCATAGTCCTGGACCTTCAGAACCGAGGCTATGATGCCGAACTCCTCGTTCCCGAGGATGATGACATTTCCCTCAAGGAACGCTGCTGGCGTGTCAACAGCTGGTGCCTGCTCCACGGCAAGCAGAATGCAATTCTTGTCAGCATCCACGTCAATGCCTACGGAAACGGCTCAGAAAGGACGCAGCCGCACGGATGGAGCATCTACACGTCCAGAGGCAAGACCGCCGCAGATGCACTCGCAACCTGCATCTTCGACGCCGCAAAGAAATACCTTCCCGATATGCAGATGCGCACTGACAACTCCGACGGAGACCCCGATTTTGAAGAATGATTCTACCTCCTGCGTCACTCCCTCTGCCCCGCCGTCTTATCAGAGAACGGCTTCATGACCAATGAGCAGGAATGCCGCTGGCTCCAGACCCGCGCTGCCAAGCAGGCCATCGTTGACCTTCACGTTGAAGGGATTACGGAGTATCTGGCTTCCTTTGGAGTGCCAGCTGAATAAAGGCAATATCGTTAGCTAATTGAGAACTTACGAATTCATCACAAGATAGTTCTCTAATGCACAATGATCACTGTTTTGATAGGGCAAATCCAGATCAATGCCAAGCTTGACAAACAATCTTACGAGATTATACCCCGTTACAAAGAAGTAAGACATTTCTACAGCATCCGCAAAAAACCATGAGTCTTCTTTGTAGTTCTTGTGTTTATTGCCCAACAAAATTGCTGATTGTACCTCCAGGAATCTTGCCATCGACTCCGCTATCTCGAATTTCTCTTCCAACTGAACATATTCCTCGCCCAATTTATCAGACATCTCAGCCTTTCTCGCCTTCCTGATTGACAGGAATTGTTGGATACAATCATTGCATCCTTCATCGGTACGTGCATTGATTATTCTCTTGAATAAGGGCATCCATCAACCACGGGTATTTTACTGGGTATTGTGCAGATTCAAGTTCGAACACGCAGTAATTGACTTTTCCCCGGGCTATATAGTACTCTCGGTGTGAGTCCTGGCAACCGTGAGCCATCTCATGCATAACCATCGGCCCCCACCAGCTGTTATCTGAAATCATACTGTCTGTATTCCTGGCCACCTCAAGTGTGCTGGCTTTCACATAAGGAGTACGACCATAATATGTTGTGTCGTTATCCAGTTCCACGTGTGTTTCCATATGGCATTGAAGGGAATCCAACAGCTCAGTATGGTATAAGTCAAAGTCCTTGACATCCAATTTGGTACACTCTAATTTTTTGAGAAATTTACGTTTCGGATTGAGAACATAACAAGCCGAATCTGCATAGAAGATGACGGGTGCAGAGTATTCTTCTTCGTCAAACGCCGATCAATATGTATCCGCAAGCTGTTTCTTGACGGAGAGAATCTCTTGGATTGATTCAATCAACGCCTGTTCATTTTGTGTTGGCTTCATGACACTGTTGCAAGAAGTGAAAAATAAACTGACTGAAAAATGAGTAGTCCACGAAAATTCATCTTGATTATTATAAAGTTATATGCGAAGATAGCAATAATTCCGGAATCAACATCAATCATATTAAGCCAGCAATAAAGACGAAATTGCGGTCAGGCTTGTATTGCTTTCACTATTGTATAGCGGTCAAGCCCTTCTTCCTGCGCTAACGCTGCGCCAGAAAGGCTTGGTTCCAGCCACTTCGGGACTGTCGCCCCTGCGCGACTTCCACTCTATTGAGTTCCTCCCGGCAAACATTCCCGTCTGGCTGGACGTCAGCCGTGAAAGACTGCTTCGGGCTCCACGGCCACTACGCCTTCGGCTCCGTTGCCAAAGAGAAAAGCAGTGTCGGTCGAAAGTCCGCCAACAAGTGTCGGCCTTACCACCGACCTGGTTCATTGGCTTCAGGCGGGCAAGACTGTGGTCGTTATCCGCTTCGCGTCTTAGTTCCACAGACTTGCTTCCGCCTTACGCACTGCCTCGGTCGCTTCGCTCCCTGCGGCTATTCCCTCCCGCCCGCCCTGCGGCGGGCCGACTACCGGCTGACGCCGGTCATCGTGCTGCCGTTGTGATTCTTCTTATTCATCGTGATAATAGTGCAGATAGTATAGGATGCCATCAATCGGAAAGGCGGTGGGTGCTCGGTTGTCTTACTGCTATTGGTGTTTCTATACCATATCTCAAGACAAGAGAACGTTATCCCTCTATATATAGTATTGGTGCTATTGAAGATTTGGAGACTTTTGATTATTCCTCGCTTCGCGGAAATTTTGGGCCTACCAGCGCGGCCGGCAGTGCAAGGCCTTCGTTGTCGAGCACTCACTACGGCCTACAGCGTCAGTGCAGTTCGAGGGTGACAAGGCGGTCAGTTTCGGTCGAAAAGCCGCCCAAAGGGCGTCATTTCCACCTTGCTGGGTTTATTATGCTCATCAATGTCGGCGGAGCCGCCACCGAAGAGCCCACAGCTGCAGCCGCAGCTAAATACACGCTCGGAAAGACAGTGGCCATTGCCGCTGACGCGTCAACGTCCACAGACTTTCCTCTACGGGCAGAGCGGAATCAGAAGATGCCGCCTCCAGTGCTGACATTCTCCGCAAGCTACGAATGACATCACCTCCAGCAACATCCTCTGATACTATCAATAACGGAAGCAAAGCTTCTGGAAAAGCGGAAAGCAAGACATTCATCGGCAAGCCGCTGAAAGACTTGCCCAATGGGCAGAGCGGAACCGGAAGATTGTCATTCCTCCTCCGCAAGCTCCAGCGGAACGCCAAACATCCGGCCTTCTATGACTCGCTTCGCTCGGTTAAAGGAAAAGCGGTGTCGAGACTCGGAGCCTTCTCCGGAAAAATTGTCGGGAACTGCGCCATCCTTACGCTGCGCTCCAGGATGGCTACGTTCTGATCCGACAATTTTCCCTACGAATCACCGAGACTCGACCCTGTTATGCCCCCGACCCCACAGGGGAGATGAACGACTCCGCTACCATCAGTGAGATGCGAAGGAAGTACCTATGAATCCGCGAGTTAACATAATCTATCGAGATTGTGTGACAGCCCCTGACGGGCTGCCTGACGGCAGGGGCTCCGCCCGCAGATCACACAATCCGGACTATGTTAAGTATATGCCTCCACCTCCTTTTGGAAAGTGAATCCGCACGGAGGCCTCTTTATCTCCGTACCCGCGTCTCCACTTTCCCAAAGGAGAGAGAGGAGTGCCGGCAAGCCGCCACCCTTTATGATGGCTTTCAGCCAGTTCCAGCGGTCGTGAGCGGTTTATGAGAATGTCCAGTGGACATTCGAAAGCGAGCAGGGCGGCCGATGCCTCCGACCTTTTCCCATCAAGAGCCGTCCGCAGAAGCTTCCGGCTCCAGCCCGCATCACCAGCATCCCACCCGAAACAGCTTGCCTTACGGCTGCGCAGATTCGGTGAGGGTCCGAATCACCGAATCTGCCCGAGAAACCCTCACCGAGCCGGAGCGAGTCCGTCCCGGAGAGGAGAGCGGAACTGCCCATACTCATCCGAGACTGCACCCGGCAAGCCGTGAGCAGACTCTCCTTCGGTCCAGAGGTGTGATGAGTGCGCCTCCCTCCGCTCCGCCGCCGCACATCCGGCAGCAGAGCTCCAGTCAGCCCACACATCACGCAGCCGACAGCCAAAGCCTCCTTGAAGCCTGCTGCCGCAGCCCTCAAAGAGGACAACGGTATCCGGATGTCAGGCAGCCTGCTCCGCAGTCAGCCACATACTCCGGATGGTCTGAAAGGGGAAGATGCGCCCTGACGGACGCATCCTCCCCGCTGCCGAGCAGCCCGGCAGGCGGGCCGCACCGCAGCTCCCCGGGGCTTCGGGACAGTGCCCGGCTCCGCCGTCCACAGACCCTCAGCCCGAAGCGGAAGACCGTCGGCTGATGCCGCCGCTCCTCCGCACCGGCCAGTTCACTCCGCTCACTCGCCGGATCTTATAATAATATTACGACACTCCTCGTAAATAACTTCTAAAACTAATCCTTGTTAGTCCCATACACCTTACTTACGAATTTATATGCTCTTCTTTCACCTGTTGCAGGATGTGTCCAGTCAGCATCCTTAGGAATAGATACAACAATGATTGCGTTCTTATAACAAATTTCGCTTTCTTCAATTTTATCGTAAAACTCTTGATCCGTCAACGACACACCTTTCATTGGATAACGCAGCCCACTCCAAGTAAAATCAATCTTAGCCTTACCCCAATCGCTTTTATATATTCTTACATCAGAAACAAGCATAATGGACTCTGATGGTTGTGTCACATTTTCCAGTTCCTCCTCCGTTAAATATGAACGATTGTTGTTCCAAAAACCTTTATAACCATATTCCATAAAAGCCTGTACAACTCTTTTTATTGGTTCGGTACCAATTTTTCTGCAAGAGCGATTGTTGATCACCCAATTCTCTCTCTGTTTTCCTTGTGGCATTGGACGACCGTCAAACTCTATTACATCAAGTGGCTTTGCAAAATCAATCTCATGCCCTTGCACAGCACCAGCCTGACCATCATCCCGTACAATACGAATCCATTCTTTCGGATTGTCTAAGTCTATGCCGCCTGGACAAAGTCCACCGTTCTTGCAACTGACAGCAAGAAGCAATACGCGTTTTCTCATTACAAGTTTCCTCCGAATTTAATGTCGTTCTTAAATTTCTCAAGAAGCATCTCGCTAAGCACTCTCCTATGGCACTTTTCGTTTGTTGGCTCTGAGCACAGCAGCACAACATTTCCATACTTTCCAAACTCCTCAACAAAGTTGGAAATATTGGAATTGTATTCAAGTTGCTTTCTATATGCCGCCTCAAATAATTTGTAATCTCTACTCATAGGACAAGACTTGTCTCTTACCTCTTTCAATAGTTCTTTGGTCGGCGCCAAGTCCACTCGGTGCTTATATTTGCACCCATTTGCCAATTCCGAAAGGAAATACGGTAAATCTTGCTCAAATGCAAAGCGTGATAATTGCCCATTTGGATTAAGGCGTACATCCACAAGGCAATCAATATTATTTGCTTTGATGATCCCAAAAAACTCTTTCGCAGTTTTTTGTGTGAAGCCAATATTAAACAATTTAATCATAGTTCTCTGTATTATTATAGTTAAACCTTTTCCATCCATGTAACAGATTCCAATATCTATCGCAGAAGTCATTGAGTTTCTCTTGCGCAGTCTTCCCGAAATAATTATCAAGGATTTCTTCTTTGAATATCATATTCAGCACTTTTTTCTTTTCACAAACGAATGTCTCAAGTTGTTTGTCCAAATCAGAATTTGATATAAAGCAGATTCCTCCATCAGGTTTTTCGACGATATGCCTTACCTCAAGCCAATCTCCGTATCTCTGTTCAAGCGCCTTACTTACCAAGAAATATCTATGACAATCCATAGGTTTCTTTTCGCTGCACATCAAGCACAGGGTATAATTTTTATCATAAGCATCTTCAATGCGTTTTAATCCGCTTACAAAATGCTCATCATGCCTGAATTTACGGAAATCAACAATCTCGTCTGAACCAAGCAATTCAGTTTTCTCTGGACGATAACTTTTTACTATAGGGAAAACCTCTTGTTCGAAAAATATGTCAGAAGCCTTGGAGAAAACATCTTGCTGACTACTGGCTTTAGCTCCAATTTCAGGCATATTCATGTATGGTATGCCTAATTTTTTTCCAGCAACCTTCATGTTGTCTGCATTGCATTGCGGATATTGCTTGGAAAATGGAACAGAGCGCACATCTACCAAGAAATTAATGCCATACAGAGCTAATGTGTCAAACATTTGATTGACATCTATAATATTTCCTTTTTGAAATAAAGTGTACCCTACAGTATATATATACTTCTTATTCATGTTTATATTCTTTTAGATTGGTGTTAATTCGCATTTTTCTTATCGACTGTATGTCCGGTTGGAAATATATTCTTCTATCATTGTTTATAAAGATACTTTTATATTTATCTATCAACTCGACTGCTTTTCCATTAAATCCTGTATCATTGAAAGAAAATGTTATTGTCCTCCTACCAGCTAAAGCATAAAAATACAGCAAAATATATTCTTCGAGCCCGATTTCAAAATATCTACAGCTGATAGCCCAGTTTAGGATATGGATATTCTGTTCGTTCGCTGTGTAAGTTATTGCAGAACAAATTCCCAAGTTTTCACCGTTATCTCTATAGATTTCAAAAACTAAAGATTTGCATTTTTCGTAATTTTCTTTCTTTTCTGAAAATTTGAATTGATTGGACTTTGCATAAAGGCGCGTAGCTTCCGCATGGTTTATATCATCGCTAACCTTGACAAATAGCTGCGGAAGATAATTTTTCTCACGCTCTTGCTGTAAGACCGCATATAATCGTTTACGATTTCTTGACTTCAAAGAAAGCTCAAATCTATCAAAAACGCCGCATGTTAAAAGCAAAGTTAGAAGTTCATCATGACTATCCCAGTCAGGTACAAACACATCAGGCAAATTATGCCTTACCTCGTCACGAACCACTTGATTGTCATCAATAAATACGCATGCACTTGTTAATATTGATAACTTTTGTGCTATCGCTTTTATATTTTTACTCTTATCATTATAATTGGCAACAATACAGTCTATTTGACCTTTAAGAGGAAATTCCTCCTCATTGAGACAGTCAATAGCGGACAGAACATTTTCATTGTCATTACGTGAGCATATTGCAATATACAGACCTAATTCTTTAGATAAGGCTTGTATGAAACGCATGAATGTAATAAACGGAATTGCATCATCTGAACGGAGTTTTTGTTTAATGGCTTCAATGCCTTCTTCTGCGATAGTGCCCTTCCATACCGTATCATCGAGATCAAGAATAACCGCCTTATACATGGTTTTGGTTTTACATATAATCTGTGAGATGATTTGCATAACCAATATTCCAACAACTGAAATGCCCGTCTTGCTTGACAAATATATAGTCGATACCAGATTCTCTATCCTATATTCAAAAAGTTCATTACTTACATTCTCTTTAATAGAATATTCTACCTGTATCTCATCAACAGTATCTCGTCCGTTGGAGATTGTCACTTCAAAACCGTATGCTTGTAACTTATGAAGAAGAAAGGACAAATTATGGTCGTCTGCAGCAATAAAATTTGCAATACCTCCTATATTAACCATGTAACTGCTCGTGTTAAAATTACGAAATCGCTTTACATAGCTATTGATGTAAATGTCTATGAACCTATTGACTGGTGACTCTATCTTTGTCATAATCAAAACAATGTCTCCCAGTTCCCGAAGACCTAATGCTCTTTTATACAGAAGCGTGGAACTGCGATGCCACATCTGATTGGAGGTCGTAGGAAAAACCTGTGCACGGATATGGGAATAGCAGCCCACGCTAAGCGTGAGAACCACTATGCTATCCCTTGTGCACTATTGAAAATTTCCTACGTTTCCAATCACAAGATAAGCATAACGCTTCTTAGTTTTATCGTATCGTATGTCTTGGAAAGAGATACCTCTAACCACTGACAAAGATAGCGAATTTTACAATCTGAGATATATTGTTGGCCCAATTTCTATGTTGTAAAGAGTTGATGATGATATCAAAAACAAAAACTCCCGCAAAGGTAGCCTGTCTCCGTCGGCCCGTCAAGGTCAGGCGGCTGCGCCGTTTGACCGTCGAAAATGACGCCCTGCGGGCATAATTTTCTCCGGCAAAACCTTGACAGACCGCTCCGTCAGGCTGGTGGGGCAGTCCTTTTTCTTTTCTTCTTTTTTGCGGTTTTTCTTCTTCTCTTTTTCTGGAATGTGTCCGTGAGGGTATTTTGCTTAACTTTGCCGCAGGACATGACTCCTCCAATCTCCCTCTGAGGTCAAGATTTGTAAAGGAGGCATCCCTCCTCAATACGCCTGCCAACCCGGGCAGTGGGCACGCTCGCTAATAGTGAACAGCAATTAAACATCAAGCCCCTATGCCCGCATACAACCCCAGCATCCTCATCTCCGACTGCTACGGCTCCGTCGGCAGCGTCACCTTCTACCACCGCGACGGCAAATGCCGTTGTAGAAGGAGGTCATCCCTCTCATTCGCAGGGACTCCGGCGCAGTGCGCCGCCCTCTCGGTCCACAGGAGGGCACTCGCCGCCTGGAGGACAATCCCCGACACTGAGAAAGAGAGATGGCACGATATAGCCCGGAATGTACAGCCTCACAGACCTCCATTCGGCTCTGGAGATCATATCTCCGGACACAACCTCTTCATGTCGGCCTACCACGGCTTCGTCACCCTCAGGGACGAGCATATCCCGCAGCCTGTGGAGTACCGTCCATTTCCCGTTTTCGCGGCTGAGTTTGTAAGCGCGTCTGTCGCCAACAGCTCAGACCTGAGACTCCTGCTCCGCCTGTCAATGCCGCTTGAGAAAGAGCCGGAACGGTACGCCCTGCTCTGCAAAGTCCAGCTGACGGAAGCCGGAAAAGGCTGCAACCCAGGAAAGATGCGGAACATATTGGCGGAAGAAACGGAAAACGAGACAGATGCGGATGTCGGTCCGGCATCTGCGGCGGCCTGCGATGCCAGCAATTCGGATAGTGCCGTCAACTCCCGGATTATATTCCTTGCCATTCCGGACTACCGTATATTCTCCGGCATCTGTGCCGACCGATATTCTCTCCACATCCGCTATATGCTCATCGACAGACACACCGGCTACCGGAGCCAGTATCAAAAGTTATCCACAGCTATCGATATTGGATAAACAATCACTTCAAATATTATATCGTAATCTATTTTATAACAATATATTGACTAATTATAACTATCTTTGAACACCTAAACTTAACGACAACATGAAAGCACTTCCATCCATCGCGTTCAGCGGATTCCGGGGCACGTCCTCGGAGGTGACGGCCCGCCAGGTGCGGGGCCGCACTGTCCTCAGCGGCAGGGCGCAGCATCCGCGCGTCAAGACCCCGGGGCAGTCATTCCGCAGGGCCAGCTTCTCCTTCATCTCCAAGCAGTACCGCACACTCACCGACAGCCAGCGCAGGGCGTGGGACACCCTTGCCGCGGCCCACAGGGAGAAGTCCCTGACCGGGGACGGAACACCGCTGACCGGCCACAACCTGTTCGTCTGTCTGAACTCCAACCGCTCTCTCCTCGGGGTGCCGCTGACCAGGGACACCCCGGACACCGTCCACGGCTCGTCGTATGTGGCGTTCGACGATATGTGGATCACCCCGGGAAGACTGCTCATCGCCGGACTGAAAGACCCGGACTCCCCGGAAAGCCGCCTTGTGGTGAAGATGGCGGCGACCGACAGTACGGCAGTCACCAAGGCATGGGGCAAGACTGTCATCACCGGCACGTTCGACACCACCGACTGGGGAGACATCGACCTGACGGAAATATACATGGAGCGGTTCGGCATCCCCGTCACCGCCGGGCACAAGTACTTCATCGAGATGTACTGGATAGACGAGCTCTCCGGCTATGTCTCCGAGGTAACCAGAGTATGCTATCCGGCGGTGGAGTCGGAGTCCATCCACGGCCAAGAGTACGAGCCCCGCACGAGGATAACCGACGGCGAGCTCGTGGACAACGAGCGCAACTCCGTCTCCGGTCTGGACATCGAGTTCACCTCCGGTTCCCCGCTGGTCTCCGCCGCAGGCACTCTTGTAGGCTACGACGGAATAGCCGCATCCTATGCCTATTTTAGCCCGGACACGGACATACCGTATGAGAGCGACAGCCTGTCCTCATACATCCTCGTAAGGGGGAAGGAGACCAGGGCACCGCAGCTGTTCCTGATGAACATCATCCGCAGAAGCAATGAGAACAGCATCCAGTTCGCCCACAGGGGAGGATTCTATTCCAAGTCCTCGGACATCGTCGGCGGAGGCCTGCTGATGTAGCCGCTGTCCGGACAGCCAGACAAGATTACCCAACCTAAAAACACCGTCATGTTCAAATCCATATCCAACAACTTCGGAGCACCCGGAATCACCTTCAGGGACTTCCAGACCGACCGCTATGCGGTTCTCAACGCCCGCTTCCAGTATGACCCGACAAATGAAGCCTACCTTGCGGCATCGGAACTCGAGATAAAAGTCCCCGCCCTGTCCCTGTCCAAAAGCACCGATGCGGGCGTGTTCGCCGTCTACAAAGATGAGAGGACATACCAGTGGGACGACACCCCGTCCCGGTACCACTTCGCCACCGTCCTGCGCAGCCGGATAAGGGACCGCAACACCCTCTGCATCGAGAAACTCACCGACTTCGACGGCTACGGTCCAGTCACAATCTATATCTACGCCATGTACTCAACCCTGAACACCGGAGAGAGCACCGTACTCTCCGAAAGGACAACGCTGAGGATATCCACCGTACCGGAGATGTCCACGGCACTGTTCACCAGCGCATGTGTAATCGCTCCGGACTGGGTATCCCTCAATCTTATCCTGCCTTACAGCATCAGCTCTGTAAAAGAAGACATCGAGATAGTCATGGCCGGATTTCCATCCGATGCCGTATGCGGGGAACTGCCGATAATCGGGGTCAGCAACCAGTTCCATCAGGAACTCGGAGGAGTGCATTACGCAAGCATACGGGACGGCAGGATGCTCATTCCTTACGCCACCCGCAACACCGGCTACAGCTCCGCAGACAGCCCTTTCGTCTCCCTCGTACTAGTGCGTGACGGCAATGCCCCATTGACGGCAGGCACAAATACTCACAGTCCATCAATTGATATAAAGAAATAATTTAGATAAAGTAATATAATTTATTGAAGTAATATCTTTTAATAGCAAATTATTCTTATCTTTGCATCAGCAATAAACCCTAAAACCCACAGCTATGAAGTACATTCCTTCCATCGCATTCGAGGAGATGTCAGGCTCCGCAAAGGGAGTCACCGCCGCCAAGACCATGGGGCGCAAGTACATCCGCAACAAGGGCTACGGCGGAGGAGTCCGCACCGCGGCGCAGGCCGCCGTCAAGTCCGTATTCAAGCAGCTCTCCCAGGGCTGGAAGTCCCTCACCAACGAGCAGATCCTCGCATGGAACAGCCTCGCCCTCTCCCAGGCCGGCCGCTCCGTCCTCGGTACCTCCTCCAAGATCACCGGCAGCAACCTCTACATGAGGCTCAACTACTGGATCGTCTACTGCGGAGGGGAAGCCCTGACGGTCCCGCCCACGCTCCGCGGGGTGGAGGCCCCTTCGGGAGCCGCCATCTCCCTCACCGCAGACACATTCACCTTCACCCTCGACTCCGAGCCCACGGAGAACATGGCCGACCTGAAGCTCGTCATCATGGCCAGCGCTCCCCAGTCCAACGGCGTCACCCGCGCCTACTCCAAGGCCGTTGGCATCGGCACCCCGAAGGATCCGGTCAGCGATGAGTACGACCTCAAGGCAGAGTATGACGCCCGCCACGGAGCTCCAAGCGACGCCGCGCCGAAGGTCTTCATGAAGTGGTTCTTCGTTGACACCACCACCGGCGAGGTCTCCGGCGAGCAGATGGCCCTCGCACAGCTCACCGCAGCCACAGAACCCGATGCTGGAGCATAACAGTTACTCCAGAGAAACAGACCTAAACTTAACCTAACCTATCAATCCCGCCCCGGCAGCCAATGCGGAGGCGGGATTTTTTCTTTCCAAATATTTCAGCAGAATAATATCCCCACATCAAAAGAATCTGTATCTTTGCAAGATGTTATGATGCTTCCCACCGTGGAAAGTGAGCATTTAAACTGAAAGTTCTTTGATGTCTTTTTTTGAAGTTACACGGTTTTTCGACCGGATAGAACGACCAAAATCCGCAGAAAAAACCAATACAACTTACAAATTAATGGATATGGTTTTCAGCCAAAACACACGAAAATTTTGTTACTCGTTTGTTACTTTTACCCTATCCGCGGCACAAAAGAACCACTTAAAATATTAATTAATAAGCATATATGCCAGACAGCAATTTCATAGACTACGTAAAAATATTCTGCGCTTCAGGAAACGGCGGGGACGGTTCCATGCATCTGAGGCGGGAAAAATACATTCCGAAAGGTGGGCCGGACGGAGGCGACGGAGGCCGCGGAGGGCACATCATCCTGCGAGGCAATCCCCAGTACTGGACACTGATACACCTCAAATACCGCAAACACATCAAGGCGGAGCACGGGGAAGCAGGCAGCGGAAACCTGTGCAAAGGCAAGAACGGAAAGGACATCATACTGGACGTACCTCTCGGAACCTTGGTCCGTGATGCCGAAACAGGTGAAAAACTGCTGGAAGTAGTCGAGCCGGGCGAAGAAAAAATACTCCTCAAAGGAGGACGTGGCGGGCTCGGGAACGCCTACTTCAAAAGTGCGACTAACCAGACTCCGAGATACGCCCAGCCGGGAGAACCGGGCAGCGAAGGATGGTTCATACTCGAACTCAAAGTACTTGCTGATGTGGGACTTGTAGGTTTCCCGAATGCAGGAAAATCCACCCTGCTGTCAAAACTCTCAGCGGCAAAGCCCAAAATAGCGGACTACGCATTCACCACCTTGGAACCGAACCTCGGAATAGTACAATACTATGACGACCAGTCGTTTGTCATGGCGGACATACCGGGCATCATCGAAGGTGCGGCCGAAGGCAAAGGGCTCGGGCTACGCTTCCTGAGACATATCGAACGCAATTCCGTACTGCTCTTCCTGATACCGGCCGACAGTAACGACATTGCCGAAGAATACGGCATACTGCTCGGCGAGTTGGAAAAATACAATCCCGAACTGCTCCACAAGCAGAGGCTGCTCGCCGTATCGAAATGCGACATGCTCGACGACGTTCTCAAAGAACAGCTGGAGCCTACCCTCCCGAAAGGAATAAAAACAGTTTTCATTTCTTCCCTTACCGGAGAAGGCCTGAAACAACTGAAAGACATGCTTTGGAAAGCGCTTAACGACACCGAAACGGAATAAAAACAGAAATAAAATAAAATCATACCGAAACGCAAATGTTTGAAAAGCTACATTATCTGGACCAGGACATCACCCTGTGGCTGAACATGCACCAACCGTCAGGAATCATAGATTCCATAATGGTTTTTTTCTCCATCATTCCTGTCTGGTTCCCGCTCTACGCCATAACCATTTTCTTTGTTTTCATGAAAAACGGGGTACACACCGGACTTGAAAAGAGAAAATATTTTACAAACGCCTGGGCTTCCATCATTTACGTACTGCTCGGAATGGGACTGACCCTGCTTCTTTGCGACCAGACGGCGAACCTGTTCAAGGACGGAATCGAAAGGTTGCGCCCATGCCACGACAGCTACATGCTGAGCAACGGGCTGCGCGTGCTCGAAGACAAGGGAGGATTCTACGGTTTTTTCTCGGGCCATGCCTCAAACGCCTTCGGTTGGGCGATGGTGACTTCATTGATTTTTAGAAAGAAATGGTACACCATCACAATTTACGTATGGGCTGCCCTACTGGCAATCAGCAGAATATATGTCGGCAAACATTATCTCGGCGATGTACTCGTCGGAACAGTCTTCGGACTGTTTTTCGGCTGGCTTTCATATAAGGTCTGCTCTATCTTGATTTCCTTTATCAAAAAGAAAATCAGATGAATAAAGATACCGTAATGTGCATCACCGACCACGGCCACGACCCGTACTGGAATCTCGCCGCCGAGGAATACCTGCTGAAACGGCTTCCCAATCCGGTTTTCAGACTGTGGAGGAATTCCGAATCGGTAATCATAGGGAAAAACCAGAATGCGCTGGCCGAAATAGACCGTGATTGGATAACATCCCACGGCATACCGGTAGTGCGCAGGCTTACGGGCGGCGGTGCCGTATTCCACGACATGGGAAACCTCAACTTCAGTTTCATACGGAAAAGGGAGGCAGGTGAAGACACTCACGCCATGTTCGCAAGGTATACGATGCCTGTAATATCGACGTTGCGCGGACTCGGCATCGATGCAAGGCTCGAAGGCCGCAACGACCTGACCATCGGAGACCGCAAATTTTCCGGAAACGCCATAGCCATATACAGGGACAGGGTGCTCTGTCACGGCTGCATACTTTTCGAAGCCTCGCTTGACAAACTCTCAGGAGCACTGAACTCACGGCCGGAAAAATTCATCGGCAAAGCCGTATCGTCCAACAGAAGCCGCGTGACAAACATTTCCGAGCACCTGAAAGAACCCGTAGACATCGAAAACTTCATCGGGCTCCTTAAAGAAAACGCAATAACCGGGGAACTCGCCTCATACGGTTCAGGGATAGAAACTTACGAATATACCGAAGCGGACATTGCCGCAATAGACAGCCTTGCGGATGAAAAATACCGCCTCGACAGCTGGAATTACGGAAAATCCCCCAAATACAGCATCAGCCGCGTGCGGAAATTCCCTGCCGGCCTCGTGGAAATCTACGCCGACATAAAGGAAGGCCTCGTTTCCGATATAAAAATCATGGGAGACTATTTTTTCGAAGCCCCTACCGAAGAACTCGAAACGGCCCTGCTCGGCTGCCCTTACGACAGCGAAGCCGTCCAGACCGCGCTCGTGCGTGCCGGCCTGTCAAAGTACATAGCCGGGGTCACTCCGCAGGACATCGTCGAGATGATGTTCTGATTCCCATGTGCGCCGTTAAGCCGCTCCGAAAAAATAAAAAAAGCGACCCGCTTCCGGGCCGCTTCGTTTATCAATAGTTTTCAGCCTTGATTTCGAAGAATGACTTAGGATGGTCGCATACAGGGCATTTTTCAGGAGCCTTTTTGCCGATGTGGATGTGGCCGCAGTTCGAGCACTGCCAGATGACATCGCCTTCGCGTGAGAATACGAGACCGCCTTCTACGTTGGCGAGCAGCTTGCGGTAACGCTCCTCGTGCTCTTTCTCAATCTTGCCTACAGCCTCGAAAAGATAGGCTATGCGGGTAAAGCCTTCTTCCTTGGCCACTTTCGCAAACTCCGCATACATCTCGGTCCATTCGTAGTTTTCACCTTTGGCCGCATCCAACAGGTTGGCCGGTGTTTCCGGAATTTCGCCGTCATGCAAGAGTTTGAACCATATCTTGGCATGCTCCATCTCGTTCGCTGCCGTTTCTTCGAAAATCTTGGCTATCTGTACATAGCCGTCTTTCTTTGCTTTGGAAGCATAGTAAGTGTACTTGTTCCTTGCCTGAGACTCGCCTGCAAAAGCTGTCATCAGATTCTGTTCGGTTTTCGATCCCTTGAGTTCCATAATTAAATACCTTTAAAAATTAAAAATAAAGTTAAACGATTCATCTCTTTCCTTTGCAGCACCGGCAAAACGCATGGCAAATCCAAGCCGGAACATCATATTTTTTCGACATCCACATACAACCTGGCCCCTCTCACACGATATCCCTCAAATGATTTTCCCGAAAGATGCATCTCCACCAGCTTCCGGATTTCCGGATCCTCCAAATCCACCACCTCGCAACCGTCATCTACAATCAGATGGTCATGGTATGCCGGAGTAATGTCATAAATCTTCCTTCCGGTAGACAACACCCTGCCTATCAGGCCGCTTTCCGCCATTGTTTCAAGTATGTTGTATACCGCGGCCACGGTAACCACCGGAAGGGTCCGGCGGACTTCCGAAACAATCGAGTCCACGGAAGCATGCCCGAGCGAGGCCAGGGCACGGTATACGGCAATCCTCTGGTTGGTAACTTTCAACCCGGACGCGCGCAACCTGCCGCCTATGTCTTCTATGCTCAGCCTTTCTTCCATCAAAATCGGATTTACCGATGCAAAGATATAAAAATTTTCAAACAATAAAAATTATTATCTAATATTTTTCAAATAAAATTTTTGAAAATATCGCAAACACTTCATAAGTTTGCGGCAAATTTTACACGAAAATATGTTTTACGTATCGAAACGACTTGAAATATCATTCGCCCACAGGCTGGAACTCGACTACGAGAGCAAATGCGGGCGCCTCCACGGGCACAATGCCATTGTAACAGTGTTCTGCTGCTCGGAAAAACTCGACAGGAACGGGATGGTCACGGATTTTTCAAAAATCAAAGAAACCGTAAGCGGAAGGCTCGATCATCTGTACATAAACGAAACGGCAGGCTTCAACCCTACCGCGGAAAACCTCGCGCACTGGCTCTGCGGCCTGATTCCGAACTGCTACAAAGTCATTTTCCAGGAATCCGAGGGGAATACGGCGGCATACGTGAAGGACGGCTACGAAAACGCCGCCCTGTAAAACGGACATATCCATAATGGGCAGTACATACAGAATCAACGAAATATTTTACTCCCTGCAAGGGGAAGGCTTCTTCACCGGCACGGCTTCGGTGTTCATCAGGTTTTCGGGATGCAATCTGGAGTGCCCTTTCTGCGACACCAGGCATGAAGAAGGCACGGAAATGTCCGCAAGAGGGATAATCGAAGCCATATCGCCCTGGCCGTCACCTCATGTAGTGCTCACAGGCGGGGAGCCTTCGCTTTTCATAGACCGGGAACTGGTCGAAGCCCTGCACGGGGACGGAAGATTCATCGCAATCGAGACGAACGGGACAAACCCGCTTCCGGAAGGCATCGACTGGATTACATATTCGCCAAAACAGTTCTGGCTGCCCGAAGCCGAACCGGCAATCACCGAGTGCGACGAGCTGAAGGTCGTCTATACCGGACAGGACCTGTCCCGATATTCCGCGATAAAGGCCGCCCATCGCTTCATACAGCCATGCGACACCGGAGACGGCGACAGGAACAGGAAACTCATAGAGGAAAGCGTGGAATTCTGCAAGCGCAATCCGCAGTGGAGACTTTCGCTGCAAACGCATAAATTTATTGATATTAAATAGAAAATCAATTGTTTTGTATATCTTTGCGCCCAAATTGCGTTTTTGCACCCCTGCGCTTTGAAAATTTTAATACACATATAATAATTAATGGTTACAAGTTTTTTAGATTTGGGTCTCTCCAACGAACTGCTCAATGCAGTGGCTGAATTGGGATTCGAGAAACCCACACCGGTACAGGCAAGAATAATACCTACACTTTTGGCTGAAAACAAGGACGTCGTATGCCTGGCACAGACAGGAACGGGGAAAACGGCGGCATTCGGCCTTCCTACGTTGGAATACCTCGACACGGAAAACAAGGATACACAGGTACTCGTACTTTCCCCGACAAGGGAACTTTGCAGGCAGATAACACAGGATCTCGAAAATTATTCCAAATATAAGAAAGGGGTAAGAATCGTATCGCTCTATGGAGGCGCGAACATCGTGGCCCAGATGCGTTCCCTCAAGGACGGCGCGAACATAATAGTCGCGACTCCGGGAAGGCTGCTCGACATATTGAAACGCGGCAAGGCCGACATTTCGCATATCAGCACCCTCATCCTTGACGAGGCCGACGAAATGCTCGACATGGGATTCAAGGACGACCTCGACGCCATACTCGAATCGGCTCCGAAAGAGAGGCGCACGCTGCTGTTTTCCGCAACCCTGCCGAAGGAAGTGGAAGCCATAGCACGCAATTACATGACCGAACCGGAAATCGTCACGGTCGGGACACGTAATGCCGGTGCCGAAAACGTGGAACATTTTTATTATATGATAAGGGAGGAAGACCGTTACGAAGCTCTGAAGCGCATAGCGGACTTCAATCCGGACATTTACGGAATCGTTTTCTGCAAAACGAGGGAGGAAACCCAGAAAATAGCCGATGCCCTGCAACGTGACGGATACGATGCAGATGCGCTGCACGGAGACCTGTCGCAGGCACAGAGGGACTATGTAATGGGCAAATTCAAACGCAAGGCCCTCCACCTCCTCGTAGCGACCGACGTGGCCGCAAGGGGAATCGACGTAAACGGACTTTCCCATGTCATCAATTACAATCTCCCTCAGGAAATAGAGCTTTACACACACCGTAGCGGCAGGACCGGACGTGCCGACCGCAAGGGTATTTCCATCGCCATCATAAACCAGAGGGAAAAAGGCAAGCTCCGCCGTATCGAGCAGGTAATCAAGAAAGAATTCACAAGACTCCCTATCCCGAGCGCAAGGGAAATCTGCGAAAAGCAGCTCCTCCACCTCATAAACGGAATCAATGCAGTGGAAGTGCGCAAGGACCTCTACAGTTTCCAGCAGCTCATCAACGAACAGTGGAGCGAGATTCCTAAGGAAGAACTGATTGAAAAAATGCTCTCATACGAATTCAACCGTTTCTTCGACTACTACCGCAAGGCCAAGGACATAAACATTACCGACAAGCCGGAAGGCAAAAAATCTTCGATAAGGAAAGACGAGGATACGGGCAAAGACCGCGGAAGGGGCAGAAGGGAATCGAGAAGGCAGAAAGAGAAGAACTTCGAGCTTGGAAAATGCGAGGACGGCTTCAGCTGGGTGCGTGTGAATCTCGGATACAAGCACAAGGTCACCCCGAGGCTAATAATCGACATCATGAAAGAATGCGGCGCCAACAAAAAGGACGTGGGGAGGATAGAAATAACCAACGAATGCCTCTTCGCCGCAGTCAAGAGCAACATCGCCGGCTACGTGGCTTCCGAAATCGACGGGGCTACATACCGCAGGCACAAACTCAGGGCAGACATCTGGAAATAAGGATGCCTGCCTGTTTTCACGACTTTCCGGGCGGTTTTAAAACCCCGGAAGCGACATGAAAAGCGGAGGGAGCAGGAGGAGGAAACCTATCGCAAGAAGCACGAGGATGAATTTCCACACCCATCTGAACCACTTGGCGTAAGGAATACGGGCAACGGAAAGGGCAGCAAGCAACACTCCGGAACAAGGCGTTATCATATTGGTAAAACCGTCTCCGAACTGGAATGCGAGCACCGTTGCCTGCCTTGACAGGCCTATGAGATCCGCGAACGGGGCCATTATCGGCATGGTAAGGGCCGCTTTAGCCGAAGCGGACGGAATCGCCAGATTGATAACGGCCTGTATGCCGTACATCGAAGCGAGGGCACCTGTCTTGCCCGAACCGTCAAGCCCTTCCTCAAGGGAATGCAGCACGGTATCGATTATGCGCCCGTCTTCCAATATCGCTATTATTCCTGCGGCAAGCCCGATGACAAGGGCCGCGGAAAAAATGTCTTTCGCTCCCGACATGAATTCCTTTACTATATTGTCCGGCGAATAGCCGGCCGAGAATCCCGATGCTATGGCCAAAGCCAGAAACAGGGCGGATATTTCTGTTATATACCAACCATAGCCCATCACTCCTATCACGAGAAACACGATTGTGAAACCGAGAATATTCAGTATGAATGCCCTGGAGGAGGCCCTCAAGGCAAATACCGAAGATATGGCGAACAGGCCGGCCGCAACCCACATCAGCCACGGGGCATGATATTCGGCTTCCCCGACGGTAATCGTACACGAATGCGCGTAAAAGGCAGAAAATAGCAGTACGGAAACCAGGATGACGGCGAACACCGCCCAGGCACGGAATCCGGCACGGCTTCCCCGGGCCTCACCTGCCCCGTCCGGAGCGGCATTTCCATTGCCCCTTTCCCTCCAGTAGCTGTCGGCCTCATACATTATCGAACGTGAAGGCTGTTTCTTCACACGGGCGGCATACCAAAGCACAAAAGCTATCGCAAAGACCATGAGTACGGCCCAGCAGAATGTCCTGTATTCTATTCCCGAAAACAGAGGCAGGCCTGCCATATCCTGCGCTATGCCTATTGTGAAAGGATTGAGCATCGCCCCGGCAAAACCGACATGGGCAGCGAGATATACCATGCAGACCCCTACTATCGAATCGTAACCGAGCGAAACCGCGAGAGGTACGACTATCACGACAAAGGCGATAGTCTCCTCGCTCATCCCGAATACGGCCCCGAATACGCCGAAGAGCAGCATAATCAGCACAATCACTATATTGCCCACACCTATTTTCCTGAAAAACGCATATTTTTCCAGTCCCCTGGCAAAACCGATGAACCCCATTATGCCTCCGTCCACGGCCTTGGTGCTGTTAACCACCCAGAAGGCTCCGCCTATGATAAGCACGAAAACTATTATTCCGGCCTGTCCCGTAAAACCGGTAAAGAGGGCCGAAAACACCTGCCAGGTCTGCGGAACGGACTGGATTTCACGGAACTCCAGCATCTCGCTACCGTCCGGGGCGACAGTTTCCACATATTCGCCTCCCGGCACGAACCACGTGGCGACGGCACAGAGGATAATGATGGAAAATATTATTACATACGTATTCGGAACTTTCAATTTTTTCAAAAAGCTGCCCATATTATATAAAGATGTCTTCTGGTCTTATATTTTCCCGTAAAGATATGGATAAAATCAGTCTCTTTGCTAACTTCGCGTAAAATTATTGGAGACAAAAAGATGAAAACGATTTACGGCGGACTTGAAAACGAATTTTCAGACTATTCCGGAGCGGCCATAGCCGTACTTCCGGTACCATACGACGGTACAAGCACATGGATTAAAGGAGCGGACAAAGGGCCGGAAGCCTTGCTCGAAGCCTCCGCCAACATGGAACTCTATGATATAGAAACGGATTCGGAGGTATACACCAAAGGCATAGCTACCGTTGAACCGGTAACCGAAGCCTCTTCGCCGGAAGCGATGTCGGCAGAGGTTGAAAAACGTGTCGGCAAACTCCTCGACGATGGAAAATTCCCCGTACTCATAGGCGGCGAGCATTCGGTGAGCATCGGAGCGTTCAGAGCCTTTGCAAAACGTTATGAGAAGTTTTCGGTGCTCCAGCTGGACGCGCACTCCGACATGCGCAGCGAATACGAGGGCTCGTCCCACAACCACGCATGCGTGATGGCAAGGGCGAAGGAATCGGCCACATCGATAGTGCAGGTAGGCATCCGCAGCTCCGCTTCCGAAGAGTACGACAACATAATACCGGAAAGGATTTTCCACGCCCACGAACTCCGTTATGACGACGAATGGCCCGACCGGGTATCGTCCCTGCTCGAAAACGACGTATACATAACCATCGACCTGGACGTATTCGACCCTTCGATAATGCCTTCCACCGGGACTCCCGAGCCTGACGGCCTGTATTACAGGGAAGTCCTCGACCTGCTCACCCTCATCAACGAGAACCACAACATAATAGGCCTGGACGTAGTCGAGCTCTGTCCAAACAGCATCAACAAAGCCCCGGATTTCCTTGCGGCCAAACTGATTTACCAGTTCCTGAGCCTCAGGTTCCGATGAAAGCCTTGTATGCCATAATATTTTTCCTGCTCATGCAGCCGGCGGCCATCCTGCACTGCCGGCAAGCAGATTCGACGGCTGTCATGTCCGGGATTCAAGGAGCAGACATGACATTGTACGCAATCTGGACAAAGAACAAGGACTCCGAAAAAGAAAAAGCCATCGACTGTGCGGAACTGTTCCTGTCGAGAATAGACACCTCGGCACACAATATCTATCTCGCACACATGTATGACTACGTTTCGCAATGGTATGAGTTTGAAAAATGCCTGTTCGGCAAGGCCATATCCTACAGGGAAGGCTCGCTGCGCCAATATACGGCCCTCGGCGACACGCACTCACAGGCAATGTGCGAAAACATACTCGGAAGGCTCTATTACAAAAAAGGGCTGTACCACAAAGCCCTCGAATACACCGACAGCGCCATGGAGCTGTTTACAAAGACAGGCTCCCAAAAAGACATAATGGACTGCAACCTGATGCTCGGCGCCATTTACAAGATATGCAACGATATGGAAAAATCGGACAGATGCTATCAAGAATACGCACGGCTGGCCGAAAAACTCAACGACAGCCTCGGAATGGCGAAAAGCATCAACAACATGGCGGCCCTGTCTTTCAACACCGGCGATACGGCAAGGGCGATAAGGCTGCTGCTCCAGGCCATCGACTATTCTGAAAACGTCACCGACACCAACGAACTCTGCTCGATATATCTGAATACGGCCCTCACTTACATACACATGGGGCTTTACGAAAAGGCCGAATCCTGCCTCGAACGCGCCCGTCCCCTTTCCGACGGCATATATGAAAAAGGGTACTGGTACGCCGTATACGGGCAGTTATACTATAACAAGGACGAAAAAGCCAAAGCCATCTCCTACTTCAAGAAGGCGATAGAAGAGTACGGCAAAGGCGAATTCGACCGGATGATTTCCCAACTTTATGAAATACTCAACTACCTTTACCAGTCTTCCGGAGATACGATAAACGCCTACGCATGCCTGCAAAAGATGTACGACTACTGGACACCCGAATCCAACAATGAAATCATGCTCGAACTTTTCCGCGCCCGCGAAGAGATTGCCATGAATTCAAAAGACATGCTTCTGAAAAAGGAAAAGGACAGAAGGAAAACCACAATCCTGGCATCCGTTTCGTGTACAATCATCCTCATACTTTCCATCGTACTGATAATGAAGAAGAAAACATACGAAATCAAGAACAGGGAAGTTGCCGTCAAAAGCCAACAGAGGCTTACGGAGGAAAGGAAAATGTACTATCTGAGGATGGACAACATCATAAACAAAGCAACACACGACCTCCTGAAAATATGCCAAGGTATTAAGAACGGGAAAACACGCGAAGAGATAATGGGGGTCTGTACGGAACTGTCCGAATCCAACAACAAGGACAACATGGAGGATATGGGCAACTTTATGTACGAATTCGACAATGATTTTTACAGGAAACTGAAAAAACAATATCCTTCGCTGACGGTCAACGAAAGCAGAATCTGCGTACTCCTCAACAAGAACCTTTCTACTAAGGAAATCTCGGAAATAACCCGCCAGTCTCCCGAAAGCATCAATCTCGCCCGCTACAGGCTCAGGAAAAAGCTCGGATTGACAGGAAAGGGCACGACTCTCCAGGATTTTCTGAATAATTTTAATTAACCGCTTAAAAATTAATATTTTACATATTATTGACCGATAAATGATAATATGATTTCTGATATAATGATGATAAGAAAATAATACAGACAATTTGAAAAAAAGACACAGACCCGATTTATTTGTAAAAACTTTTTTTCATTTACTCACAAATAAATCACAAGTGTCATGAAAAACTATTTTATCTTTCATCTGTTGCTCTGCACAGCCGCGGCAATATTGTCGTTGGCAGGATGTAAACCGGACGAACCTGTACTGGTTCCGGAACTGGAAATCACGAATGACGGCGATATCGGCATCGCAGCCGAAGGAGGTACGGCACTGCTCACCTATAAGATTACCAATCCGGCAGAAAACGGTATAATCACATCAGCCCCGGAAGAAGAGTGCGACTGGATTTCTTCCATGGATTACGAAAGCACTCCGGGCGTAGTCAAGATTGAAGTCGCTCCGAATACGGACAACGAGCCACGCTCCGTGAAAATAATCCTCACATATACATACACGGACAAAACGATTGAAGACGCAATCACCCTCGTGCAAAAAGGTGCCGAAAAGGACGAACCGGGCCCGGAAGAACCTGATTATGAATTCGAAGCATTCGTATTCATCGGGGATTATTACGGGACAAGAAGAAGCAACAACGAACTTCACACCTACACCAATATCCTGTCATCGGCCGAAGACATAACGGCTCCGGGAGCGACTTCGTACCAATTCGAACTGTATTGCGAAGCACCGGCGGACGGAAGGAATCCCCTGCCTGATCTGGGGACATATACATGCGGCAACGGTAGTGAAGCCATGACCTTCGTTTCGGCAAAATATACTTACATCAATGGAAACGGAGCCGTAGAACGCGATTTGACAATCAACGACGGAACCATTGAATTCGGACAGGACGGCAAAGAATATTTCTTCGACGCCACACTGACAGACAGCGAGGGCAAAGTCCACCACATCACATATTCTTCATCGGTAAGCATCATTTATGGAGAATACTCCCAGGACCCGCATTCAGTCATCCTTACAAAAGACGTGGACTTCATGGCGAAATCGGTAGAGGCCACATACAAAGGCACTGAAAACAATGTCATGCACGTATCATTGCTTTTCGACGACCATGGGGAAACGAGGTATCAGAATATCATGCATGTCGAAGCCTATATTCCTTATAATGAGGAAGGGAAAATACTTCCGGGTACATACAATATATCCTCCGACCATTCCGAATACACGATAGAGACCGGTGAAATCGCTATCGTATATGGGATAGAAATGCCATACGGGACATATCTCGAATACATTTACTACGACATGGAAGGCTCGGGCCTCAACAGAATCGCATGGGGAGCCATAACAAAGGGCACGATGAACGTTGCAGGCGGCGACAATGGCACTTATGACATCACGATGGACTTTACTACTGCGGAAGGACATTCCATTACCGGAACTTATGAAGGGGAGATAAACCTCGAAGGCTTTGCCTTTACCACGCTTACCGGCGACCGTGAAGTAATACTCGACGGGGCAATTGCAAAAGCCGAATGCATGAAAGAAGGCAATTACGAATCAATCTGGGAACTTCTGATAGCATCCCCTGACGGAGGCGACTGCATAAGATTCGAACTCGCCACCGCGACAGGAGCCCTTCCTGACGGAATTCCTTCAGGGACTTACTATGCGGCAACAGACATAGACGACCCATGGGAAGGCGAATACATCCCGGGCTATCTCACTGAAGACGGGAAACTTGGAGGTTCATTGTTCTATTCTGATTTGGATGCCGATGGCAGACCTCGCGAATATGCCCCGGCCATAGACGGTGATTTCATTGTAGAAAACCACGGAGACGGCACATACGACATCTCTTTTGAGATGGAAGACGATATGGGAAATATATGGAGCGGACAATGGAGCGGAGAAGTCGAAGTTGTACTGGATGGCCTTAGCACCCTGACGGAAGACCGCAACGTAGTTTTCGACAATGCAACCGCTACCGCTACACGCTATGGCGAGACTTGGGGAGGCTACCTGTGGGAAATCGAAATCAAGTCCCAGAACGGCGGTGATGCAGTAAGATTCAACGTTGCCAGCGCAGGAGGCGATTTTTCCGAAGGAGTCCCTACGTATGAATACTACGCAACTGTCGACAATGACGACCCATGGGAAGGGGAATATATAACAGGCTACCGGAACGAAAACGGGGAACTTTCAGGTTCATTCTTCTTCTCTGATTTCGATTCCGACGGCAATCCTCAGGAATACGCCCCTGCGATTGAAGGAGATTTCATATTGGACAACAACGGTGACGGGACTTATTCAATATCATTCGCCATTGAAGACGATTTGGGATATGTCTGGAGCGGGCAGTGGAATGGCGCCTTCGAGCTTATCGACAATTTGTAAAAATTGTCTTGCAGAGCCGGGGACGAGGGCATTCGGCCAACACCCTTGCAATCACCTACCAATCAAAAGGTTATAAAAATTAAGTGTAGTTTAACTGTTCCGAGCGAAGTCCACGTGGATGTCGCTCGGAACAATAATTTTCAGTTATATCTCAACAATACGCTGATATACAGTCATTTACAAAGAAGCCGTTAATAAAGGCAAGGGTCAAGTCGGGGCGTTCCCTGTTTTACAAACTCTACTCCAGATAAGTGTAGCCGTAAAGTCCGGAGCGGTAGTTGGAAAGGAACTCGCGGCCTTCTTCCGGCGAGATGATGCCTTTCTTCACGGAGCTCATGACCCAGACTTCCACCGAGCGGGCCATCCGCTTAGGGTTGAACTGAACATATTCGAGCACATCGGCAACGGTCTCGCCTTCGATGATTTTGTCTATTACATATTCGTCCCCCTTGACCTTGACATGCACGGCATTAGTATCCCCGAACAGGTTGTGGAGGTCGCCAAGTATCTCCTGGTATGCACCGACGATGAACACTCCGAAATAATAAGGTTCCTTGCCGCTGAGTTCATGTACCGGAAGGTGGTATGAAAAGTTCCTCGTAGATATGAAGTTGTCTACCTTGCCGTCCGAATCGCAGGTTATGTCCTGTATGGTTGCCGATTTTGTAGGCTGCTCGTCAAGACGTGAAATCGGTACAATCGGGAATATCTGGTCTATCGCCCATGAATCAGGCAGCGACTGGAACAGCGAAAAGTTGCAGAAATATTTGTCTGGAAGCAGTTTTGAAATCTTCTTCAGCTCGTCCGGAGCGTGTTTCATGCTTACGGCCATTTCATAAACGTCACGGGCTATCGACCAGTAAAGCCTTTCTATCTGGGCCCGGGTATTGAGGTCTATCAGGCCGAGATTGAACAGGCCGAGCGCATCCTCCCTTATCTGCAAGGCATCGTGCCAGGTTTCAATCAGCCGCGGCTGGTTAAGGTTCTCCCACAACTCGTAGAGCTCTTTCACCAGCTCGTGCGAATCCTCCTCGATTGTCTCGTTTTCATCGAATGACGGCAGGCTTACGCTTGCAAGCGCTTCGAAAATCAACACGGAATGATGGGCGGTGAGAGCACGTCCGGATTCGGTAATGATATTCGGCTGCGGAAGCCCGGTCTTCTCGCACACGTCCACTATGGACGATACCGCATCGTTCACATATTCCTGAATCGAATAGTTCATGCTGTTGCCTGACGTGGCAGAACGGGAACCGTCATAATCCACGCCGAGGCCGCCGCCGATATCGACGAAGTCTATTTCGTAACCCAGTTTCCTCAGCTGGACATAGAACTGGGAAGCCTCCTTCAATGCAGTCTTGATTTTCCGTATGTTGGTCACCTGGCTCCCTATATGGAAGTGTATGAATTTCAGACAGTCGGACAATTTGTTCTTATCGAGTATGTCCAAAGCCTCAAGCAATTCGCTGGAATTTACCCCGAACTTGCTGACATCACCTCCGGACTCCTCCCATTTTCCGCTGCCGGAGCTTGCGAGTTTGATACGTATTCCTATGTTAGGACGGATTTTCAATTTTTTCGATATGGAAGCCACAGTCCTCAGCTCGTTCAGTTTTTCGATGACGATGAATATGTTACGTCCCATTTTCTGCGCCAGCAGGGCAAGCTCGATATAGCTTTCGTCCTTGTACCCGTTGCAGATAATCATGGCATCATTGTCGATATCTATCGACAGGACAGCGTGCAATTCCGGCTTGGAACCGGCTTCGAGCCCTATATTGTATTTGGCCCCATGCCCGACTATTTCCTCGACTACGGGGCGCATCTGGTTTACTTTGATAGGATATATTATGAAGTTCTTCGCGGTATAGCCGTACTCGTCGGCAGCAGCCCTGAAACAGTTGGAAATCTTTTCTATCCTGTTGTCGAGTATGTCAGGGAAACGGAGCAGCACAGGGGCCGAGACATCCCGCACCTGGAGTTCCTCCATCAGCTCCTTCAAATCGATGGAAGGCCCGTCTTCCTTGGGAGTCACGGTCATGTGACCTTTCTCATTAATAGAAAAATAATTCAGGCCCCAGCCTTTAACGTTGTAAAGTTCCGCCGAATCTTCAATAGTCCATTTTCTCATCTCAAAACCGAATGATTATAAAAAAATCAAAATTATAAAAATTAAAATTTTAACGTCCTATACAATAATATTTTATTCCTGCCGACCCGAGTTCATCCGGATCGTATATGTTCCGTCCGTCTATGACCAACGGCACGCGCATGGCATTGTAAACCAGTTTCCAGTTAGGGAGCCTGAACTGCCTCCACTCGGTAATGACAAGCAGGGCGTCTGCATCGGTCACGGCCTCGTACTTGTCGTTGCTGTATTCGACCGAATCTCCTATCCTCCTGCGGCATTCGTCCATCGCCACCGGGTCATACACAACCACATCGCAGCCCGCTTCCAGCAGCAGGTTTATGGTAACCAGCGAAGTGGCTTCCCTCATATCATCGGTTTCGGGCTTGAACGAAAGGCCCCAGATAGCCACCCTCTTACCGGAAAGATCCGTTCCGTAATAACGCACCAGTTTTCTGAACAGGACCTCCTTCTGCCTGTCATTGACATAATCCACGGCTTTCAGCACGGACATTTCGTATCCTTTCTGTTCAGCAGTATGTATCAGAGCCTTTATGTCTTTCGGGAAACACGAACCTCCGTAGCCGCAACCGGGATAGAGGAATTTGCTTCCAATCCTCGTATCCGCACCTATTCCCTTGCGCACCATATTCACATCTGCACCGACAAGCTCGCAAAGATTGGCTATGTCGTTCATGAAACTGATGCGGGTGGCCAGCATCGAATTGGCCGCATACTTTATCATCTCGGCCGAAGGTATGTCGGTAAAAATAACTCTGAAATTGTTGAGCAGGAAAGGCCTGTAAAGAGTGGTCATCAATTGTCTGGCCCTTTCCGAATCCACGCCTACGACAACCCTGTCAGGACTCATGAAATCCTTTACCGCGCTTCCTTCCTTCAGGAATTCGGGGTTGGAAGCGACATCGAAACAGACATCCGCCCCCCTTTCGGCAAGGGCTTCCTCAATCTGCGCCCTCACTTTTTCCGAAGACCCTACGGGAACCGTGCTCTTCGTCACGACAAGCACGTAATGGTCCAAATATCCGCCTATTTCACGGGCCACCTGCATAACATATTTCATATCGGCCGACCCGTCTTCGTCCTGAGGTGTGCCTACGGCGATGAAAATGATTTCCGCATCCTTCATCGCTGCCTGCAAATCGGTACTGAAAAACAGACGGCCGTCCCTGACATTGCGCTCCACAAGCTCATCGAGGCCGGGCTCGTAGATAGGAATGTTCCCTGACTCTATTCGAGAAATCTTATCCCTGTCCACATCCACACATGTGACAGTCACGCCCATCTCGGCGAAACAGCTGCCGGACACAAGCCCGACATATCCCGTACCCACCACGACTATTTTCATAACGCCTGTCTTTAAGTTATATTACAAACTGCAAAAATAAGAAGTAGTTTTGATTTTTCACACATATATCCGTCACAACATCTCGTCCAGGACCATCATTTCAAGAGAATCCCTCCAGTTGGGAATGTCTGTCGAAAAATCCCTCCTCACAGCCGTTTTGTCGAGAGCCGAACAGGCCGGCCTCGATGCCTTCGTAGGGAATTCCCGGCTTCTGCACGGCTCAATCCTGCAATCCAGCCCGTACAAATCCCGGACAGCGCAGGCAAGGTCGTAACGCGAGCACACCCCTTCCCCGGAATAATTGTAAAGCCCGCGCCGCTCCCTGAAACTCCCGTCTTCTATTATGTCGAAGATGAAACCTGCAAGGTCGGCGGCATTCGTCGGATTGCCCACCTCGTCGACAACCACCTTTATGGCATCGCACTCAGTACAGAGTTTGCGTATCTTCCTGATAAAATTGTTCCCGAAACGGCTGTACAGCCACGAAGTCCTGAAAATAAGGCAGTCGCAGCCGCTTGCAAGGATGCGCCGGTCCCCTTCGAGCTTGGTTTTTCCGTACACCGACAGAGGGTTGGGGACATCTTCCTCGGTATAAGGAAGGCTGCTCCGTCCGTCAAAAACGAAATCGGTAGAAACATGTATCAGGAAAACCGACCGTTCCCGGCAGATTTCCGCCAATATTCCGGGAGCCTCGGCATTTACCTTGAATGCAGCCTCCTCGTCCGACTCCGCTTTCTCCACATCTGTATAGGCCACACAGTTCAGAAGTACGCCGATACCGTGTCTTTCAATCATGGCCTGTACCGCAACGGCATCGCAGATATCGAGCCGTTCCGTCCCCTGTTCTTCCTTCAGGTCGGTGAAAAAATAATTGTTTTCCGACAAAGGGACTATCTCCCTCAATTCACGGCCCAACTGCCCGCAGGCCCCGGTAACGAGAATGTTCATGATTCGTTGATTATGGATTCGTCAAATCCCGGATGCATCAGATCCTTTTCCGAAAACACCATGTCCTTTTCAGGGAGCGGCCACTCTATGCCTATCGCAGGGTCGTTCCAGATGATGCCGCCTTCCGAATACGGACAGTAATAGTTATCGCATTTGTACTGGAAAACAGCCGTTTCCGACAGCACGGCGAAACCGTGGGCAAACCCCCGCGGAATGAAGAACTGCCGTTTGTCCACGTCCGAAAGCACCACCGACACGTATTTTCCGAAAGTCTCCGAGTCCGGACGGATATCTACGGCGACATCGAAAACCTCGCCGCTCACCACGCGCACGAGTTTGGCCTGTGCGTGCTCCCCTTTCTGGAAATGCAGGCCGCGCACTACGCCGTAACGGGAAAACGATTCGTTGTCCTGTACGAAATCGACTCCGAAATCCCGCCCGAAAGCCTCCTTATACGCGGCTCCCAGCGCACGCCGGGAATAACTTTCAAAAAAATATCCCCTTTTGTCACCGAAAACCTCTGGTTCGATGACGAAAGGTCCGTCTATATCGAATTTAAGTATCTTCATCTCAATCAATAAACGTCAATCGCCCGTTCACCGTCCGGTACGCGGGTCCTTACCTCGTTCTACCAATTCGAGGAGATATTTTCCATACTGGTTCCTGGCCATAGGCTGCGCTGTCTTGCGGAGATGCTCTTCGGAAATCCAGCCGTTCATATAGGCTATTTCTTCAAGGCAGGCGATTTTCACCCCCTGGCGTTTTTCAATGACTTCCACGAAAATGGAAGCCTCCGCAAGCGAATCGTGCGTTCCGGTATCCAGCCATGCGAATCCGCGGTCGAGAATCTGCATCTTCAGCTCCTTGTCTTCGAGGAATTTCTGATTGACTGTCGTTATTTCAAGTTCTCCGCGGGCGGACGGTCTGACATGCTTGGCAACATCCACCACCTTGTTTGGATAAAAATAAAGCCCCACGACGGCATAATCGGACTTGGGCTCGGCGGGTTTTTCCTCTATCGACAGCACGTTCCAGTCCTTGTCGAACTCCGCCACGCCGTATCTTTGGGGATCGCTCACCCTGTAACCGAAGATTGTAGCCTTGCTTTCCCGTTCTGCTGTCCTTACGGCCTCTTTGAGCATTGCGGGAAAACCCGAACCGTAAAATATATTGTCCCCGAGCACAAGGCAGGCGGAATCGTCCCCGATGAACTCCTCCCCTATGATGAAAGCCTGCGCGAGCCCGTCGGGAGAAGGCTGCTCGGCATACGAGAACCGCACACCGAAATCGCTTCCGTCACCGAGAAGGCGGCGGAAAGCCGGCAAGTCCTCCGGAGTGGAAATCACGAGTATGTCCCTTATCCCGGCCTGCATCAGGGTGGATACTGGATAATACACCATCGGCTTGTCGTAAATCGGCAGCAACTGTTTGCTGACACCCTTGGTTATCGGGTAAAGCCTCGTCCCCGACCCTCCGGCCAAAACTATTCCTTTCATAGTGCAAATCGCCTGTTTTCAATAAAACATTGCAAGATAATGAAAATATGGCGAATCACACAATTGCAACCGGGTTTTCTGAATTTTATCAAAGTTTTTCAGAGAATTTCATCAAAAATTTTCAGAGGTTTTCCTTCAGATATTCTTCAACCTCACTTATTTCCCGGACATGCCTGACTATCTTTCCGTCCCTGTCTATCAGGAAAATCCCTCCGCCGGCATCAGACAGGCCGTAAAGGGGCCATACGCCCTCGGCGCCGTCAAGGTCATAGAGCTGAATCCACGGATAGCCGTCGCTTTCAATCGCGGCCTTCATGTCATCCAGAGTTTCATATTCACGGGCAACGCCGACCACCGTAAAGCCCTTGTCCTTGTATTTTTCATAGAGAGGTATCAGTTCTATCGAATGCCTGCGGCACGGAGCGCACCATGAAGCCCAGCAGTCGAGTACTGCGACCTTGCCTTTTATCAGCTCCGAAAGAGAATGGCGGCTACCGTCAAGAGAAGGGGCGGAAAAATCCGGAGCGGGTTTGCCTGGCCGCAAAGAAGCCATCACTGCCAGTTTTTCCTCCACCGACCTGACCATCGGATTGTCCGGATAGATTTCCTTATACTCGTTGAAAAGTTCAAGGTATACAGGGCTCAGGCTGTCATCGGCAGCAGATATGGTAATTTCTCCGATTTCCGATTCAAGTGTTACCGTTATCTTTTCCAAAGCCGCCAATGATTTGTGAGTCCTCATCCTGTCCTGTTCCCATTCCCGGTACGACGGGGATATCACGTCTTCCATTTCCCAGATTGAATCCGTCCAAGCCTTCAACCTGTTGTACTCATCGGTACCTTCCTCGGGAAAATCCGCTTCCGGCTCGATGTATTTTTCATTTATATATTCAAAATATTCATTGTACAGGCTGTCCGTAACCCTGAACATTTCATCCCGTTTGTTTCGGTAAACATATATCTCCTCATTTTCCTTGCTCGCATCGACATCAGCATGGATGCTCCCGTACTCATTGCTGAAAGTGAACTTCACCGGCACCTTGTCCGAGAAAAACTGGAAAAACTGCAACTGGCTCGGCAAGGACAAATCTTCAAGCAAATACAGTTCATAAGTACGTACGAGCGAATCCGTAAAGGAAAGCTCGAATTTTCCGCCGGTTATGAACGAATACGCAACGACCGGGTCGAATCTTATATCATCTCCCCGCTTCCACACAAGCGCGTACGAACTGTCCGGCAGAAAATCTATGCCCTGGCCCGAAACTTTCACTTCGTAAGGCTTCCCGGTAAAGCTTCCGGAATTGCAGGATACGGCAAGAGAAGCAGCTGAAACGACAAGGGATAGGATACGGATAGTTTTTGTCATAAGAATCTGTTTAAATTTATTTATAATTAATTGTAAATCAGTAGGTTAATTGGAATGTTTTCGTAACTTTATGATTATCAAGACATTAAAGTTATGCATAAGTACCCAACCAACCTGACTGATAAACAGTGGCAAGTTATAAAAAATATGTTAGACCCCAAAGAAAGATTCAGAAAATATTCACTGCGCTCTGTTTTTGACGGCATCCTGTACATCGTGAAGACCGGCGTGCAGTGGA
>NZ_NFIV01000015.1 GCF_002159555.1 Muribaculum sp. An289
TTCCGCTACAGGCGGTACATTTCAAAGTGATACAGACGGTACATTTCATTCTGATATGCCCGGTACATTTGAAAGTGACATGGACGGTACATTTAAAGTGATGCAATCATCTTTGGCA
This sequence comes from Muribaculum sp. An289, assembly GCF_002159555.1. Taxonomy (GTDB): domain Bacteria; phylum Bacteroidota; class Bacteroidia; order Bacteroidales; family UBA932; genus Merdivivens; species Merdivivens faecigallinarum. Next base: position 119 of record NZ_NFIV01000015.1, read on the forward strand.
TCCACACGGCGAATGCAGTACAGCTCGTCCGGCGGGAAGTCAACGAAATTGCCCAGGCTGCCTGATGTTCGAGGTGAGTGAGAAACGGCCCTTTCACTGGAGTATTGGCTCCAGTTAAGTCCAAAAATGAAAAAAGGGGCTCCGAAACGGAGCCGAAAATATAAAAAGATGAGTTCGATCGGAAAAATTACAGGGACAGTCTGCCGATTGACTCATAATGACGGAATTTAACGACAGTCCCTAGTGTAGGAATATTGATAAGCAAAAAGATCACCTATCCATCCAATCCTCCTGTAAGCCATTAAGCTTAATTAGTTTATTTATATGATTGCTCACGATAAGCATCGTATGATTTGCCTGATTTATTTTTCCTTCATACTTTTCAATAAGTGGAAGCCCCTTTTCTCGAAGGAACTCGTAATCTTTGAATTCGTTAGGATCTGTTAGAATTTTAGCCTTCCAAAAATCAGTCACAAAATGATTAATAATAGGTTTTATATCTTCACCCAAGATTTGAATCAATTGTTTCTCCAACATAGGCAAAAGTGCAATTAGAAGTGAGAATGCATAATCCGCCTCACTCTGATAAGCTGTCATCAGATAAGCACAAATATAAACAACATAGTTATCATTCATATCCAACTTATTAATTTCCGCTATATAGTCTTTATCATACGAAGGTCTATCAAACACAGATTTTACTAGTTCAAATTTTTCAGGATTATTCACTGGATGATAATTGTCCAATACCTTCTTAATGAGTTTCAAACCACTATCATCTCCACGAAGATTCTGACTAAGCGACACCATTAGAAGAGGTACTATACTAAACTCAACAAACTCAAAGTCTGCATTTTCTTTATGCAGTTCAGGGTGATTCTCATAACTAATGCGCTGCGCTTCACATGTATGATTAATTACAAAAAGTATGGCATCTTTATCATTATCCTCAATAAAATATGGTAATAACAGGAAGAGTAGATAATGAATCTCGCAAACTTCGCCTCTTTTCTTGCATGCATCCAGTGTTCTATGCGCCCATTCACGAGCCAAATTCCTTAAGCCGACCATTTTACACAGCTTACACATCTGATAACTGGAGGTATAGATACGGTCTTCGCTATATAGATCATCAAATGAACTTAAGTCATTTTCAGTGAACATTCCATGATGAGGAATCGCTTGATCTTTAGGCATAGGTTTGTTATCTAAGTCACACTGATACTTTATTATTAGACACCCTAATAAACAGATAAAGATCTTGGCAAATTTTTCTTTGCCATCTTGAAGGTCATTCGTGACAAAACGCACACATTCTGATAGTTTTTCAACAGCTTTCTGTCTATTGCCCGCACACCAATATGCATATGACAACTCTCCTATACACTGATAATATTCGTATATATCTATACGATGTTTAACATCAGAAACATATTGCAGTGCCTCTTCAAGTTCTTTTACTGCCGCATTAATATTAGTCTCAGCCAGAACGTATGCCATCATTTGCTTAACATGCAACATAATATTGGGAATCAACTCGGTATCTGCAATCGAAAGTGACCTTTTAAAGTAGTCAAGAGCATGACCATGTACTTCAGCAACATCTCGGAAGTAGCTATTCCCCATTGAACCATTCAAAATCAACTGCGCAAATGGCAATTCCTCATACTTAGAATACTTGCTTTCATATAGCGATCGAGCTTCTTCATAACGGTGTTCAGAGTTAAAAATCTCCATAATTGCAAAAATACAAGCGATAGCAAGTTCTGAACAGCGCTTAAGTTCTGCTTTTGCCAAAATTCTGAATAATATCTCCACACGATCATTAACGGGTTTACCCCCTAAATGATATCTCCAAAGTCGTTCTATTGCAAGATAACAACACTCGCAAATTACATGGTCGTTATGTGAGTATTCAATATCATCTGCCTTGAATACATCAAGCCAGTTAATGAAATCTTGTTCATTAGACAAACGCAGAAGGAAAAGCCAAATGTTATTATCAAAAAATGGTTTTGCATCTCCAATAGTCTTTAATAGTTTATTGTCATCCCCTTTACTTTTCAGGTATCGATGATAATGTGACAACCCTCCCTCAATGTCACCTTCCATCCAACAAATCATTGTAATCATGCTGCTATAGAACGGTATTTTTTCAGCATCAGTACATTTAGAAACATTGTCTTTTAAATCCTTTATCAAGAATGATCGTTGAATTGCACTCAGATCTTTGATAAGTGCAATTTGAAGATAACGTACTCCTATCTTGATATCAATAGACATTCCCTCGGGTAAGGGAACATCCATCCATAATTTACAAAGGAGGCTTCCATGTGGTAATTCTCCAATATCATCCAATTTCATTAAGGTTGTGATGTACATTCTTCCAGCATTGTCATCCGCACCACCTCTTATACTGTATAGGATATAATTCAGTACATCATATTCTCCAAGTACTTTTTTCTTAGTCAAAAGACCTTCTGCTAATACTAAATTGGCATCTTTGAATGTCTGTTCTGGCATATCGGGCTTCCATAATTTACTGATAAGTGGATTCGCATTAAAACAATTATTTAATGGCATTACCCATGTAGGAACTAATCCATTTAATCGCATTCTTGGTTCGTCAATAGCTGGATTAATTCCGGCTAATTTGCATGCATCTTCTTCAGTGAAAGTACCATTCACAATCAACAGACGATTTAGCAAAGCGCGATCAGTCGTATCAGCTAACAATGTCCGCATCAAATCAGCCATTGTTCTACTCAGATTATAGTCAAAACTATATGCTAAAAGATTGGAAAAATGTTTTTCATCTAATCGCCAATGATTAGCTTTCAAATATTCACAAAGGGTTCGCGCTAGAACAGGATGTCCACAACTCTGTGCGTGAATGAACATATGCAGGTTTTGCTCTGGTCCATAAGTATTAACAAGTTCATTGGTTTCAGCGACTGTTAATAAAGGTACTTCAATCTGACAAATTCTACTATCATCAAGTCCTGCTATATTCAGATTTAATGCCCCTGTGCTTACCAACACACTTTCACCTCCCTTTCCTTCCTGTAACAGTATTTTTACCTTATTTTCCAGATCCGTCTGCAGAACAGAATCGTATATGGCAGTTTTTGGCCTGTACTGATGTATTTGTGCTGCTAAAGTCGATTTTCCTATTTTCAAAGAACCATAAATTACAAGTACTTTCCCTTGATTCAATATGTTTATGCAACGCTCCAACAAGTTTGTACGTACTAGGATATGATCACTTTGAATAGCAGGGGAAAATGGTTCCTTTTGAATAAAATCCACATCTACGTTTAATGTAAGATTGTCTATCACTTGTTCCATATTTTGCGGAATAACGACAGACCCTTTCAATTTCGGACTTAAATCTATAGAAAAGACATCTTTAGGCGTATTTTCCAAGTCGACATAAGGATACTTAGCCCAACCTTCGTCAAACCATGTATGTGCATATACAGAACACATACAAGTTGTCGGATCGTATTGTCCTAAAAGTACAGAAGAATGCACACCTCCTTGTTCATTGCGTAGGGCACCAGCCTGTAAAGAGGAGATATATTGAACTTTCTGCAGAACATGGTCATGTTCATGGCCAGCTAGCCAAAGTTGAACTCCATTATGTTGTAGCATAGTAGAGATGACTTTCTTCTCTCCCTGCAGAAGTGACGTAAATGGATAATGACTAAGCAATATAGTAGGCTTATTTGTATTAAGCCTACATACTGCATTATATAAAAAATTTGTACCAACATACAAGTCGTTACTTTCTTGTCCCGTAGTGTATGCTATATTAGTGTTGACATGCAGTATATTAAAATGTTCTGTCTCTATATTAAAATGAGGCATTTCTGGATTACCATAAAATTTCAGTCGGTCTTCATTGTATATATTGCCAAGAAAAGAAACAAAATCTTTCTCTCCAGCCATAATAACCGACATATCTTCTTGCTTAATAACACCTTCTTTGGGGTTATAATATCCGTCACCCTTAAAGAGGACATTTTTTATAGCATCTTGGCGCCCCTCGATATCTCTATTAACATCATGATTACCGGCAACTATATACAATCTATCCACCGATGTCTGGACTGCATCGCATATAGATTTCAAATAATCAACCATTTCATCTGTAAATACGTTAGGACTTACATTCGCTGTTCGAATGTCACCAGTACAGAACACATAATCACATTTTACCCCTAGTCCTTTTAAGTAATCAGGCAATTCATCACGCATCATGTTCGTTATTGCACCTTCACTACCTAAATGTAAATCAGATATATGTAGCCAATTAATCATAATTGTCGTTTTTATTTATCACTAAAAGTATTACATAAATACAAGATTATCCCATTCTTACCATCCCTGCCAACTGTACGAAATAATCATTTGACCAGATGTCAAGTTCCTTTGGATTGCGCATGAAAGGCAATACATCTTCTTTCACTTGTTTTATATCAGCTGTAGAGAGACGCTCAATGAGCTTCTCCTTGAATAACTCTAGAGTAATATCCTCATTGTTGAATTGCTTGCAACGTTCTGCCAAATGAGTGAAATCCAGCGGAACATTATGGCGCACATACCATTCAAAGTCATACCAATCACGACCTTTGACTCTATTCTTCCATGCACGATAGACCAGTGCGTGCATCTTGCCTGCAAACAGGTCCGGAAGTGTGAAACAACGAGTCATAAATGAATGTGGTTGGAGCAATAGCTTTTGTTCCGTCTTGAAGTTCAACGATGGACATGTATCTACTTCAATCTTTATCTTTATAGACTTCTCTGTTTGGAAAGTCACATCATACACATCGGTATTATCTTTAAGAAATGCCGATTCGATTTTCCCAAAATTCTTCTTATCTTTTTTCTTTATTTCAACCTCACGACCTACCATTGCAAAGGCATCAATGATAGCAGGGAAGTATTTCGTAAAATCGAAGGTATCATCTTGCGCAAGCAATGAGAAATCCATGTCCTCACTGAAACGCTGCAAGCCATGAAAGATTCTCAGACAAGTTCCACCATAGAACGCAGCCGATTCAAAGAAACCCCCAGCATACAGGCCTGCAAGTATCATTTGTTGGTTCACTTCAAATATGGCGTTTCTCTTATGTTGCTCCGTTGTTAAATCATAACGGGAGAGCATATTGTCGAATATTTCATTTTTCATCGTCTTAAGAATTTTAGAAGTGTTGAAATTGAATCAGCCTTTTTGCCAACCTTTATATAATCTTCAAATATGGTTGCGTCCATATTATAGAACTCATCCATATCCATACGAATATCCTGCTCAAGATATGTCTCTACATCCTTCATATAACGAAGAATGACTTTTGAAGAATTGGCAATCAAATCACACAAAGCCTTTTCCGGTGATGCAATAAGAAATGCATAGTCACCTTTATTCATACTCCTTACTCCTATCGGAAATGCCTTTCTTGAAATATATTTGTAGTCATAATTGCCGACTGGAGTTTGAAAGCTTCGGGGATGTTTTACAGTCATTGATTGATGAACATATACAGCCTCGGGGATAAGTCCATAATATCGTAGTGCAGTAGACATTGAAATATACGAAGGTGTATAGAGATGATTGGCAATCAACTCACTTGATAGAGTCTTTCCTGAATATTCGGGGTTGATCACATAAAGTCCCCGCTTCAATCTGATGATAATCCCTTGCTTTTCGAGCCAGGTTACTTTCTTATTAGCAGACTTAAGTTCCGGATATAACGATTCAATGATTGAAGTCGTTACTGGAATGGTTCCTATTTCATTTAATTGCCTGTCCATACTGCAAATATAGTGATAATTTGAACAATAAAAGAAATAATACTTCTTTTTCTGTTCAAATTATTACTGCTTATACAATCTTAAGAAATAGCGATTTCTGTCACATAAGTCTATTGTTTGTAACAATTACCGAAACATTGACCACACAGCAACTAAACTATATTAACCTTATAGCCGGAGAAAAGACCATCAGTTCAACTGAAGTGGTGCATCGCTATCAAATCTCTTCAACGACCTCAATATCCCGCTCAAAGGCTACCCTTATCAAGAATGACATATTGAATAATAAGGCCGGTGAAATCTCATTCCAGGACCCGATTTATGCCTATTGGTTGAAGACTGAATACTTCGCAAAATAATCATAATGTCCCGCTCGGTTTCAGAGCCATTTTTGTACCTTTTCTCATCAAAAAACGGCATTTTTCACAAGTTTTTGTACCGCACATTTTGATATTCAAGAAATTACACTTACTTTTACTTTCCAAAATGGAGGTACAAGCCGAGAATGGTGCTAAAAATCACTAACTTACACATTCTCAGATACTTGCCAGCCTACTGGTTGTACCTTTTAGAGTGCTATACTATTGAGAATCAACAATATACACATCCTGCATAGGGATGTCCCCTACTATACCTCCCTCCCGCCTCTGTGTCACTCTCCACTACCTCTCCGAGATTTGCAGGAAAGCCTGCGGCATACCGGTCACTTACTGGATAGACCGCTTCACCCTGCATGAGATTGCGAACCTCCTGTGCCAAAAGGAACTGCCTCTGTCGGAGATAGCCGCCGGGATGAACTTCTCGTCATTTTCCTATTTCAGCCGGTATGTATCCAGACATTTCGGCATTTCCCACACAATGTCTACAGGGTCATTAAACCGAGTGCGTTAAAATAGGCGAAATGCAAACTATAACTCGATGTCTCCGTCAACACTGCCCTGCTGCCCCCATCCTTCTATCTGCACTCCGTCTAGTTCAATCTTATCGGAGGATACATTTATTTGAACTGTCAGGCATCTTCCTCCATCAAGCATGCTGACGGGCCTGCCGTCCTGATCATTGTCGGGAACACTTAGTGTACGCACCATGTCACCGAGACTTACTTCAAGCGTCACATTGTCTTTTTCCTGAGGAACTATAAAACATGATACCTGACTGCCATGCATGGTTCCCACCTCTGACAGTCCGGAGGCCGTACCGTTCTGTATTGCCCCTTTTGCCAGATCTATGCCGCATGAGGAAAGAGCCTTGACCGATGTGGATATCTCAGACAGCTGCTCATCCGTCAAATCATCGGACACATACTTTACCACAAGTTTGTGCAGAGCATGCTTGAATACCAGACTCACTGCATCTTCTGAGTTTTTCCCGACTTGCACCGCCTCGGCCAGCAACAGGTCGGTTTTTTCCGCTGGGGAGACGACAAATGTCAATATTCCGTCCACTGCCTTCCCCTGGACAGGATAGCAGCCTGAGAAATATACGTTCCCGGCATCTTCCGGCAGATTGAGATCCGCCCATGAGAGATCAGTCGTCCCGACAGTGTAGCTTGTGTCTATATTCGGGAAACCGCTTCCTGAAACCACAAGCGTAAAGATATCCCCGTTGGAGAAATTTCCCTCTCCGTTCCCGTCAAGTGCGGGTGATTTGGTCAGGGCCTCGATGGATGTCCGGATATCTATCATCCTGTCAGTCTCATCTGTGCCTTTGTCCACAGGGGATTTCTCGCAGGAAACAGTCATCATTGCAAACAGGACAACCGCCACTGCCATGAATGTATTGTAATATTTTATCTTGCTCATGATAATTTGCCGTTTATTGAATAAAATCCTCATTAATCTCAACTTCGGGAAATTCTTTCTGCCAGATATCCCGTTTCAAATCCACAACCGTTATACAGGATATGGGATATATGCTGGAATCTCCCATCAGCACTTTCCAAGGTCCATCTTCCCGGTATCTAATCTCCTGGCGTATCAGGCGGTGGCGCTGGTAATTATTGGAACCTCCACTAACCTCAAAGTTATAATGGTCATTATTGTCTACATAATATATGGCGGACACATAACCCTCATCATCAAATTCCACACCCCAGATTGTCATAACGTGCGTAACCCCTTGGTTCAGGTTAGACTGTTCGAAACCCAGCCCCTGCTTATTTTCCAGAGCGCCTTTGATAATCCTGTTGAAACTCTCTTTATTCATGGCGTCTTCAGGTCTGAACGCAACATCTATGTTGTCGAATATTTCCGTGAAATATCCTCCATAATTGTCATCAATATCAGGATCCGGAGATGATATTCCCGGAGTCCCGCAGATAAACCAGTTAATTCCGACGGCATCCGAACCCCCTCTGTTTCTGGATATGTCTCTGAAAAAGTCGAAAATTTCACTGCCTTCAGTATCGGAAAACCCGAAAGAGGGACGCGGATATGCCGGCCATGGATTTGAACTGTACCTTGCATCATACGCCTCGATATACGGTTCATTGAGCCGTGTCCACCAATGCAGCAGATTTGACGCACCCGCCGCCCAGCACATATTGCTGTCATGGTATCCAGGATGGGATCCACTATCGTCCGGATCGTCCTTATCGCAGTCATACCATAAAAAGTCGCTCTGCCAGTTCAGATACGCAATGCCGGATACTTTGTACCATATACCGTTGGGGAAGTTTTCAGGCACCAAGAAACTGTACTCAGGGACGGACTCGTTGTCTTTTGGATAATCGGGCAGGCTGGCGGTCTTGACCCCGTAAACCCAGCACGTCTTGCCGCCGTAGTCTATATCCGGGTCAGGATCAGGATCAGGGTCAGGGTCGGTTCCGATATCTCCGTCGGATTTGAGACGCAGATTGAGTACGGTCTCCTTCCCGCTCTCCAACACACTGCTTTCTCCGATCGTTGCCGGTGCCTTGTAGACGGATGTCTTTCCACCTGCGGAAATCTCCACCCATCCTTCGGCATATTCCCCAAGATCCCCGGGGAAAAGAATCGCCGAATACTTTCCCTCGGACAATATGCGGGGCGTTATGTCCTCCATTGTACCGGAAGGAGTGTCAATACCTCCTGTCGAGAGGTCGAATGAGCCTTCCGTAATATTCCTCACAGTGACAGTCAGATCATCAGGAAGAGAGCCTTCGTCACTTGAGATATTGATTGACAGACGGTGCATACCGTGCATAAAGGGCATCTCTATCACATCCCCGGTAATATCTTCCTGCTCTATGTCAAGGTGGCTCCACAACAAGTCAGAGTCCTCATACCCGTTACCGGTCTGGTCGGTGTCCACACGATGCGTGTGCAGGTTTGTCTCAGGCGAGACATCCTCTCTGGCCGGATAGTATGCTGAAAGGCGCACAGTACCCGAGCCAAGCTCACTTTTCTGCAGTTTCGGAGTCCATTGCCCGTCCTCCATGGTCAGTATGACCTGTCTTGTCTGCTCTCCATAGATATAAAGTCCGACTTTGTCTCCTTCTGTGAAAGATCCGCTGCCGTCTTCTCCAATCTCAGCTTTCGTACCCTCATTGTCTTGCGTGAAGACCATCTCTACATACTCACTGTCATTCTTCGAGGATGAATAGTCCTCAAATTCCGCGCATCCGGACAATAACACCGGAACTGCTGCCAATAACCGGAACAGGAGCTTACTTGTAATCAGTTCTTTGTTCATTTTATGGATAGTTGAATTTCACCGCAAAAGTAGTGAAAAAACAACACATTGACATTATTTTTCATAAAACCGCCTGATTTTTCTAAGCGGAAGTACCGGAACGCGGTCCGATGCGGTACTGGCGGGGAGTCTGACCGGTTCTTTTCCTGAAGAACTTGGTAAAGGATGACTGGTCGGAGAAATGGAGTGCCTCAATTATCTCCTTGATGCTCATATCCGAATAGCGAAGCATATTCTTTGCCTCTGTGATAACATAGGAGTCTATCCAGTCCGCGGCCGTCCTGCCAGTGGCCTTCTTGACCAGCTTGGACAAGTATTTGGTGGACATACACATCTCCCCCGCATAGAAACTTATATCCCTGTGCACGGTATGGTGCCTGGCGACGAGCTTGAGGAAACTGTCGAACGCAGTCCGGCACCTGGCCGTAGTGCCTGCGGCCGGACAGTGATGCGCAGAACCGCGATTGCGGGAATATATTCCGGCTGCAAAATAGAATACAGAAGACAGCAACTGACCTATACACTCCCGCTTGTACGGCATGGCAGATGTCAGCAGGCGGTGAGCCAGTTCCAGATAGGAAGCCGCCGTCTCTTTCTCCTGCGGCATAAGTTCCGAACAGGGATTGTCTATCAGACGCATGCCCTCCGAAAAAAGTCTGTCTATATCCACGTGTACACCTGAGAGATAGGCCTTGGAGGCGGCAACCACTACAAATCGCAGCCTGTCTTTCTGACCCTCCTCTATGTACGCCACATGCATGATATCTCCCGGGATATTGATGAAGAGGGTATTTTCCCGTACCTCAAACTCCGTCATGTTGACATTGAGGCGTAACCGTCCCGATATGCAGAAAAAAGCCAGATAGGCGTTCAGGCGGCAGGGATGCGTCAACACCTCCAGACATTTGTCGTATTTCATGTCCACGATACAGAAGTCATTGCCTATACCTATGCTGTCAGCCGAGGCAAACGCCCTTCTGAACCTGGCGATATCTATAGTGTGGAAAACAGGAGTGTCAATCATATCTTCAGTTTTTGAATTCATAGTGCAAACATAGCATCTTTCTCCCTTTTGACAAAAAACAGTCCCTTTCAGGCACTTTTTGGCTCCTTTTGGGCATTTTCTTTGAATTGCCACCGCACAAAACTACGAAATTGCAAATTGAAGATGAGAATGATTTACCGTATCATCATGCTTACAGGCGTTGCACTGCCGGCAAGTCTTTGCATGGCAGCGGCCTCGGAAAAAGAGCCGCGGACGCTGACCCTGCAGCAGTGCCGCGACCTGGCTATTGCCGCCGACAAGGAACTTGCAATAGCAGGCAGAAAACAGGAGATTGCCGGTTACGACAGAAAGAGCGCCCTGGCCAACTGGTTCCCGGAGATATCGGCCACGGGCACTTATCAGTACAACAGCCGCGACCTGTCACTGCTTCCCGAGAGTGTGTCAGAATTTCTGAACGCAGAAGGTCCTCTGTACGACCTCCGCGTGGAGGTTGACAAGGCACTGACACTGGATGTGACAAATGTGTTTGCCGGAGCAGTAACTGTGGTGCAGCCGGTCTTTATGGGCGGGAAGATAATAAATGCTGACCGGATGGCCCGTCTGGCCGTGGACATTGCGGACATCGGGTACGAGGACAGACTCCAGCAGACTCTGCTCAGTGTGGATATGGCTTACTGGCAGACAGTGTCGGTGGCAGCCCGGAAACGACTGGCCGAGAGTTATTCGGAACTGCTGCAGCAGGCTGTCTCGGATGTCACACTTCTGGAGGCGCAGGGTATGGCTACCGGTTCGGACGTGCTGTCGGTCAAGGTCAAGGCCAATGAGGCCGATATACTCTGCACGAAGGCCGACAACGCCCTGACCCTTTCCAAGATGTTTCTGGCCAGGCTCTGTGGCATGGGCACAGACAGTGATTTCGTCCTGTCCGACGAGAACGCGGACACGATAGTGACCTCCGGACCAGTACCGGAACGGACCGACAAGGAGATAACGGCTGCCAGAGCGGATCTACGCATGCTGAGTCTTACCGCTGACATATGTGACCGGAGAGTGGCTGCTGTCCGGGCCGATATGCTGCCGCAGGTCGTACTGACAGGAAGTTATGTGGTGACCAATCCCAACATGTTCCACAGTTTTCAGAACTCATTCGGAGGCTTTTTCAACGTGGGCGTAAGTGTACGCATACCCATAACCCATGGAGGAGAGAGACTGCAGAAAACTCGGAAAGCGAAGGCCGAGGCGGCTATAATGAGGGAGAAACTGGCACAAGCGGAGGAGATGGCGGCCATGGAGGCGGCACAGCTCCGGCACCGTTGGAACGAAGCTGTCCGCAGAGTCGGCATGGCCGGGGAAAATCTCTCTGCCGCCGAGGAAAATCTTCGCACCGCCACCGTAGGGTTCAATGAGGGCATAATAGCCTTCACCGCCCTGTCGGCAGCTCAGACCGCATGGCTTCAGGCCAATACGGAATATATCGATGCCTCTATAGAATTGAACATATGCAGCTCGGCTCTTAGGAAAGCCGAGGGTCTTCCCTTAAATTAAAAATACTGATGTCATGAATACCAAATCCAGAAAACGATACAATCTGTCGGCCGGAATAGCCGCACTGCTGGTCATAGTCATAGCGGTCGGCGTGGCCGGATATATTGTCTCCGCACCGGAGACTCCAGTAATTCAAGGAGAGGCAGAGGCTGCCGAATACCGTATCTCCGGCAAGGTTCCCGGCCGCATCGGGCATCTGCTTGCCTGTGAGGGACAGGAAGTACACCATGGAGATACGCTCGTCGTGATAGACAGCCCGGAAGTCCGTTCCAAGCTGGCCCAGGCCATGTCCATGAAGAGTGCGGCTGATGCCCAGAACCGAAAGACGGCCTCGGGAGCCCGTCAGGAACAGATAACAGCTGCATACCAGATATGGCAACAGGCCGCTGCCGGAGAAGAGATAGCGAAGAAGACGTTCGACAGGATGCAGCGGCTTTACATGGAAAAAGTAATAAGTGCCCAGAAATGGGACGAGGCCACCGCCCAGTATAAAGCAGCCAAGGCGGTGTGTGCGGCGGCCAAGGCCCAGTACGACCTCGTGCGTAAAGGTGCGGGAGAAGAGGACCGCGCGACGATGGAGGCTCTGTCTTCACAGGCCGCCGCAGCCCTTGAGGAAGTGGAATCCTATCTCGGAGAACTGTACCTCACCTCCCCTGTGGACGGTACTGTATCGGCTGTCTATCCCATGACGGGAGAACTGGTCGGACAAGGTGCTCCCATTATGACTGTAACCGACCTCAGTGATATGTGGATTACTTTCAACATACGGGAAGACATGCTCAACGGCCTGCGCTGCGGTGACAGACTCAGAGTACGCATACCGGCTCTCGGAGACAGTCGCATCTACGATACGGAGGTTTACTACATCTGCGTCCGTGAATCATACGCCACATGGCGGGCGACCAAGGAGTCAGGCTCATACGATGCTAAAACATTCGAGGTCCGGGCCAGACCTGTAAACAGGATTGACGGACTCAGACCCGGCATGACAGCGATAGTGGAGGACAGAATATGATGGCCGTTGTCAGAAGGGAACTGAAGATGATGCGCCGCAGACCGCTGTATCCGCTGGCCTCGGCAGGTACGCTGGCTTTCTGCATGGTATTCTTTCTGACCTTTTTCAGAAACGGCATGCCGCATGGACTGCCTGTAGGCGTAGTGGATCTGGACGGATCGTCCCTGTCCAGGGAACTTCGTCGCCAGATCGACGCAACCGATGCCGTAAGCGTCTGTGAATTCGGCAACTACGAGCAAGCCCGCAAAGCCATGCAATGCGGACGGATCAATGCTTTCTGCGTGATTCCTGAAAATTTCGCCAGAAAGATGCAATCCGGACGGCAACCGGTGTTGACCATTTATACCAATGCGCAATACTTTGTGGGAGGTTCTCTGGCCTACAAGGATCTGATCACCATGGCCAATCTGGCATCCGGAGCGGCACAGCGTGAGATACTTTCAGCTAAGGGCATGAATGAGACATCCATGGCCGGCATGATACAGCCGATAGCCATAGACACCCACCAGATAGGCAATCCGACTGCCGATTACGGAGTATATCTGGCCAACATCCTGATTCCCGGCATCATGGAGATGATCGTCATCCTGATAACGGTCTATGCCATCGGATCAGAACTTAAATACGGAACATCCAGGCAACTGCTGAAAACAGCCGGCAACTCCACTGTCAGGGCCCTGGCCGGAAAAATGCTGCCGTACACCCTTCTATTCACCCTGATGGGACTGGCCTGCGACATTGTCCTGTACGGAATTGCCGGATATCCGCTCGCCGGCAATATACTGAACATGATGGCTGTAATCACACTGCTGGTATTGTCCAGCGAAGCCGTAGGGATATTCCTCATAGGGACATTGCCGGTACTGCGACTCTGCATCAGCATATCTGCACTATATAGTGTGCTGGCATTCTCAATGGCAGGATTCACCTTTCCGGCAGAAGCCATGCCGCCGTATGTAAGAGGCCTTTCCGCAATATTCCCGCTGCGTCACTACTATGAGATGTATGTGCAGGAAGCCGTTTTCGGAGCCGGCTTCACAGCATGGTGGCCCGAGGCTGTGCATCTGCTGATATTCCTGTTTCTGCCTTTTACTGTCCTCAAAAGACTCGGCAAGGCTTTCAGAAAATTGAATTATCCCAAAAACTGACATGATACGATATCTCAGACAATGGCGCAGGGACTGGTACTACGTATTCACCAATGAGCTGCGCATGATATTCTGTGACAGCGGGGTGATGGTCATCTTTTTCCTGGCTGGACTGGCTTATCCGCTGATATACGGAATAGTCTACAGCAACGGTACTGTGGACGATACACCGGTGGCTGTCGTGGATCTCTCGCACAGTACCGAAAGCCGACGGTTTATCCGAAAAATGGACGCAACCAGAGAGATAAGCATAGCTTACACTTGCACGGACATGGAGGAGGCCGCCAGACTCATGCGGGAGAGAAGGATCAACGGCATCGTGCTTTTCCCTGAGGACTACGGAGACGCCGTCACCTGCGGGAGACAGGCCCGTATCTCCACCTATGCGGACATGAGCAGTTTCCTCTACTACAAGAATCTGCTGATGGCAGTCAATCACGTAATGCTCAGTGAGATGCACGATATACAGATACAACGTTTCTCTGCCATGGGCATAAGCGGCCAGAGTGCTATCCAGCTGGTAGAGGCAATGCCTTATGAAGAGAACATCCCATACAACAGAGGATTCGCATACGGGTTCTTCTTTATTCCGGCAGCACTGATGCTTGTCATACAGCAGACCATGTTCTACGGCTCTTCCATGCTGGCGGGAACAAAAAGGGAACACGACCGTAACGCCCTGCTTATGCCGGAACTGAAGGGGCGCGACATATCCCGTACCCTATTGGGCAGAGGGGCAGCATATTATCTTATCTATACGGGCCTGAGCATCTACATAGCAGTACTTGTACCACGAATCTTCGGTCTTCCCCAATATGGCCGTTTCGGAGACATCCTGGTATTCCTGCTTTTCTACCTCGCGGCCTGTGTCACATTCAGCCTTACCTTCAGCAGTCTCATCACCCGCCGCGAAACCGTATTCGTACTATTTCTGTTCATGTCACCTGTATGTCTGTTCCTCACTGGATTCTCATGGCCGGAAACAGCCTTCCCCGCTTTCTGGAGGCTGTTCTCCTATATCTTCCCATCCACTTTCGCCGCACATGCTTTCATCAACCTGAGCAGCGCCGGCTGCACCCTCGCCATGATTGCCCCCCAACTCAAGGCCCTTGCCATCCAGACTGTCATCTACTACACACTCGCCTGGACCGCAGCATACCTTGAGCACCGAGACACCACCAGCCCTGATTTTCCTTAATATTGTTACCGTATTCTGTAAAAGTGGTAACTACGGAAACAGAAGACAGCATATATTTGCACTGATTTTTACAGACAGCTATGGGATGTCATAAGACACTGGATATAAAGACCGTTTGCGAGTGCAACAAGTGCCTGTGCACCGAGACCCTGCACCCCCAGGCCACACTTATCAACCTGGAGAAACCCGACTTGGGAAGCGAGGCGGTCAAGTTTGAATTCTACGCCATCCTGTTGATTGAGGAGTGCCCGGGAGGATGCAGCTGCTGCGGCCGGATGTACTACGACTACAACAATGCGACCATGGTCTTTCTCAAGCCAGGTGAGATATTCCGCATGACCGGAGACAATACACTGCCGGACAAAGGATGGCTTCTGGCCTTCCACCCGGACCTCATATACCGGACAACCCTGGACAGCCATATACGTAACTACACTTTCTTCAACTATCGGAAGGAGGAGGCCCTGCACCTGTCCAGACGCGAGACTGAAAGCATCACCTGTTGCCTTTGGAACATTGAGGAGGAACTGCATCATCCGATAGACACACATACCGGAACTATTCTCTCCCGTCATATTGAACTGCTGCTGGACTACTGCAGCCGGTACTACGAAAGACAGTTCATTACCCGTGAGAACACTAACAAGGATATTATGGCCCGGCTGGAGCTTATGGTGGACGAATACATCACATCTGGACGTATTCATGACACCGGCATGCCCTCACCTGCCGCATTCTCAAGGCATCTGAACCTGTCCGCGGCCTATCTCTGCGACTTGCTGTGTTTCGAGACCGGCAAGACTTTTGCTGAATACATCCAGCTCAAGCAGATTGATATGGCACGTAAAATGCTGTGTGACAGCAATACCGCACCCTCGGACGTAGCCCGTATTCTCGGATTCCAGAGCCTGCAGTTCTTCAACGCCGTCTTTAAGAAACTTACCGGCACCACTCCTGGCAAATATAAGAAGCCTGGCGGAGAATGCCTATCATAGCCATCAACGACATATCTGATTCGCAACCGTTTCCGCCTATTTTGCTTCTGGTTCCTTCTTCGGGTTGTGTTTCAGAACCTTGGCATCGATATAAAAGACTATCTCCTCCGCGATGTTGGTCAGATGGTCACCGGTGCGCTCAAGCTTGCGGAAGATGCTGCCGAGTCCCATGGCCACAGGCAGCTCGTCCAGATGGCCCTTGGCATAATCCATAAGGATACTGTCGGAAGCGGCCTTGAGCCTGTCCAGCTCGTCATCCATGTCGATGACTGATGAGGCTTTTGCCGGATTCTCATCCATAAGAGCATTCTGCAGCTCGTTCATCATCTCCAGCACGACAGCGAACATCCTTTCCAGCTGCAGTTTTTCTATCAGACCTGCATCCAGACTCTGCACCGTAGTCTCCTTGACGAAACGGGCGATGCTGTAGGCATAGTCGCCGATGCGCTCCAGGTCGTTGTTGATCTTGAGCATGGCCAGGACGAAACGGAGGTCCACGGCCACAGGGGTATAGAGGGCGATGAAGTCCTCCACCTGCGTGTCTATCTTGATATCCTGAGCATCCACCAGACGCTCACGCACCCATATCTGCTGGGCTATGTTGCGGTCAAGTCCCAGCACCGCCTGACGGAAATAGGCTGCTCGCTCGTGCCGCTCATTACCCAGCTGACCGAATGGGCGCAGACGAACATGAAGACCATCGTCAAACACCGCAAGAAATTTACAGCGGAAAGCCTGCAAGAATAAAAGGGGGCTTTCCCAGGCCGTCCGTGTATGGAGGTTGTCTTCATCGTGGCCCCACTTTAGACCGATGAGACACCGGGCGTCCATTTCGAAAACGCTCCGCCATCTTATCGAAATTTACCTCCTGCGAGTTGAACGCCAGTTCCGCATGCAGTATCGGAAACCGCCGAAAATGATGTTGCCACCGTTCGATGGAATGGTGACTTGGCTCATGCACATATTGGCTAAGGAAAAACGGACTTGACATAGCCTCCTTTGAGAAGCTGTTTAAAATTTTTTCAAAAGTTCTTTGAGGCATCATTCCGGCATCTTTCTGTCGTTTTTATCACACAATAGCGCTGCTATTCTCCTCAAAAAAACGACAAAAACCTGCACAAAAGCATGTCTCAAACATTCTGAGAAAAAATTTTAAACAGCTTCTGAGTCTTGCAAATTCTACGGATACCTCTCCGGCAAGAAAGCGTTGCTCCCGAATTGGACACTTATACATGCTTTACCGGTTTGGCCCGAGCTGGAATAATGCTAATTTCAACAATTCCATTTTTCAATGATAGCGATTCATCATTGACATTGGATTGCGGACTACTTGGGACAGGCATGCCTGTCAAATCACAGACATGCCTGCCCCTTACTACGCAGCAGAGTTCATTTTATCTCAAATACTCATTATAAAACTCCTCTATCCTGTCGAAAGGAATCACCTCCAAGTTGTCGTACAAATCCGTATGGACGGCCCCCGGGACAATCAGCAGCTCCTTGTTGCCGCCGGAAAGTTTTTCATAAACGGTCTCGCTGAAATAGCGCGAATGGGCCTTCTCCCCATGGACAAGCAGCACCGCACTGCGGATTTCACCGGCATACGCAAGGATTGGCATGTTAATCATAGAGAGGACGGCTGTAGTATTGAAACCATCGTTAGAGCCCAATGACCGAGGATGGTAGCCACGCTCCGTCTTATAATAAGAGACATAGTCTTTGACAAACTGGGGAGCATCGGCCGGAGCTACCTCGGGATTGCCTCCCGCATGGGCATACGTCCCGTTCCTATAATCTTCAGTACGTTGTGCATTGAGCCTTTTTTTCATTTCATAACGCGCATCCGCATTATCATCGGCATCGAAATAGCCTTTGGCGGAAACCCTGGTCATATCGTACATCGTAACGGCAACAGTAGCCTTTATACGGGTGTCGATTGCAGCCGCATTCACCGCAAAGCCTCCGAAACCGCAAATGCCCAGGATGCCTATGCGTTCAGGGTCTACATCCTCACGGACAGACAGATAGTCCACCGCCGCACAAAAATCCTCGGTGTTGATATCAGGAGAAGAAACAGCCCTCGGCTCTCCCCCGCTCTCGCCCGTAAACGAAGGGTCAAAGGCAATGGTCAGAAAACCACGCTCGGCCAACGTCTGTGCATAAAGTCCGGAAACCTGCTCTTTTACCGCCCCGTAAGGCCCGCTCATCGCGATTGCCGGCAATTTTCCTTTTTTCATTTTTGGAATGTACAAATCAGCCGCAAGGGTCACACCATAACGGTTGTGGAAAGTTATTTTACTATGAATGACCTTGTCACTCTGCGGGAATACCTTGTCCCATTCTTCCGCAAGATTCAGTTTCTCTTCCATAAATTTCTCATTATTAAGTTGTTCGTCCTGTTCCGCGCCACACCCTGCGCATAAAATGCACGCCATTATGGCCACGGATAATTTTTTGAATGTCCCCATATTTTTTTACTTAAAAACTCATAAAAATTCACGAGACAAAATTAATTGCCATCCGGGAACGGGCCGATAACTTTATTACGGGGATTTGTAACCAAATTACCGATTGGCTTTTTCGGAAAATTCAGGAAATTCGGAAAATTCCGGGTAATTTTCATTAAATTTGCTGCCGGCAAAACCCGAAAACCGGGAACCTTATTATAAAGTCATTAACACACGGAACTATGGAACCGCTTGCAGTCATCATCTATATTATAATCGTAGTAGCCTTCGTGCTGCTAATCAACCTCGGTTTCAGGCTGCACCTGAAAAAGATATTCAAGTCCCACGGCATAGACCTCGACGGCAAACCGGACAATAAAGAAGACAAAAAAGAAGAGGGAAAATCATGATAAAAGTCTACAGCATGCCCACCTGTCCGGACTGCGAATGGGTAGAAAAGCAGATAGAAGGAAAATCCGGATACGAAATCATCGATATCGGCAGCCACGTAAGAAAACTCAAGGAGTTCCTCCGCCTGCGGGACACCGACCCGGCTTTCGACAGCGCCAGAAAGCGCGGAGCCGCCGGAATCCCATGCTTCGTGCTTGAAGACGGACGGGTCACCCTGATACCCGAAGAGGCCGGACTACACTCCCGCCCTGCCGGAAACGGACGGTTTCCCGAAGGGGCTTCATGCAGCATTGACGGGAGCGGCTGCTGAAAATTCATACACACTTCAAACCCATGACACCCACGCAATTCATCACTTCATACCGCACCGCATTCGGGGAAAATGCGCTTCTTCCGATTGCCTTCGGATTCAGCGACACACCGCGCGCGAAAGTAAAACACGGCATTCGCTGCATTGTCGGGGCCTATAAGATGATACTCGACGGCAGGGACATGACTCTTGAAGGGGATTTCATCAACTGCATGGGAGGGCGCACCTATCTCGGCCGTGGCGAAATGACGGAACGCACCGCCGTATTCGTATCCGAGACCGAGTGCTACAAACAGACCCCGGCACTTGTCAAAGACTATGTAGCAGGCCTCGGAATCGTCCCGGCAGCAAAACCATACCTCAATTTCATGCGCATAGACCATCTGGACAGTTGGGACGGCATCGAAGCCCTTATCTTCTTCGCCACGCCGGACATCATATCCGGGCTTGCGGCATGGGCGTTTTACGACAGGAATGAACCGGATACCGTTACAGTCAAATTCGGCTCCGGGTGCGCCTCCACCATCGCTTTTGCCGTGGCGGAAAACCATCTTCCAGACGGATACAGGTGCTTCCTCGGCATGACAGACCTTTCTGCACGTTACCTTGCGCCTTCAGGGCTGCTCGCATTCACAATCCCATCGTGCCGCCTGCCAAAAATGCTTGAAACCCTTCCGCATACCGCCCTGTTCAACGGCAAGGCATGGGAAAGGTTAAAGGCACGGCAATGACATGGAAAACCTTGCCACCACCCCTTTGTGATCCGACGGCCACACCCCGAGCGGTTCGATGAACCTGTCATCGGAAACCTCTGTCACCCTCTGTGATTTGCAGATGCTTCCCTTCGGGCCGAAAACGGCAACGTCCGTCAAATCGAGCCCTTTGCAGGGATAATAGAAAACATAGTCGATTCTTTCACGCTCATCGGCTTTGGGAGTCCAGGTCAGCCTTTCCACCGGAACGAGAGGGTTGTCGGCCGGAAAAGTAAAACCGGGGCAATCCGTAACGGACGGATTCATCTCCCTGTACGCATCCGTAAAACCGGCATTGTCCAGCATCAGTGTGACAGTCCACGGCACTATGAAACCGTTGTGGTCATACATGTCCTTGGTCTCGCGAATCCAGTCAAGATGCGAAGGTTCATTGAAATCCCCGCCGAGAACCACAACCGCGCCTTCGTCAATCTCCTGCTGCGCATCCGCGATAAAACATCTTATCGCATCATCGCGCTGTGAAGCATCGTTCACCGACAGGATTTCCGCCACTGAAGACGGAACGGGAATTTCCTCCCATGTCGAACCGTCGTACCCCCTTACATTGTAATACGCATAATTAAGATAATCCAGATGGGCCGTATAAACCGCTATCCTGCGCCCGCCTATCGAAGACACCATCTTATAGATGCTGCCATGATCGCCGTTCTCTGGAAACACAGTCGTCGAATCCGTTATGGGATGCCGGCTTAAAAGCCCTGAATCATAACTGTAAAACGAATAATAAACCAGTCCCCTCTCCCCTAACGACCGGATAATCCTGTCACAGAACCTTGTCCCGTCATAGTTCCTCACCTCGCTGAAAGTCACAAAATCAGGCTGCAACCTCGCAATCTCATCGACTATGGCATCATACCCTCCAGGCACCATTGTCCCTTCCTGCCATATATTCCATTGCAGGACAGTAAATTCGACACTCTTCCCCTTGCCGGTGCAACTGTAAGCCATGCAACAAAGACACACTAATACGGCAATCCTTAATTTTCCCATGATTGAAACAGTTATATTTTCCCGAGACAAAAAAACATCGTATTCGCAACCGATGTCTTGAAAATATGGATAACTTTGCCCGGCATATAAAATTTTGAACAATGACAGACAACGAAAGACTCGGGCAGATAGTGGATTTCTGCCGCCTCATAGACAAAGAAAAATTCATCCAGCGCCGCACATACCTTACTGACGGCAAGCGACTTGAAAACGATGCCGAACATGCCTGGCACATGGCCGTAATGGCCCTGCTGCTTTCCGAATATTCAAACGAGCCCATAGACCTGCTGAAAGTCGTAAGCATCGTCCTGATTCATGATTTGGTGGAAGTTTACGCCGGGGACACCTTCGCATACGACACCGAAGGGCTCAAGACCCAGAAAGAGAGGGAAAACGCCGCCGCCGAAAAACTTTTTTCAGCACTTCCCGAAGATTTGGCGGTAAAATTCCGTTCTCTCTGGGACGAGTTCGAAGCATGGGAAACCCCTGAAGCCCGGTTCGCCCATTCGCTCGACAATTTCCAGCCCCTTATGCTCCAGGCGGCCACCGACGGCCTGTCATGGGCGAAAGAAGGCCGCACGCTCAGCCAGGTACTCAAACGCAACTCCCGTTCCGCCGAAGGCTCAAAAGCACTCTGGGACTACTCCATCGACAACTTCATCAGGCCCCAGATTGAGAAAGGACACCTCAAAGAAGACGTACATTTCAGCCAAGATGAAAGCCAAGCATCACTGTAATGCTTCTTGAAAGCACGCCTCCGGAAACAATTTTTGCCGGTCATTCCTCCCCCTCCTCCAGCCTGTCTATGATTTCATCGCATGCCTTCAGCACTTTCCTGTCAGTAAAATACTGCGCACAGGCACAGGCGATGAAGATGACTATGAAAAACAACGCAATAGCCGCCAGGCCTTTGGCCGTGGCAAGGAATCCCGGGAAAATAAACGGAGCCGAAATAATGATAAAACCGATTGCCAAAACGTACGATGCAAGCTGAAGCCTTATGTAATTTTTTCTGAACCGCCTGACTTTCAGTGCAGTAGTCTTGATATCGGCCATACCGTCCTTGAAGTCCAGCTTGCGGTAAACCACGATATATCCTGCCATGACAATCAGGCACAATGCCAGTCCGGCCGCTACGGGCAGCGCAAAGGCCTCCATGAAAGTTGCTAACGCCGCAAGGAACAAGGTCATCACGACACATACGGCGATGCCTGTTTTCCTGTTACTATCCAACACATCTACATTCTTCCGGAAAGTGTTTTCCATCAGTTTTCCATTGATAATCTTCTGCCGGTCAAGTTCTTCCTTCAGATTGGCATATTCATCGCGCATCTGTCCCAATTCATCCAATACCTGTCTCATATCGTCATTAGCATCCATGATTCCTTCCTCCTGTAAATTCTGATTTTCATTCAATTCCATACTTCAATTCAATTCCGATTTTCAATTCAATCCTGTTTTTTCAGTTCTTCCTTAATCCTGTGGAGCTGGAACGAAACATTCTTTACTGAAATACCGATGATCCGGCCGATTTCCTCGTATGTCAGGCCCTCAAGCCAAAGCAGGATTATCCCCCTATCTATCAGCCCGAGACGGTTAATCCTCTCGTAGAGCCGCCTGACCTGTAACGCCCTGTCGTCGATGTCGTCGAAAAAATCCGAATCCATACTCAAAGGGACATGGGTGCCGGAACGCCTGATTTTCTTCTGGCGGTTGATGCAGCAATTCAGACTCACACGGTAAATCCATGTTTTAACATCGGCCTCCCCTCGGAACGTATCGTAGCCTTTCCAAAGCCTCACCAGCACATCCTGAAAAAGGTCCTCCACCTCCTCACGGCAGTCCGAAAACATGTAGCACACCACATAGATGACCGTCTTGTACTTCTCAACCAATCTTGTAAATTCCTGTTCCTTCTGTTCCATCTTCATCCTTATTAAAAGCGCCTTTAAAGAGTTTATGAAAACTGTTTTCGTACAATTAGACAGCAAAACTCCCGAAAAACTATAAAATTTTTATCATTTTTGTAAAAAATATAAGAAACTGTTTAAACAGCTTCTAAGCGTTTTTATGAAAATCAAGGAAAATTCGATAAGGATAACAGTCGGCGACATTACCGGACTGCATGTCGATGCAATCGTCAATGCCGCAAACAACACCCTTCTCGGCGGAGGAGGCGTGGACGGGGCGATACACAGGGCGGCGGGCCCGGGACTTCTTGAAGAATGCCGCACCCTCGGAGGCTGCCCGACAGGCGAAAGCAAAATGACTTCGGCCTACAACCTGCCATGCAGGAAAGTCATACACACCGTAGGCCCGGTATGGCACGGAGGAAACCACGGGGAAGCCGGACTGCTCGCCTCGTGTTACGACACGGCCATGAGGCTTGCCGAAGCCAACTCGCTGACAAGCATAGCGTTCCCCTGCATAAGCACCGGAGTTTACAGGTATCCAAAACGGGAAGCCGCCGCAATCGCATTGGAAACGATTCTCAAACACCTGGACAGCGGAGCATACAAAGGCGAAGTAATCATCTGCTGCTTCACCAGTCAGGATGCGGAAATATATGAGGAATTGTTAAGAAGCTGTTTAAAAAATACTTCCTATCTTAGCGCAAATTTTAAATAAAAATGGAAAAGTTACAAAAACCAGCAATCCTCGTCGTTGACATGCTCAATGACTTCGTTACCGGCGCACTGACCTGCGACCGCGCCAAAGCCATAGTACCCGCTACAGCCGCCCTGCTCGATGCAGCACGCAAGGCAGGAGTACCCGTAATCTTCTGCAACGATGCCCATGTCGCCGGCATCGACCGCGAGCTTACCATCTGGGGAGACCATGCAATCATAGGCACAAAAGGTGCGGAAGTCATTCCCGAACTCAAAGTATCGTCCAAGGACTACATAGTGCCGAAACGCCGCTACAGCGGATTCTTCCAGACAGACCTCGACATACTTCTGAGGGAACTCGGAGTAAAGACTGTGATAATGACAGGCCTGCATACCCACATGTGCGTAAGGCACACATCAGCCGACGCCTTCTGCCTCGGATACGATGTAGTCGTTGCCAAAGAAGCCACAGACTCCTTCACCGAAGAAGACTACAAATCGGGACTTGCATACCTGAAGACCTGCTACGGCGCGGAAGCATACAGCAACGAAGAACTGATAGCGGCCCTGTAAGGCAGCAAACGGAGGCCTCGGCTGAAAGTCAAGCGACTTTGCAAGCACGCCCCGACTTAACCCGAATATATTGTTTCTCATTGAAACACAAAGCATTAGCATTATAATAAAAATTTCCAGCTGTGGATTTCGAGGGGTTCCGACCCCCTTGGAATCCACAGCTATTTTTCTGCACAAACACTATAAGTTATTGATTTTCAATGCATTACACCAACAATCATTAAGTCGGGGCGTGCCCGACCATGCAAGATAAACACCCTTCGGCTCCTACGGCCACTTACGACTACGACAACATCAGGCTGTGCGCGGAATCATCATATTTTTCAGGATAAAGAAGTACGAGGCTCGTATGGGAAAAATCCTTGCCCAGAAGGCGCGGGAGCCTCTCGTGCGAACTGTCATACGATATGGAACCAGAGCGGGAACTTATCACGACTAAGAGGCTGTCTCCGTCCACCTTGTCACGCAACGACTGGAGCCCGTCTATTTCAGGCAACAGGGCGAAATCGCATTCCGTCCCGGCATATTTTTCCGATATCAGCGAACGCAGCACTCCGGCAGTTTCTGAAGTACAGTAAAAATGCAGTTTTCTTTCCAAGGCCCTCCCGACCCTGCACAAATGCCCCGCCCAACGGGCGAAACCGGCCTCATACTCGGCCTTAGGGGGAGCCGCCACGACTATTTTCTTCAAAGTATTGATTGGCACCAGCATCCTCATCACGAATACCTCGCAGTTGATGCCCTTCAGCAGATTTATGGCGAAATTGCTGAGCAACACCGGCCTTTTCACCCCGCTGTCGCGGTGCAGGCCTATTATGACACTCGTAATGTCCTGCTCCTTTACGGTATGAATGATGCCGGAAGCAATGTTCATGTCATAACGTGTAAGTTTCTTCAGTTCCACATTCGAAGAAGCCGCAACCTTCGCCGCATTGTCGAGATTGGAAGCACTGACGGAACGCAGCCTTTTCCCGTCGACATCGTCATTGATGATGCTCAACGCATAAAGGTCCCCCGTACCGGCACTGTCGCGCATCGCTATGGAAAAACAAACCATATCCTTTACCGTATCGGGATTGGCAATTGGAATCAGTATCCTTTCCGGATGCCCGTCCGTATCGGCATCCACACCGATACTTTCGACGGCTATTTTCTTTGATGTGCGCTCGGTTATTACCGAACTTACGATGCAGGTCACAAGTATCAGCAACACGGTACCGTTGAGTATGTCGTCATTGAACAGCCGGCTCCCGTCCGGAAGGATTATGTTATAACCCACAAGGGCCGCCGCAAGCGTAGCCGCCGCCTGCGAAGTACTCAGGCCGTACATCAGCCTGCGCTCCACGGCCCTCATGCCGAAAAGTTTCTGGGTAAGGAAACAGGCGAGCCATTTTCCTGCAAGGGCGCAAAAAAGCATTATCATAGCCACCTTCAAGGCATTGCCGTGGCCGAAAATCACTTTCAGGTCGATAAGCATCCCGACCCCTATGAGGAAATACGGAATGAACAGTACGTTCCCCACGAACTCTATATGGTTTTTCAGCGGGGAGATGCCCGGAATGAACCTGTTGAGCAGGATGCCTGCAAGAAAGGCCCCGAGAATGCCCTCCAGCCCTGCCAGTTCCATAAGGCCTGCCGCAAGGAAAAGCAGCACAAGCACGAACAGGAACTGGATGACCGTATCGTCATATTTCCGGAAAAACCACCTTGCCAGACGTGGAAAACAACAGATTATCAAGGCCCCCACAGCCAGGACTTTGATTATAAGCCAGAGCCAGAAAAGGCCGCCGGAAGTCCCTGCGAATATGCCGCTTATGACTGCAAGCACTATGAGAGTCAATGTATCGGTAATCGCTGTCGCGCCGACGGTTATGCTTACGCTCCTCTGTTTCGAAACTCCGAGACGGAGCACTATCGGATAGGATACGAGAGTATACGAAGAGCACATGCTCGCCAGCAGCAGCGAAGTAGCCACACCGTATTTCAGATACGAAGTATTGATCAGGAATCCGAGTGCGATAGGCACCAAAAAGGCCAGCATACCCAGCACCAAAGTCTTATTGCGGTTCTTCTTCAGATTGGCCGTATTGATTTCCAGCCCGGCAAGGAACATGATATAATACAGACCCACATTCCCGAAAAGCTCGAAACTGCTGTCGCGTGCAAGGATGTTGAGACCATGACTGCCTATAAGCACCCCCGCCAGAATCATCCCTATGATGTTCGGTATCCGCAACCGGCTGAAAAGCATCGGCGCGAAAAGGATGATTGCCAGCACAATCAGGAAAATCCACGTGGGATCGGTTATGGGGAGGTTCAGGTCAGTCCAGTTCATGCCCACAAATTTAGGAAAATTTTCCGATTTTCCCTACCGCCATGCCGGTGGACTGCCCGCGGCCCGCGAATAACCTGGCCGCTCACTTTTTGCGTACCTCTATCACGCAGTCGGCCGGAGCCTTTATGTTTTCGTCTATCGTCACGGAACCGATGCTGTCGGCAACGATATGCCCGGACATAGGGTTCTTTATATTGGTTATGGCCCCGCGGATATCGGCTTCAAGTGTCGAATACTCGAAAGCACGGTCGCATGAAGGCTCGAAGGTACAGTTCTCGAGCAGCGAGACGTGTGTTACCTCTTTGAGGGCTTTATGGATTATCTCTCGTTCCTTACAATCCGAGTGAACAATAACCCCGAAGAGCCACACACCAATGAGCAGGATTATATGGTACTCAACTCCGTTACCAACCTCTCAAAAGCCGAGCAACTGCTCCACCCATACACCCGAATAGGTAGTTTTCTCGACAACGACCAAGCAGGGCAAAGAGCGTATGAGAATCTGAAAAAAATGTTCGGAAACAGGCTGCAAGATATGTCGCATCACTACAAGGAGCATAAGGATTTAAACGACTACTTATGCCACCGAAACCAAGCAAAACAAGTAGAGAAAAAGTCGCAAGTCCAATCCGCAAGGCGGATGCCACAACCACAGCCGAAGAAGAAACGAGGCTTCAGGTTATAGCCCACTATAACTACACGCTTCGCTTAAAGTAGTTGTGGGCTCTACCGAAGGTGCAGAGTGACCTCCCTGCACTCCGCTTATGGGCTTCGCCCCTAAGGACCCCGACAGCGGAAGCAAGTGACCAAATGACCAACAGACATTAGTGTAACCAATAAAATCAGAATAACTATGGCAGTAAAAAGCAGCATACATATCAAGCCTTGCAACATATCATCGAGCGAGGCTCACAACCTCAGAACTCCCGAGTATATGCGTAACATTGGAGAGTCGAAAATCTACCTCATACCCCAACTTGTTGCCGACAATGAGTATTGGATAAATCCACGCTTTGGCGATTACGATTTGCAGACGCATTACGATAACATCAAGCAGATGGTAAAGTCAAAGACAGGGCGAGCGATGCAGGAGAAGGAGCGAGAACGCAAAACCAAGAGTGGCAAGATTATCAAGGTGGCAGGATGCTCACCTATTCGTGAGGGTGTATTGCTCATCAAGCCCGACACTACATTAGAGAATGTTCGCAGATTTGGTGAGGAGTGTCAGGAGCGTTGGGGAATCACGCCGCTTCAAATATTCCTCCATAAAGATGAGGGGCATTGGCTCAGTGGAGAGCCAGCCCCAGACGATAAGGAGAGTTTTCAAATTAGCGGTCGTTGGTTCAAACCCAACTACCACGCCCATATCGTATTCGATTGGATGGACCACGATACGGGCAAGAGCCTAAAGCTCAACGATGACGATATGATGCAGATGCAGACTTTGGCATCCAAGATTCTATCAATGGAGCGAGGGCAATCCAAAACCGTAACGGGCAAGGAGCATTTGGAACGAAACGACTTTATCATCGAGAAGCAGCGTGCCGAGTTGGAACGCATAGAGGCTGAACGGCAACACAAGGAACACCAGATAGATCTTGCCGAGCAAGAACTAAAACAAGTGAAATCGGAAATACGCACCGACAAACTCAAAAGCGTAGCCACCGATGCAGCCACAGCCCTTGCAAGCGGAGTAAGTTCTCTTTTCGGCAGCGGTAAGATGAAATCGTTGGAACGCAAGAACGAGGATTTACGGGATGAGATAGCAATCCGAGACGAGACCATCGAGCAACTTCAATCCAACATCAAGCAAATGCAGGCAGAACACCAAAAGCAGATACAGGAGGTTAAGCAATCATACGAAGCGGAACATCGTAAACAATCGGAGTATATCGACAAGATTTTGCGTTACTTCCCGTATGTGGAGAAGCTGATGCCGATGATTAAATACCTCAGCGAGAAAATGGGATTCAACGACAACCTTATCAAAGCATTGTGCACTTTCAAGGAAATCCCCGTCCAAGGCAAACTCTATTCAACGATGTTTAATCAATCGTTTTCTGCCGATGGTGCGGTCTGCTCTCTCAAAGAGGACAAAGAGGGAAGATTTGACCTTAAAATCGATGGTGTTTCGCATCACTCTTGGTTCAGACGCAAGAAAGATGAGTTTATGGAAGCGTTAGGATTATCGACAAGCAGAATACAAAATCGAGGAATGAAACTATAAAATGCTCACCAAGTCGTAATAATTAGCCCGTAGAGTGCTAATAATTGTGACTTTTTATTACCTTTGCGTCAGATTAAGGTGTTTGAGGTGGCATCAGTCGCCAAGAATGAAAAGGGAACATCGGTGTAAATCCGAGACTATACCCGTAGCTGTGAGTTTCATTACACTCCGTGCTTTCTCAATGGTCACTGCCCGCAGGGTGGGAAGGCCGCACGGAGGAAACAAGTCAGAAGACCTGCCTTTATCTGTTTTTTAGATGCTTTCGGGAGATAGAGCGTCAAAGATTAAGTCTGCAAAAGGATAGATTTCATCTGCAACATTCCCCGCAAGTATCATAGGTGTGTAATTTATAAATTAATGCATTATGATACAGACAGTAGTAAAGAGAGATGGTCGCATCGTCGGTTTTAACCGCGAGAAAATCGCTGCAGCTATACGCAAGGCGATGCTTACGACCGAGGCTGGCGAGGACGAAGTTCTCGTCTATAAAATTGTTGACCGCATAGAGTTTCGAGGTAAGGAGCAATCTTCAGTAGAGGAGATTCAAGATATGGTCGAGTTGGAGTTAATGGCCTCGCCACGCAAGGAGGTTGCCAAGAGCTATATCGCTTATCGTGACAAGCGAAGCATTGCCCGTAAGGCAAAGACTCGCGAGATGTTCCTCGAAATTGTGGAGGCAAAGTCAAACGATGTAACCCGAGAGAATGCCAATATGAATGCCGATACCCCAGCAGGTATGATGATGAAATTTGCATCGGAGACAACAAAACCTTTTGTGGATGATTATCTTCTGTCGGAGCAGACCTTGTGGGCGGTAAGAAATAACTATCTGCATATTCACGACAAGGACTACTATCCCACAAAATCGCTTACTTGCATTCAGCATCCATTGGATAAAATTTTGGAACACGGTTTCCAGGCAGGACACGGCGAAAGTCGCCCTACAAAGCGTATTGAGACGGCATCTATAATGGCTTGTATTTCGATGGAGACCGTGCAGAACGAGATGCACGGAGGTCAGGCAATTCCAGCCTTTGACTTCTACCTTGCTCCATATGTGCGTCGCAGTTATATCGAAGAGGTTAAGACCATCGAGAAATTGACGGGTATTGACCTAAAACATCTCTACGAGGCCGAGATTGAGGATTATATCTATGGCGATTTGGATTTCTTGCAGGGTGATGAGCGTTTCAAGCAGCACGCTATCAACCGCACTATTAATCGCGTGCATCAGTCAATGGAGGCATTTATCCACAATATGAATACCATCCATTCGCGAGGAGGAAATCAGGTCGTCTTTTCATCTATCAATTATGGCACCGACACCTCTGCCGAAGGTCGTTGTATCATTCGTGAGTTGTTACAATCAACTTACGAAGGTGTAGGCGGTGGATCGACAGCCATTTTCCCTATTCAGATTTGGAAGAAGAAGCGAGGTGTGAGCTATCTGCCTGAGGATCGTAACTACGACCTTTACCAAATGGCTTGCAAGGTTGCAGCACGCCGTTTCTTTCCCAACTTTGTGAATCTGGATGCAACATACAATCAGCATGAGAAATGGCGTGAGGATGATCCTAAGCGCTATCAATATGAGGTGGCTACGATGGGTTGCCGCACCCGAGTTTTTGAGAATCGCTTTGGCGAGAAGACATCTATCGCCCGCGGAAACCTCTCGTTCTCTACAATCAATATCGTGCGTCTTGCCATAGAGTGTATGGATATTGAGGATAAGGCATGCCGTATTGAGAGTTTCTTCGCCAAGTTGGATGAGTTGTTAGAAATTACAGCCAAGCAGCTTTGTGACCGTTATGATTTCCAGAAGACGGCTCTTGCCAAGCAATTCCCGTTGCTTATGTCGTCGTTGTGGATGGGGTGTGAGAACCTGAAACCTAATGATGTTATAGGTGGAGTAATCAATCAGGGTACACTAGGTATTGGTTTTATAGGATTAGCCGAGTGCCTAATAGCCCTTATGGGCAAACACCACGGCGAAAGCGAGGAGGCACAGGCCTTAGGCTTGCGTATTGTCACCTATATGAGAGATAGAGTAAACGAATTCTCGGAGCGTTATCAGCACAATTTCTCGGTATTGGCAACTCCTGCCGAGGGCTTGTCAGGTCGTTTCACACGCATTGACCGTAAAAAGTTTGGCGAAATTAAGGGCGTAACCGACAAGATTTACTACACCAACTCCAACCACATTCCTGTATATTACAAGTGTTCACCCAAGCATAAGGCTGAAGTAGAGGCTCCATATCACGACCTTACTCGTGGTGGTCATATTTTCTATATCGAAATTGATGGCGATGCAACTCACAATCCACAGGCCATCATGGATATCGTAGATTTGATGGATAAGTACGATATCGGTTACTGTTCGGTGAATCACAATCGTAACCGCTGTATGAATTGCGGTTATGAGGATGCTCAGCAGGAATTGGAGGTATGTCCTATATGTGGTAGCGAGAATATTGATAAGTTACAGCGTATTACAGGTTACCTTGTTGGAACAACCGAGCGTTGGAATAAGGCTAAATTGGCAGAGCTGAATGACCGGGTTATCCACAAATAGCATTCGCATCCTCGATATAAAGTATGGCACTTCAGTCGATGGTATAGGGCTTCGCACCTCGCTATATTGCGCGGGGTGCGAAAACCATTGCGTGGGTTGTCATAATCCGCAATCGTGGGACGAATATGGTGGCGAAGCCATTGAAATAGAGGAGTTGTTCCGATTGATAGTCGATGCCGATATGAATGTTACCTTTACCGGTGGCGACCCGATGTTCCACCCTGAAGGTTTTATTCAGTTGGCGCAGATGATAAAAGAGCAGACCGATAAAACAATCTGGTGCTATACAGGATACCGTTTTGAGGATCTGCTCGCGCATCCTCTTCGTCGCAAATTAGTTGAGTTATGTGATGTAATTGTTGATGGTCGCTATATCGAGGCAGAACGAGATTTATCATTGCATTTTAGAGGAAGCCGAAATCAACGAATCATTGATGTACCAAATTCACTTCAATTTAACAAAGTGTATCTGATAGAATAATCAAGGGTGATAAAAAAGTGCAGACAAGAAAACTATAAGAGAAAATGTATTTGTTCATTTCTTTGTCTGCATTTTTTGTACCTTTGCAACATAGAGGGTTATCACATTGTAGCATAACAATGAAGAACTCAGAAATACGAACGGTTGCTATCTCGTTACCCAATATTCAAGCAATCCGACCAACCAATTTATTCTAAGCGAGTTATCTTTTCTTGCAAAAGTTACACAAATTTTCCGATTTTCCCTACGGGCATACCGTGGGAACGGCCCGCGAATAACCTGGCCGCTCACTTTTTGCGTACCTCTATCACGCAGTCGGCCGGAGCCTTTATGTTTTCGTCTATCGTCACGGAACCGATGCTGTCGGCAACGA
>NZ_NFIV01000016.1 GCF_002159555.1 Muribaculum sp. An289
TGGCAAGTTATAAAAAATATGTTAGACCCCAAAGAAAGATTCAGAAAATATTCACTGCGCTCTGTTTTTGACGGCATCCTGTACATCGTGAAGACCGGCGTGCAGTGGAGAATGCTCCCATCGGATTTCGCTCCGTGGCAGACAGTGTATTACTATTTCAGCAAGTGGAAGAACGAGGGCCTGCTTGAAGAGATCTTCGACACCCTCCGCGGCATTGTCCGCCGTCTTTCGGGCAGGGCGGAGAGTCCCAGCCTTGGGATCATCGACTCAAGGAGTGTCAGGACCTCCCATCATATTGATGATCAAAGGGGAATAGACGGAAACAAAAAGATAAAGGGCAGGAAGGAGCACATAGTGGTTGACACACTGGGGCTGCCCATGTCAGTGAGAGTCCATCCGGCAAACGTCCATGACAGCGTAGGGGCGGAAGAGGTGTTCGAATCCATGAGATACAAATTCCCGGGGCTGAAACGGATTCTGGCGGACGGAGGTTACAGGGGCGAGACTGTCAGGAACACGGTCAAGAGACTGCTGCATTGCGACCTGGATGTCGTACTCAGGTCCGACAAACGGACGGACAGATTTGTCCCCATGCCAAAAAGATGGATTGTCGAGCGCACTTTCTCATGGCTCGAGAACTTCAGGAGACTGACCATTGACTATGAATACAGGGCCGATACGCACGAAGCCAGGATGCATATCGCTGCCATAAAATCATTTTTGAATAAAATTTAAACAGATTCTAAAATTCAGTGTATAAAAAAATACGTGTGCTATGTGTGTTTTTGTGTTTTGTGTTTAAAGGTAAAAAAAACGATAAAAAATAATGATTGTATGCAAAAATAGCGATTGACTGCAAAAATTCCGCAATTGTCCGCGATTGACTGCGATTATCCGAAAACGCCACACCCAGTTCCGAGGGAAAGTGCACCAAACTCGCGGCAAAGTGGTTCACTTTCCCCGGAAAAAAGGCGAAATGGCGGTAAAATCAACATTTTCGGCGGGAAAGTGCACCAAAAAAGCGGGAAAATGGTTCACTTCCCCCCGGCAGAATGAAAAAATATTTTTCCGCAAGCGGTCTGGAATTGCCGGACGACATACGCCCATACGGCGAACTGTCTTCAAAAGACGGCTGGCACCTGCTCTATTCACTTGCCGAAGACTGCGAAATGAATCCGCTGCTGAGGTTTGAGGCCTCACACAGAACGACTAACACCAGATATATCTTCATAGATTCATCCGGAGAACTCGATGGCCTGGATATTGACGAAACCGATTCTTCTGCGATACGGTTGTCCGGGCTCGGAGACAATGCCGATTATTTCTGCAAAAATCCTCGGGAACACGACAAGGATTACACATTTTTTGGGGAAAATTCCTCCCTTTTCTCCCAATGGCATAAAAGCGATTTCAGGGCATTGGGCATAGGATTCAATTCGGCCGAACAATACATGATGTTTCAGAAAGCCATTTTGTTCAATGATTACGAAACTGCTGAAAAGATACTGGACACAGGGAATGTGCGCACCCAAAAGGAACTGGGCAGGCAAGTAAAAGGATTCGACAACGGACTGTGGGCTGTCAATTGCCGCAGGATAGTATATGAAGCGAACAAATACAAATTTGCACAAAACAGGCAGCTGCTCGATGAATTGCTCGCTACACGGGGGACGACATTGGTGGAAGCAAGCCCATACGATACGATTTGGGGCATAGGGATGACAAAGGACGATGAAGGTGCGACAGACAGGAGTAAATGGAAAGGGAAAAATTGGCTGGGGCATATTCTGACTTTACTCCGCGACGATTTTGAAAATACGTTTTCGGGCAACGGCGCCGAACAAGTCTGAAAGGGTCTTGTCTCAAGGCACACCCCGACTTAATACATATACACCATTACACACTGACACACAACAAATTAGCATCATTAAGATATTTTTTAAGCGTGGATTTCAAGGGGTTCGGAACCCCTTGAAATCCACAACCATTTTTTGTTACACATATCGTTAATCATTAATTTACAATATGTTACAAGAAAAGAAATTAAGTCAGGGTGTGCTTCAAGCTTTGCGCTTCATGCATTATGCCTAACGCATTGCGCCTTCTGCCCCATGCTTCATACCCGCGCCTAACGCCTTGCGTTCCTCCTTGGCGGAGGGAAAATTTTAGTATCTTTGCGCCCGTTTTCGGAACAGCGATCCCAAAACAGCAGTGGAACCGGCGTAAAACAACGACGGAACAGCGGTCCAAAACGGCACAGAATCGGCTGAGAACAGCAGTGAGACCGGCCGAAAACGGCTATAAAAACGAATCATAATGGCGAGTGATAAGGCTAAAGGCATTGTGCTTGCGGCGATAGCTGCGGCGACCTACGGGATGAACCCCCTGTTCGCCCTTCCGTTGTATGCGGAGGGGATGGACACATATAGCGTACTGTTTTACCGGTATCTGTTCGCAGTGCCGATGCTGGCGGTAATGATCAAGGCGAGGGGAAGGGATTTCAGGTTGCAGAAAAAGGAAATAATCCCGATAATCATCGCCGGACTGATTTTCGCGATGTCTTCGATAACCCTGTTCCTCAGCTACCGGTACATGGCGGCCGGAATCGCTTCAACGATTCTGTTCATCTATCCGGTTTTGGTAGCCGTGATAATGGCAGTGTTCTTCAAGGAAAAGGTAAGGCTCGCCACCGTAGTATCCATCATTCTGTCCCTGATAGGGATAGGACTCCTGTACAAAGGCGATGACGGGACGACCCTGAACATTACCGGAGTATTGATAGTCGCCGCTTCCGCCCTGCTCTATGCAGTGTATATTGTCGGAGTGAACCAGTCCAGGATACTTCGCAAGGTGCCTACCGTCAAACTGACATTTTACGGCCTGGTGACTGGCACGGTGCTGTTTTTCTGCCTGACGGGATTCGGAACCGGAATCTCTCCTGTAAAAGAATGGTACCACTGGTTCAACCTGATAGCCCTCGCCGCACTTCCGACAGCCGTATCCCTTACCTGCACGACAACGGCCACACATTACATCGGAGCGACACCTACCGCAATCCTCGGCGCTCTGGAGCCTGTAACCGCCGTAATAATAGGCGCGGCCGTCTTCAACGAAAGCCTCACCGACCGTATCATTTTCGGTATACTGCTCATTATCCTTGCAGTAATGCTCATCGTCACGGGCGACAGGATACCGGCAGTGCTTCTGCGGTTCAGAAAACTTTTCCCTAAACTCAAGAAAAGATAAGAAACAGTAAAATTGGCAGGAAGCTGTTTAAAAATCCGTAGCGGGCGCATTGCATTTTTTACGGATTAACAATAATTTTGCATCCGGAACCGTACGGTATCAGGATTCCACGCGGCTCCGCGGCTTGCAAAATTTTGATTATGTTAAGAAAGATACGAATTGTACTTGCGGCGGTATGCTTCACGCTCATAACGCTGCTTTTCCTTGATTTTACGGGAACCCTGCACACATGGTTCGGATGGCTGGCCAAAATCCAGTTTTTCCCTGCCGTCATGGCCCTCAACCTCGCCGTAGTCATTGCGCTGATTGTCCTGACATTGGTTTTCGGCAGGGTGTATTGCTCGGTAATCTGCCCGATGGGGGTTTTCCAGGACATAGTCTCCTGGCTTAGCGGAAGGAGGAAGAAGAAAAAGGCGCGTTTTACCTATTCTCCCGCAAAATCATGGCTTCGTTACAGCGTACTTGCGCTTTTCGTAATCGCAATCATCGCCGGCATCGGTTCCTTAGTGGCATTGCTCGACCCGTACAGCGCATACGGGCGCATGGTGCAGAATCTGTTCTCGCCGCTTTACCGCTGGGGAAACAACCTGCTGGCATTCTTAGCCGAAAGAGCCGGAAGCTATGCCTTTTACGAGACGGAAGTATGGATAAGGAGCATACCGACCTTCATCATAGCTGCCGCCACCCTCATAGCCATAGTGATACTCGCATGGCGCAACGGGAGGACATACTGCAACACGATATGCCCTGTCGGCACCGTACTCGGGTTCTTTTCCCGTTTTTCCCTGTTCAAACCGGTTATCGATGCTGAAAAATGCAAGGAATGCAGCCTCTGCACCCGCAAATGCAAGGCATCGTGCATTGATTACAAAAATCACAAGATAGACTATTCGCGCTGCGTAGCCTGCATGGACTGCGTGGACAACTGCAAGCACGGGGCGTTGAAATACAGGTTCGTCGGCTGGAAGAAACGGGCATCCGGGAAAAACGCTGTGCAGGCAGGAGCAAACGCCGCCGACACGAAAGCCACAGATCCGAAAACCTCCGGCCCGAAAGACCAATCGAGAAGGAGCTTCCTTACCGGAGCGGGAGTATTCCTCGGAGCTACCATGCTTTCCGCACAGGAAAAGAAAGTAGACGGCGGGCTTGCCGAGATAATAGGAAAGAAAGCCCTGCACAGACAGACCCCGATTGTGCCTCCGGGAGCAGTGAGCCTGAAAAACCTGGCACAGCACTGCACCGGCTGCCAGCTCTGCGTTTCCGTCTGCCCGAACGGGGTGCTCAGGCCGTCGGCCGGACTCATGACACTGATGCAGCCGGAATCCTCATACGAAAGAGGCTACTGCCGTCCGGAATGCGTGAAATGCTCGGAAGTATGCCCTACAGGAGCGATACTGAAGATAACCCCGGCCGAAAAATCGGCCATATCCATAGGACATGCAGTATGGGTCAGGGAAAACTGCATACCGCTCACTGACGGAGTAGCCTGCGGCAACTGCGCACGCCACTGCCCTACCGGAGCCATTGTCATGGTACCTTGCAGCGAGGTCTGCGAAAACGAAGGCCACGGCAAGGGTCATGGAGGCGGACAAGGCAACGGGAAACGCAAACGCCAGCACGGAAAAGCAATGGTGCCTGCCATAAACGAAGCACGCTGCATCGGCTGCGGAGCCTGTGAAAACCTCTGTCCGGCACGGCCGTTCAGCGCAATCCACGTAGAAGGAAGGCAGGTACATACTACCATATAAAAACGGATATTATGAAAAACGGCAATGATAAGACAATGATGGACCGGAGGGAATTTCTGAAAAGGCTCGGAGCCGGTACGGCGGCAGTATCCACAGCCGCACTTGCAATCGGATGCGGGCCGCGGAACAAAGGTGACAATCCGGTGCAGGGAGAACCTCCCGCAGGAAAAATGACATACCGCACAAACCCTACGACCGGGGACCGGGTATCCCTTCTCGGATTCGGAATGATGCGTCTCCCGTCGGTCGGAGGCCGTAGCGCGAGGGAAGGTGTGGAAGAAATCGACCAGGAAATGGTAAATTCGATGGTCGACTATGCCTTGGAGCACGGTGTCAATTATTTCGACACCTCCCCGGCCTACTGCCAGGGAAAATCCGAACGCGCAACCGGGATAGCCCTCAAGCGCCATCCGAGGGACAAATATTTCATCGCGACGAAACTTTCCAATTTTGCCAAGTCGACCTGGAGCCGCGAAGCCTCCATCGAGATGTACCGCAATTCTTTCAAGGAATTGCAGGTAGATTATATCGACTACATGCTCCTGCACGGCATAGGCATGGGAGGCATGAAAGAATTCGAACAGCGTTATATAGACAACGGAATGCTCGATTTCCTGCTTGAAGAGCGCAAGGCCGGACGTATAAGGAACCTCGGATTTTCGTACCATGGCGATGTGGAAGTCTTCGATACGATGCTTGCAAGGCACGATCTGTACAAATGGGATTTCGTACAGATTCAATTGAATTATCTCGACTGGAAATATGCAAAGCAAATCAACCCGCGGAACACCGATGCCGAATACCTTTACGGGGAACTGGCAAAGCGGGGCATTCCTGCGGTAATCATGGAACCGCTCCTCGGAGGAAGGCTTTCCAATGTCCCCGACAACATCGTAAAGATGTTCAAGGAAAGAGAGCCGGAAAAAAGCGTGGCCTCATGGGCTTTCCGCTTTGCAGGCACTTTCCCGGACATCCTGACCGTACTCAGCGGAATGACCAGGATGGAGCACCTCCAGGACAACCTGCACACATACTGCCCGCTCGACCCTCTGGATGAAGAAGAGCTGGCTTTGCTCCAACAGGCCGCCGCCATGATGATGGAATTCGACACCATCCCTTGCAATGACTGCAAATACTGCATGCCTTGTCCTTACGGGCTCGACATACCGGCCATACTCCTGCATTACAACAAGTGCATCAACGAAGGGAACATACCGGCAAGCCGGCAGGACCCAAATTACCGCAAAGCACGCAGGGCCTTCCTCGTCGGATATGACCGCTCCGTCCCGAAACTCCGCCAGGCGGCACATTGCATAGGCTGTAACCAATGCAGCCCGCACTGTCCGCAGGGAATTTTCATTCCCAAGGAAATGCAGAGAATAGACGAATATGTGGAAAAACTAAAACAGGAAATTTTATAAAAATATCATAAAAATGGAAATTTCAACAATGACACTCCCGTTGTTCCTCGGAGGCATAGGCCTGCCGGAAATAATAGCGATACTTGTAATCATCCTCCTATTTTTCGGGGCCAAGAAAATCCCCGAACTGATGAAAAGCCTCGGGAAAGGCGTAAAATCCTTCAAGGAAGGCGTGAACGAAGTCGAGAAAGACCTCAGCGTTTCCGATACGGAAAAAGAGGAAAAACCCGACACCGGAAAAGAGAAAAAAGAGGCTTGAAACCGGACAATGGGCGGCTCGGAAAAACAAATGTCTTTCTGGGAACATCTGGATGAATTGAGGACGGCTCTGTTGAAAATACTTGTCGTCACTCTTGCATTCGGAATTGCGGCATTCTGCTTCAGGGAAGGGCTTTTCAACATAATGCTCGCGCCAAAGGAGCCGGACTTCATAACCTACAGGCTTTTGGGCATTGCCGGAAGCCTGTTCGGCAACGACGGGGGGCTTCCGCAATTCGACGTAAGGCTGATTAACACCGGACTTGCCCAACAGTTCATAATACACATGAAGACAGCCGTATGCTCGGGAGTGATTTTAGCCTCCCCATACGCCGTTTACCAGATTTTCCGCTTCGTATCCCCGGCCCTGTATGAAAACGAAAGGCATTATGCAGTAAAAGTGGCCGGAAGCGGATACCTGCTCTTCATGTCCGGCGTAGCCATCTGCTATTTTTTGATTTTTCCGCTTACCTTCCGTTTCCTCGGCACGTATCAGGTCAGTGCGGACGTAGACAACCTCATCACCCTCCAGTCCTACATGGGCACCCTGCTTACGATGTGCCTCGTGATGGGAATCGTATTCGAAATCCCCGTGGTTGCATGGATGTTTGCGAAATTAGGCTTCTTGAAAGCGGACTTCATGAAAAAATACCGAAAGCATGCCATCGTAATAATACTTGTCGTCGCCGCAATCATAACCCCGACCTCCGACATCTTCACCCTCTTCATCGTCTCACTCCCCATCTGGCTGCTCTACGAGGCCAGCATCGGCATAGTGAAAAAGGCGGAACACCAAGTCTAAAAATGCCCTCTGAGCAATTCAGGATCAAGCCCTACGACCCTTGCAGCCTGTTTCAGCCCCACTCCATATTTTTTCTTGAGTTTCATGGCCATCTTCAATCGTCCTTCAATCGACAACTCTTCAACACTGTTTTTTCCAAATTCCTTGAAACAGATATCTGTCATCGAATTGTACAGTTCTTTATCCTCGTATTTGACTTTACGCAACATGTCCGTACTCATTTCTTCCATTTCCAAATCGTCATTTTTTGACAAATAATATAAATACCGCCTGACGTTCCCGTATAGATTTTCTACAAAAACATGTTCCACGTAATTGCCGGGAAGAATCATCCCATTGCAAGCGACAGCATATTTGCCGGGAAGTTTCACATGCGAATTAACCAATGCCCGCATTTCATCATACCCCAGCGATGATATGTTCCTTGTACCGGCCATACTTTTACTTCTGTCTGAAAAATAGAGATTTCCGCTGCTCCACCTGTATTCTCCCGGAGCTACCTGAATATTAGCAGCGACAGGATTCCTTATCACGTATGCGATTGCCGTCCTCAGATATTCCGGATTATCTATCCTTTTTATCGATATGTCAGCACTGAAACATTTCGCACGAAGATTGACACGTCTTTTAAACATACGAATAAATGCAAGACACGCATCGTAACTCCCACCTGCTATAAAGTGAACATGATTGTCCATCAGACAAAAACAATACATTGAAAGACATTTTGCAAATGTACACACTGCAATGTCATTAATGGCTTTTATATAATCTGTGTCGCTTTTGAAAAGAATGTTCCTTGACAATCCGTCAGTGCAAATATGATAAATCTCTCTCCCCTTCATTATCTTCTCTCCCATAAATATGCTGCAAAATTAAGATATTATCGTTAACAAATAACTCGCTTACGACTTACGGGAGAAAATTTTCTCTTTAAAATATACTATAATTTATTGATTATCAAATACTTACAACACAAATAAAGGATAAAAAATTCCCCCACAGGCCTTTTTTTTCAGCACAACGGGGGAGACGATAAAACCTATAAATTATTATAATTTACTATTTATCAACAACTTACACCCATAAAACCAATAAAGGGAATCACCGGATACTTTTAAAGTCATCTTCCGGAGTACATCCTGTCGTAATATTCGACGTATGCGCCCGAAGTCACGTTGTCCAGCCAGGCTCCGTTGGCGAGATACCATTTTACGGTCTGCCGGATTCCCTGCTCGAAAGGCATTTCAGGCCTCCAGCCGAGCTCGTGCCGCAATTTGGAAGAATCTATCGCATATCTAAGGTCATGACCGGCCCTGTCCCGGACAAAGGTTATCAGGCTGTCGCTCGCTCCCGCAGGACGGCCGAGTTCTTCATCGGTAATCCTTATCATCAGCCTTATGAGGTCGATGTTGCTCCACTCATTGTTGCCTCCGATATTGTAAGTCCCGCCCGGCTTTCCCTTATGGAAAATCAGGTCTATCGCCCTGCAGTGGTCTTCTACGTAGAGCCAGTCCCGGACATTCTCTCCCTTGCCGTACACAGGCAGAGGTTTCGAGTGGCGTATATTATTGACGAACAGCGGTATCAGTTTCTCGGGAAACTGGTAGGGGCCGTAATTGTTGGAGCAGTTGGAAACCACGCACGGGAAACCGTATGTGTCGTGGAAAGCCCTTACGAAATGGTCGGAAGATGCCTTTGAAGCCGAATACGGGCTGTGGGGGGCATACGGGGTCTTCTCGGTGAACATCGAACCGTCGAAACCGAGGGCCCCGTAAACCTCGTCG
The DNA here is from genome assembly GCF_002159555.1 of Muribaculum sp. An289. GTDB lineage: Bacteria > Bacteroidota > Bacteroidia > Bacteroidales > UBA932 > Merdivivens > Merdivivens faecigallinarum. The sequence continues at coordinate 9,263 of NZ_NFIV01000016.1, forward strand.
GTCGAAACATGGTAAAACAGCTTTCCTTCATACCGATCCGCAGCCCCGTTTTTCGCACCTTCGCTCCACGCTGTTTTAGCCGCCTGAAGGAGAGCAAGGGTTCCGAGTACGTTTGTCCTGGCGAATGCGAGCGGGTCTGTTATAGATCTGTCCACATGGCTTTCGGCCGCGAGATGCACTACCCCGTCTATGGCATATTTTACGAAAACCTCCGCAAGCGCGGCTTCGTCGCAAATATCCCCTTTCACGAATACATAATTCGGTTCATTTTCGATATCCTTCAGATTCTCAAGATTCCCGGCATACGTCAGCTTATCGTAATTCACGATCTTGTACTGAGGATATTTTTTCACGAAATGGCGCACAAGGTGGCTTCCGATGAATCCGGCCCCACCGGTAATCAAAATGTTCCGCTGCATGATTTTCTCACCTGTATTTTATTTAAACAATATTTCGCATCCGTGCGAAGCCGGCCCGGCGGCTGAATCCGCCGCCTTGCGGCAGACAAAGTTATCAATATTTAACGATTATCCGCAAAAATACTCCCGAATAATTGACAGAATGCCGCCGCGCGACAGTTTTTGTTAAAATAATTTTACTATCTTTCGAAAAATTCGCGTATTATGATTAAAAACTATAAATATAGGGTGCTGCTACCATACATTATCCTTCTCGTTTTCCCGATTCTGAACTTGATTCCGGCATGCAACATACCCAAAGAGCGTATCCGACATGAAACGCCTTTCGAGAAAATGAAGGAAGAGGCTGGGCAAAAAGGGAAAAAATTCTGTATCGTACTGACAGACAGCAGCAATATAAAAGAATACAGAAATACTGTCATTCTTGCGATGAAACACGACAATCAGGCAATATGGGACTTCATCAACACTGACAATCCCGATAACCGTTGGTATGAATGGTTATTGGGAACATGGAATTCGCCTTATACGCTGATATTCGACAAAAACGGGAAATTGGAAAACATCGTTTTCGGTATTTCCGAGTATGCATGCATATCCATCGAAAGCACGATATCACCTCATAACGAAGGAATCCGTCATAGAAATTTCGGATTCCGGAAAAACTCCGCCATACCGGAAAGTATCATGAATGTCAATGAGTTCATAGAAAGCCACCTACAACTTATAGCGGATACGACAGAGACATATTATGGAAAATACATAAAAGCCGATAGCCTGGCTATGATATCGGAATATCCGTTCAGCGAGTACCTCAAACTGCATTACGGTTCGCATGTATTCAGCAAAGACAGCATCGCGAAAATGGCCCATGGTTTCATAGAAAGATATCTGCACTCATCCTACCCGAAGATGACATATTCTTCTCTAATACAAACAATCAGCAAAATGTTCCTATTGGAAAATGCGGAATCGCCACTCAAACTGGAAACACATATAGCAAAAGGGCCTTACCATATCGGAGACGAGGCAAACATCACTGTCTCGGTTACGAATTACGGACATGAAAACATCACCATAGAAAAGATAGAGACCACATGCGGCTGTATAAAAACGATTCCCGCAGGCAGACATTTCCGCAAAACAATCAGACGGAACGAAACCGTAAACTATCGCTTCTCGATGGAATTGGAATATTCAGGAACCATATACCACGAAATATATTTTTATTTTCATACAGGCAATGCGGCATCGCTTGCCACAGCAAGGATTGAAGTAAACGTTGAACAATAAATACACTATTCATTATGAGAAAGAACGCATACGCCATTCTGATCTGCCTAATGGCCATTGTCCCAATTACCGGACTGACCGGCTGCAAATGTTCCGACTGCGACAAACCGGCCCCGGCAGACACATTGACTGAAGAAACGGCAAATGACAGTCTGTCAATCACAGCGCCAAGCGGTGATAAAATAGCCGAAGACATGGAATCACTTGAAGAGCAAATCAGGCTCATGATAGCCGAAAAATATGGGGAAGACATTCCATTCGAAATCACTTCAATCGAATACGCAGACGTTCCGCAAGAATATTATCTTGCAACCATAAATTACAGGATGGAAAACGGGATAACGTCCAATTTCGTTATGACCAATTTGGTTGAGAATGATGATGTGCATATAACCCAAGACACTAAGTCGGTAACTTTTGAATTCAAGTCCGAAAATTAGCTATATTTGCCCTTGACATCATACCGTAGCGTATATATCCGCTACAAACAATGAGTAAAAAAATGAAAAAAGGGCAGACTTTCATATTTTTCTTCATACTGGTTTTCAGCGGACTGGCTTCCGGAGCTTTTGCCGCACATGCACAGGGCGGCAACGGGACGAAAGAACTGTTTGCCCCGCTGTGCGACTCGATAGCGGCCCGCTATGACATTTACCTCGGAATCGAGAAGCTGGAGGTCTCGCGGGTGAACGTACGTGGAGGAAAAATCGATTTATGCTTCAACCGCGTACTTGCTGGATACCCGTTCATAGAAGAAGACATTCCGGAACTTTATGCGATGGCCCGAAGGCTGCTGCCGGAAAAATACAGAAAATACGACATCAGGAAAATCATCACAAGCGGCTCTGAAATAAGCCGTTATACAATCACACCCATAAACTTCGACGGAAATCCGGAACATTCGGCCTATAAGGCTGAAAACGGGAAAGACTACGACCCCAATCCGGAAAGGCACAGCATAGTAACCCGTGAAGGCACGCATATAAATGCAGACAAGGGACTGGAAGGAAGGCACATAGCGCTCTGGCAGAGCCACGGTTACTATTATGAACAGAGCCTCGACAGATGGGAATGGCAGAGGGCAAGGCTCATGCAGACAGTCGAAGACCTTTATACCCAGTCATACGTCATACCGTACCTGGTACCGATGCTTGAAAATGCCGGGGCATACGTTTTCCTGCCACGCGAAAGGGACATCAACGACATCGAAATCATAGTAGACAACGATTCACCCGAATCGGGGACAAGGACATCCGGGAATTTCCAGGCCGAAGGCAAAACACGGATTGCGGGAAAAGGGTTCGGCAATAAGAAGACCTATCGTGGCGGCGAAAATCCTTTCGAATGCGGCACCGCCCTGGAGATAAGCGGAAAGGCAGTATGGAAAGCAATACTTCCGGAAAGCGGGGAATATGCAGTATACGTTTCGTACAAAACCGAAAAAGGCAGCAGTACGGCGGCAAGATATATCGTAAAACATGCCGGCGGAGATACGGGATTCACCGTAGACCAGTCGATGGGCGGAGGGACATGGATATACCTCGGGACATTTCATTTCGACAGGAAGGCCGAAGTGGTGCTGCTTGCCGGAACTGCCAGGGACGGCTCCAGTAAAAACGGCGGAAGCACCGTCACCGCCGATGCGGTCAAATTCGGGGGAGGCATGGGCAACATAGCCCGAGGCACACAAGACGAAGACGGAAACCTTCTGACAGAGGAAAGTGTCTCCGGCATGCCGCGGTGGTGCGAGGGGGCCCGCTACTGGCTCCAGTACGCAGGATACGACAGTACGGTCTACAACCTTAACGAAGGGAAGAACGACTATATGGACGACTACATGTGCCGCGGCCATTGGGTAGACAGGCTCAGCGGCGGTTCAAAGGCGAATCCCGGAAAAGAGGGGCTGAACGTACCGGTGGATCTGGCCTTTGCATTCCATTCGGATGCCGGGGTCTTCCGCAACGATTCCATCATAGGCACCCTTGCCATACACACTCTCAAAAGCGAAGACGAAGAACGTTTTCCCACAGGCGAAGACCGCATAACCTCCAGGGAACTCGGAAACTCGATTCAGAGCCAGACAGTCAACGACATACGCACCCTGTGGGAACCGGAATGGACACGGAGGCAGCTGTGGGACAGGTCATATTATGAAGCCAGAACGCCGCCCGTACCGATGGTCCTTCTTGAATCGATGTCCCACCAGAACCTTGCAGACATGATATACGGCCTCGACCCGGGATTCCGGTTCACTGTTTCGAGGGCCGTTTACAAGGGGATTCTAAAATATCTGGCACAGCGTTACGGGACGGAATATGCCGTACAGCCGCTGCCGGTGAAAAATTTTTCCGTCATGTTCGGAAACGGAGGCGCAGTACTGAAATGGGAGCCCGCAATTGACGAAATCGAGCCTACCGCCGTTCCGGACAGCTATATAGTATATACGAGAATCGACGGGGGAGCCTGGGACAACGGAAGGAAAACTTGCGCCGACTCGCTCTTCGTAAAAATCGAGAAAAAACGCATCTACAGTTTCAAGGTCGTCGCCGCCAACCGCGGAGGCCTGAGCTTCCCATCGGAAATACTTAGCATCGGAATCCCTTCTGGAAAATCCGAAGGGACGGTCGCCATAGTTAACGGCTTCGACCGCATAGCGCCTCCGGCACATTTCGCGACAGCGGACACGCTGCTCGGAGGATTCAACAGCAGAAGGGATTACGGAGTACCGTACCTGAAAGACATCTGCTTCACCGGAGAACAATACGAATTCCGCAGGGATATCCCTTGGGTGGATGATGACAACCCGGGATTCGGAGCTTCGGGCGCAGAATACGAAGGCAAGACAATAGCAGGAAACACATTCGATTATCCATACGTACACGGCCGCGCCCTCATGGCCGCCGGATATTCGTTCTGTTCGCTCGGCAGGGACGCGTACACGCAGATGCACGAGAGGATAAGCCCGGAAAACGGTTTTTCCGCCATAGACCTGATTCTCGGCAAACAGCTTACCACGCCCCTCGGAAGAGGAATCCTCGGCACGCATTTCAGGTGCTACCCGAGACCGCTTATAGAGGCCCTGGAATCATTCCATGGCAAAGGGGGCTGCATAATCGTTTCCGGGGCGGATGTCGGTACCGATTTCAACGATGTCATCTACGGAGGCGTTACCATAGACAGCACTTACATGGAGGAGGCTTCACGGTTTGCCGGGGAGGTACTCGGGTTCAAGTGGCTTTCGGACTGCCCTGCCGGCGGAGGAGGATTTTACGGCATCGGGAAGCTCAAAGGCATGGAAGGCCTGTATTCGCACACCCTGAACGATTCGGTTTACTGCGTGGAATTTCCGGACGGCATCCTTCCCGCTGAAGGAGGAACGACCATAATGCGTTATCGCGGGAATAACATTCCGGCAGCCACTTTCCGCAAAGGCACGGACGGCAAAGGCTCGTCAGCCGTTTTCGGATTCCCGCTCGAAACAGTCCTGGATGAAAAGGTATTGGAAAAAATCTTTAAAACGATAATGAACGAATTTTAAGAGGCACACCGCGACTTAACATAAGCATATTATTACACACTGATATACAGCACATTACTACCGCGACAATTTTTAACAGGTGTGGATTCCGAGGGGTTTGAAACCACCTGAAATCCACAGTCATTTTTTGAACCACGTATTGCTTATCATTGATTTACAACAAATTACAAACCCAAAAGTTAAGTCGCGGCGTGCTCTAAGTATCAATGTTGTATGAAAATTTTACAGTACTGTATGATTGTTTTACACTTCACCCCCCCCCCGCGAATTTTCACCAAACAATTACTACACAACTACTTAGAATCATGGCACAATATTTCTTAGAAACTGTTTGAAATTTAAACAGCCTCCTTATTTTTGCGGAACAGAAGATCAATGGCACAGAAAAATTGTCGGTACAGTTACGGTCAGGACGGCGTGGCCGCCCGTGGCCTCGTGAACGGGAGGGACCCACGCCATGTATGCGTGGGAGGGATTTACCGTCTTGACCGTAACTGTACCGACAATAGTGGATGTCATATTTTTGCAGATAAACATTTAAAATACGACTTATGAAACCATTCAGAAGCATCACCGGGATTTTCAAGAGACATGCCGTCCCCATGTCAATCAACCTTCTCGGGCTCGTCACAGCCCTGACGGCCTTCATCATAATAATGTCCCATGTGGAATTCGAAAGGAACTACGACCGCTCCTACCCTACTTCGGGAAGGATATTCAGGGTAGATTGCCCGGGCAATGAAGAAACCTTCAGAAGCATACTTCCGAATGCATTCGCCCGCGATGTAATCAATTCGTCAGCACACATAGAAGCCGGCACCATGCTGATGCCGTATTTGGGAGAACTGCTTTTCTTCACTGGCAACGGTGGAGAGGGCAACGGCAGCGATGGCAACGGCGGAGCGGGGAACGGCAATAAAATCGGGTACAGACTATCCTGTGATTTAGTACAGCCCGCCTTCATAGAAGTGTTCGGAGTGAACATAATCAAAGGTGACAGTTCTTCCCTTACAGTACCGGGAAAGGCCATCATACCTGAAAGCATGGCCGAAATGCTTTTCCGGGGCGATGCGACAGGCAAGGTACTCGAAACGGAGCCGAGCTATTTCTTTCCGGACGGGAAAGTCGCCATAGGGGCGGTATACGAGGATTTTCCTGCCAACAGCAATCTGCGCAACAGCATCTACTTCGCAATTGACGAAAGGACGACACCTTATTCATACGGGGCGGCCAATTTTATCTGCTATCTCCTGCTCGATTCTCCCGAATCCGCGAAAAGCGTTGAAGAAGAATTCAATTCCACGTTCGATTTCAGCCAAAGCTGGATGAGCCCGATAGAACTCATCCCAATGGAAGACATCTATTTCATGGGACAGGGCGGCGACGGCACGGTATTTTACAGCGGAAACCGCAACGCCACAATACTTCTGACGGCGATAGCCATACTCGTCCTTCTCTCGGGAGTGCTGAATTTCGCCAATTTTTTCACATCCCTCGCCCCGGTACGCATACGCGACATCAACACGCGCAAGGTGGCAGGTGCCTCGACCGCAAGCCTGAGGGCATCGCTGACCTGCGAATCACTGATAATCTCCATCGCCGCGTTGATAGTCTCGTTTTTCCTTGCCGGATGGCTGTCCGAAGCATTGGCCGCTGGCGGCCTGCTCAACGGAACATTTTCAATTGAAAGCACGGAAATCATCCTGACGGTTACGGCCATAACCATAGTGGCAGGAATCGCGGCAGGGCTCTACCCGGGTTGGTACGCCACTTCATACCCTCCGGCATTGGTGCTAAAAGGAGATTTCGGCCTTTCACGTGGAGGACGCGCTTTCCGCAACATCATGAGCGGCATACAATACACGGTTGCTTTCGTCACATTGATATTCATGGCATTCGTGCTGCTCCAGAACAGGCATGTACGAAACGTCAGTCTCGGTTTCGACACGGACAGGACGGCCGTGGCCGACATATCGGCTACCATAGCATCGAGATACGATTTCATAAAGACCGAGGCCGCCTCATACCCTTCAATAGAAGGAGTCACGTTTTCCACGGACAAGATCGGCTCGCGCGACACATACAGCACACAGGGAATCGAATATGAAGGACAGGAAATCTCATGCCTTATGATTTCCGTAAAAGACGACTTTTTCAGCACGCTCGGCATCGGCATAATAGAAGGACGCGATTTCAATACGACCGATGCGGCAAGCGGCGGAGTCATAGTCAGCAAATACTTCAAAGACATGTACGGCATCAGTGCCGGAGACATCATAATGGGAAACATCCCGGTGACGGGAATATGCGACAATGTAAAATTCAGTTCCGCCCGAGAATCCAACAAACCGATAGTTTTCATGCCCATATCGGATGAAAACATGATGTGGCATACGATGGGTACCATGTATTTCCGCCTTAAATCCGGGAGCGATGCCATCAAGGCCGCATCGGAAATAGAGTCGCTGCTGAAAAAGGCAGCTCCCGACGAACCTGTGGAAATCGAATTTTATGACACCATTTTGAACAATCTGTATCAGAGCGAACTGCGCACAGGGAAACTTGTAGTGATATTCAGCATCATAGCCATCATCCTTGCATTGGGCGGAGTCGTGGGATTGGTGCTGTTTGACACCCAATACAGGAAAAAGGAAACGTCTGTACGAAAAATTTTCGGGGCAAGTGTCGGGAAAATACTGGAAAAGGCCAACACCGGTTATGCGCTCATCGTACTCGTCTGCTTCATCATAGCCTGCCCCATAGCCGTGCTCGTCACATCGAGGTGGCTGCAAAATTTTACCGACAGGATTCCGCTATATCCATGGGTATTCGTACTCGCCCTCGCGGTCATGGCTGCGGCCACTTCGCTCATAGTCACCGGAGTATTTTACCGCCGCGCCACCGCCAATCCCCGGGATGGGCTGAACTGACGTGACGGCAAGCGCAGCATGCGGTATCGCGCACGGTTTTGTCAAAAAAAGCATTACCTTTGCAGATGCTTACAAATGACAGTATATCATGATTAAAAAATCTGAAAACCAGGTCGCCCCGGAGCGACGGAAAGAAATAATAGAACTGATAAGGAAAGAAGTCAAACCGGCTCTCGGATGCACGGAACCCATAGCAGTGGCCCTCGCCGTTGCCAAATCCGCCGAAACACTCTGCGCGGCGGAGGCGAGCTGCAACGAATGCCGTAAGGAAATACTCGGACTGGAAGGCACCGACAGCCCGAAAAACGGCAGGGAAAACGGAACGGAATGCAAGATAAAAGTAGCTGTCAGCGGAAACATACTCAAGAACGGCATGGGTGTCGGCATTCCGGGCACTGGGATGGTAGGGCTGCACATAGCGGCAGCACTCGGAGCCGTATGCGGCAAATCGGAATACGGCCTTGAAGTGTTGAAAGACCTGACCGGCGAAGCCATAGAAGAAGCGAAAAGACTGACGGAGGAAGGCAGGGTCGAAATCCTGCTCGCCCAGACGGAAAAGAAGCTATACGTGGAAGCCTCCGTAATAAGCGGGAACCATACCGCCACGACAAAGATTGAAGACGACCACGACCACATAACGGAAGTGAGCCTCGACGGAATAGTGCAGCATCTTGCAGACAAGGAAAGCGGAAATGCCGGAAAAGGGGATGCCGAAGAAAAATCGACTCTGGACTATCACCTGACGGTAAAGGAAATATACGATTTCGCCACGACGGCCCCATACGGGGAGATAGGTTTCATTCTCGAATCCAGAAAACTGAACCTCGCCCTTGCCGAAGACGGGCTCAGGCACAGTTACGGACTGAAAGTCGGAAGGACAATCCTCGATGCAAAGCTCAAACCCATTTTCGGAGACGACTTCCTGAGCTATGCCATGGCCATGACGGCAGCCGCATCCGATGCAAGGATGGCCGGCTGCACACTCCCAGCGATGAGCAATTCCGGAAGCGGCAACCAGGGAATCACAGTAACGATGCCGGTGATAGCGTATTCGCTCAAAAACGACATCGATGACGAAAACCTTGCGCGCGCACTCACTCTGAGCCACCTCATTGCAATCCACATCAAAGGTTATCTCGGAAAACTCTCGGCCCTTTGCGGCTGCGTGATAGCCTCTACAGGCTCGTCCTGCGGACTGGTACTGCTCAACGGCGGAGGATACGAAGAAATATGCTCGGCAATCAAGAACATGATAGGCAACATCACTGGCATGGTATGCGACGGAGCCAAAGTAGGCTGCGCCATGAAAGTGGCCTCGGGAGTATCCAGCTCCATACAGTCGGCAGTACTGGCCCTAAACGGCATAAGTGCCACGGAACATGACGGAATCATCGACAAGGATATCGAGAAGACAATCCGCAACGTGGGAAGGATAGGCTCGGTCGGAATGCAGAGGGCGGACAACATGATTCTCGACATCATGGTCTGCAAATAACCCGGTATCCGCACAGGGCTGACAGTTTGTCATTTTCTGCGCGGTTGGTATGGCATTTGACTTGAAAGGGGGCGCCGAAAGGCGCCGTTTTTTTTTTAATTTTTATCATTTAATGAAAATAAAAACACAAAAGATATGAAACAGGGATCAATAGGCGTTACTACGGAAAATATTTTTCCGGTAATCAAAAAATTTCTTTACTCCGATCACGAGATTTTCCTGAGGGAACTCGTGGCCAATGCGGTCGATGCGACACAGAAGATAAAAGCGCTCGCGGACAGCGGCGAATTCAAGGGAGAATTGGGCAACCTGACAATACACATTGAAGCCGACAGCGATGCAAAGACACTGAAAATCATTGACAACGGCCTCGGAATGACCGAGGAGGAAGTTGACAAATACATAAACCAGATTGCATTTTCAAGTGCCGGGGAGTTTCTGGAAAAATACAAAGACCAGCTGAGCAGCATCATCGGGCATTTCGGACTCGGTTTTTACAGCGCCTTCATGGTGTCGAAGAAAGTCGAAATAGACACCCTTTCGTGGAAGGAAGGCGCGGAAGCCGTTTCGTGGACCTGCGACGGGAACCCAGAATACGAAATGGGCAAGGGTTCAAGGACAACGAGGGGAACCACCATCACCCTGTACCTTGACGACGAGGAAGCCGAATTCGCCCAGCGGGGGAAAGTGGAACAATTGCTTAGGAAATATTGCAAGTTCATGCCTGTGGCCATCGCCTTCGGGAAAAAACAGGAATGGAAGGACGGCAAATATGTCGATACCGAAGAGGACAATATCATCAACGATGTTGAGCCGCTCTGGACCAAAAACCCTAAGGACATCAAGGACGAGGACTATCTGAAATTCTACAATTACCTTTATCCGGGCTCGGAGGAACCGCTGTTCTACATACATCTGAACGTGGACTACCCTTTCCACCTGACCGGCATACTTTATTTTCCTAAAATCAAGGACAGAATCGACGTCCACACAGACAAGATACAGCTGTACTGCAACCAGATGTTCGTTACCGACTCAGTAAAGAACATCGTGCCGGAATTCCTCACGCTGCTCCATGGCGTAATCGACTCTCCGGACATTCCGCTGAACGTTTCAAGGAGCTATCTGCAATCGGATGCCAACGTAAAGAAAATTTCGGGTTATATCACAAAGAAAGTGGCCGACAGACTCGAAGACATATTCAAGAACGACCGTGAACAGTTCGAGAAAAAATGGGACAATTTGAAGCTGTTCATCGAATACGGAATGCTGACAGATGAAAAATTCTGCGAGCGCGCAATGAAATTCTTCCTGCTGAAAAACTGCGATGACAAATTTTTCCCGATCGAAGATTATACAAAGGCCATCGAAACCTTGCAGAAAGACAAGGACGGCAGGCTCGTCTACCTTTACGCTACCGACAGGACAGAACAATACCGCCATATAGAAGCCGCCAAGAACAAAGGCTATGACGTATTGCTGATGGACTGCCCTCTCGACCCGCATTTTGTCGGCCTGCTTGAAAACAAGCTCGAAAACAGCAATTTTGCAAGGGTCGATTCGGACATCATCGACAACCTCATCCGCAAGGAAGACAGGGAAAAACCGAAATTGTCCGACAACGAGACCGATGAACTCAGCATCATATTCAACAAGGTCATGCCGGAAGGCTCGCACTACCTCGTCAATGCGGACAACCTCGGGGAAAACGGCGAACCGGTAGCAATAACCCAGAGCGAGTTCATGCGCCGCTACCGCGACATGGCTTCAATCGGAGGCGGGATGAATTTCTATGGAGAATTGCCTGAAACATACAACATTACCGTAAACCTCGAAAACCCTCTCGTCAAGAAGATGCTTGAAGAAAAACAGGAGCGTTGCGGCAATGAACTGGCAGACCTCGATTCCCGCATAGCCGAAAGCGAGAAAGCTGAGAAGGCAAGAAAGGAAGCCGAGAAAGCAAATGCTCAGAGTTCCACAGATGAGGACAAGGAGGCCGACAAGGCTGCTGAGAACGTGACAGAACTTCGCGGCCGGCGCAAGGACATCCTTGAAAAATTCGCCGAAGAAGACACGCTCCTGCACCAAATCGCCGGTCTTGCGTTGCTCTCCAACGGCATGCTGAAAGGCAAGGCCCTCGCCGACTTCATCAGGAACAGTTACGAAGTTGTCGGCAAGGCTTTCACAAAATGACGGGCACGGCCGAGCCGCCGATTTTGCAAAGCCGGGAACAGCACGGCTGAACTTAAACTCCAGCAAATAGTTTATTTACAACACATTACAAATATTTGACAAATTTTCAATGTAGCGAACGAAGTCCACGCCGACCTCGCTCGCTACACTGATTTTAAGCCACTCTTACGCTAAATTGTTGATTCCCCCCCTGAGTTGCTGACCTTTACAACACCTTCGGAGCATTTTTCCTCACCTTTGCGGTTATGAACCAACGTTTTAGCAGGCAGCAGGGAACGTGTCATGAAATCCGGACATGGAAAAATGAATTTTTCAGGAAAAAGACGTTTTTTTCAGTAAGTTTGCATAAAAAAGAACCAAGCATGAAAAACGATAAAAGCCATATTGTAGTAGGAATAGGAGAAATCTTATGGGACATGCTGCCTGAAGGCAGAAAACTCGGAGGCGCCCCGGCCAATTTCGCTTATCATGTTTCACAATTGGGGCTTTGCAGCAAGATTGTCAGTGCTGTCGGATACGACACGTCCGGCTATGATATACTTAATACACTCCGGGAGAAAGGCCTCGACACCGATTTCATCGAGCGCATTGACAAACCCACAGGCACCGTTGAAATATCCATTACCGGCAAAGGCATCCCTGAATACGACATAAAAGACAATGTAGCATGGGACAATATACCATTTACAGACAATCTCACAGAACTTGCAGCAAAGACAAAGGCAGTAGCTTTCGGCTCACTGGCCCAAAGGCACCATGTATCTGCAAGGACAATCAATGCATTTTTGGATGCCATCCCTGAGGAAAACGGGGCATTGAAAATCTTCGACATAAACCTGAGACAGGATTTTTATGACAAGAATACGATAGAACGGTCGCTTCACAAATGCAATATACTGAAACTGAATGATGAAGAAATCGATATAATATGCCGCATGATTGGCATTTCCGGTACAATCGAACAGATAGTCAATACAATCAGAAAAACATATTCTATCGACATCCTGGTTCTGACATGCGGCACAAAAGGAAGTTACGTATTCGGTCAGGACACAATGTCTTTTCTGCCCACACCGAAGGTAAAAACGGCAGACACTGTCGGAGCCGGAGATTCTTTCACGGCGGCTTTCACGGCCTCCATACTTTTAGGCAAATCCATAGAAGAGGCACATAAGGCCGCTGTAGATGTATCAGCATTCGTTTGTACTCAATATGGAGCAATGCCGGCACTTCCTGATACAATATGGCGGTAGTAATATGAGAGAACCCGGCTGGCTCTTTCCGGAACCCTTATCCGCCATGCACAGGCGTTCACGTTGCGGAACGGTTGCGCCGAACAATGCGGTGTCGTGTACCCAAAGCCACGCCCATAGAATGCGTACCCGAAAAATCTTTGTTAGCAGGTGGCAGGGGGGGGGGTAATTTTGCGGAGAATCATTAAGAAACTGTTTAAACAGTTTCTTAAATTTCTTAATTTCGCGGCGCGTAAGAAGCTGTTTAAATTTTTTCTCAGAAAATTCGGACATGGAAAAGGGAGTTTTTTCAAGGGATGCGGTATTGGTGTTGGCTGGCTTTACAGGCAGCCTGGGCGGCAGCAGCCTGCTCATGTGGACCATAGTAGGAATAACCAACCTGGTTTCGATAGGCTTCAGAATCATATCCGGGCCGGTTGCGGACAGGATTGCAAAGAAAAACCTGTCGTTGTGGGGTGCCTTGATGATGTGCGCCGGATGCACGGCCTGCGCCCTGACACAAGGAACCGGTTTGCTGCTTGCTACAAGAATCGTCCACGGAATCGGATTCGCCTGCTGCTCGGCTTTGCAGGACACAATATCAGCCTGGCAGGAGCCGCCATCTTCATGGCCGGAGGATTCGGCATCATCTGCTCCGAATCCCAGGCCACGGCAATGGCAATGACGGACAATACGAAAAGGGGGCTCGCCAACAACACATACCTGATAGGGTTAGACAGCGGCATGGCCCTCGGCCCTATCGTAGGAGGATTCCTGTACGGCCATGTCCCGGCGGAATTTTTCTATCCGTGCCTGATGGTTACAGCCGTGCTGAGCACGATAGTCTACATTATGGAAAAACGGAAACTGGGCGTGGTCTGAAAACACAACCTACTCGGGGACATATATTATCTCGCCGTTTTCCAGCTCGTAGGCGGTACCTACACGTTTTCCGCGACGGCCGCTCTGGCCCTGGTCGTCCGAAGGGGTGTATTTGTCTATCTTATGGCCCTCCTTCACAATGATTTCCATATTTTCCTTACCAGGATTCTTTACAATAGTAAAGTCCTCCTGGCTGAACATCTCCGTCATGTCGAAACGGGTCACGAGGGCTACCATGAGGGCTACGGAGAAAACCATGGCCACATCGAAGAGGTTGCCGACAACGCTCATCGGGTCGTTGTCCTCGTCCGAGCCAATCAGCCTTCTGCGTTTCATCTCGGCTCCCTCCCGTCAAGGACCTCCGAAACGAATTCCAGACGGTTCAAATCCTGGGTATACCAACGCTGTTTGACCTGTTGGGTTATAAAACCTATGGCCGCCGAGAACAGGCCTACGACAGTGGTGGCGAACGCAACCTGCATGTTATAGGCCATCGAAGATATGTCGCCTGTTGAAAGCCCCACCAGGGCAGGCCCCATAGGAATCAAGGTCCCCATAAGACCGAGCATCGGACCCATTTTCGACAAAGTCTTTGACAAAGCCATGTCTTTGTCCGCCGCAACTTCATAATCCGAGAGCAGCAGTTGCCTGCGAGGACGGCTGTCTGCGGAATCCATCAGCAAAACGAGGGTTTTGAGCAACGGGGATTTCGGATTTTCAGGAAGGGATTTGCGAAAATCGTCCAATGTCTCCGAAGTGAGGTTCATGATTTTTTCCCTGAAAACCTTGTCGGTCTTCCGTGTCTGCAAATATTGTCCGAAAAAATTTCCGAGCAGAAGCAGCGAGCGGAGGAAGAACAGGATAAGCAAAACCACCACCGGTACGAGCAGACCGGTGGAAATCCAAAAAAGAATGTCTGAAATGTAATTCATAAATCAATTATCTTTAATTTTTATTTTCATTATTTTTCTGAAAGGCCGGCCTCCGGCACCGGTTTTCCATCCGAGCAGGGCGAATATGGCCACTAATGCAAGTACGCCGGCAAGTGCTGTATAATCAACGCTTTCCACTCCCGCAACGGCAGTCTGCCCGTTCACGGTGGCTATGACCGAAACGATTGCCGTAATGACATTGGAAAGGAAAAACAGTTCGAGCCTCGTTTCCTTGTCCGGAAAAAGTTTTTTAAATCCCCACGCCCCGGCCGCGATTATCACGGACACGGCGGCACCGGTTCCCCATGAAACGGCAGGGAAAGGCACTCCGGGGAAGGAAAATATCATAAATACCGTGAGGCTGAACAGGACCGCGAATATCAGTACTCCCGGGAACCAGCGCAAGACTCTGTAACCGAATACTGTGCTCCGTTTCAAACGTCCTGAAGTCATGAGATGGGCCGACAACAGGCAAAACGCCAACTGGAGGATGACCTCGATACTGACTACGACAGCTGTGTCCAACATAAGCTGCGGGTCGGAAAGCCACACCTCTATCTGAGAACGCGACTGCCTTACCGCAAACGGCCAGATTACCCCTGTGAATATTCCGGCCACGGCTGCCTGGGCCAGTACGGACCACCATTTGTGCCATGTCTGTTTTATGATAAAATTAAAACAGACAAGAATCATCAATATTACTACAAGATTGTGCATACCGTTAAATTCCTGATTTTCTGCGGTGACGTATAATCAGACCGCCCCCGATGAAAAGCGCTATCACCAGGACGGCTATCAGCGCATTCCCTATCACCGCCGTTTTGCTTTCGGGTCCTGTTTCCGCCGTCTCCTTCTTCAGGACCGTGCCGTCCGACACGCCGGAGGAAACCTCACGTATGTTCCTGATGGATGCTTTATAACCGCCTGCCCTCTCTTTGCCGATATTGGAAGAAATGAAATCCTGCAATTGCCGATTGTCGCATACGAATCCGGAGCATGAAGGGGCGAACTTTTCTATCAGTTCCGCATGTGTTCCCGCAAGATTCGAAATCTGGGCATCGGACGCATTCCACAGACCTTTGCGCGCGGATTCAAGCATCACCGCCGTCATTTCCTCCAGGGCCGCCGGATTCACATTTTCAAAATGTTCCCGAACACCAAGACCATAACTGTCTTCGATATAGACATCGTAGATTTCGTTCCACATGCGGTCGTCCACAGCATCTGGCTTCATGACATTCCAGCCGAACGTATTTTTCACCGTCTCCGCAATGGCATCCGCATCCCCTGCGCCTCCCTTCATCTTCGCGGCGACATACGAAGGATTGAAGATCGTTGTACGGCTTTCAACGCCGATGGCCTCTTTAAGCTCCTGCATCCTGACACGGCTGCGATTGCGGTAATCGCTCAGGTACGCATCGGGATCTTTACCCGTCACCTCTCTCACGGCAAGGTTCAGACCTCCCATGAACTCATATACATGGTCGAGGCTCAATGCACCCCATGTATTGCTCTGGCGCGGCTGCACTACGGCATCCGTCCTTGAAAGAGCGGCTTCGAAAGCATACCGGGCAAAATTTTCCCAACCGTCCTCGCTTCCGTAATAGGCTCCCATGTTGTTCATGTATGTACTGGCTATCTCGCCCTCTGACTCCCATCGCCCGGAAGCTTCCACCATGCCCTGTATGCCTGTGCCGTAATTGCCGTTCACACCTCCGAATACCCTGTATGCCGACATTTCACGTGCCTGTTCGGGGGTAACTCCTTTTTCCATAAGGATACGCTCGGATTCACGGACACCTTCGGCCACATTGTTGTCAAAACCGTCGTCCTTCGCCGCTGCGGCCATCCTGACGGCCCGGTCTATCAGAAACAGGCGTGAAGCCGCAATGTCCCTCAACTGCCCGCTTGTCTGCACCACGACATCTATGCGCGGGCGGCCCAGGCGCTCCGATGGGATGAGCCTTATATCCGTCACCCTGCCGAATGCATCGTAAACAGGCTCGACACCGAGCATATAGAATATCTGCGCTATCGTGGCTCCCTCGGTTTCGATGAACTCACTGCTCCACAATGTATAGCTTACCTTGCGCGGAATCGAATCGTTGTGCCTCTGCCTGTAAAGGTCGATAGTGTTTTCGGCGAGTTTTACCCCTTTTTCCCAAGCGGCTTTGGTAGGCGTGGCCTCGGCGTTTATGGCAAACAGGTTCCTGCCGGTAGGAAGCACATTAGGATTGGCGACAGGGTCTCCGCCCGGAGACGGGTACACATAACCCCCGTCGAGAGCGTTAATAATGCTCGAGAGCTCCGCCTCCGGAGAATTTTTCAGAAAAACAAGGTAGTTATTGACGTTTTTCAAGGCCGTTTCGAGCCCGGTTACCGCACGGGCGAAATCCATGTCCGGCGAAGACTGCATGGAAGCCGCCGCCTTGCGCGCCGTCATCAATTCCGACATTGGAATGCCGGCAATGGAGCAGACCTGTTCATCGGAGACATTGCCGCCATCGGAAAGTAGTCTGCCGATTATTTTCCTGGCCTTATCCGTATACCTTCTGTTGAAAGCCGGAAGGTCCTTCAATAACGAATCGTCCGCCTTGCCTTCGGAACGGTCGATTGCGAAAAGACCGTAGGCCACAGGGTCCGTACACATCGCATAAACGGTTGAAACTAAATATTCTGGCGCGTATGCCTCGCCGAGAACATACAGGGGGCCCGTAACCTTTTCCGAAGCAAGTTCTTCGGCAAAATTGCCTATCCTCAGCACCTCATCGGCAGAATACGGCTTACCGGGGATGGTATCGAGCCCGAGATCCAAGCTTATCCCCATCTCCGTCACAAGAGATTTTATCTTTAACGACAACGCATCGGTTTCACGCCCGGATTCAATGGCTTCCGAATATTCCGAAATGGCATTTTCAAGTTCCTTGTACAATCCCCTCACCCCGCTTTCCGTAAACGGTGCGGTAAGATAGGACTGGAGACCGGCGTATGCGCGGCGCTTGGCGATGACACCTTCGCCGACATTGCCTATGGTATAAAGATAGAAGTGCGGAAGCGTGCCGACTAACCTGTCGGGCCAGTCGAAGCGGCTCAAGGCCACCTGCTTGGACGGGGTGAACTCAAGGCTGCCGTGCGTACCGAAATGCACGAGGGCATCGGCCCCGAAACCGTAACGCGCATAAAGGTAAGCCGCTATATAGTTGTGCGGAGGGGCAGCATGTGTACCGTGTACCATCTGGAAATCATTGTCACCTCCCCCGGCGGCAGGCTGCGGCATCAGCAATACATTGCCCAACCGTATCCTTGCCAAGGCAAGTTTTCCGTCCCGGGACATATAAGGGCCCGGAAAATCCCCGCCGGAGGCTGTGACCGACTCATAAAGTTCCTCAGGGAGAGCCTGTTCCACCCATGAAGCATAACTTTCCGCATCAATCCACTGAGGGTCGCCTTCGTCCATGAAACGTGAAGAGGCGCCCTGGGCGTAAGAACCGAAAACCGCCCCATGCCTGGCTATGAGTTCCCCGAGAGCCTCGGCAGAAGACGGAAGCCCTTCCACATTGTAGCCTGCATCCCGTAAAGACACGAGGAAGTTGTACAAAGACGGCACGACTTCCATTCCTCCGGCCGTCAGGGCGTTCTGTCCGGGCCCTTTGAAATAGAACACGGCTATCTTCTTCTCGCTTTCCGGTTTGGTCTTCAATGCCACGTACCTGTCAACGGTCTCGGTAAAATCCTCCAGGCGGTCCGGAATGGCCGCAAGATATTGCAGTCCGTCTTTGGAAAGATAGTGCCCGAAAAGGACGAAAGGACGGATTGCCCCGTCTATCTCCGGAGTAACTATGCTCTGCGACATGAAACCTCCGCTCATTCCCATGTCGTCTGCTTCCCAGTCTTCCACGAGAGCATTGACGTTCAACGGGGAAAACAGGGGGATATTCCGTTTCCCGAGATAATCCACGGCGGCATCGCCGAGCCTTCCGTGCGCCATGTTCACAATGGCATCCGGCGCAATCGAATCAAGGGTGCCGTCCGAAAAATAAGTCCTGATGCTCCGTATCGGATATACCATATTGCCGGAGGCTTCCAAAGACCTGACAAGCTCCGAAGGCTCGCCCATCTGCCCCGTCACAATGATACGCGGAGCGTTTTCCTTATAAAGCCCGTTGGATTTCAGATATTCATCATACTCGGCGATGCTTCCGAAACCGAGTTCGCCGTCTCCGTCAGACGAAGGGCGGTAGATATTTTCCACTTCGTATATTTCCGCCGGGGACGGTTCCGGAGCGAATACCGGTTTTCCGTCGATATATTTTCTTACGTATGCAAGCATGTTCCGGTAATTGTCCGGCCCTCCGTTTTCAAGATAGCTCCTTAACGCCGAAAAATCCGCCGAATCCAAAGTATTTATGTCATTGGCAGGATTTGTCACCATAGTGGAAATGACAGGAAGCCCTTTGCCTGCCGCCTTCTGCACGGCCGCGCGTTCTTCTTCCGTGATACGCAGGCCCATGCCGTTTATGAACAGCATGTCGTAACGGCCTGCACGGGAGGCCTCGGAGGGTTGCAGCTCATACAGTTTTACCATGCCGTTGTCATTCGCCCTCGCGATTTCGCCGAGCTGGATAGCCTGATAATTCATGAAAGCCACTTTTGTCGGACCGCACAATGAGGCCCACAGGACCCAGAGAATCAAAAGCACGCCGGCCGCGACGGACAGATATACGATTGTTTTCTTTTGCATAAATCAATATTTTCTGAAAAATTTTTCAATATCCACAGACAATCCGACCGCCGCCGTAATGCCCGTAGTGGCCGGAGAGTTGCTGTAATAATAATCCGGAATGTAATTGAAAAGGTTGTCGACGATGACATTGAGGTCTATGCCTCTCCAGATATCCTGCGAAAACACGAGTTTCCATATCGTGTATCCGGGATAGGTAACGGTTTCGGTCTCGGTATAATCCGTAGCGGACACATAGACGTCGGCAGTGACGGC
Organism: Muribaculum sp. An289; assembly: GCF_002159555.1. GTDB lineage: Bacteria > Bacteroidota > Bacteroidia > Bacteroidales > UBA932 > Merdivivens > Merdivivens faecigallinarum. Next base: position 29,173 of record NZ_NFIV01000016.1, read on the forward strand.
GGAAAGCAGCCTTCCGCTCAGCGCGATGTTGAAACCGTAATTTTTCCAGGAATTACCGTACTCGACCTTTATCGTGGCCGAATGCGGACGTGTCTGGGAGAGCAACGGTTCCCCGGCCCTTATCTTCTCGTCGGTATAAGTGTATGACAGCCTCGCGCCAAGACCGAAAGGAAACCTCGTCGAGACGGAAAAATCAAGCCCGCGCACCTGTATCGGAGACATGTTCACATACTGCATTCCCCTGAGCCCGTCGTTCCAGACAGTGGTTATGCGGTTGTCCACCCAATTGTAAAAACCGGACAGGGACACATTCAGGTATTTCCATGAATATTCGGCCGAAAGCGAGAGGTTTTCGCTCGATTCGGGAGCAAGTTCCGGATTTCCGTAAATCATAAAAATGCCGGCCATGTCGAAGGACATGTACATTTCTTTGAGTGTCGGAGCCCTGAAACCTCCTGAATAAGAGCCGCGGAACGACCAGCCGCCTGTCCGGTACATAAGACTGAATTTAGGAGAAAAATGGCTCAGTTTTTTCTGTGAAAAATAATCGAAGCGCAGCCCTCCCGTAAGATGCCAGTGCTCGTCGAGTTTGCATTCTATCTGAGTGAAAACGTCGGCGGTATGCTGGACATAATAGCCGTTCCCCTCGAACTGGTAAGACATCAGATAGTCCCTCATGTAATCTCCGCCGACTATCAGCGTATGGCCCTCCGGGAAAAACGAATATGTGTAAATCCCGCGCAGCACATGCTGGACATTGCTGTAATCACGCACATCGGTACTGTTGAAGAGCAGATAATCGCTCTTGTCATACTGGTCATAACTGTAGGAAAGTTCAAGCCGGTTTTCATCATTTATGTCCCATTCGCCCTTCAGGCCTCCGCTGAAATCCCGGTAACGGTCTTTGGTATCGGCCTGCATATCGCGCTCACGGAAAAAGTATCCTGCACGGGCTGTGAATTTCAGACCTTCCACGGGCTCGTACAGCAAACGCTCCTTCACACTGTAATTGAAACCTCCGTAAAAGGTGTTGTAGTCGCCTTCGTTTTTCATTTTATATGAATCAATCGAAGTATACTGGACATTTGTCATGCTATTGAATTTTCCGGCCATGAAGCCTACCGAGCCTCCGTAACGCTGCTCGTTATGCGCGCCGTACCTCGCATTGACATTTACGGACCAGGGCTCGACGGCCCCCGAAGTTATGATGTTCACCACCCCTCCGACGGCATTCGAGCCGTAAAGCGAGGAAGCCGCCCCCTTGATGATCTCCACCCTCTGCACATTGTCAAGATTCAGGCGGCTGTAATCTATATTGTCCAAGGTCTCGCCGGCTATACGCTCGCCGTCTATCAGGAAAAGCACCGAATTGCCACCGAAACCCTGCATATTGAGGGTAACCTGCTGATCCATCGCGTATGAAAACTCTATTCCGGGAAGTTCGGCCTCAAGCAGGTCGCCCACATCCAGGGCATCCACGCGCTTTATGTCGGCAGAGGTTATCACCCTCGTAAGTATGGGCGAATCTTTAAGCAGCCTCGGAGTCCTCGTTCCGGTGACAACTACTGCTTCGATATTCATAAGGTCCTCTTCCATCACTACATCGGCATCTGCTCCATCAGCATAATCATCCGATTCGACTTCGATGGACAGGAAACCGAGGCGGCTGAACACCAGTACCGAATGTTCCGGGACTTCGATTGCATAACTCCCGTCGCTTCCCGTAATGACGTATCCGGCCTTTCCCCCCTTTACCATGACGGTCACCCCTTCCAACGGATTTCCCTTGGAATCCGTAACGGTCCCGTGCATATTCGGGTTCTGGGCCGGGGAAGGCAGCACGGCCGACAGAATCATTACTATGGCCAAAAATATCCTCTTCATCATATTTTCCTTCAGAAGCTATTTACAATTCGAGCGGATATATGAAATCCACGGTCATAAAGCCCTTTACCTTGCTTTCATCCATGTAATTGGACAGCCTGATTGCGGCCATCCTTCCGTCCGAAGTCTTAAGGATGTACACTTTGCCGGACAACGTATACACGGGAGGCATTGTCGAGGTATCCACATTCAGCCATTTTGACAATTCGGCATTGTAGAACGAGGGTGCATATACGATATTGCCGTCCATCATTCCCGACATGTCCACAGTAACGGTGCTGTCGGTCCATACATCGGCAACCCACTCGCCGTCAGGAAGTTTTCCTGATGACACGAGCTCATCCAAAGAGGTAAAGCCCGTCTCCATAACCGTCCCGCCATTGGTCTTGGCATCATAACGGTGTATTGCAAAGTCCCACGACGGCACATCCCCATCTTCGCTTCCGTCGGCAGCCAGGACCGTAGTATCTGTGGTTGCCGACTGAAAATCCACGTATGTCCACTTGGTGTAGGAAGTCGCGTCGATATACAACGTTCCCTTCCCCGTAGCCTTGTCCATGTCTATAAAACCGAAATCCACTGCGGACGAAGGCCGGTCATATATCCACCCGAACATCCCGTTACACGACGAGAGCGGCATCAGGGCCGCCCCCATCGCTATTAACAATAAGATTCTGTTCATTTCATCACTGGTTACTCTACAGGAGTTTCAGTAGGAAGGAATGTTATCTTCAGCCCTCCCATTACGGCAGGGACGTCGAACACGAACGAATAGTCAGTCATGTCGCTGTCTACCGTTCCCGTAAACGTACAAGCATACTCCTGTTCAGAGCCTGCTTCCATGCCCATCAGCGTAACCCCTTCTCCGGAAATCGAGAATACTCCGCCATTCCCGGTGACCTGTGCCCCGGTTACCGTAAACGTCCCCCAGGTATCGGATTTGTAGTTTACAGACACTGTCCCCTCTCCCGTAGAAGTTATCGTCAGGGTCTGGTTCTCACTTACCATCGGTTCCGGGGAATACTGGAATTCGGCCATGGAATATCCGGTATAAGTGCCGGCTACCGATTCCGAAGGATTGACTCCGTTTTCCTTGTTGCATGAAACTGTCGCAAAAGCAGCAACCGCTGCCACCAATAAAATTTTTTTAAATCCCATAATCACTCGTGTCCGGTAAAATTCCGGACTAGTTATTAAAAAGTTTAACAATTAAAACAAAGTAGGTTCGGTAGAACCATCCAGTTCATTGACAATATTGCAGTTAGGTTTTGCAAAGAGGTCTTTTAGGCAGATA
>NZ_NFIV01000017.1 GCF_002159555.1 Muribaculum sp. An289
GTTGTGAATCGCTTTCAAATTTGTTAATTTTGTTTCGTTGAAAACAGTAGTTTTTATCTTTGTATTAACAAACAATTAGTTGTGAATCGCTTTCAAATTTGTTAATTTTGTTTCGTTGAAAACAGTGTTCGGCCTTTTCTTTATTGATAGCTGTCTGTTGTGAATCGCTTTCAAATTTGTTAATTTTGTTTCGTTGAAAACAGTTTTTAAATTTTTTATATCATGCCTAGTAAGTTGTGAATCGCTTTCAAATTTGTTAATTTTGTTTCGTTGAAAACAGTCGATAAGCAACATCTTCTTCAGAATCAACACGTTGTGAATCGCTTTCAAATTTGTTAATTTTGTTTCGTTGAAAACAGTTAACTATAAAATGAAAGTAACCTTCGAGTGGTTGTGAATCGCTTTCAAATTTGTTAATTTTGTTTCGTTGAAAACAGTAGACTGTGTGTAATGTTTTATGTGTTAATGATTTAGTGGGCTGTTTTCGATAATAAAAAATCCGATAGTACTATCGGATTTTTTATTGATTTTGAATGAATTTTATTTTAAAATAGCTCGAGTTGGACATAACCTACTGGAGGTTTTTCTTCTTTTTGCTCGGAGAAAAGCTCCATATCTCCGAATTGTTTATCTGTAATGGTCAGTATACCGACTTTTCCTAATGATGGCAGGAACGATTTTACGCGCTTAATATGTACTGCGGCATTTTCGGAACTCGGGCAGTGTCTCATGTAAATTGAAAATTGGAACATGATGAATCCGTCCGTAAGCAGTCTCTTCCTAAAATCGGCTGCTGCTTTTCTTTCCTTTTTGGTGTCTGTAGGAAGATCAAAAAATACAAGTACCCACATAATCCTGTATTCGCTGAATCTGTCGTTCATCATTTTTCAGTTATGTTATTTCAGGATAGGCTATTTTCCTTACCTCGCCATTGAAACATTTGGCCAAAGATGCAGAAGTAATTGATGCGGCAATCATTAAAGGGCTTCTTTTTCCATTGACAACCACTTCTGTAGTCGGAATCGAAAGCATGTCTTTTTTCGCTTCGTCAGTCAGTTCTCCGCTGCCGTATTTCTTAACGATGCTGTGTACTATGAGGTCAATGTATGGGCGGTAGGGTTCCATGATGTCGTCAGCAAGGCAATAAGCATTGTATCTGTTGTGGTGATGAATGCCCAAAGTCGGTAGTAGTCCGCTTCCTACGAGTGCACGCGCGATGATGGCCCGTAATACGGCGTAGCCGTAATTGAAAAGTCCGTTTGGATCGTCTTCATTCCTGCCGCGAATGAATCTTGGGTTTTCCGGGAAAAAGTTTTTCCAATAATATGCGGCTGCACGCGCTTCAAGATTGTCTGGATCTCCGCTTCGTACGCTTTTAGCCCAAATTTTCATATTGCCGTGTTCTTCTCCGGTAGTTAATCTTAATGCTGCCGCTTGGTTAGATATTTTAATCTGGATGGTTTGCTGCCAGAGTTGTTTCTTCAGCGGCATAGACACATCGATTTGTTGCCTGAATCGTTCGTTCTGTATCGTATTGCCGTATAACGGAAGCATTAGACCTATGGGCATATGGTTTGAGCCGCATGAAATAACAGCGCAATTGTTGTCAATCAAAGCTTCAAGCACGCCTTGCGTCATTGTTATCTGTTTATTGTCGAGAATGACAATCCCTATGTCCTCAATGGGAATTGTCCTGAAGACATCGCCGCTTTCAGGCATCTTGACGACTAATTGGCTTAATCTCATTGACAGATGAGCCGGATTGCCAAAATATATGGTGCGCTTTATCATAATATTCTTCCGTCAAAATCGATGATGTTGCCCAGTCTGTCAGTCTTGAGCGGTATGCAGGTCTCTTTTATCATCTCTCCTGTAATTGCCCGTTCAGATTTATTATGTCTTGTGAATTCTTGTTTTTCAACAATAGTCTTTGCAACGGAATGTAAAATAAAACAGCATTGTGTGCCGGAGGATGATACCATCTTATAAATCCTGTCCTTATCCAATGGAAGCGTAACTCTGCCGTTTTCTACTTCATCGGCTGTCGGCAGATAAACGAGATCGTTCGGAGAGAGCCAGAATATCAGCCTGTTGCCCATTTCGTCAGTTCCCGGGACAGGACTCATTTTATTTTTAAGTCTGTCAATCACTTCATTAAGCGGTATGGTGCGGAATGAGCGGGAGTTGTCATCTTTCTTATAAACAGCGAAATACAGATTGCCGCCTTTGTCGGCTTCAACGAATTTTTGGGATTTGCACCCGATTTCACCGACGGCGAATTTATTGGCTTCTTCATACTTGCGTACCGAATAAATCGGCTTATGGTTTTTCCCTCCGTTGAGTAGAATGATGTTTTTGTTCATTTCATCTATACCGTCTGCGGAAAATGCTTTAGACGGGTCGTTTCCGTTTGCTTCCAGATGATTGGTGAGAATCTTCCTTATTCCCGAATCGGTTATGCTGTTTATCGTATCTTTCGCTTTTTCGCATGATAATTTATCCATTCCAAGACTCAAAATAGTATTCCGTGTGGCATAATAGTGTCTGGAGTTTTCCTTACCAAAGTTTTTCTCTTCTGAAAAATAATAAATTTCAACTTTATCCGGCCCGTTTTTGAGAAAGTTCTTGATGTCCTTATCAGTCTTTCCTGCGGTCTTGAACTCCTTGATTTTATGTTTTAATGCTTTATCTACTATTCTGTCCGGCTTCTTTAAGGCTTCGGACAAGGAAACCGTTTTTTTCTCCCTTAGATTTACTAAGCCGAAAACTGTGTCTTTGTGCAGGGATTTGCGTATTGACCAATTGTCTCCTTTTGACTGCGGTACACGCTTCTTTTGTCCGTCGACATATTTGGTTATATGGTTGGATGATTTGTTGATGACTCGGAGATTCTGTTTGAAACTTACGATTATGCCTTCCAGGGCTTTCCGCATATCTGGGATGAAAGTGTTCCATGGGATTTTAATTATCCAGGCATAATTTCCGGTGCTGTCTTGTTTCTTCTTGTCACAAAGCAGATTGCGCAGGTCGTATCTGCTAATCTTGGCATCACTTCTTGCCGATTCGTTGTTGAGATAATTCACTATGTTCCTGTTTGCGCATGCTATCACGATGGCATCCATGGCGTGATGTCTGTGGTCGATGCGTTTGGAACTGAATCCTTTCTGATATTCAAGGGGCATGTAAGGAATGAGTTTCCCGTTCGTGTTGGTTGCTGTGAATTTCTTGCCTAGCGGCAATTCTTCCATTCTCTGGAATCGTGGAAGGATTATTCCGTTCCACACATCATTTACTCCCCAGTCATGTTTAAGTCTGTCTGTAACCTGCCCGGTGCAAGTAATTACATTTTTTGAAATCGCTTCTGCTTCATCATTCTCCCTTACTATGTTTGAAAGCAGTGTCTTGACAAGTTTGCTGATGTATCTGCTGTCATTCAACTGTCTTTCAATGAAAGTGTCAGGTATTTCATCAAGCATCAGCTTCTTTTGCTTTGCCTTATTGTGTCCGTAGTTCTTCCGTACATGCTCTTCGTATGCTTCAATGGAAAGTATTTTGACTGTTTTTCCGAAGCCGAGATCGATTATTTGTTCATGGCAGCCTTTAATGAATTCATGCCCTAAACGGGCTCCTTTTTCTGAATTCACTTTAGCTTCACAGATTACTTTGTTGCTTAACGAATCATCGAAAAATCTTGATTGTGGTATTATGTGTTCTATTTCATATTCGGATGTGAACAATTTCGACAGGGGTATAGGTTGCCCCGTATATGGGGAAATGTATTTTTGATCGAGCCATAATTTGTACTTCAAAAATTCGGCTCGGGTAGGCCTGTTCTCGGCTTTGTCGAATGACTTCAGGAATTTTTTGACTTCTTCATCGAGTTCAATGCCGCTGTTCAATACTCCGTCTTCATATATTTTCAGTATCTCCTGCTGTGTCGGTGAGTACGGGCGCACATTGTCGATTTCGAATTCCGGATTAAGGAACTCTGTGAGCATCGCCTTGATTCTGAGATTGGTGATTTCGTTTTTGCTTATTTGTTCGGATATGCGCTTCCGTTCACTTGCAGAGTTCTTCATTTCTCGGCCGAGCTCGATATGTATCTCGTCGATCCGGCCGACTTGTTCCCAGATATCCCTGACGGTACGCAATGTTTCAAGGACAACTTGTTCGACGATAGGATTTCTTAGCGAATGTTGTTTGAAATGTTTAAGATAATTGTCGATATCCGATGGTTTTTCCCATTTTGTAATATCTTTGATTTCCGAATGCCTGCCATATATCACGTAGCATGCGAGCCATGTCGGAAGCCCCTGAAAGTCGGATATGCCGTTCAGATTTATTGTTTTTTCCCTAACACAGTCATTGATTTCAGGGTCGTACTCGCCCGAAATGATTTTTTCTATTCGTTCTTTTGTGTTGCAGTCTATGTTTTCTTCGTCCCAGTAGCACCCTCTTCGCATCAGCGACAACAATTTATTCGTCGCTTTGAAGGAGTATGCGCCGTAATCGCTTTTGAAAGGCGGAAATTTTACAAATTCTTTGAGGAACGGTTCTTCTTCTATTCCGTGTTTGTTCGCAAATGTATGTAAGGCTTTGCCCAGTTCGACCTTGTCATTTACTGAATAAAGTATGTGCCAGAGTGCGGTTTCTTGTTCAGTTGTAAGAAAATCAGAGTCGAGATTGGCTTTTTTAAGCCGTTTTAACATCTCAGCCCTTGTCGTGTTGCCGGGATATGTTTTGTCTTCGGGGTAGTTCCACCGGAAATTTTTAATGTTTTTCTTAAGTTGCGGAAAATATTTCAGTATTTTGTCCTGTTTTATTTCTGCCTCATCATTCAATTTCTTGAAAAGAGCCGCATAGCTTTCATTGTCAGGCAGCAAAATGTCCGTAATATCAATGTCGGTCTGTGTTTTCCCGAATTCGGTGCGTTCTTTTTCGTATATTTTCAGATATGAAAGGAATTGCCACAGTCGGAATTCCTGGTATGCGGGGTGTGACTTTGGAATGCACTTTATTGGAGATGACAGTTTTTCCCTCGTTGTTTTATTAATATAAATTCTTTCTTCATAAGGACAGTCGCTGATAAGTGATTTTTTGCTCTTAAGCGGCCTTTGGTAAAATATGATGTCATTTATGAACAGGTATGTAAAATCCCTATTCGCTATTTCTCTCCTGTGCGTGTCATTGTTTGGATACAATACTCCGATACATTCGTTGTAAAGCTCCTTGTTCCGTAAATCCGGATTGAATTCCTTCTGTCTTGTCAGAATCTTTTCCAATTCATCGCGATAAAACTCCCGTTCTATTGTCCTGACCAATTTCCCTCGTATTTTGATGTCGGGCTTGTAAATGAGAGTGTCATAAATATAGCATCCTACGGTTTTACCTGACTTGAGGATATCGGATTGTGTCCTTTCTTTTACCAAAGTCCAATCGTCTTCTTTCGGAGCGCGTATTGAGCGTTTTGGTTCCCCGTCCTCCTTTATTACTGGATTTCCGTTTTTATCCAAATCTGTAGTGACAATGAGTTCAAGTGTCTTTCCTGTCCAGTCGGGCTTTTCCTTGAATGTCCTTTTATACACCAAGCCGTTCTCCAATATGAGTTCAAACCATTTGTCGCTGCCTTTGACTTCTCTGGTTTCACGGATTTCTTTGACTTTCAGTGATAAATATTCGGTCTTTTTGTTTGGCTGTTGCTCTTCTTCCTCTCCGCGTTGATAATAACCTCGTTTTTGATTGAAACTATGAAGAATCCATGCGAGTTCCTGATTTGTGACTGGTTGTGTCAAAGCCTTTTTGCGTAGATAATAGATTGTCCAGTCGTATGGCACTTTCATGCCCTTTTTTGCCATATCCGGGTGCGCGGTTTTGATATCAGCAAGCATTTCATTGAATGAATCTTTAAAAATGAATTCATAATCGCCATTCCCGTTTTTCTTCCATGCTATCTTCGGTTCTGTCCCTTTTGACAGTTTTCCGTATCTGTCGAGGCTATCAGAGTAGTGTTCGGGAAGCCATCCCATTGTCATGAGGACTCGATTTAGTCTCTCTCTTCTTATGTGGCTCCTTTCAATAAGTTTTCTGGTGCTTCTGAATTTTGTTCTTTCTGCTGTTTGTGATTGTGGATTGCCTTTGTCATAATTTCCCATGGTAGCGGCATCCATTGGAATGATTCTGCTTCCTGTGCATTCAATACCATTTACTATGTCTTTATCATTAATGGTTTCTTGATTAATTATAGCCCAACCTATGGAATTTGTTCCTAAATCCAATCCGAGAATTTTTTTCATAATAAGCGAAATTTGTTTATGTCTCAAAATTATGAAAAAAACTTAAAACATTTTGTTGTTTGATAAAAACATTATATTTTTGAGTATAATTTGAAGCGATTCACAATAAGGATTATTCCGTTGTGAAAACATTTAAAGGGGTGTCATAGGGCATCCCTTTCTTTTGTTGATGTTTTAGTGCGTACTCTGAAAAGTTCGTATCTTTGGGATCAGCGGATAATTTTTGTAAAACCGGGAACAGGTCAATTTTGGTTACATCTATGTAATTTATTAATTTGTAATATTTTATGAAAGTATAGTGAATTATCCTTGTTCAGAGCGGCATCCACGTGGACTTCGCTGGGAACAAGGATTTTTGATAGGTTTCCGGTGACCCGAGAAACAACATCTCTGCCCAAAGAATGGCAGGAAGTGGGATGGAAGCGGAATGAGGAGGAAAAAATAGGAATTTGTCGTGTCATTTTCCACCCCATAGCCATCTGGTCCCTTTTGTAATGATTGATAATCAATAACTTACAAAAATGTAAGCTGTCTTTGGGTGCCTCAGAAAGGACCCAAGCGCAGATGTGATTTTTATAAATCGCTTATTATCAACACTTTACAAGAATAATGGCTGGCTATGGGGTAGAAAAAGTTGATTTTGTTCGGGCCACGGGCGAGAAATGAAGCCACGGAAGATTCCGACCGGAATTATCCGCTGGTCCGTTATTTGTGGGCGCGAATGTTGAGTCGGGCTGTTCCCGGGTTTGCGGATATTTTCTTAAATGAGGGGAAGTGTTTTCATAAGTGATGGGAAATACAGGCTTTTTAAAGGCCTTGAGCGTTTCTTTTACAATATGCATGGGAAAAGCATAGCGCTTCTAAAAAGTTTTCTATCTTTGCACTTTGTTTTGAGAAAAGAGAATTTATGTGGAGGAATTTTGTCCTTGTTTTGGTTTCCGTTTTGTCCGCAATCCCGGTTTTTGCCGCTACTCGGGAGGAGGTTTCAGCTTTAACCGCTGCGCGAGAGTCAACCCCAGCTTCAACCGCTGTGCAAGATGCAACCCCAACCCCAACCCCGGCTTCAACCGCTGCCGGCAGTGAGGATAAGGAAAACAAAAAGACTGATTTCAGGATTAACATAGCCCTCGATACGAGACTCGACGGGCAGGTAACGGCTTATTCCGGAACCCCGGAGAAAAGTACCGAACTCGGTTTTGCCGGAAAATTCATAACCCTCGTGGTGGACGGTTCAATCACGGAAAACCTGACATACGGATACAGGCAGAGGCTTTTTACGAAAGACCTGAATCCGACTTCGTTCTTCAATGCTACGGACTGGCTTTATCTGAAATACAGATTCCATAAGAACTTTACGTTTACGGCAGGAAAGGACGTAATCGCAATCGGAGGTTTCGAGTATGACATGAACCCTATCGATGTGTATTTTTATTCGATGTACTGTAACAACGTGACGTGCTACCAGCTCGGGCTTTCGCTGACATATATGGACAACAAGGGCAACCACAGCCTGAAGGCCCAGGTCACAAATTCGCCGTTCAGCACAGGCGCCTATGACGGCAAGTTCGCATATAACCTTCTCTGGTCAGGAAACATGGGGTGGTTCAAGACCCTCTACTCCGTAAACATGGTCGAGAGGGAGCGCGGACATTTTCTCAATTACATAGCGCTCGGAAACCGTTTTACCTGGAATCCGGTGACAATAGATCTGGATTATACCAACAGATATGCGGTAGGAGGGAGCCAGCGTGGATTTTTCTCGGATTTTTCCCTTACCTGCATGGTTACCTGCACCATATCCAAAAAATTCAATATATTCCTCAAGGGAGGCTATGACCGGAATCTCGGCCAGGCAGCCGATACGGAAGACCCATACGATCCGATGGTAGTCCCCGGTTCGAAGTATTTCATATACGGGGCCGGAGTGGAGTTCTTCCCGATTAAGGACAAAAAGGATTTGCGCGTGCATGCTTTCTGGTATTCGGACAACAGCAAACCCGTACCGAATACATTTAATATAGGTGTCCGTTGGCGGATAAAAGTTTTTCAATCTGACAAATCATGAAACTGAATCTGTTTAAAAACATGAAATTCACTACCAAGCGTAGTATCGAGGCATTGATTTTCCTCCTTCTGTTCCTCGGAATTTTCGGTGGCATCGGCTCTGTCATGGGGGTTCCAAACATGCTGAACACGATAATGAACACATCGTACTCCCTTCTGCTGGAGACGGTGTTCTACCTGATGGGAATCACCGTGCTGTCGGGCGCTTTGGGCAAACTTTTGGTGGAATTCGGGGTCGTCAGACTCCTTGAGAACATCCTCAGGCCTCTGATGAAACCGCTTTACAATCTTCCGGGAGTAGCCGCTCTCGGAGCGGTCATTACCTTCCTTTCCGACAACCCGGCAATAATCGGGCTTGCAAAGGATAAGAATTTCAGCAGTTATTTCAAGAAATACCAGCTCGTCTCCCTTACCAATTTCGGAACGGCGTTCGGAATGGGACTGGTGCTTATAGTCTTCATGATTGGCCGCGGATATGCGGCGCCGGCAATGGTGGGCCTTTTCGGAGCTGTGGTCGGAAGCGTGGTTTCCACAAGGATGATGCAGAGGCTTGTGTTGAAAAAACATCCTGAACTGGACGCCCCCGTTTCGAATATGGACGGTGACAGCCAGAAAATTTCCTTCAAATCCGAGGGCGGAATATTCCTCAGGGCGTTGAATGCCATACTCGATGGCGGAAAGACCGGTGTGGAACTCGGCCTTGCCATAATTCCCGGTGTGCTCGTCATTTCAACGGCGGTCATGATGCTTACTTTCGGCCCGGGTGAAGGAGGATACACCGGAGAAGCTTATCAGGGAGTGGCGTTCCTGCCATATCTCGCCGATAAAATCAATTTTGTCTTCGACTGGCTTTTCGGCTTCAAGAGCCCTGAGCTCGTGGCCTTTCCGATGACGGCCCTCGGTGCCGTCGGAGCTGCGATGGGACTTGTTCCGAAGTTCCAGGAAGCAGGACTTCTCGATGGCAATGCGATAGCCGTGTTTACTGCGATGGGCATGTGCTGGAGCGGTTATCTCAGCACGCATACCGCGATGCTCGATTCCTTGGGATACAGGAACTTGACTTCCAAGGCGATTCTCTCGCACACTGTCGGCGGACTCGTTGCGGGAGTGTTCGCGCACTGGGCCTTTGTGCTCATTTCGCTTTTTTAATGATTTTTCTTTTTAATAAAGAATGTAATCCGTTATGGAAAATTATCTGAAACTCATAGAAAATACCATAAAGGGGAAGTGGGACTGCGGCGCTCTCTGCGACCGTGGCGGAATCTCCTATACTTATGGACAGATGGCCGGGCAGATAGCCCGTCTCCATTACATTTACAGGGAAGTTGGCATTGCCAAGGGCGACAAGATAGCCGTATGCGGCAAGAACGGTGCAAACTGGGCTGTCGCCTTCATATCGGCAAATGCTTACGGCGCTGTTGCCGTACCTCTGCTGAATGACTTCCATCCCGAAAGCATAGCGCAGCTGACGGACCATTCCGAAAGCCGGATACTGTTTATTGACGAAGACCTGTGGAAAAAGGTCGGTATCGTAGGGACAAAGGCGGAGGCTGTGTTCAGCCTTAAAGACTTCAGTCTGCTTCATGCTGTCGACAGCGCTGCCGTTTCGAAACATGTCGAAGACGCCTCGGCCGCCTTTGACCGGGATTATCCGGGTGGAATAAGCCCTGACGATGTCCGCTATCAGTCGGAGGATTTGGATGCGACTGCCATAATCAATTATACTTCAGGGACTACCAGTGCGCCGAAAGGTGTGATGCTCTCTTACAGGGCCATCAGTTCCAATGTGGTTTTCATAAAGGAAAATATTTTCGGGAAAGAGGGGGACAAGGCCCTTTCCATGCTCCCGATGGCCCACATGTACGGAATGGCGGTGGAATTCCTGTTCCCCGTATGTGCAGGTTATGAACTGCATTTCCTCGGGAAGGCCCCGACTCCGAGAATCCTGCTCGATGCTTTGTCGGAAGTCAGGCCTTTCATGATAATAGCCGTTCCGCTGATTATAGAGAAGATTTTTTATTCTTCGGTCTTCCCGGCCGTAAACAAACCTTTGATGAAAGGCGCCTTGAAAATACCAGTTGTTTCATCTGTAATCTACCGGAAGATTTATGACAAACTGATGTCTACCTTCGGAGGCAATGTCAAGTATATCATCATCGGCGGTGCCCCTCTGAACGAGGCTGTAGAGGAAATGATGAAAAAAGTCGGCCTGCCTTATTGTGTCGGCTACGGCATGACCGAATGCGCGCCTCTTATAAGCTATGAGCACTATTCGCGCTTTGCGTTCCGTTCCTGCGGCAAGCCGGTGGACCGCATGGAAGTGAGGATAGATTCTCCTGATGCGACCGAAGTGGTGGGTGAAATCCAGACCCGCGGAGACAATGTGATGTCGGGATATTATAAAAACAAGGATGCTACGGCGGCTGCCTTTACCGCTGACGGCTGGTTGCATACGGGCGATATGGGAATAATGGATGCCGAAGGCAACATTTTCATAAAGGGACGTTGCAAGAACATGGTCCTCGGGCCGAACGGGCAGAATATTTACCCCGAGGAGATAGAGGACAAGCTGAACAGCCACAGGTATGTAGTCGAATCGATTGTCGTATCGAGACAGGGACGTCTCGTCGCATTGATATATCCTAATACCGATGCAATCGTGGAGGATGCTTCGGAGCATGGACAGAAATCCCCGGCAGATGCAAGGCCGGATACCGAAACATTGGTGTCCGCCGCCATGGATGCCCTGCTGGCCGAGGTGAACAAATCGCTGCCTTCCTACAGCAAGCTTTCGAAAGCCGAGGTCATGGCTACGGAATTCGAGAAGACTCCTAAGAAGAGCATCAAACGGTTCCTTTACGAGTAGGAATGCCGTTTTCGGTATGGGTTAGGATTAAAAAAACTGTTAAAAAAAGGCGGGGCCGTAAGCCGGATTCTGTTTTTAAATCTATCATTTATCTATGCTGCCTACCCCCTGACAAGGACGGGCAGCCCTTGGTGTCAGTATATTTGGCATTGCAGGCCGCAGTACGTACATTCCGGATGTCGCCATACGGAATCACGGAATCTTACCTCCGTGTTCTCACCCTTACCGCAGGCTCCCAAAGGGCCTGCCGGCGGTTGTTTTCTTCTACGTTGCACGTAAACTTCCGTCTACCTGTGCTTTCCACAGTGCGGTGCCCTGTCCTGTCCGGACTTTCCTCTGCCGGGTTTCAGCGCCCGGCAGCGATAGATCGTCCCGCCTTAAGTTTTTATATGTTAGATGCCGGTGTGTCCGGTCAAAGCCCGGCTTCACGCCTTGCGTTTCTTTTCTTTGTCCTTGCCACGCTCCGTTTCAGTGCCGGCGTGATGTCGGCGCAGACTTTCTCGCAGCACATTTCCAGTGAATACATCCTTCCTATACAGAAGTTGGAGTGCTCGCATCCGCTGCATGCCTCCCTGTCTTCTTTCATCTTGTTCACGAAGCCGGGGTCGCAAAGGACGGCACGGCCCATCTGGAGCATTTCGAATCCCGCTTCCATTACTTCGTCGGCATCCTTCCTGCTGTTTACACCGCCGACATAGACCAATGGCATGTCCGGCAGGGCCTCCCTGAATTTTTTTGCGTCTTCGAGGAAGAACAGCCTCCTGTATGTTACCGTAGGTGAAACTAACCTTCCTCCGAGCAGCACTCCGAGTTTCAGCCACCACTGTCTCCACGGCATGTAATGTATTATCGGCATGACAGGGAATTCGCCCCTCATCACGTACATAGGCGCGCGGCTTACGAAGCCTCCTGAAAGTACGAGCGCATCCGCACCGCATTTTTGGAGCTCTTTGGCTACGGTTATGCAGTCGTCTATTTCCATTCCGCCCTTGAAGCCGTCCCTCGTATTCATTTTCACGAAGATGGCCACCTTGCCCTTTCCGGCAGCGACAACCTTTTCCATTACCATTTTCATGAACCTCATCCTGTTTTCCAGCGAGCCTCCGAATTCATCCTTCCTTTTGTTCGTGTAAGGCGAGAGGAACTGGGATATCAGGTAGCCGTGGCCTGCATGTATTTCGACGGCATCGAAACCTGCCTGTATGGCAAGCTCGACGGCATGTCCGTAGGCCTCCACGACTTCGTCTATCTCTTTCCTTGTCATTCCGTGTACGAATGTAGGGGAGTAGAGGTTGAAACCGCTGCTTGCACCGAGAGGCCTGCACCCGCAAATCTTCCTGTGCGACATGTTTCCGCAGTGTCCCAGCTGGATGGATGCCTTTGCCCCTTCGGCATGGATTCCGTCAGTGAGTTCGCGCAGGGCCGGGACTATTTCCTCCCTCATCCAGAGCTGTCTCTCGAAGGACAGGCCGCTACGGCATACGGCGGCGTATGCTACGGTAGTCATGCCTATGCCGCCCCTCGCGACGGAGGTATGGTAATCGTAAAGTGTCTTTGAAGGCGAATTGTGTTCTGCCATCCCTTCGAATGCGGCCGAGCGTATGGTTCTGTTCCTGATTTCGAGCGGCCCGATTCTGTATGGCGTGAAAAGTTTGTCCTGTTCCATTTTATAATGAAATGTTACCAGATATTGGGTAAAATGTATTTCCTCTTAAGATCGGTATATTCGCTTCCGAATTCCTGGGCGTACCTTTCATCCAGAGCCTTGGCCCTCGGTGCGAGGTTCGCGAATGTCCAGAGTGCGAAGACGGCTCCCGGAACGGACCAGGTCAGGATTGCAAAACCTACCCATTCGGTCAGTTCCCCGAAATAATTGGCCGAGCATACGTATTTGAACATACCGCCTTTAGGGATATAGTGTTTCGTGTCTCCGGGCTTCCGGAGATTCCTTATGATATAGTCGGACTGGAGGTTTATGTAGAATCCGGCAATGAATATGAGCATTCCGATGAGGAACCTCGGGTCGGACAGCCACTCGTTGGTATACCTGTCGGCCGGAGACAGATAGTATAGCCATTCTCCCTGCATGTAAGCGTTTATAGTATTGAAAATCACTCCCATCAATATGATTGTCAACGGCATTTTCCCATGTCCCTTTATAAGGAGCGGGAAGATGAACGACCTCTGGAAGTAATGGATGAAAAACGGTGCGCTCATTGCATAGAATACGATGTTCTCGCTTGCGAATTCGGAGCGCGGCGAATTCAGGAACATGTAAAGCATGAGCAGGAATACCGGGGATTCCATCAGTATCCATCCGAGGCGGTTGTTGATTTTCGGACCCCATTTCCCGTTGGAAAGATATCCGTAACCTGCCTTGACGTGAAACAGTGCGAAGAACACTATCACGGCGATTACAATCATGGAAATCAGTACTATTCTATACGTGGTCATGGCAGTTAAAAACAAATTAACATGCAAAGATAGCATTTTAATTTATTTTAATTCGGAATTATTAGGTATCTTTGTACCCCTGTGTAACGTTTTTTCGTAGATATGAATACAAAATATGTTTTTGTCACCGGAGGTGTGACTTCTTCACTGGGGAAGGGAATTATTTCCGCTTCATTGGCCAAACTTCTGAAAGCAAGGGGCTTGAGGGTTACGATACAAAAATTCGACCCGTACATCAACATAGACCCCGGTACTCTGAACCCATATGAGCACGGCGAATGCTATGTGACCGAGGACGGAGCCGAAACGGACCTCGACCTGGGGCATTACGAGCGTTTCCTCAATGTGTATACATCCAAGGCGAACAATGTTACTACGGGAAAGATTTACCGTACGGTCATAGACCGTGAAAGGGAGGGGGCGTACCTCGGCAAGACGGTACAGATAGTCCCTCATATCATAGACGAAATCAAGCGCAGGATGCTCCTTCTCGGCAAGTCGGGCAATTACGATGTGGTAATCACCGAGATAGGCGGTACCGTCGGCGACATGGAATCCCATCCTTTCATCGAGGCGGTGCGTCAGCTCCAGTGGGAACTTCCGGACGAAGACTGCGTAGTGGTACACCTCACCCTCGTCCCTTATCTCGATGCGGCGAAGGAGCTGAAGACGAAACCTACGCAGCATTCCGTAAGGATGTTGCAGCAGGACGGGGTGAATCCCGATATCATAGTATGCCGTACCGAGCACAAGCTCCCGGCCGATGTCAGGCGCAAGGTCGCTTTGTTCTGCAATGTCAAGCCGGGGCATGTCATAGAGTCGATAGACGCCCCGTCGGTATACATGGTTCCGCTGAAGATGCAGGAAGAGGGGCTGGACAGGATAGTCCTCGAACATTTCGGGATGAAGGACATGCCGGAGCCGGACCTTACGAAATGGAACGAATTCCTCGACAGGCTTTTCAATCCGAAGAGTACGGTGGACGTGGCCCTTGTGGGAAAATATGTCGAGCTCCAGGATGCATACAAGTCCATTCTCGAATCGTTCATCCACGCAGGCGCCGCAAACGAATGCAAGGTGAACGTACACAGCATCCACAGCGAATATATCAACAGTGACAATGTAGAGGAAAAACTTTCGGGTATGGATGGAATCCTCGTGGCTCCTGGTTTCGGCGAGCGCGGCATCGAGGGCAAGATTCTTGCGATAAAATATGCCCGCGAGCACAATGTTCCGTTTTTCGGCATCTGCCTCGGAATGCAGATGTGCGTAGTCGAATTCGCCCGCGATGTCCTCGGTTATGCGGATGCGATGACCACCGAAGTCGTCCCTTCGACTTCCCATCCGGTGATAGATTTGATGGAAGAACAGAAGAGCACCACCATAAAGGGCGGTACGATGCGGCTCGGGGCATACGAATGCCGTATCAAGCCGGGAACCCTGGCTTACAGGATTTACGGAAAGGAAATCATTTCGGAAAGGCACAGGCACAGATACGAACTGAACAACTATTATCTGGACGAACTGGAAAAGGCCGGGCTTGTCGCTTCCGGAAAGAATCCGGAAACCGGACTTGTGGAGATAGTCGAGCTGCCTTCCCATCCTTTCTTCATCGGGGTACAGTTCCATCCTGAACTGAAGAGCACTCCGGAGAACCCTCAGCCTGTTTTCGTGTCTTTCGTCGGGGCCGCACTCGAACACGCTTCCGCCAAAAGGAAAGACTGACGTATGAGGCCGGCATTTAAAATATTCCTGTCGGTGATGCTGCTTCTGTCGGCAGCTTCGGTTTCCGCCCGTGCGGCGGAGCCTGTCGTGTATTACAGGGCGAAGATGGTTGCCAGATATCCCCATGACATTTCATCATATACGCAGGGGCTGTTTTTCCACGACGGCAGGCTGTACGAGAGTACCGGCCAGTACGGAGAGTCGACGTTCAGGGAAGTGGATATGGAGACCGGCCGGGCTTTGCAGAGGCTTGACTTCGATGCCGGTTATTTTGTAGAAGGCTCTGTCGTATTGGACGGAAGGCTGTACATCCTTACCTGGACCAACAGGCTGTGCTTCGTATACGAACTGGACGGCTTGAAATACCTGGGACAGTTTTTCTATCCTCATGACGGCTGGGGACTTACGACGGACGGGACCAGTCTCATCGCTTCCGAAGGCTCCTCCTATATCTATTTTATCGACCCTTCGGATTTTTCAATCGAAAGGAAGGTGCAGGTCTTTCTGAACGGCAAGCCGGTAAATTATCTGAACGAACTTGAATATATCGACGGGAAAATATGGGCGAATGTCTATATGACTGAAAATATCCTGATAATAGACCCCGATTCCGGTAATGTGGAAGGTGTCGTAGATTGCAGCGGCCTTTACGGGAAAAACGAACGTTCATCAAGGGACGATGTTTTCAACGGTATTGCCTTTGACGGTCGGGACGGTTCCGTATATGTTACGGGAAAATATTGGAAGTATCTGTATAAAATAGAGTTGGAGGAAATGTGAGTACGCTTGTCATAGCGGATTGCGGTTCTACGAAAAGCGACTGGAGGATTATTCGCGGCAGTGCGGAAAACGTATCCGTGTCCCTTCCGGGCATAAATCCGGCTTTGCAGGACAGGGATTCGGTCCTTGAGAGGCTTTCGCTGTTAAGAGGCGCTGTCGGTGCGGATGAAGATGCGCATGTGTATTATTATGGTGCGGGAACGGTTTCGGAAAATGCCAAGGCTTCAGTAAAGGAGTGTCTCGGTGAAATTTTTCCCGGAGCCGAATGCGAGATAGAGTCCGACATGACCGGGGCGGCAAGGGCCCTTTTCGGGGACGGCGAGGGCATAGCCGCCATAATCGGGACCGGCGCTAACAGTGCATTCTGCCGTGGAGGCCGGCCCGTGCTTTCCGTACCGAGCGGAGGTTTCATATTGGGAGACGAGGGCAGCGGGGCCTGGATCGGCCGCATGCTTCTGTCCGATTACATAAAGTCGCTCATGCCCGAGGATATACGGGAAGAGTTTTCTTCGGTATGCCCCCTCGATTATGCCGGAATCGTGGATGCCGTGTATTCTTCCGGCGCACCTAACGGATTTTTGGCTTCTTTCGCCCCGTTTGCACGCAAGTTCAAGGAGCATCCGTATGTGGACAACCTGCTGAAGGAAGGCTTCGAACTGTTTTTTACCCGTAATCTCATGCAGTACGGCTGTCTGAGATGTTTCCCTGTAAGGATGACTGGCTCGGTGGCATATTATTTTTCGGATAAGATCGGGGAGGTGGCCGCCGCGCATGGTGCTACTGTCGATATGGTGAGGATTTCCCCTATGGAAGGTCTGGTAAAGTATCACTCTCAAAAATACGGTATAGGCAATGTTTAAGGACAGATATCCGTCGCGGCTGCTTGAAGATGCGGTGGAGCAGATAGGCATGCTTCCCGGCATAGGAAAACGGAGCGCATTGAGGATTGCCCTCTTCCTGTTGAGGCAGCCTGTCGAAAATGTGCGCCATCTGGCGGCTTCGCTGGCTGGTCTCAGGGAAAACGCAAAATATTGTTCCGTGTGCGGCATGATTTCGGACGATGATGTTTGCCCGATATGCTCGGATTCCCGGCGTGACAGGTCCGTAGTCTGCGTAGTCGAGTCGCTGAGGGACGTGCTCAGCATAGAGGCGACGGGGCAGTACCACGGGGTCTACCATGTTTTGGGAGGCATAATCTCTCCAATGGACGGCATCGGCCCGTCGGACATAGCCGTCGGCCCCCTTGTGGAAAGGGTTCGGGCCGGGAACGTGAGTGAAGTGGTTCTGGCTCTGAGTACCGGCGTTGAAGGTGAAACCACGGCGTTTTACATTTATAGGCAGCTCTCCGGAACAGGGGTGAAGATTACCGCAATAGCGAGAGGGGTCGGTTTCGGTGACGATTTGGAATATACCGATGAGGTTACCTTGGGCCGGTCCATAGCCGACAGAAGGGAATTCAATCCGTAAACCGAACGCTATGAGCTGGTTGGAACTGTTGCTCCTTGCCCTCAGCCTGTGTGTTGATACCTTTGCCGTTTCCATGAGCGGCAGCCAGTCCATCCGCAAGGCCTCCTTGCCGAGGATTTTCTTCATAGCCCTCGTCTTTGCCGTCTTTCAGGCCGGCCTTACTTTCATCGGCTGGATAGGAGGGGCCTCGCTTCATAAAATAATCACATCCGTGGACCATTGGATAGCCTTCATACTGTTATTATATATAGGTGTGAAAATGGCGGTCGAAGGCATCGGCAATATCCGCAAGGCCAAATCGGGGGAGGAGACGGAGTGTACCGTCAACCTGCTTTCGTCCAAGACCTTAGTGATGTCGGCCGTGGCTACGAGCATTGACGCGCTTGCGGTAGGAATCGCTATTGCCGTGGTATCGCTTCCTCCTGTGAAACTCTATGGCTGTTTTGCCATGATTTTCACGGCGACCCTGCTTTCCTCCCTTGCCGGGGTCTTTTCAGGAAGGTGGCTGGGCAAACGTTTCGGCGACATGGCGCAGGTGGCGGGAGGTGCGGTTTTGGTGATAATAGGGGCGAAAATACTTGTCGAGCACACGATATTGGCTTAGAACCTGTTCGAAATAAGCCGATTTTACGAAAAAAACATATATATTTGCGCCATGATGCAAATATTCTATAAATCCGAGGGGCATATCTTGTCGACCCCGAAGATAGAGGATCTGGATAATCTCCCTGTCGAGGCGGTTATCTGGATTGATTTGTTTGCACCTGACGAGGAAGAGACCCGTTGTGCGGAAAAGTTCCTCGGAACGACCATCCAGAGCCGTGCGATGGCCGAGGAAATCGAGAGTTCTTCAAGATATTCGGAGACTGAGACGGCCATATATGCCAACACCAACTTCCTGATACCGGGCCCTGACGAGTATGCCATGGAAGCCGTTTCCTTCATTCTTACGGACGGAGTCCTCGCGACCCTCCGCGAAGTTTCGCTGAGGAGTTTTACCGACATACAGCGCAGGATGATGGCATTGCCGAGGATGTACCCTTCGGGATATCATATTTTCGTAGCCATATTGGAAAACCGTATCGACCTTGATGCGGATATGATTGAGCTCATGTCCAAGGAGATAGCCCAATACAGCAAGCATATATCCCTCGGCGAGCATGTGTCGGAAGAGTTCCTTTTGGATATCAATCAGTTGCAGGAAAATACGATGATGGTACGCGAAAACATAGTCGACAAGCAGCGCGTAATATCGAGCGTGCTGAAAAGCGACAAGTACCCTCCTGAAATCCATGAGAAACTGAGCGTGCTCATCAAGGACATAGCCTCCCTTATCAACCATACCAATTTCAGTTTCGAAAGGCTCGAATATTTGCAGAATACCCTTTTGGGACTTATCAACCTGGAACAGAACAGGATTATGAAGGTGTTCACCCAGGTGTCCCTGCTTCTGATGCCTCCGACCCTTGTCGCGAGCATTTACGGAATGAACGTACATCTGCCGATAACCGGGACCGACTGGGACTTTCTCATCCTTGTCGGGGTGATGATGCTGGTAGTCGCATTCGCGATTGTCGTTTTCAAGAAGAGGAAAATGATGTAATCATTTGTTATTTCGGATAATTTGTCTAATTTTGCACCTCCTTTCCACGGGAAGGTTTATAAATAATGTTTAACCTCTAGTTTGTTTTTGTAAAAAAATGGAAGAAGAGAAAAAAGTGATTACTGAGCCGCAGGAAGAAGTTCAGGCGGCACCGGCGGCGGAAGAGCCGAAAAAGAAGATTTCAAATGCTTCGGTCAATCCCGAAGATTTCGACTGGGACGCATTCGAAAAGGATGCAAGCTATGGTGAAGACCGCAAGTCGATAGAAGAAAGTTACGACAAAACGCTTTCAAAAGTCATAGAAAACGAAGTCGTGGAAGGCGTAGTTACCGCCATAAACAAAAGGGAAGTAATCGTTAATATAGGTTATAAGAGCGAAGGTGTCATCCCTTCGACCGAGTTCCGTTACAATCCTGACCTCAAGGTGGGAGACCATGTAGAGGTATATGTAGAGACAGCAGAGGACAAGAAGGGACAGCTTATCCTTTCGCACAAGAAGGCACGTTCTCTCCGTTCATGGGATATGGTCAACGATGCATACGAGAACGACCGTATCGTTACCGGCTTCATCAAGTCGCGTACCAAGGGCGGTATGATTGTGGACGTATTCGGTATAGAAGCGTTCCTCCCTGGTTCACAGATAGATGTCAAGCCTATCAGGGATTATGACGCATACGTCAACACAACCGAGGAGTTCAAGATTGTCAAAATCAATCAGGAGTTCAGGAATGTCGTCGTTTCGCACAAGGCACTTATCGAGGCCGAGCTGGAAGCGCAGAAATCCGAAATCATCAGCAAGCTCGAAAAAGGCCAGGTGCTCGAAGGTACTGTCAAGAACATCACTTCATACGGCGTATTCGTGGACCTCGGCGGCGTGGACGGACTTATCCATATCACGGACCTTTCATGGGGCCGTATCAATCATCCGGAAGAAGTCGTGCAGCTTGACCAGAAGATTAATGTTGTCATACTTGACTTCGATGATACCAAGAAACGTATCGCTTTGGGTCTGAAACAGCTTACACCTCATCCATGGGATACCCTCGATCCTGACTTGAAGGTCGGCGACAAGGTAAAGGGCAAGGTAGTCCTCATTCAGGATTACGGCGCATTCGTGGAAATCAAACCTGGTGTTGAAGGACTTATCCACGTTTCCGAAATGTCATGGTCGCAGCATCTCCGCATTGCACAGGACTTCCTTAAGGTAGGAGACGAAGTGGAGGCTCAGATACTTACCCTCGACAGGGAAGAGAAGAAGATGTCCCTCGGTCTGAAACAGCTCAAGGAAAATCCTTGGGATTCGATTGCAACGAAATACCCTATCGGCTCGGTACATACCGCTACCGTACGTAACTTCACCAATTTCGGTGTATTCGTTGAACTCGAAGAAGGCGTTGAAGGTCTCGTGCACATAAGCGACCTTTCATGGACAAAGAAGATCAAACATCCTTCGGAGTTCACATCTCTCGGAGCGAAACTCGATGTCGTAATACTCGACATAGACCAGGAGAACCACCGTCTTTCACTCGGTCACAAGCAGCTTGAGGAAAATCCTTGGGATGCATTCGAAAGCAAATATTCAGTAGGCTCTACGATAGAGGCCCCTATCGCTTCCATGATGGACAAGGGCGGTGCTACAGTAACCCTTCCTGACGGAATCGAAGGCTTCGTTCCGGCAAAAGGCCTTGCAAAGCAGGACGGTTCCATGCCGGCAGTAGGTGAGACCCTTCCGTTCAAGATTGTAGATTTCAACAAGGCGAACAAGAGGATAGTCCTTTCCCATGTGAAGACTTACGAGACTGCTCCGGAGCCTAAGGAAGCAGAGCAGAAGCCTGCAAAGGAAGAAAACAGCATGAAGAGCACGGTCAACAAGATAAATTCCAATATCGAAAAGACCACTCTCGGCGACATATCCGAGCTTGCAGCACTCAAGAGCAAACTTGAAAGCGGTGAATAGGCTTTCACTTTGAATGGAATTCAGAATCAATATTCTGGGGACGGCTTCGGCCCTCCCGGTTCCGAACAGATATCCGAGCGCCCACGTACTTTCAGTGCGGGGGCGCTTGCTATTGATTGATTGCGGAGAAGGTTGCCAGCTGCGCATGAGGCAGATGGGCATATCCCCCTTGCGCATAGAATCCGTGTTTATTTCGCACGTACACGGAGACCACATATTCGGATTTTTCGGCCTGGTTTCGACTATGGGGCTTTTAGGCCGGACGGCTCCCCTGCACGTATATGCGCCGCGTTCCTTTGCTTCGATAGTGAAATTCGCCGTCTCTAATTTCGGGGAAGGGATGAAATTCGGGATAGAGATGCATCCTGTCAGGGTCTCGGCTCCGGAACTCATATTCGAGAGCCGTTCAATCGAAATACTTGCCTTTCCGTTAAGGCACAGGATAGAGACATACGGATACCTTGTAAGGGAGAAGGAGCCGATGTACAATGTCCGGAAAGAGCTTATAGGAACGGATTCGCTTACTTTGGCGGAAATCGGGGCCTTGAAGCGAGGCTGCCCGGTCGTAAGGGAGGACGGAGATGTCCTGACTTTGGAAAGGTATGCGTATAAGCCCTATATCCCTCGTTCATATGCCTATTGCAGTGATACGGCGCCGTTCCCAGAGCTGGCGGAATGGGTAAGGGGAGTGACCCTGCTTTTCCATGAATCCACATATACATCCGAACTTGGCGACCTGGCCGTCGCCACCAACCATTCCACGGCGGCGGATGCCGCGAAGTGCGCCCTTGAGGCGGGTGCCGGCAAATTGCTGTTGGGCCATTATTCCTCAAGGTACAAGTCTACAGAACCTTTCCTGAAAGAGGCCCGCAGTATTTTTCCTGAAACTTTTTTGGCGAAGGACCTGGATATTGTAGAACTTCCGCTTGTAAAAGCTTGACGGAAATTCGTTTTATTTGGCTTCGCCACATATACTGTTGCGCCTCGGCATAGCAAATTGAATAAATTCATTTGCTCTGCTCTCGGCTTCTGCGTATATTTGGCCTGACGGCCAGAAATACTGTTCACGCCTCGGCATAGCAAATTGAA
>NZ_NFIV01000018.1 GCF_002159555.1 Muribaculum sp. An289
GGTAGTGTTTCAAACAGTGTGTCCGGAGTAAGCCTTCAGACCTCTTAGTTCTGCAAATATATCAATTTATCTGTTACCTCATTGGCAGGCATGCCTGCCAATGAGGATTTTTTTATTCGTCCGGGAACAGGTCCTTGTCAAGATCGATTCTGGGCACCTGCCTCAGGTATGACTTCTTGTCCATGGCCGTCTTTCCCATGAGCAGGATGACGGACTCCTCGTTGGGCATCGCGCCGCGCATCCTGGTGACCCTCCGGAAGTCCTTCTGCAGCCGCTCTATCCAGTTCGTGGTGTATATCATCGACTGGATGCGGTGGTCGTAGTTCAGGTATGTGAAATTCGCCTTGTAGGAGGCGTCCTCGCCGCGCTTGCGGATGCTCCTGTAGTACCTGCCCCATTGGGAGCAGAACCTCTGCCACTGGCTCCATGCCTGCTCCACAGTATAGTTCCTGTCCCCGGTACGGAACACCTGCCGCAGATCCTCTGCGACATCCCCCTTGTCGCCGTTGCGCACATCACTGATGATATTGCGCTTCAGGTGGGTGGTGCACCTCTGGAGCTTCGTGCCGGGAAACACCTCGCTGATGACGTCCTCCAATCCCCTGAGTCCATCTGCACATATGAGGCCTATCCTGCCGACACCGCGCCCGTACAGGTCCTTCAGCATCTCGCCCCAACCCAAGGCGCTCTCAGTAGGCTTGTTGAAGATGCCGAGAACCTCCCTGGTCTTGTCCTCCCTCACCGCCAGAACGACATAGAACGCCTCAGTGTCAACGCTCCGCTTCCTGTGGATCTTGATGTGCACGCAGTCGATGAACACCACCGGATAATAGCTCTCCAATGACCGCTCCAGCCATTCCGTCACATCCTTGCGCAGATAATCCAGCATACGCGATATGCTCGCCTTGCTGTAATGTTCCCCGTAGATGTCGGCAAACACTTCCCCGACCTGCTCCTGTGTCAGGCCCTTGGTGTAGAGTGTGCCCGCAAGGCGCTCGCACTCATCTTCCTGGTCGCGCAGTATGGCCAATATCCGGGGATGGAAGTTGCCGTACCTGTCACGCGGTATACGGAATGTCAATGTCCGACCATGACCGTAGCTACGACCGGGGCGGTACCCGTTGCACTTGTTGCCGGCAAGGCCTTCTTCCTGCAGATACTCCCGCCGTTCTGACACCATCAGGCTCTCAAGCATTATCTCCATCAGGTCCTGTAAGCCGTTTTCTTTCTCCGTATGCTTGCATATTAGCTCGGAAAGTTGTTCCTTTGTGAACTCCATAAAGTCTACTCCTTTTTTAGTTTTTGTTTCTTTTTGCTTTTACAAATCTAAAAAATCTGTAGACTTTTTTTTATCCCTCTATCTCAGACACACTTTTTGGAACAGTATCGAATGATAAAATAATAGCATATAGAATTAGGCCCTATTTGAACTAATCTATATGCTGTTTTGTCTTCTGACTTTTCCGTCAGTCGCTTGTTTCCGCTGCCGTCGGCGTCCATTGTACAGACGTGAAAGGGAAAAGGTTTTCGGGCTGAATACGCTCTGAAAGAGGAAGATTCTGCCCGAAACGGCACAGCCGCGAGACCTTTTCGCTTTCAATAGAGTCTGTACTAACTTCTATGGACGGCGAGGAAATGGGCGACTGATTTAAAAGTTACAGTAGTCCCCAATCTAACGAATTTGCAATAGAAAGCATTTTTTTAGCTTCATCTGGTTCAATAGAATTAACATACATTATTTTACCGTATAACCATTGTCTAGCATGAGCATAATTCGGCATAATGTGATTGAAATGAGAGTATGTACCAAACTTTTTACAAAAATGAAGATGCCTATAAATTTGCCTTTTAAATTTTTGAGGTAATTTGGGACTCTCACCATTAATGAGAATTCCAGTTACCATTTGTCTACTAGATTTTCCATATGTACCGATTTTCTGATAATTCAATTGTAGGCCTTCTTCATTTACAATCTTATTAACAAAAGATGTATTCGGCAATAACTCTAATTGGTTACTAGAAAATGTCAAATCATCAGCATATCTTGTATATTGAATACCGCGAGATAATGAAAATTTCCAAAATCGTTCATCTAAATGACGACAAATCAAATTTGCCAATGCAGGACTTGTTGGTGCGCCTTGTGCTAAAACAGCTTGCGGCTTAACATGAAGATATCTAAAATAATTCTTCTTATATCTTGATAGATTCTCAAATTTATAGTCAGAAATTTTTAATGTACACAACGAGGCAAGATCAAAACTCACTGCTGGGGAATATCCTAAAGATAGAAAGACGCCATAAACTCTATCAATAGTAATACTCTCAAAAAAATCTTTCAAATCAAAATTGCGAATATATTGTTTGCTAATATGTGGCTTAGCATTTTGAAGCGTATTACTACCTTTTACAAAACCTTTACATTGTGAATGAACAGGAATTTTATTTAGAATCTCATGAAGTATCCAGGTTTGAATCATTTTAAGATTTCTATATGGAGTAACAATTCTTCTTTTACCTCCGTGTTTCTTTTTAATCAAATAATAAGCATAGTAACCATCTATATTGTGAATGATTGTCTTCAATTCACTTAAATCTAAGCCTAAGATACCTGCAAAATGATTTAAAGAATAAATAACAGGCAAATCTTTTTTTAACAAATTATCAGTATATTCAATAATGACTTTTTTATACTCGACATTTGTGTTTTCCAATTCTTTTAACAAAGAGTCTCTTGAAAAATCCATAATATTAATTTATTACTCTTACAGGAACTTTCAGCCGATAGGCTGATAATTATGACAGACTTGTCTGTCATAATTATTAGTAAAATGATTCTTAATTTTGCACTCACAGCCAA
This sequence comes from Muribaculum sp. An289, assembly GCF_002159555.1. Taxonomy (GTDB): domain Bacteria; phylum Bacteroidota; class Bacteroidia; order Bacteroidales; family UBA932; genus Merdivivens; species Merdivivens faecigallinarum. The sequence continues at coordinate 2,861 of NZ_NFIV01000018.1, forward strand.
GGGGCTGTAATATCTTTGGTAACTTGTGGACCTCAGACTTAGCTAATAAACTAATTTCTGGATAATCCAAGAAACTCTTGCGGCAAATATACATCATTTTGAACATTAATTTGATAGTATACTAAAAAATCTACTTTAAATTCTTCTTTTTTAATTCTTTCGTATATGGTTTTACCTTCTTCTGAAAGCAAACCTATTTCGGTTAGTAATCCTTTTTCTATAGCATTCTGTTTAAGCTGGTTTAATTCTTCAGCCGTGATTTCTAATAAAACACACGTGTAAGCAAGCGAACGATTATAATATAAACAATGTAATAAGCCTAAGAGATGCAATGTGTTTTTTTTGTAATCATTAAACAGTCTATGAATTGTACCATAATTTAACTTTTGGGAAATACTTGCCCATTGGTATTTCATTCGCTCAAAACTATCATTTTTTATTCTATCAAATAGTTTTCTAGGAAATAATGGTACCCAGTTCTCTTGATTATCAGCCCTTTTCTTACTTTCCCATAAAATTGGCAATGTATTATTAGGTGTAGTATGTTCAAAACAGACTAAGGATTGACTATTTGCATAACCTAATGGACCAATATATAATTTCATTCCTGGTGAATATTGTTTCTTTTTATATAATAACTCTCCATATTTTAAGGCAAAATTTCTAATTCTCTTCATCTTGGGTGGATACCCAAAAACAGAATGTCTGCTTGTAAAGGCTGGTAAATGTTTTTCTCCTAAAATCGTAATCCCATTTTCTGCTAACTTATTTTCTGCTTTTTCCATATAGGCTACACAAAGACAGAAACATCTACTGTTTTGAGGAATATTTACAGATATTCTTTGATAAAGGGTTATGGCACTATTTCCTGAACCTATAAAATCATCTAATAAAACAACAGCACAAGGTATATTGTTATATTTAAAATTAATATCTGCTACAAATGAATATTGCACTTTAGGTTTGCCCATTATTTTTTTTATATAATAAGCCATCACACCCCCACTTTTTCCAATACCTCCAATAGGAAGAAAAAATATTGGTAAGTCGGAACATTCTTTTAAAATAGTGCTGAGCCCATATTCTAAAATAGCACAGCACCTCTTCTCAGAATAATAACAAATATTATTGAGTAAAATAAGTGCTGATCCCCAATCTTCTTCTTCAAAATTATACAACCAGGCTAATATATCAGATTCTGATATTTGCTCATCAAAGCGATGTTTTAGTATGGAAAGATATCGAGTATTAATTTTCAGCATATATTTATACTTATTTCTTTTAATAAATTATAGTCTACTCCATTGACAAAAATAATGTATTTATTTTACAATCAGAAGATAACAAAAATAAATCTTGATCTATCTCAACTATATTTTTAGACTCCTTTTCTTTACCAGCTTATCCATATCCTCCGAAATCTTATCATCTGTAACTTTTGCGTATCCTTGTGTAGTTCTGATATTTGTATGGCCCATCATCTTTGAGATGCTTTCCATGGGAACTCCGGCAGAAACCATCAAGGTACCGAAAGTATGACGGCTTTGATGGTATGACAAGTTATGCTTGAACTGAAGCGAAAATCCCAATTCATGTATCTCAAACCAAATCATACTCCGTATGGGTAACGGGAAAATGGGCTGACTATCATCTGTCGTATTATACAAGGAAATTATCTGCTCCGCTACTGGGTGCAATGGTATAAATGACTCAACGCTTGTTTTCTTGCGGTATGTTTTGATATATTTCCGTCCTTCTGCAGTTGTACCTATATGATGCGGATAGAGATTACGTACATCAACATAAGCCAAACCGCAAAAACATGAAAATATAAAGGTTCTTCTTGCCAATTCTTGTAATGGATCAGGCTTAGGACTGCTCATTATCTCCTGAAGTTGTTTCTTGCTTATATACATAAGCTTTGCAGGTGCCTTCTTTTCATATTTTATATCATCCAAAGGATTATACCTCAAGATTCCGTTATCTACGGCTAAATAGACCAAACGTTTCAGCCAACAAAGACAATGGTTCCGGTATGATGGCTTATGAGGGTAATTTGTTTTCAGATATAAAATATAATTGATACCAAACTCTTCGGTTATATCTGTAAAAAGCATGTCCTCCTTGCCCAAAGAACGGATGTATTCGCCAAGATAGTAATGATACATTTTTGATTGCCTGTAACTGGAAGTTGAATCTATTTGAATAGAACGGATTTTCAGATTTTCTCGTTCCACTTCCCCTGCTTGTAATATATACTTCGGGATGTCGGCAGTTCCTGTCATGGCTGTTTTCAGCAGTTCAGCACTGATAACACCGTTTACTTTCAACAGTTCAGCATAAGTTTCATCTACGCATTTCTTATATTCACAAAGCATTCCGTTCAGTCTGTTGTTTTTGACTTCTCCTTTCTTGCTGTTCCACTCTTCCGGCTGGCAATATAACCCGGTCGATAATGCAACAGCCTTTCCGTCTATTGTAATACGACACATGATTGATGTGGTCCCGTCAGATTTGACTTTACCACGGTTTATATAATACAGTTGCTTATATGTACTTCTCATGATTCTTTTTTTTTGATTTTATAATACCAGTTTCATATCACTCGTTGCTTCGATGAATTTGTCCATATCCTCGAAAAGTTTTTTAGGAGTTACCCTTGCATAAAGCTGGGTAGTTGTCAGATTGGTATGACCAAGCATTTTGCTGATTGTTTCAATAGGAACACCAGCCTCAAGGGTTATCAGACTTCCGAAGGTATGTCTTCCCATATGATAGACCAAATCACAACTTATGCCAGCCAGATCCCGTAAACCTTTCATGTGGCGTCTCATATTGGGATGGTGTATCATCGGGAAAAGCTCTTTCCTGTCATCCGAACGATATTTTTCTATAAGAGAGATAGCCTCCGGCAGCAATTTGACGCGGGCCAGATATTCATTCTTCTTTCTCAGATACTTTAACCATAAGTCGCCTTTATCGTCCTTGTATATATTATCTCTAGTGATTGAAACTGCATCCGCATACGGAACTCCTGTATAACAGGCAAAGAGAAACAAATCCCTGGCTATATTATGAGTGATTCTTTCCGGTGGTATTACGACATCACGGATCTTCTCAAAATCCCCACGACTCAAAGCCCGTGGTGGTTTCCGGTTCTCTTGGGGTAGTTTGAAATTCACAAAATAACGCTTCTCTGCATGTCCTTCCTTGAATGCCATCCGGCAGATTTTCTTCAGGATTGCCAGATAATGTCTTGCCGTATCTACCGCAAGTCCTTTGTCCTTCAGTATATAATCCTGAAACTCCCATGGGATGTGTTCATTCAACTGTCCAAAAGCAACATCACTTGTCTTGAATCGTTTTTGAATAAATTCGCCAAGATACCTGCGGGTGTAAATGTATGTTGACATGGAGCTTTTAGCTACATCAATACCGATTCTTGAGCGCATATCCTCTATATGCATATCAAGCCGTTTCAACAGAGTCATCTGAGTTTCTACACTTCCCTGTAAAAGCTCTTTTACAGCAGTCGCGTCAAAATCAATCTTACGTTCAACAAGTGAATCAAATGCAGAATTGACCGAAAGCAAAAGCTGGTCAATTTTCGCATTAATATCAACGGCTTCTTTACTCTTTCCATTCAGTCGGCTTTCTCTTGGATTCCATAACTCCGGAGTACATGACAGCTTACAACTGAATTGCGCCATCGTATTGTTTACCGTTATTCGCCCCATTATCGGAGCCTTTCCGAATTTGTCAAGACCGCTCTTTTTCAGGTAGAGCAACACCTTGAATTTTTCTACTTTCATACGCTTATTTTTTAATGGCAAAATTACCTATTTTATAAGCGCTCTTTAATATGCAAAATGCTGACATACAGTGAATAATAGCCTCTGTGACAGTTTCTTCATTGTTCAGCCTGTTACCTATTCGGTTCAGGTAACTGGGCAGCTAACATTCTGGTAACTGAACACCTGCAATAACCTGTCCATTTTTGCTTTCCATTATCTCAGCAAAAAACAGAACTTTTGCTCATATTCAACCAATTACGTTTTCCTTTCTCATCCCTTCATCTACTTGCTTCCTATATTCTGTTCCACGTCGCACGCCATACCTTCGCAACCCTCACACTGACCTACGGAGCTGACCTGTACACCGTGTCGAAACTGCTTGGACACTCCAACATCCGCACCACCCAGATATACGCCAAAATCGTTGACGAAAGCAAGCGCAAAGCCGTCAACCTCATTCCGAAACTATAAGAATCAGTATATGGACAATAATACTCCAACCGTCGTAAAGATTCACGATGTGAACATCGACAAAGACTACATAGGCTGGATTGAAGAACTGAAATCCAGATACCGCAGAGCACAGATCAAAGCTGCCGTAAAAGTCAATGCTGAACAACTCCTATTCAACTGGCAATTGGGAAGAGACCTTGTAATCCGCAAAGCTGAAGAAAAATGGGGCTCCGGTGTTGTTGAACAAGTTAGTATGGATCTTCAGGCAGCATTCCCAGAGTCTAAGGGATTCAGCACATCAAATCTGTGGCGAATGAAGCAATGGTATCTATTTTATGCAGATTCGGAAGAAAAACTCGCCCAAGTTGGGCGAGAATTTACAACATCCAAGAAACTCGCCCAGCTTGGGCAAGAAATTACCGATGCCCCATCTGCGAATAATAATGGAGTACCATTCCCGGATTACTTTGCATATGTTCCGTGGAAACACCACGTTGAGATTGTAACAAAAAGTAAGACCATAGAGGAAGCATTATTCTACATTGTAAAATGTGCCACCGAAGGCTGGAGCCGCAACACATTGGCAAACTGCATTAAGGCTGATTATTATCATTCTTCCGGTGGAGCAATTACAAACTTTAGTGAGAAGCTGCCTTCGCCTCAGAGCGATTTAGCTCAGGCTATAACCAAAGACACATACGATTTCGGATTCATTTCTCTTCCAAAAGGATATGAAGAAGAACAATTGGAAACCGAACTCGAAAAGCAACTCACGCGCTTCCTGCTCGAACTCGGAACCGGATTCGCATATATGGGCAGACAAAAGCAGCTCATCATTGCAGGCAAGACCCGCAAACTGGATATGCTCTTTTTCCACATCCCTCTCAACTGCTACATAGTCATAGAACTCAAAGCAGTACCATTCCAGCCGGAGTTTGCTGGGAAACTCAACTTCTATGTCAATGCCGTTGATGACCTCATCAAGACCCCAGCTCAGAATCCGACCATAGGTCTGCTGATCTGCAGCAACAAAGACGAGACAGAAGTCCAGTATGCATTCAACGGCATCACAACCCCAATGGGCGTTGCCTCTTACGACAACGTAAAAGTCAAAGAGATTCAAGACCAACTCCCATCCGTAGAAGAACTGACCAAGCGCATCCGCTTGCTGGAAGAACAACTCAGCAAAGAAAAATAGAAAAACAACATAGACTCCAATTGGAGTCCAGGAACAAGCCCGAAAAATCCATAGATATTTGTGCCGTGATTCGACAACCGAGTCACGGCAAACTTTTTCAGTGCGCACGAAAAAGAAGCCATTGTACAACAAAAAAAAACAAAACAATGCCTTCTACTGAAAAAATCCCATTCGAGCAACTGCCGCAGACAGTCCTCGAACTCAAACAAGAAATATCAGGCCTCAAAACCCTGATAACAGGCCTCATCCACAACAAGCCGGAAGACAACACCGACCAATGGATGAACATCGAGCAACTCCGGGCATATCACCCGGACCGACCGGCCAGATCAACAATCTACGACTGGGTATGCCAAAACCGCATCCCCGTCCACAAAGACGGCAAAAAGCTCCGCTTCCTCAAAAGCGAAATCGACCAGTGGCTCTCCGGAGGAAAAATCAAAACTCGCGAAGAGTTAGAAGTTCATGCATACAACCACATCAAGCACAAAACAAGATGAGCGAGCCCATCCACATCTCCGAGATTCTGCTTCAAATAGCAGCAAACCTCAACGACCCGATGGGCAGAACGCTACGCCAATGCCCATTCATCCAAGCCGAACTCATAAGACGCAAGAAAATCAGCCTCGATGACCTCACCGACGAACAAATCGACCGGATCATCGAATGGGACCAACAAAACGCCCTGCAAAAATGAACGAAACAATAATACAACAACTCACAACCGAAATCGACAACGCCTTCTCTCCGGAGAAGGCCGTCGAAATCGGCATACTCACCGTCAAGACAGCCAACCAGACCGTCACCGATGCTTCCACACGCCCAGACCCAACCCAACTCTACCTTGAACTCTGGTACGAAGGAGAAGTATGCTGCCTCTTCGCAGACTCCAACCTCGGAAAATCAATCTTCGCAGTCCAAATGGCAGACGAAATAGCCCGCACCAGAAACGTCCTCTACGTAGACTGCGAGCTCTCCGACAAACAATTCCAGCTCCGCTACTGCAATCCCGAAACAGGAGAACGCCACATCTTCCCCGAAGGGCTCTACAGAGCTGAAATCAATCCATACGCAATAGGCGCAGAAGGCTACGAAGAACATATCATCAACGACATAGAAGCCGCTGCACAAAGACTACAATGCCAAACCATCATAATAGACAACCTCACATACCTCTGCAACGCCTCAGACAAAAGCGTAGATGCTGGAATATTTATGATGAAACTCATGGCACTCAAAAAGAAATGCGGCCTCTCACTCCTCATCATAGCCCACACCCCAAAGCGCGACCTTTCAAGCCCAATAACCCAGAACCACCTCGCCGGAAGCAAAAAACTCTACAACTTCTTCGACTCCGTATTCGCTATAGGAATGAGCGCAAAAGATAACCGTCTCCGATATATCAAACAAGTCAAAGTCAGAGCAGGAGCTTTCAAATACGATGCATCAAACGTCTTGGTATATGAAATAGACAAAGAACAAGGATTCCTCAAATTCAACTTTCGAGAATACGCAACGGAAGAAGAACACCTTCGCCACCGCGAGGCCCAGCAAATCAACGAAACCGAAATACGAGTCCTCGAACTCAGCAAACAAGGCCTAAGCTGTCGCAAAATAGCAGAAGAAACAGGCCTGAGCAAATCCACCGTAGGCAACATCATAAAACGCAACAAAGAACAAGTGTCCACCGTCCAGCAAACCCCTATACCAGATGGACAAATGGACAGTGGACAAACCCAACAAGAAAATGAACCTACACTCCTATAAACTCCAGCCGTATGCAGGTGTGCAAACAAGGCACACCTGCCCATCCTGCGGCAGAAAAAGGTGCTTCACACGCTATATTGACGAAAACGGCAACACCCTCAACGACAATGTAGGACGCTGCGACCACGAATCCTCCTGCGGATATCACTACAGTCCATCCGACTACTTCCGGGATCACCCAGACACAATACCCAGAGAGTCCAGCTGGCTAAACCACCCATTCCAAAACCCTCATAAGCAGCCAAAGCCACAACGACCACTCTGCACCATCCCAATGAGCATAGTCAAGCAAACCATACGCCCGACCATACACAGCACCCTCACACAATACCTCAGCACCGTCATAGACCCCCTCATCTTTGAAAGCCTCATTCACGAATACAAATTGGGAGTCACGAAAGACCGCAGCATCATCTACTATCAGATTGACACCAAGAACCAATGCCGGACTGGCAAAATAATGAAATATGACCCCAACACCGGCCATCGACTCAAAGACCCTGACACGCCGTCCCGAATCACTTGGGTCCACTCCATCCTGAAAACAAGAACCCAGCTTCCAGAAAGTTGGCAACTAACCCAATGTCTCTTCGGAGAACACCTCCTCACAAAATACCCGGACAAAAAAGTAGCCCTCGTAGAATCAGAGAAAACCGCCATCATCTGTGCCGCCCTGATGCCCTCCTACATCTGGTTGGCAACCGGCGGAAAAACCCAGCTCGGAGACAAACTCAGAATCCTGAAAGGACGAGACGTAATTGCCTTTCCTGACGTTGACGGCTACGAAGAATGGAAAAAGAAACTCTCCACCTCAGGCAGCCTCAACATCCGCATATCCGGCTATCTCGAAAAGAACGCCACACCCGAGGACCGGGAAGCACACATTGACATTGCCGACCTGCTGTTGAGGCAGAACAAGAGACCAGCCAGAAAAGAGCCAGAGAAGCCAAGCAATTCCATCCTCCGCTACTTCGCCCCTGAACACCGTGCAGAAGTCCAGGCGTTGATAGATGAACTTGAATTGGTGCCGGTAAGTATCAGTAAGATACGATAAATAAGCATAAATAAGCATAAATAAGCATAAATAAGCATAAACAACCCTTAATATCCGTAGAAATGTTTTATCTTTGCTAGTTAAAGGCGAGATTATCACAAATTCGGCGGATATATTTATTTCGAGGACATTATGAAGTCTTGCTTTATTACACACTAGTTTCAAAGCAAGATATGGGAGCTAAGTCCGAAAAAGATAAAAAAATAAACGTTGTTGATTTGTTTGCTGGCTGTGGAGGCCTTTCTCTTGGATTCCAGAACGCCGGATTCAATATTGTAGCCGCATTTGACAATTGGGACGAAGCAATCTCTATATACCATAACAATTTCAATCATCCGATATTCAAGCGGGATTTAAATGACGTTGAGGACATAAGTGATATTGAAAAGTTCCACCCCGATATTATCATTGGTGGACCTCCGTGTCAAGATTATTCAAGCGCCGGACACAGAGATGAGAAACTAGGCCGAGCACAGTTGACAATCAGCTATGCAGACATTGTTACGCGTATCCGTCCAAAGTTTTTTTTGATGGAAAATGTACCGAACATTCAAAAGAGCGAAAAGCTTGATATCGTTTTGAAAATGTTTCGGGAAGCAGGCTATGGCATTAGCAGAATGGTTATCGATGCTAGCAAATGTGGCGTTCCTCAGAAGAGAAGGCGTTATATAGTATTGGGTGGCCTCAATGAGGAAGATGGCTTTTTAGACTACAAACTTATAGCGGGTCAATCAAAACAAAGTATGACGTTAAGGGATTACTTCGGTGACAGCCTCGGTTTTCAATATTACTTCAGGGTTCCACGGTCATACACTCGTCGTGGAATATTCAGCATTGATGAGCCGGCTATGACAGTAAGAGGGGTTGACCGTCCCGTACCAACTGGGTATCACGGACACCCCAATGACCCTGTTCCACTTTCTCCAGATATAAGGACTTTAACATATCAAGAGAGAAGTTGGATACAAACATTCCCCAAGGATTTCAAATGGGGAAGTGCTTCCAAAACAAATCTTAATCAGGCAATTGGCAATGCCGTGCCTGTTAAATTGGCAGAATATATTGCAAAGTGCTTAATGGAGTATATCAATGGCTAAAAAACTCATAGATTTATTTGCCGGCTGTGGTGGAATGAGCCTCGGATTTCAGAATGCGGGGTTTGATATTGTTGCGGCATTTGACAACTGGCAGCCAGCCATTGATATCTACCATGAAAATTTCAGCCATCCAGTTTTCAAAGTTGATCTGGGGAGAGATGATATTACGGAAACAGTTAAAAAACTGAACCCGGATATAATAATTGGTGGCCCTCCATGCCAAGATTTTTCCATAGCTGGGAAACGTGACTTTGAAGGGAAAAGAGCGAACTTAACATTAATATTCAGCCGCATTATTAAGACAGTTCGCCCACGTTGGTTTGTAATGGAGAATGTTTACAACATAGAAAAATCTCCAGTTTTCGGACAGGCTTTGGCAGTATTCAAACAAGCCGGATATGGTATTACTAAACACGTGTGGGACGCAAGTTATATGGGAGTTCCGCAAATGAGAAAAAGATACTTTGTAATTGGACGGCTGGGATCTAATGACGATTTCCTGTTGGATTCGTTAATTTCAGATCTATCAATTGAGCGGATGACCCTTAGAAATTATCTCAAGGGCAATGTGTTTGACACTGAGTACTATTATATGCATCCAAGGAGTTATGCTAGGCGGGGCATTTTTTCTCTTGATGAGCCAAGTTCGACGATTAGAGGCGTAAATAGACCTTTACCATTGGGCTATAAAATCCATCCGGCGGACAAAACAGACAATTTGAATTTGGTCCGGTCTCTCTCGACAAAAGAGAGGAGTATTATTCAAACGTTTCCGGACGATTTTAAATTTGTTGGTGCAAAAACAGATATAGAGCAAGCCATAGGGAATGCGGTTCCCGTAAAGATGGCAGAGTATATTGGTAGCCACATAATAAACTATATGAGAGAGAATGATTGATTTTGAGGACATATCTCGTGCATTGCAAAACTTTCAATTTGCGAGTTATGGGAAAGCTGTTTCAACACTGCTTTCTGCATATGGTGTGGCCGAAACAACAATCATCAAAATCATTTCAAAAATTGAGAAAGGAGAATCCGGACCGTTATATGTTTATCGTCGCGCTGTTTTATTCTGTAATGACGATGAAAATTATCAACCAACAATTAATAGTGTATCAGGAGCTATTCCTCTCGTCATCATCTTTCAACCGGACAGGCTTGTTATTTCTAACACGACTCAGGGCGAAGTTTGTTGTCAATATGACAAAATCACCGAACATCTCGACCTCTTAGCCCCTCTCCTCTATGCGCAAACGCGCCACAAGGATCAATATTGCACCCTCGAACTTGATGCATTGGTTGAATCTTTATATCGAACCTTAATCCTTGATAATAACAGTAAAGAGGATTCACGAGTCTTTATTTTCAGCCTGCTATATATTGCTCATTTCAAGAGCATTTTGAACCTGAGCGAAATAACACAGTACGTCAATGGATATGTTCCATCCGAAAAGAAAAAGTTAGCCAATGTCTTTAAATTCTTCAAGGATGCAAAATGTCCGTTTATCAATCAGGGATATGAGTCATTGACGCTCTCAAAGGAGGCATATAGTTATATTTTCCCAATCATCAAATTCGATACGACAACTATTGATACAGAGATTCTTACTTCTCTGTTATATCGTATGATTGATTCCGAAGAAGCTGGGCTATATGGCCACCAGACTTCATTCGTTAATGTTGAAAAAGTATTAAGGCCGTTATTGTTCAATGAGATTGATGCGGAGATTGCTTCAGCTAATGAGAGTGAACTAGATTCTATAATTGACAAAATCTATGAGATTAAAATTTTCGATCCGACTAATGGCCCTGGATGTTTTCTCGTAGCGTCATATAACGGGCTTTTGAACAGACTGCGAGAGATTGAAACACGATTTGGACGCAACTGTACCACCCCATTACATGTTGATAATTTTATTGCACTAACCAATAACAATCTATCTAAAGAACTATCGATTCTTGCAATAACGTTTGCCCACACATTGGAACTTAGCAGAGTTGGCTCCGCCTCTTTTGCCGCAATTAATTCAATCCTTCCATCTATCAAAATTCACATTGGTAATGAATTGTCTGAGGATTGGAATAAATATGTTGTCCCGACAAAATTGCTTCGAATTGTTGGTAGTCCTCAATTCAAGGGAGCGAACAAACTGACTGTTCCTCAGAAAGAAGAAATGCAAAGAATATTCGACTCAAGCACTTTACATTCGGCGGATTTCTGTTCATCATGGCTCGTCAAGGCAGCAAAGTTCATCAAAGGTTCAGGCTGTCAAGCCGCATTTGTCTTGACAAATTCCGTTTCTCAAGGTTCACAGGCATCATTTATACTTGATAAAGTTAACGAGGCCGGTTGTGAATATTCATTTGGATATAGGTCCTTTAAATGGAAAACGACGAAAAGCGATAATGTCGGCGTCACTGTTATAATAATCGGAATTGCAAATAAAGGCTACATTTCTCGCAAGACAATATATGATTCCAATGCGATTGTGCCTTGCAAAGAAATCGGCCCGAACCTCCTGCCAGATATAAATATCAGGATTAAAAGCAGGACTAGAACATTATCCCCGAACCTTCCTGAGATGAAGAAAGGAAATATGTCATACTGTGCGGACGCTTTGATATTTAAAACAGATGAGCTGAATGACTTTTTATCCAAGTACCCTGAAGCTAAGAGGTATGTGCGGCCGTTGTACGGAAGCGATGAATTTGTATCTTCCACACCGAGATGGTGTCTATGGATAACAGATAAGGTTTTATCGGAAGCAAAACAAATAGATGGTATTTCTGCACGTATCGAAGATGTTCGGATAGCTCGTGCAAATACGACTGCGACGAAGAGGTGCAAGGAAAACCCTCATAAGTTCAGAGACACTAACGAAACTAGCCAAGGGAACGTGTCACTGATAATACCATGTGTGACATCGGAAAGAAGACTATATTTCCAAATGGGAATTGTCGATGATAAGACCATAGTTAACAACCTGGCGTGTGTCGTATACGATTGCGATATCTGGCTCCTTGCATTGTTGGAATCTAGGATGCATACCGTATGGGCAAAGAATGCTGCGGGAGGTCACGAGACAAGGCCTCGTTATTCATGCGACTTGTGTTATAACACATTCCCTGCGCCCGAAATAGATAAGCATCAACAATCGATATTAAGGAATCTTGCTAAAACCTTACTTGAGGTACGCGAAAAGTATTGCGATAAATCTCTTGGAGAAATGTACACTAATATGCCACCTGAACTTGCTCGTGTTCACTCGTGGATTGACGCGACAGTTGATTCTTTGTATAGAAGCCAACCATTTGAAAATGATGCAGAACGTTTGATCTGGCTGAAAAATATGTATAATAACTTGTTGGAGAATGAATAACTTTTTTGAGACCACATATGCCCACAACGGCAGTAGCATTTCTACTGATAATCTCGGCATGAGGGAAATGCAGCGAAGAATATATGAGAAGTTTGAGTCTCAATATCTTTTGCTTAAAGCCCCACCGGCATCAGGTAAGTCAAGAGCCCTTATGTTTGTGGCACTGGAAAAGCTTCGTCAAGGATTAGTTAAGAAAGTGATAGTTGCCGTACCAGAGCGATCTATCGGAAAATCTTTTGCTAGTACCAATTTAACTGACAGTGGGTTTCATTCAGATTGGTCCATATCGAGACGTTACGATTTATGCACCCCTGGCGGTGAACCTATGAAGACATCGACATTCGCATCTTTCATGGATGATGATAGTGCGACCGTGTTGTTGTGCACGCATTCTACGCTTCGGTTCGCATTTGAAAAAATTGGCAGCCAAAAATTCAATAATTGTTTGTTGGCCGTTGATGAGTTTCATCATGTGTCTGCTGAGACTGACAGCAAGTTAGGAGAATTGCTACGCTCAATAATGTCAGAAACCAATGCTCATATTCTGGCGATGACCGGGTCATATTTCAGAGGTGATTGTGTAGCGGTCCTCAGCCCATCAGATGAAAGGAAATTCACGAAGGTTACATATAATTACTACGAGCAATTAAATGGATACCAATATCTAAAATCGTTAGGGATTGGATTCCATTTTTACAATGGCGTGTATTTGAACGCTCTTCGAGATAGAACCATCCTTGATTTGAGCAAGAAAACAATTATATACATACCAAACGTAAACTCTGCCGAATCAACAAAAGAAAAATTAATGGAAGTGGATCAGATACTGGGAAGCATCGGAACATATCAGTATCTGGATGATGCAGGAATATATCATATTAAGAGCGAAGATGGCAGAGACATCAAAGTTGCAGACCTTGTTGATGATACGGATTTCGATCAACGAGAACGCGTGATGACATACCTGAGGAATGTTAAAAGATCTGAAGATATTGATATTATCATTGCGCTCGGTATGGCGAAAGAAGGTTTTGATTGGCCATTCTGCGAAACTACATTAACTATTGGATACAGAGGTTCCTTAACAGAGATTGTGCAGATTATAGGTCGTTGCACGAGGGATAGCAGTAATAAAGATCATGCTCAATTTACAAATCTTGTGGCGGAACCAAATGCCAATAGAGAAGAAATAGTTGAAAGTGTAAACAATATACTTAAAGCTATAACAGCATCTTTGCTGATGGAAGAGGTTATCGCACCTAAGTTCAATTTCAAACCAAAAGAGAGCTCAACGGATAACCCGGAAGATGGGAATAATGAAGGGCAGGAGGATGATGGAAGAGGTCATACAGTCTATATTGATGGTTTTCGAGGGATTAAGTCAGATAGAGTTAAGGATATAATAGATAATGACATCGTGGACTTGAAAGCGAGGATTCTACAAGACCCTGATGTCCAAAAAGCGATTGGGCAGAATGTTCCAGCTGAAACAATCAACAATGGCCTCATTCCAAAGGTCATTAGAACTGTATTCCCTGATTTGAAAGAGGATGAAGCCCAAGAGCTAAGTACATACGTAGTTATTGACACAGTACTGTCTCATCGTGATGTCAAAGACATAAACGGTCAAAAATTTCTTGAGTTTGCAAACAGATTGATTAATGTTACCGACCTGAACCTTGACCTTATATATTCCGTCAACCCATTTATGGATGCATATGAGATAATGTCAAAATCTTTGGATGCAAAAGTGTTTAAATCAATCCAAACATACATAAAGGCTTTGAGGGTGGACGTGACCGAAGATGAAGCGCGGGTATTATGGCCAAAAGTAAACGAGTTTGTTCAGAAGATGCAGAGAGAACCGGATCTGGACAGCGCCGATCCATACGAGCGAAGGTTAGCAGAGGTGTTGTTGTATGCAAAGAGAAGACTATTAGAGAAAAATGGCTGAAAGTAGTTTCATAGATTTCTTGACCGAGAATGACCCATTAGGCCTGTTAAAATCAAAGCCAAGGGAAAGGACTAAGGTAAGTGGGTCAGTCTTGCTTAACAACTTCGAAGAGATTGTCAATTTCTTCGAGGAAAGGAATCGTGAACCTCAAAATTCCACAGTAGACATCAAGGAATTCCAATTATTCTGTCGACTGAAAGCCATTAGGAATAATGCATCAATGGTGAAGGAGTTAAAGGACTTCGATATGTATGGACTCCTTAAAGGGGATAATATCTCTGACATCCCATTCGAAGACCTACTCGGCAATGACCCGTTTAATCTATTGTCGGGAGAATATGATGATTCCATTTTTACATTAAATAATGTCCGTAAGTCGGATAGAATTTCCCCTGAGTACATATCACGACGTAGGTTTTGTCAAGATTTTGATAAATATCGGCCAATGTTCGAGTCCCTTAGACAGGATTTGGAAGATGGGAAGAGAAAACTAGCGGTATATAACCCTCAAGAGCTTGCGCCAAATAGGTTCTATGTTCTTGGTGGTATTATACTGTTCTTAAAGTCTGTGGAAGGAACAATGTCTAATTATTCTTTCAGTAGCGGTGAGCGTGTGCGCTATGATGGGCGGACTGAATGTATCTTTGATAATGGCACCTCTTCTGATATGTTGTATCGATCATTGGATAAGGCTTTACAAAAGGAGGGATACACTATCACAGATTATCTTGAGGACCAGCAAGAACTTCATGAGGGGGTAGAAGAAACAGATCATGAATTCGGCTATGTGTATGTTTTAAAAACTCATAACGCGAAGTTAAGGCGAATTCCGGATGTGTATAAAATTGGAAGTACCAGTACCACGGTGACAGAACGAATCAAAAATGCGCAAAACGAGCCTACTTATTTATATGCCGGGGTTGATGTAATTGAAACATATCGGTGTTATAATATGGGTGCTCGAGAGTTGGAAGACAGACTGCATACTTTTTTTGATAAGGTTCGGTTGAATATCAATATCCCTGATGAACGCGGAGCCATTATTTCTCCACGAGAATGGTTCTGCGTTAACATTGATGCCATTAGTGAAGCAGTTAAGCTGATAATTGCTGGAAGAATTGATAATTATGTGTATGACCCTCAATCAAGGAGCATAATTGCTAAACACTCTTCATTGAACACAGGGTGCTGCGTAAATGGATTTCAAAACTCACTTGATGGTATCAATCTAACAGGAGCGACGATTAATATTGGGACATTCCACAATCATCCAGGAAGTACATTCACGGATAATAGTGTATCAGGTGTTCTTGATTCAAATGCTCAAATAGAATAATATATGGCAAATATTGGCACATTATATAACGAACCTGGAGCTACTTTCAACGATAACTCCATCACCGTCAACGCCCAGCAGACAAATACACAAGTCTGCTCGCAGACAACCATTGCCTCAGGGGCTGAGGATAAACAACAGACAAAGTCTGGTACCAGCAAATCAAAACCGATATACTTTGCCGGCAAACGTGGCCAGAAGATAGATCTCTTCCGCGTAATCATAGCCCTTCACGAATGTGGCTTCTTCTCTGATGGCAATGGTGGCAAGCCCCGTCAGGAAGATGTCTTCAACGCCTTCGGCACCATGCTCCACGAGGACTTCTCAGGTTTTCAGAAGAATCTTCATGAAGCATCCATGATAAATAATGGCTCAAAAGCAGGAGAAAATATCTTTCAGTATTTACTTGACGCCTATAATATTTATATTGCCAACAAATAACCTTTCTCTTACATTTCTATGGATAAAGAAACATTAAGCAATCACATAGCCTCATTAGGGAAAAGAGACTTTGAAATTACATGCAGAATAGTTTTGAATAAAGTATTTGACCTTGATGCAATTAATGTTGATGGGGCATATGATGGCGGCTCTGATTTCATTGCGCTTGACGGCGAGGGGAAGAGGACGAAAGTCGCATATCAAATAACGACTCAAAAAACTGATATTAAGAATAAGGCATACAAGGATGCTAAAAAAAGCATAGACAAACTTGGGACGAACAGGTATTACTTTATATGCACATATAAGCTCTCAGAGGAGGAAGCGCGAAAACTTGAAAATGAAATTGAAAGTAATCTTGATGTTAGAGCATATGTGTATTATCCTTCAGTCATATCTGGTTTGCTCATTGAAAATGATCTTGTAAAGGAGTTCCTTGATGAAACTGGTTTCCCTGACTTACGATCGACCGGCAAATCAAGTGTTGATTATCGGCAAAGAGTATTGCACAGTTATACACTTCTCTCAAGCGATGCCAAGAATTTGAAAGAGCAAATATATGATGACTCTATCATGCTTGCGATGTCTGAACATCCCGAAGGGCTTAATAAAGATGACATTGTTTCCAATACCATCGACATATTAAGGATCTCATCTACAAAAGAAGATAAATTAGCCGGACGTATCGATTCACTTCTTTCAAAATCAAAGATTTACAAAGGAGAGAATTCATTGTATTTCTTGTCAAAAGATGTCGCGGAAGAAATCTCCAACCGGCAAACCCTTTATGAACGAGAACTTGAATTATTATCTTCGGCTCAATCTGATATTCTTCAAGATATTCAAATTGGATGGACAATTGAGGATGCCAGAAAAGTAGCTTGTTGGATTGCCAATATCTGTTTGTCAAAACAGATATCTACATTAGAAAAGGTAGATGCTCCCCTGGCAAAAGATTTTGGAAAGGCTTTTGACAATGGTGGAATAAAAGAGCTGAAGAATTATCTTACAAAAAACAAAAAGGTTCCTTCAGATAAAGTGGATGACATAATTGAAAAGTTCTTATCTATAGCATCCGTGCAGCCTTTGATAAAGAAGATATCAAGAGCATGTGTATATGTTGCATTGGAAGGGAAAAATCCTATTACTTCTTGCCGTGCACTGGGGGTTAGCAGATGGTGCGATTTCGATATGATTATAGAACCAACTATTGCGATACCTCTTTTATGCTCGTATATGTTTAAAGGCAAAGTGAATAGAACCTATGATAATGCGATTAAGTCAGCCCATTTGGCAGATGAGCTGGGGATTCCTCAATATATCCCCCAGCAGTATATAAAAGAATGTGCGGGGCACCTTCATATGGCCAGAAAGTATAATGATATCGTTCTTGATCCAAATGAAATGGTTTTCTCAAATAATGCATTCGTTTCATACTATTATTCATTAAAACTTCAAGGTGTTGAACTTCCTGGAACGTATATGGATTTTTTGGCCACATTCAGTCCGAGCATAAAGATTGAAAAAGAATATAAGGCATGGATACGTTCTCTTATGACAGATCTCCAATCTCATTTTACTCGCACTGGGGGGATGACATATATGGATTTTCCAAGGTATGACGCGGCGGAGCTCAAAGAAATTGAGGATACATATTCCGTATATTTGGAGACAAATTCAATTGAGAAATCTCATAAACTTCTTATGAATGATGTTACAGCACTGAAATTCATAGACGAGAAGAGTTCTCAAGGTGAAAATTGGATGATGATTACGTACGATAATTCATTGATTGGAGTTTCAAAACAATGTAGAAATCATGGCTGGATAACAACTCCGTATGATTTTATTGAAATGGTGGATATCTCCAGGCCACTTAGTGAAACCGAATTGACATCTTTGGTCCATTCTGTTGCCCATTATAGTGAGTCTACACTTTCTGTCGGTGCAAGAATAATTGACAAGATTATTTCATATGCGTCCGATAAGATGCAAGATTGGGAATTCCAGCAGGAATTGACTAAGTTCAAGGAAGAGATGTTGCAGAAGGTGTCTCCAAAATCAAAGAATTATCTTTCCGAGATAGACAAACGGACAGATGAATTCTTAACAAAACATGGCGTAGAACTGTCGGACGCTGAAGAAGCCGATGCGGATGTTGAAATCGAAGCCGTCAAATAGAGCCATAACGACATCGGTATCCTCAAAGTCGATTTCGCATCGCCATCAAATTATTTTGTGATTTGCTCACCTGACTTCGTCAACGCGTACCCCAAAATTCATCAGCAAACAATGGAGCGATACGTTGATGCCGTTTCATAAGCATAGTCCTATTGATAGTCTGCTTGCTTTGAGGCAATGTCATCTGTATTGTCACGATGGTCCTGGCAAGAGCGAGCACCTTGTCCACACTCATATTTATGTCGGATAGTTTCAGCAGACGTTCCAATTCCTTGTAAACTTTCAAGGCCACGAAGCAGATACAGACATGAGCTTCTATCCTTCGCCTTGTAAAGTGAAACATTGGTCTTATCTCAATCTTTGATTTTGATATGCGGAAGGCCCTTTCAACATGCCATAGGTTATGGTAGGCGGCATATACGTCATTGACAGGTATATTCGTATTGGTAAGGTAGGAACTGTCGTTAAATTCCGTCATTATGAGTCAATCGGCAGACTGTCCCGGTAATTTTTCCGATCGAACTCATCTTTTTATATTTTCGGCTCCGTTTCGGAGCCCCTTTTTTCATTTTTGGACCCAACTGGAGCCAATACTCCAGTGAAAGGGCCATTTCTCACTCACCTCGAACATCAGGCAGCCTGGGCAATTTCGTTGACTTCCCGCCGGACGAGCTGTACTGCATTCGCCGTGTGGATGCCAAAGAAGATGTACAGGATTT
>NZ_NFIV01000019.1 GCF_002159555.1 Muribaculum sp. An289
GACGACCCACAAAAAAAGCATTTTTTTTGCCATATCAATAATAATCTCTGCAAATATATTAAAATCAACATATTGCAGGGATTTTATCCTACTTTTTGTCAACTAGACCACCTTTTTGCACAACAAAAAAGAGAGCCGCAACTCTGCAACTCTCTGACTTTCACTGTGGTGCCACCAGGAATCGAACCGGGGACACAAGGATTTTCAGTCCTTTGCTCTACCAACTGAGCTATGGCACCTTCAACATTTCATTTTCCGGAACGGAAACCGCCGCAAAAACATCCGGAACAAATCCCACGACAGCAATTTTCCGAAACGGAGTGCAAATATAGGGCGATTTTTTTTATATGCAAAATTTTTTTAGCATAAACCCGAGAAACCTAAAACAAAACAGGGAATTTTTTGCCATAAGCCCGATTATGGCTATTTTCGCAAAATATTCCGCGACTTCGGACATGCACCGGAAAAACATCCAATAAGGAAAACGACAGGGAACACGGCAAGACAGCGGAAAAAGACTGAGAAGCTATTTAAAATTTTTTCTCAGAAAATTTGAGACATGTTTCCGTGCAGATTTTTGCCGTTTTTTGAGGAGAATAGCAGCGCTATTTTTCGATAAAAATGGCGGAAAGATGCCGGAATGGTGTCACAAAGAACTTTTGAAAAAATTTTAAACAGCTTCTGAGAGCGGGAAAAGACTTACAGCGACAATGATTGACGAAGACGAGGACGAGAACAGCGAAGACAAAGACGACGAAGACTGATGGACGGCAGAAGATACATAAAGGTAATAATACCGGTAAAATTCCGGGGGACAGTGACATACGCCCTACCGGAAGGTGTCGTCGCAGGGCCTGGCGACTGGGTTTCCGTCAGATTCGGAGCAAAGACATATACCGGAGTAATCGCGGAAACCGTAGACGAAGCCGACATTCCGGACAGCCGCATCAGGGAAATAAGCTCCGTGGAACGCCTTCCTCCGGTAAGCCTTAGGGAAATACGGCTCTGGAAACAAGTCGCCGAATACTACATGTGTACCATCGGAGAGGTCTTCAAATGCGCCTACCCCGAAAGGAAAGTCGCCAGAGAGGGAAAACGGCTGTCGGACAAAGAGGCGGCAGAGCGGCGGATACTGAAACTCGCCCGTGAAACAGCAGAAAAACTGGACAGGGAATTTTCGAGAATCGAAGAAAGAATCGCCAAAGAACTGGCAAAACCAGGAGCAGCGAAAAAAGGACTGACCGAAAATTCGCTCAGGGACGGCTTTTACCGCACGAGCAGGATTTTAAAAAAATACATCGAAAAAGGCACGTTCCCCCTGACACCGGAAACGGCCGCGAAACGCCCGGACAAGGCCTGCATAGAGACGCTCGGCCTGAAAATCGCCGAAAAAATAATTTCTTCAAGAAAGCCATGGGATGAACCGGCCGAAGGAATGTCCGGCGAGGAAAACTGCGGAAACGGGGGAACGTGCACGGAAGGCCCCCTGACGGAAAAAGGACGGCAATGGAAGTCCCCGGTCCTGAGCGAAGCCCAGGAAAAGGCAAAGGCCGAAATACTTGAAAATTTTTCCAAAGGCAAAAGAGTGCTCCTCAAAGGAGTCGCCGGCTCCGGGAAAACGGAAATCTACGCAAGCATCGCGGCCGACATCCTGAGAAACGGCAAGAGTGTCCTGATGTTAGTGCCGGAAATCTCATTAAGCCGCCAACTGGAAGAGCGGATGAGGTCATTCTTCGGAGACAGGACAGTGGTATACCATTCGAAAGAAACACCGGTAAAAAGGGACGGGATATCCGCAAGGCTGCGCAACGGGGAGAACCTCTTCGTGCTCGGGACACGCTCGGCCCTGTTCCTGCCCTGCCCGAACATAGGCTGCATCATAGTGGACGAAGAAAACGACAGTTCTTACAAGCAGACGGAGCCCGCCCCGAGATACAACGGCCGCGACACCGCCATGTTCCTGTCATCCATAACAGGAGCCCCGCTGCTGCTCGGCTCGGCCACACCCTCGTACGAAAGCATCTACAACGTACTTGCGGGCAAACTCGCCGAAGTTTCCATAGATGAAAAATACCATAAGGGAGGGAAAATATCCACCGTGCTCATCGACACCATAGCGGAAAGGCGCAAGCGCGGAATGGACGGCCCGATATCCAAAAAACTCATCGGGATGATGCAGGACACCCTCAACCGCAACGGACAGATAATGCTGTTCCGCGCAAGGAGGGCCTACTCACCGGTGCTCCAATGCCGCGAGTGCGGAGAAATGCCGAAATGCCCCCACTGCAACGCTTATCTGAGTTATCACAAGGAAGAAGGATACCTCGAATGCCACTACTGCGGCAGCCGCTTCGGTTATACCGGAATCTGCCCCAAATGCGGAGGAACGCTCGAAGGGCGGGGAGCCGGAACCGAAAAGATTGAGGAAGAGATAAACAGGCTCTTCCCGTCAGCGAAAACGGCCCGCCTTGATTCCGATACGGCACGAAACCCGGCACAGGAAAAAATGATACTTAAGGATTTTTCCGAAGGGAAGACAGACATACTGGTCGGAACACAGATAATAGCGAAAGGTTTCGATTTCGGAAACGTTTCCCTTGTGGCAATCCTGAATGCGGACTCGCTGATCGGGCTCCAGGACTTCAGGGCGGACGAAAACGCACTGCAACTGCTGATGCAGCTCAAGGGAAGGTGCGCAAGGAGGGAAAACGACGGGACATTCGTCATCCAGACAGAACAGCCCGGGCATCCCGTATACAGCCGCCTGCTTCTGCACACAAGGCCCGAAGAAGGGATGAAGGAAAGGGAGACCTTCGATTATCCGCCGTTCACACGGATGGTCGAAATCGTAATGCGCTCCCGCGACAAGGCAAGGCTGAAAGAATCCGCCGGAAAACTTTACGAGGCATTATCGCAGGACATCCCGGGTCATATCGGAATCCCGGTAGAACCCCAGATAAACATGATATCCGGAAAACACATCCTCATCATCCGCATAAGGCTGAAACGGGACAGAAAACTGTCGGAATCGAAACGGAAAATATGGGATACCGCCGACAGGCTCCTTAAAAACGAAAGCGGGGCAGAGTACTATTTCAATGTCGACCCGCTATGATTCCCAGGAGATTCCCGCTATGATTCCTGCGGGACAATCACATCTATCGCAAGTGGGACAATCTCGAAAGTCACACCGGTAGTCCCGAAAACCTCGCCGTCCATCTCCACCAAAGAGACCGGCGAAGCCTCGACAGTCACAGAACGGCACCTCCGCGATATCACATAGGGGTCGTCAGGAAGCGAACCGTTGAAAAGCTTCTTTATTTTCGTCAGCAATTTTACAAACGGAATATGCCTTATGATGCTTACATCGAAAAGACCGTCGTCCGGAACGGCATGAGGGGTCTGCAACATGCCGCCGCCGGTATACCTTCCGTTCCCGACCGAAACAGACAGGAGTTTTCCTTCATACGTCTTCACACCGTCGCAGGACACCTTCGCATTACGGCTCCTGTATGAGAAAAACGCGCGTACGAGCCCCTCCACATAGATTCTTTTGCCGCGTTTCCCCTCGGATTTCATCCTGTTGACACATTCGCATACGTATGCGTCCAGTCCGACACCGCCCACATTCATCATATAGAAGGTTTTTCCCGAAGACGGAAAATACGCGCGCCCCACGTCCTGGGGGATTTTCCTTCCTCCCGCCACCAAAGCGGCCGCCTCACGATGGTCCTTGGGAATACCGTAGAGCTTGATCCAGTCGTTTCCGGAACCGACCGGTATCACGGCAAGGGTAATCCGCCCTTCCACAGGCCCTGCCGACATTATGCCGCAGAGAACCTGGTTCAAAGTGCCGTCGCCGCCGACAGCCACGAAACGCCTGTAACCTTTACGGACCGCTTCGGACACGAAATCAGCGGCATAAACATTTTCCTCTATCAAAAAAGGCTCATAGTCCACCCCGTTCCCTTTCAACGTCTCCTCGATTTCCTTCCACAAATGGGACGCCCTGCTGCTCCCTGCCAGGGGATTAAAAACTACAAACCAGCGGTCATTACCTATCGATTCCATTCAATAAAAATTTCATATCCTCAAAAAGGAACGACAAAAGTAAGAAGCCGCTTGAAATTTTCAAAAAAGATTTTGTAATTTTGCCCCGTTTGGGAAGGTTTATTTTTTAACGAAAATGGGAAAAACAATTGCAATAGCCAATCAAAAAGGAGGAGTAGGCAAAACGACTACCGCCATCAATCTGGCGGCATCGCTGGCCGTACTCGACAGGAAAGTCCTCATCATAGATGCGGATCCGCAGGCGAACACCACGTCCGGCCTCAATTTTTCGCCGGATTCGAACAGGAAACGCACTCTGTACGAAGTCCTGATAGGCCAGCTCGATGCGGCTGACACACTGTTGCAGACCGAATTGCCGAACCTCCACATGATACCCTCCCACATAAACCTCGTCGGCGCCGAACTCGAAATGATCCAATTCGAAGACAGGGAAAAGATGCTGAAAAAGGCCTTGGACAGGATAAAGGACAACTACGACTACATTATCATAGACTGCTCCCCGTCCCTCGGCCTCATCACGGTAAACTCACTGACGGCGGCCGACTCCGTAATCATCCCGGTACAGCCGGAATACTTCGCGCTTGAAGGTCTGGGAAAACTGCTCAATACCATAAAGCTGGTACAGGCAAGGCTCAACCCTTTACTGACGATAGAAGGCTTCCTTTTCACATTGTACGACAGCAGGCTAAGGGTACACAACCAGGTAGTGGAGGAAGTCCGGGCACACTTCGGCAAGGCCGTATTCGAAACTTCCATACAAAGGAACATAAGGCTGAGCGAAGCCCCTTCCCACGGCAAACCCGTAATACTTTACGATGCTATCTGCTCGGGAACCAACAACTACCTTAATCTTGCGAAAGAAGTTATCAGCCACAACGCCGCTGACACGAAAAAGGCATAGACAGGAGGACTGAGATGGCAAAGAAACCAGCATTAGGAAAAGGACTCGGAGCCCTTTTGGGGAATGAATTCGACGGTATAGGGCAGGAAGTCAGATACGTGTCGGAAAAGCCGCATTTCAATGAAGGCGGCAACAGCTCCGACAAAACCGAAACAAAAGCCGAATCATCGCGAATCAGCGAAATACCGGTCAGCCAGATCGAACCCAACCCGTTCCAGCCGAGGAAAGAATTCGATGAGGAAGCGCTTTCCGAACTTGCCGACTCGATAAGGACCCTCGGGCTGATACAGCCTATCACCGTAAGACGGATAACCCCGACCAAATACCAGATAATCAGCGGAGAACGCCGTTATCGCGCCTGCCGTATGGCCGGAATCGCAAGCATCCCCGCCTACATCAGGGAAACCGACGATGTCGGCATGCTTGAAATGGCTATCGTGGAGAATCTCCAGAGGGAGAACCTCGACCCTATCGAGATAGCCCTAAGTTTCAGAAGGCTCATCGAAGAGTGCCGCCTGACACAGGAAGAGATGGCGGAAAGGGTCGGAAAGAAAAGGGCTTCGGTAACGAACTACCTCAGACTGCTGAAACTTTCCGCTTCAGCGCAACATGCATTGAAGATTGGCAAGATATCTGTAGGGCATGCCAAGGTCCTGCTCGGAATAGAAGACGAAAACCTTCAGGACAAATTGTGCGAAGAGACCGTGACATCGGATTTGTCGGTAAGGCAGCTTGAAAACAAGGTGAGGAAGCTCCAGCAGGAAAGGACCGACGGCAGGAAATCCTCCTCCGCCCCGGAACTGCCGGAACCTTATATGAGAATCCTCGACAGGATAGGAAAATTTTTCGACAACCGCATAAGTCTCAAACGCAACGAAAACGGAAAGGGAATGATGACTGTCCACTTCGAATCAGACAGCGAGGTGGAAAGATTCCTGAAAGCACTTGAAGACAAAGATATTTGAGACAAAACAGATGAAGTCCGTATACAAATGCGCCATATTGTCCCTGGCATTGCTACTGTCATTCACCGGAGAATCATTCGCCCAGTTCCAGACCGGAAGCGGTTACGGGATGGGGAGTTCTTCGGGGAGGACCGTCAATAACCAGAAGGCGCGGACGGACACGACGACCGAACAGGTCTTCAGTTTCAAACGGCTTTTCCGAGGCCTTGCACACAAGGATACCATGGCCATAGGCTATGCATTCGGGGCAAGCATGGTAGTTCCCGGACTCGGACAGGTATACAACAGGGATTATTGGAAAATACCGGTAATCTATGCAGGTCTGGGCACGACCATAGGCCTTGGCGTACACTACAACAATCTCTACAAATCATCAGTGGCGGCAGCGGCAGGCATCGAAGGCGCCGTTCCGGACAAAAGATACAAAAACATCAGCACGGCCTGCTTCGTCGGCGCCGGCCTCATATACTGGGCCCAGCTTTTAGACGTGAACATAAGCTACAAGATAAAGACGGACAAAGCGGCCGGAAAGGCTACGATATATTCGATACTCTTTCCGGGAGCCGGACAGGCTTACAACGGGGAATACTGGAAAATACCCATCTATACCGGAGGCCTGACCGCCGGCATCTACTTCTGGACATTTTACAACAAACAGTACCAGAGATACAAAAGGATACACAACGAGGCCACAAACCCGGACATCCCGTACGACGGCCCGATAGGAGCCGAGACCGCCCTCTACTACAGGGATTCGTTCAGGCGGAGCCGGGACATAGCCGTAGTGTCCACGATTCTCGTATACATACTCCAGATAATAGACGCCAACGTGTTCTCATATATGGCCGATTTCGAGGTTTCGGACGACCTTGCCCTGCGCCTCGAACCTGCGATAATCTCTCCCCTGAACATCGATTTCGCATCTACGGGGACGGGAATCGGCATGGACAGCGCGGTAGGGCTCAAAATAGGAGTTAATTTTTAATCAAGACTGTACAATAACAATGAACGTAAAACTGAAATTCATAATTACAGCGGCACTTATCGTTTTATTCGGCTCGGACATACTGGAAGCATACTCGAAAACACCGGTAAAGAGGAAAACGAGGAGGGAGCTCATCATCGAAAACGATTCCCTCCGGACGGCCATAGACTCGCTTACCGTATGGCTGGGGGAACTCGCCGAAATGACAAGGGCCAACGACAGTATCGCAGACGTGATTTTCAGCCAATACGAAGAAGAAATCGGGGACGATCTGATTATCAGGGACAGTACCGCCTCCATGGATTCGCTGCTCAGCATCTACTACATGCAGCGCAGGCTCAACGATTACGACCCGGCCACGAATCTCGAAGAGGCCAGATACACCTCGGACATACCGGACTCCGTATACATCCGCAGGCTCGAAGAGATGAACTCGTTCATTTCGCTCCCGTACAATTCCGTCGTCAAGAACTACATAATCCAATATACGGAAAAGATGCCACAGGCCGTAGGCAAGATACTCGGCCTCGCCTCCTATTACATGCCGATTTTCGAAGAAGTCTTCATCGCATACGGGCTTCCACAGGAGCTCAAGGCCATGGCCATCATCGAATCGGCACTGAATCCTACGGCGGTATCCCGCGCAAGCGCAAAGGGAATGTGGCAGTTCATCTATCCGACAGCAAGGCATTACGGACTGACAATCAATTCATTCGTCGATGAAAGGCTTGACCCTGTGAAGTCCACGTACGCTGCCGCCCAATATCTGAGCGACTCGTATGAAATCTTCGGAGACTGGGCCCTTGCGATAGCATCGTACAACTGCGGGGTGGGAAATGTCAACAAGGCCATCCGCCGCAGCGGCAATTCGAAGGATTTCTGGGAGATATACTATTATCTTCCTCGCGAAACAAGGGGCTATGTGCCGGCCTTCGTAGCCGCACTGTACACCTTGAAATACTATAAGGAGCACAACCTCCAGCCGGAGCCTGTCGCCCTGCCGCCGCACGTGGACACTATACACGTGCATAAGATGCTGCACCTCGAACAGGTAAGTGCGCTTACCGGGGCTACTTTGCAGGAACTCAAAGACCTCAATCCGCAATACGTCCACAATATCATCCCGGGGAACGAAGCCGAATATATCCTGCGCCTTCCGTACAATTATACGAACGCATTCATAGACCATGAAAAGGAAGTATACGACTATCAGGCAGAAAAATATTTCAATCCTGTAGAACTCAAGAAAATCAAGGACGGAGGGGACGGTGAAAGGATTGTCTACCGTGTCAAGAGCGGGGATGTCCTCGGGAAAATAGCCATCCGCTACGGGACTTCCGTCGCCAAAATCAAGAGATGGAACGGACTCAAATCCGACAGGATACGCATAGGCCAGCGACTTATAATCTACCGCGGAGGCAACGGCCCGGCAGCGAGCGCTTCATCATCCGCAGCCTCCTCCAGCGGAACCGGTGAAAAAATAACCTACACCGTCAAGAGCGGGGACGTCCTTGGCAAGATTGCCATAAACTACGGAGTTTCAGTGGCATCGATCAAAAGCTGGAACGGCCTTAAATCCGACAGGATACGTGTAGGCCAGAAACTTACGATATACACCGGCGGAAGCCCTTCATCCGCAGGCAGTGCGGGCCATGTCGAAAACGGCTACATAGTCTATACCGTCCAGAGCGGAGACAATTTCTGGGACATAGCGAAAAAATTCCCGGGCACCACGGCCAAGGGCATCATGTCCCTCAACGACATGGGAAGCAACACGAAGATTTATCCGGGAATGAAAATCAAGATAAAGAAAGCCTGAGCGCAGTTATCACGCCCGGCCGTCACGCAATACGCCTTGACTTGGACTTTATCATGAATCCTGCTCCGAGCTCTCTTTAAAACGAGAGTTCACACTGGAATTTCAAATCGACGATGCAGTACTTTTCCTTTTCGTGTCTGCAATACCATGAAGTCCCGGCCTTGAAAGACAGTTTCAGCCAACGCCACGGGCGGTAAACAGCCATGAGATAGGCGGACATGCCCCTTCCGTAAAAGGCCGGGACGGACATGGAACCGTACAAATCACGTTCATAACAATATATCCTGTCGCTCCATCGGTCGCAATGGAAAATGGCCAGCCTGCCGTAAACGGCAAGCATCGATACGAACCGTCCCGCCACCCGGTAACTCCCTTCCGCCGAAACAGACCTGCCCCAGCCGAATGCGGGAGCCTGCCCGGAAAGGCCGGAATACAATGACACATCGGCCCTCACGTTCACACCGAAACCGTTTCCGTTCACTTCCTTAGGCAATCCCGCATACCATTCCCCGCGAAGGGAAGAGGAAATGTCATACGTGCCTCTCACGGTCAGCGAACCGACTGTTTTCCACGGCCCTTTCCTCCATTCCCCGCGCCCCTTGAACTGAAAATCCACCCCGGGCCCTATTTTCTTTGTTTCAGGAAAATACGCCATATCCGCCGCCAGAATCAGATCCGGGGACATTCCGGCACGCCTGCGGAAAGAAGCCGAAAGCGCACACTCGTTTTCCGCTCCCGAATCCGTCGAAAACGGCGAAGAATATTTTCCCGAAAATCCGTCCGGCACGAACCTTCCCGTCACGGAACAGTTCCACCTCTCCCCCACCGGAATCTCCGCCCCGGCCCATACGCCCGCGCTCCCTTCATACGCGACCTCGGCATATAATGACACCGCTCCGGCCTGAAAACGCATGTCGGCCGAAATCCCGTAACCTTCATCCTCTATTTTTCCGGCATCATCCGTTCCATGCCACAGCCCTGTCAGTCCTATTTTCAGTCTCGGGAACCAATATGAGAGATTGGCCCCGGCAAGGAAAGGCGCCTTTTGCCGTTTTCCTTTAACGTAATCATACCTGTACGACCCCATCAGCGACACGGACAGGTCACCGGCGGCAAGCTCCACGGCCGCTCCCCTCAAACGCACCCCGCCGCCTCCCGTACAATATCCGGTAATGCCCGGCTCCACCTTCATCAGAGCCGTTCCGGACGACAAGGAATTCATGGTGAAAGAGCTCCACATCAGGCCTCCCTGGCCGAAACGGGCATTATAGTCGCCTACGATTATTTTCTTGAATATCCTTGACTTAGGCTCGTAAGAGACGAATGCGGAAAGCCTGTCCGGAGGAAAAAACTTGTCTCCCGGCGAGGAAGCAGCCGCGATGCCGAAAGACAGTCCGGCCGCAGAAGAGGCCTTGTACTTCAGCATCCTGTCCAATGGATTGGGAAGCCTTTCGCCTCCTGCCGCCCTGTATTTCACCCTCGACATTATATCATGGCTCCACCCGCCTCCGTATGCGGAGGAATATCCGGCAGGGACGAAATTCCCCAAGGAAACGAATCCCGCTATGCCTGCAACGTATTTTTCCCCGAAACCGGGAATATTGGAAAGCTCCGTAAGGGACAGCACATCGCCGAACCTCTCCCTGTAATCCAGCAGCGAAGCAATCCGGTATTGTCCGAGAAAACCGGCCCGCTCAAGTTCACATCGCGAAGCCCTGTTCAAATCCAGCGGCGAATGCAGGAACTTCCTGTACGCATCGATAATCTCTTCCACATAATCCGCAGCTTCAGCGCCGTCTATGCCGGCCTCTTCGGCAAGCCTGCCATAAAGCGAATCGGCAACGGCATCATTCCAGAAATAAGATTGGGCGAAAGCCCCGACATTAAAGAAAACAGCCAGAACAGCCATGAAACCGGCCCGTACAAACGGGCTTCCGGCCCGAAATCCGCAACACATACCCATACAGCACAATTAATCCGTCAGGCCACACCATGCGGATGCGAAAATAGGAAAAAGCCGGAAAGAATGCAAACAAATTTATCTGCACTTGCATCGCCGAGGGATGCCGCTACTTCTTCCTGAACCGTTCCAGATACGAATGGTTTATAAGATATTCCATTTCAAGGAGTGTCCTTTTCCGGACGGAGGGCTTTAACTGGCACTCCCAGATGGTCATGACTTTCCAGCCCATTTTCTTCAGGGCGGCCTTGTTACGCTCGTCACGCTCACGGTTGCGCCCTATTTTCCGTTCCCAGAACTCCACATTGGAATGAGGGATATGGCTGTCGATCGAATGCCCGTGCCAGAAACAGCCGTGAACGAAAATGACTATGCCGTATTTTCTTAAAACTATGTCCGGGGTCCCTGGAAGCCGTTTTACATTTTTCAGATACCTGTAACCTCTCGAATACAGGTACCTGCGCACAATCAGTTCGGGCTTGGTGTCCTTGCCGCGGATACGCGCCATGACCGAAGACCGTTTTTCTTTATCGAAAATATCCATACCCTATATTATATCGGCGGGAACGGCTCCTGTTACGGCTATCAAATCGCCGGGAGCGAGTTTCATCTGCAATCCCCTGACACCCGCACTTACAAAAACATAGTCGAATGAAAGCGCCCCGGAAGAAATGAAAACCGGATATGGCTTCTTCATGCCTACAGGAGAACAGCCGCCGCGGATATAACCGGTAAGTCCCAAGAGTTCCTTTACATGCACAGTAGAAGCACTTTTATTGCCCGAGACCCTGGCGGCTTTCTTCAAATCCACTTCGGACTCTCCGGGAATGACACAGACGAAGATTCCGTTCCTGTCCCCGCGGAGAACGATTGTCTTGTATACCCGGTTCACATCCTCCCCGAGAACCGAGGCTACATGCACGGCAGAAAGGTCGGACTCATCTACCTGATATGGAATGAGTTCGTATTTGATTCCCGCCTTGTCGAGCAAACGGGCCGCATTTGTTTTGTTAATCTTCATGTCAATTTTTCTTCCGTCACAAAAATATTGATTATTTTAGCAGTTTAAAAGCATTTGCAATGGAACATATCAAAATTTCGGACAAAAGTTTCAAGCCTTACCTCGGTCACGAGGAAATCATGGCCGCAATAGACAGGGTTGCAGAAAAAATCAATAGGGACTTCAGCGGCTCGGACGAAATCCCGGTAGTGCTCTGCGTTCTGAACGGCTCCATCATCTTCACCTCCGAGCTTATCCAAAGGCTGGACTTCCAGTGCGAGCTCGCCTCCATAAAGCTCTCATCCTATTCAGGAACGAAATCCACAGGCTGCGTACAGACGGCAATGGGGCTCACCTGCGACGTAAAAGGGCGCAAGGTAATTGTCGTGGAAGATATTGTGGACACAGGAAACACCATTGTAAAATTAGACTCCATCCTCAGGGAGGCAGGGGCTTCGGAAATCAGAATCTGTACCCTGCTGTTCAAGCCTGGTTCGTACGGCAAGGACATCCCAATAGATTACATCGCCAAGGAAATACCGAATGATTTTATCGTCGGCTTCGGGCTTGATTACAACGGGCTCGGCCGCGGATTAAGGGAAATATACGTTATTGATGAGGACTGAAACATGAAATATTTTATTTTATTCGGGCCTCCGGGGGCTGGAAAAGGCACCCAGGCTGCAAAAATGAAAGAAAAATACTCCCTCCGCCACATATCCACGGGTGATTTGCTCCGTAAGGAAATAGCTGAGGAAACGGAACTCGGAAAAATGGCCAAATCGCTGACTGACAACGGGAATCTCGTACCCGACGAGATAGTCATAGGCATGATCAGGAACGTTCTCGACAGCGACAGGACAGCCAAGGGTTTCCTACTCGACGGTTTTCCGAGAACCGAGGCCCAGGCCGTAGCGCTGGACAGGATGCTGAAGGAAAGAGGCTCGGAAGTCACATCGGTACTGTCCCTTATGATTGACGACGATGAAGTGGTCAGAAGGATAAAGAAACGTGCCGAAATCGAAAACAGGGCCGACGATGCCGACGAAGCCACAATAAGGAACAGGGTCAGGACATACCACGAAAAGACCGAACCCGTAATAAACCACTACAAATCGACCGGCAAATACAATGAAGTAAACGGGACCGGAAGCATCGAAGAGGTATTCGGAACACTTTGCGGAATAATAGACAGGCTCTGACGGCAAACTGCTTTCAGCACGGGATAAACGGCCGAAGCGAGCAAAATATCTACAAACATCCAATTATCAATTACTTAAGAAAATTAAACTCGCTTTTGGGTATGTTTTCGCACCACCTAAAAGCGAGTTTTGATTTCATATAATCCTTTCCATCAGGCACTTGCAAAACAACTCAAATCAATACGTTCCCGGCACTACAGACATCGGGCATGGCAAGGTACGGCAATCTTCGAAGAACGAATTTGCGGATAAACACACAATATTCCCATCAAAATCGAGAAAATCGAGAAATTACAACCTTTCATCGTTGCCGCATCGAAAGAATGCATATCTTTGCAGAGATGTAGTGGGCACAAATGACTGATACCGCAAACTGAAAGTTTTGTTTGCAGCCCGGCCCAATTGATTGCAGCGAAACCAATAAAAATTTGATTGACAAATATTTATGGCAGATTCGAATTTTATAGACTATGTAAAATTACCTAGATAACCATCCATAACCAAATATAATATAATCCACTGATATAAAGTATCTTATCAGTGGATTACTTTTTTTGCCATTTACGGATATCACCCCCTTTTCAACGTATTTTTAGACAATTTTTGTTACCCATTTGTTACTCACTCGGAAATGTGAAATCTTGTTTATATGCATATAAAATTGCTATTCCGTGATAAATCGTAATAAGCAATAGAATAGTTTTGTTACTCTATTGTCCATTTCATTACAATTTACTATATTTGTTCACAGATAAAAATGATTGAAAATGAGCAATAAAGCTGAGGATGGGACAATAAAAGAACCTATAAAAATACGGTTCAAACAGCTAAAGGATGGCAACCAGTCCATTTACCTTGACTGCTATGTCAACGGCATAAGGGAATACAAGTTCCTGAACCTGTACCTTCGTCCGGACACCTCCCGAGACAACAAGATGTGGAACAAAGAACAGCTCTGTCTTGCCAACGCCATCAAAGCCCAATACATAATAGACATCCAGAACGGGGAATTCGGCTTTAAGGACCGGAACAGGACAAGGAAACTCAGTTTCTTGACCTACTGCGAAGATCTAGCTTCTGAATATGAAGCCAACGGACAAACCTCCTGCGCCGTACTGATGCGAAGTGCCATCAAGAGAATGGTCGCCTACAAGGGAAAGAACATCACTTTCAACCACATCAACAAAGAGTTCCTCATCGGGTTCATAGAACACCTCAACTCTGACATCAGAGACTTCGACAAAGAAAGCAAAGACAAGAAGCGCAAACCAAAGCCACTCAGCGAAGTATATAAAGAAGCCCTGTTCGCAAGAATAATGGTGGCACTCAACAAAGCAGAAAGAGACGGCATCATAGTCAAAAACCCAGGCAAAGACATAGACCGGAAACTCAAGCCCCACGCAGAGCAGAAAAGCCGATGCTACCTCACACTTGATGAGATCCAGAAAATCATTAACACCGAATACAAACCTGACAACGACATTAAGCCAGCCTTTCTCTTCTGTTGCTTCAGCGGGCTAAGGTACTCCGATGTACAGAAATTGACTTGGGAAGAAATAACGTTAAGCCCGGAAGGCTATGCTCAAATAGAAACCCAGATGCAGAAAACAGGCAAAGACATTACAATTCCACTATCCGACAACGCCCTCAAATGGCTGCCCGAAAGAAGTGGCCAGCCGGCCAGCAGCCGAATATTCTACAAACTGCCAGACCAGGTCAACAACGCAGATGTTCGCCTCCGCACCATAATCAAGAAAGCCGGCATTTCAAAGCACGTCACCTTCCACCTGGCTAGGCATTGCATCTTTTCTTATTCATTGAAAATAAGAAACTTACAAGCTCTATTTTTTAGACAGGTAACGATTTAGAAACGAGTAGACTTCTTCAAGTTGCCAGATTTTGCATAAATGAAAGAACGTTACTTTAGGTTTCAAAGATATGAAATTTCTCAATCATAAAAAATAGTATGAAGAGAAAAATTTCATGAAGGAATAATACAATCTCCATTTTTATTTGCGTTATTCTATTGTTATAAAAATATCTGAAGTTGTATTTTGTATTCAAATTACGTAATTTTACTACGAAAATACATACTATAATTTCATATATTGATTTTTATTCCTATCTTTGCATCATATGACAGATAAATTCAACGAATATGATAGCAGAATTCACCATTGAAAATTTTTTCTCGATAAAGTCTCCACAAAAGATAAGCTTTGAACCTTCATCAGATAACTTTATGTCTGACGAATATTCGTATGAAGTTAAGGATGGGGTAAGATTGTTGAAATTGGGCATCATCTATGGTGCAAATGCTTCCGGAAAAACCAATATCTTGAATGCTGTGGAATTTTTCAGAATGCTTGTTCTTAGGATGCCCAAAGACCGAAATGAGAAAACCGGGGTCGTTCCTTTTATGCTGGATGACACATCAAGGAATGAAAGGACGAAGATGTCTATGGTATTCTATATTAATAAGTCGAAGTATATCCTTACTTTTGAATTGGACGCAAAATATATCTATTCTGAGACATTGGTTGTTTACGATTCCATCCGTCCTACCAAATTGTACAGTCGTAGTTATGATGCAACTACAGATTCCACAACAATAGATTTCGGCGTAAATCTGAAAATGCCACGGAAGAGTCAGGATGTGATTTCCGGCAACACGATCAATAATTGCAGTGTACTTGCCGCATTTGGCAAAAGTAATGTGGAGCGTACCAGGTTGAACGATGTGTACGATTACTTTGCCAAACAGGTAAAAGATGTATTGGCTCCCGGTATACTGCTTTCGGGATATGTAAAATCACGATTGGATAAAGATGAAACAGGCGATTTGAAGAAGTTCATTTTAAATTTCTTGAAAGCATCTGATTTTAACATAGAAGATGTCGTATTGCATGAAGAGGAAGAATTGATTACCCCTGAATTGGAGCAATTGATTCAAAATGCCCCTATTGATAATGAGGCAAAAGCTGAAATGCTTAGAAAAGGAAAAATCACAAATGCAGAATTGACATTCAAGCATAAGGTTGGCGACAAACTATACGATTTGTCTGAAGAATATGAATCCAATGGTACGATGAGATTTTTGGGGATGGCAGTAATTCTGAATTTCTTGTTGAAGACCAACCGGTTTGTGCTTATTGACGAAGTCGAGACAAGCATCCACTATGAACTGCTGGCTTATTTTATAAAAGTATTTTTAGCGAACAGTGAAGGAACATCCCAAATGTTGTTGACAACACACGACATCAATCTTCTCAACGAAGAATTCATTCGCCGTGACACAATATGGTTTACGGATAAAGACGAATATGGAGAGACTAAAATAGTACGTCTTTCATCTTTAGGCTTACACAAGAATCTTTCCCCGTATAATGCTTACAAACAGGGTAAATTAGTTAAGCTTCCGTTCCTTGGCAGTCAATACATTAACCTAAATGACTAATGATATGGGGCGGACAGTAACAAAAAGCATCGCCATCATAGGCGAGGGAGAAACCGAGTGGTTCTATTTTGATTCATTGAGGGTGGCATGTCGTTATCCTTTCAAGGTCGCTCCGGATTTTCCGCAGCATAGCGACATCAATCATATTCTAAAATTGGTAGAATCCTACTTGAACAAGCAATATGACTTTATCGTATGCCTTTTTGATATGGACAGGCTGTATCAATATCCTTCTGAAATGCAATTGTATCAACGAGCAAAGAAAAAGTATAGCGCAAAGAAATACGCTGGCAAAGTGATGTTTGTAGAAACGAATCCATGTACGGAATTTTGGTTCTTGCTCCACTTTCTACCCAATGTAGTTTGTCGGCGATATGAAAGTTACGACCAACTGCTTCCTGAATTGCAGAAATACATGCCGGGATATGAAAAGACAAAGCGATATTTCATACGTACCAACCTCTATAAATACCTGACAGAGAATGGAGATTTGGAACGCGCGATGTTAAATTCGGAAAAATTATGTCAATTGTGTAAAGAATCACCGGAAGATTTGAAGGCATATTCAGAGATTCATAATGTACTTGAGTTATTGAATAATCAAATAATATAACTTTATGTATTTAAGTAAGATTTATATAAAGAACTTCCGAGGTATCAAAGAACTATTAGTGAAATTCGATAAGAAACTAAATGTAATTATAGGAGCCAACGGACAATTAAAAACTTCTTTGATGGATGCCATCAGGTTGTTTTATACGTGGGGAGAACCGAACCGAGACATAGAAATAACAAAAGAGGATTTCCATGTTGAAATTACAGAAAATCCAGATGGGACTAAAACATTAATAAACTCTACGAGAATAGATATATGTTATCTATTTGAAGAATTATCGGCACAACAGGAAGGTGCATTCTATCAGTATTTGGTTTCCAAAAACGATGATACTATAGTTGCCAGGATTCATATAAGTTTTGAGATGAAGAAGAATGGAAGGATCTATTCCTCATACATAACAGGTAAAGAGGAGAATGGTCTTCGTGCAGACTGGAATACGTTTCATTATTTTCATCCTTATTATCTGGGTGCATTACGTGACAGTACACGTGACCTTATGAGTTCACGCAACAACTTGTTAGGAAGGGTTATTAAAAGAAAGATTGATAGGGCAGGTTCAGAAAATGACGTAAAAGGTATAGTAGATAGTGCAAACGAGCAGCTTTTGCTGAGACCTGAAGTAATAGAAACACAAACTGGTATAAACGATAATCTGAACCAAATAAACAGCTCAAGCCTTCAAAATGTAGAACTGCACATAGAACAGAGCAGAATTGAATATATCGTTAATATTATCAAACCTTTCTTGCCATATTCTGCTACTGACAAGAAAGGATTTGTACTGTCTCAAAATAGTCTTGGGTATAATAACATAATTTATATAGCATCAGTATTAAGTGACATTAAGGATTGTCATATAGAAGATAATGTTAGTATATACGCATTGCTTATAGAAGAACCAGAAGCCCATCTACACCCACAATTACAGGTGAATCTATATAACTTTCTTAAAGATGCAGACACAAATGAAAATAGTCAAACATTTATCACGACTCATTCTCCGACTTTGACATCAAGGATACCATTGGAGAATATAATCTTGTTGAAGGATAATACCGCTTTTCATGTCGGAAATTGTTTCAAAGAACGACACTCAGAAAATATTGTCCGTGATGCTGCTAGTGGTAGATTATTGCAGCAAGAAGAAGTTGTAGACTATAGAAAAATGATATCCCGGTATTTCGATGTAACTCGATCACAATTATTATTTTCGTCTGGCTGTCTGTTTATAGAAGGTATATTAGAGTGCCAATTAGTTGAAACTTTTTCTAAGCTAATAAATAAGTCATTGATTGCGAATCAAATTGAAATAGTAGATACAGACGGAACAGCTTTTTATCAGTTTTTGATGTTGTTTAACTCTTCTGACTCAACAAAGCGTTTACCTATGAAAGCGGCATTTATAACAGACGAGGATCAATTTACAGCGTCAAAGGATAAAGAATATAATCTGAATGAGTTGGTGAAAAACAATTATGCAAAACTTCATCTTCTTAGAGAAGGAATCAATACTGGTAGAGTGAATGGTCGTATTAACAATATGACAGCCATGTCCAATCGTCAACCTGGTATTAAGATATGCTCTGGAAAGAAGACACTTGAATATCAAATATGTAAAGCAAATGTTTTTGCTAATAAAGAAATGACTAAAGAGACTTGGCTCTACGAATTGATTCAGCAAATGAATCCAAACGGTATGGACAAGGTGGATTTTTACATGTCAGGACTTGAGGATAGAGATATGAATGAAGATGAGCAGCAGAATGTTGCACTGCTTATGTGGAAATGCCTACCTGGTAAAGCTGAGTTTGCTCAAACTCTTAATTCGTTTCTATTAGATAAAAATGAAGAAAGTGGTGATATAAAATTCACTTTGCCAACTTATATTCAAGAAGCAATAAATTATCTGATACCATGAGTATGAATTACGATATAACACCTCAACGGCAAGCATATATTGATGCACGTGGTTATACTATACTCACGGCATGTCCTGGTAGTGGCAAGACAACAAGTATTGTCAAAAAACTTTTGACTGTATCACATTTTTGTGAGGAGCATTATGGAAGCCATACAGGGTTTGTCTGTATGTCATTTACCAATAAAGCCTGTGATGAATTAAAGTATAAATACCAAGAAATGCATCATGAAAGATTGACATTTCCCAATGAGGTTTTAACTATTGATAGTTTTATTATGCAGTATGTAGTACTTCCGTTTTGGTATCTATGTGATGCGTGTAAAAAGAAACCAATAGTAGTGAATGAGAAAGAAATATTAGAACGAATTTATTACAACAAAATCTTGATAAACGGTATATGGCAACAATATCCAGTTATGGCACTACGCCCCTATAGTAAGATATTTTATAGAAAGAATCCATCTTTGATAACTAGAGACAGAACTTCATTTAAATGGAATCACAATATTGTAACGAATAAAAATGAAATAGCTTATTGTAAGGAGGCATTTACATATCGCTTAGAGAAAGGCTTTATAACAAGTAGCGATGCGCTGTGGATAGCATGTGATATATTACAACATCATCAGAATATAGGCAAAGCACTTGGAACGCGTTTCCCATATATCATAGTAGATGAAGCGCAAGATAATTCTGAATTGCATTTTGAATTCTTCAAACTGTTAAAGAGAGCTGGTTTGCAGAATCTTGAATTTGTTGGTGATATTTGCCAGTCCATATATGGATTCAATAATGCCAAGCCTGAATTACTGCAGAACATGATGTCAGAAGAAGAATGGAACGTATTGCCATTATCTGAATGCAGGCGTTCTAATCAACGTATAATAGATTTGTATAGCAAACTTAAATCAATCGCTGTTCCTGCTATTATTTCGCATGGAGTGGAAGATAAAGGAATACCTATTATTGTCTATAAGTATGATGATGGAAATATTAGGGATGTTGTTAGAAATTTCTATCAAATTTGTGATGATAATGATTTGTCCAGCAGGATTATATTAGCGCGTGGAACAGATAAATGTAAGGAACTATCTGGCGTTAAAGACATAGATTTCAAGTACTGGAAAACTGAGAAACCGCTGCCTTATTTAATAATAGATGCTGTCTTTGCTTTTGCTTCAGGTGACACGAATTCAGCTTTTAGAAAAGTAAGACTTGTATTAGCTGAACTTTTAGCTGGTGATAATCCTGATAAAAGGCGTGAGTTTGTACACGAAATTGAACATAATGTGGATTGGAATGCTAAGATATTTGGTTTTATAAAACAGATTCCTTCGTTTTCTTTAAGTTTCAAAGAATGGTCAGAACAGACCTGCGCATTATTGAAAGAATATTGGGAGCTTAAAGAAAAACCTGTTTTTGTTCCATATCAAAGACAAAAAGGATATAGAATGAAAGAAATGGCTAATGTACCAGTAGAACAATATCATCAATCGAACGACAAAGATAGTGAATACCACAAGAGCATAGATACGATACATGCAGTAAAGGGAGCTACCTTGGATGCGGTACTTTTGTTCCTATCATCTGATAGCAGAGGACAAAGTATTTCGCTGAACGATTTCCTTAATAAGGAAATTAAAGTTATGACTGAAAGTCAGCGAATGATATATGTGGCGTGTTCTAGAGCCAGTCAATTTTTGGCATTAGCTGTACCAAAGTCTATAACAGATGAAAAAATTAAAAGAGCTCTTGATGGAATCGACATAGATATTCGTAATATTAACCTGCAAGGAGAATTGGCCTTTACTGATTAATGTTTTTAAAAAGAATCAGTGATAAAAATTTCTGTTCATTTTCGTATTAATTTACGAAGAACCGGTAGTGTTTCAAACAGTGTGTCCGGAGTAAGCCTTCAGACCTCTTAGTTCTGCAAATATATCAATTTATCTGTTACCTCATTGGCAGGCATGGGTAGTGTTTCAAACAGTGTGTCCGGAGTAAGCCTTCAGACCTCTTAGTTCTGCAAATATATCAATTTATCTGTTACCTCATTGGCAGGCATGCCTGCCAATGAGGATT
>NZ_NFIV01000002.1 GCF_002159555.1 Muribaculum sp. An289
GATAGTCTGGCAAAGATAAATTCAAATCGGCGCGCTCGTCCCATCCTTGTAATTACCTATACTTCAATATTTTCAAAGAACTTTTGCGATTTTTTACCGGACACTAATGAAAAAAAGACTTTCATCAGAAAGTCTCTCAATTATTTGCAATTTTTTTACCTCGCCAAAGTGTCAAACTCCCGGCGAATATCTGAAAGGTTTGGTGCTCTATGTAGAATAATTTTGGAAATATTAAAATTAGTATTAACTTTGCAATCCCATTCAAGGTGCTATGGCCGAGTGGTTAGGCAATGGTCTGCAAAACCATGTACAGCAGTTCGATTCTGCTTGGCACCTCTCTTTTTTCAGATTTACATTTTGGCAATCAGGTCTGAACTTTTGAACCAGCGGATAATTTGCAAAATGTTGATAATCAGTATTTTATTAAAATTACCCTGTCTTTTGAGAAGCGCTCATAAGAAGTTCATACTTAGCAATTTCCGGTTCAATTATCAAATTGCGCAAAACATTGCAAATCAATGAAAAATACTCTAAAAAGGAGGACTTTTCAAGTCCTCAAAAAGTCCTCCTTTTAGTCCACCTCCAGACTGCTCCGGAATGCCGTATTTTGCCATACCGGCATATACGAAAAAATCCTTGAAGTAGTTGGACTTCAAGGATTTGCGTTCATTTGCCAAATTGTTTGGCGGTGCGGACGGGGCTCGAACCCGCGACCCCCGGCGTGACAGGCCGGTATTCTAACCAAACTGAACTACCGCACCGGATTTTCCTGAACGGAGTTGCAAAGATAATCATTATTTCGATACTGACAAGGCGAATTTGATTTTATTTGAAAAAAATATGTGAGAGACAAATTCAAAAATGCATGGCAGTATCAGCGGTCGGAATGGGGGGACTGGCAGCCGGATATACGGTATCAGTCGCGGCGGCCGAAAAATGAAAAATGTACGTTCCCGTATTTCCTCTCTTTTATGAAACCCGGTTCCGAACTGAAAGAATAGGTGCCGGGATGTTCCAATATCAGTGTCCCGATTTCGCTTAAAAAACCTATCGCCCTGCCCGGTATGGTGTCAAGACCTTCTATTGCGTATGGGGGGTCGGCGAAAATGATATCGTATTTTCTTTTGCAGATGTCGAGAAAATCGAAAACATTGTGCCTGATGACGGTTATATTGTCGAACCCGAACTGTTTCGCCGTATTGCGGATGAAGGCGGCATTGGCGGGGGACATTTCAATGCAATGGATTTCACCGGCGCCCCGTGAAGCGAATTCAAAGGAAATGCTCCCTGTGCCTCCGAAAAGATCCAGTACCGAAAGCCCCTCGAATTCGTATTCATTCGAGATGATATTGAAAAGTCCCTCTTTCGCAAAATCCGTGGTCGGACGGGCTTCGTATTTGGCCGGGAGACTGATTGTCTTTCCCCTGTTTTTCCCTCCTATGATTCTCATTTCAATATTTCTACTCCGGAAAAATATCTGTAAAGGAGCATTTCCTGGTCATGTCCGAGGTTCTCCCTGAAATAAATCGTGGTTACTTCCGGATTTATCTGGAATTGTTTCAATGCGGAAAATATGAAATACATGGCGGTCGTAAAGTCCTGTGCATTGAAGGAGTTGCACAGTAGCAGCTTCCCGTCCTCCGCTATGGCCAGGCTCAGCAGGGAGTCCCTGTATGAAGCGATGACCCT
Organism: Muribaculum sp. An289; assembly: GCF_002159555.1. Lineage (GTDB taxonomy): Bacteria > Bacteroidota > Bacteroidia > Bacteroidales > UBA932 > Merdivivens > Merdivivens faecigallinarum. The sequence continues at coordinate 1,690 of NZ_NFIV01000002.1, forward strand.
GTTGTGGCAGGGGAGGCCGTACAGCTCTTCCAGCATCCAGTACATTTCAGGAAAAGGCCTGCAATCCGAAGGCAGTGAGGAAAGTATGGCTCTGAGCGGAGACCCTTCGCCGGGTATGGCATATACGAGCACGGCATCGGCAGGGGTTATCCTCGCGCATTCAACCTTTTCATTTTCTTCCGGCCGATCGTATTCGGCGAGGAGGTTTCGCAGAACCTTGTCTTTGTCCGCATTTTCCGTGTCCGGCATCAGTCCGGCAGGTATGAGGGTGCATCTGTGTGTCCTGTACGAAATGCGGTACTCCTTGTACGGATAGGAGAAGATTCGGGATGAGTACAGTTCCTCGATCTCGCAGAAATCCTTTTCCGAAACGGTCCTGCCGTCGGTGTCCGTTATTTTATAAGAATATCCATTCAAGAAGACTTGAATGGATATCCTGTATTTTTCCACGTATCCTGTGGTCATGTTATTCCCAGTTGCCGGCATTATTGTTAGGCGAAGTGATGCTGCCCACCATCAGGCCCGGATATTTTCCGGTGTCTTTCCTGTCGGCATCAAGATTGATGCGGAGCTGGTTGTCAAGCCCTTTAAGCAGGCTCTTGTAAGGCATGCATGCTTCGAACAGAGGCACGTCCACGCCGGAAACCTTGCTGATTACGGCATTCATTATGATTGAATCGCCGCTGAAAGGAATGAAAGCGAGGGAATCTATGCTGAAATTGGTCCTGCCTTTAAAAAGGGTATCCCTTACAGGAATCTCGGTCTCGATTCTGAATACGAGATTCTTGTCGCCCTTGTCGTACATGGCTTGCAGCTGTTCAGGCGTTATCCGAGGATTACGCTTTTTGATGGCTTCGGTGTGGGCTACGGCCGCAGAGTCGTCCATGGAACCGATTTGCTTGATAATCGAAATGTTACCGTTGTAATAATAATCCTTGAGAGAATCTATTGAAGAAGCAAAGCGGTCGTAGGTGCTTTTGTATGCTACCTGCAATGTCCTGATGTCTTTGAGCCTTTCGATGCCGACAGCTTCGCGCTGTTTCTGTTCCTTCTGGAAATTAACTGGTTTCATCACGCTGGCGACAATCAGATAAAGCAATCCCAAAATGAGGATCGGAAAAATAACGATAGTAAGTACTTTTTTCATTATTTATTGTAAATTTAATTTTGTTTCACAAAAGTCCCACAAAAGTATACATTTTATTTAGTTCCCGCAATATAATTTTTAATTTTGCACCCAGAAAAATTGTAATATGTTGAATATTCATGCTGAATCCGTCGCCGAACTGGTGAGAACCGTTGAAAACGGAAGGAAATTTTGTATCGTCGGCCACACTTCTCCGGACGGGGATGCGGTGGGTGCCTGCGTTGCCATGAGGGAATTCCTGCGAAGCCTCGGCAAGGAGGCCGTAATCGTATTGCCCAACCGTTTTCCGGCCTTTTTAAGGCATCTGGACCCCGAAGGCACTATCCTTCTGTACGATGCGGACAAGGAAAGGGCCGGCAGGGCGATATCCGGTTCCCAGGTCTTGTTTTGCCTCGATTTCAACAGTTTTTCCAGGACTGACGAGATGGCGGATGCCCTTGAAGCCTCTAAGGCAAGGAAAATCCTCATAGACCACCACATAGGCCCGGATGTCCGAAGTTTCGATCTGACACTTTCCATGACGGACATATCTTCTACGTGCGAACTGCTGTACCATATCCTGAAAATGTTTCCGAATGTAGGCGGGAACGCATCGCTTTTGCCTCCCCTTACGGCAGAAGCCCTTTTTACGGGCATGACTACGGATACGAACAATTTCGCCAATTCGGTATATCCTTCCACCTTTTCGATGGCTTCGGAACTGCTGGCGGCAGGAGTGGACCGCACGGCAATGCTTTGCAGGCTGTACAACCAGTTTTCGGAAGGCAGGCTGAGGCTGATCGGGGAACTGCTGAGGAACAGGATGAAGATAGTGGACGGGAAGTTTTCCTACATGATGCTCCCTTTCGGATTGCAGCACGAGTACGGGTATTCCAAGGGAGATGTTGAAGGGGTGGTGAACAGGCCGTTGGAAATCAAGGATGTGCTGATATCCGTGCTGTTCACTGAGGATAAGGATTTCGTGAGGGTTTCCATCAGGAGCAAGCCGGATGTGGATGTAAATGCCTTTGCGCGAAAATATTTTAACGGTGGCGGGCACAAGAATGCCGCCGGGGGCAGGCTGGAAATGGACATGGGAATGATTCCGGAATATTTCGCCGCTTCAGTGAGGGAGTATGCCATGCAGGCACATCTTTTGTAAAACAAATTTTTCTGTGCATTTGAAAATGAAGAGAGGAACGATAAGTATTTTGACCTTTGCGGCGGCCGTCCTTGCGCTGTCGCAGATTTCTGCATGTACGTCCCAGAGCCTTGAAACCACCTATGCCACTCTGGAGGAATCAATCGACAGGTACATAGCATCGCATTTTTCCGATTCCGTAGCATATACGATACACAGGAACGCCGGTTCTAACAGGGTAACGGTGAATCCTTCGGATTCGGCCGGATTCGAGATTCCCTCGGATACGCTGATGGCAGGAGGTACCGTCGTTTTCGATTACGCCCTGTATCTTTTCGGCAACTCGTTTCCTCCGCAGGATATGATAGCCGCCACTACGGAGGAACTCGCCGGACAGGGCGGAATATGGGGCGACTCAACTACTTTCGTTCCGGTGACGGTAAACCTGTCGGACAAGCATCTGCTTCCGGGCCTGAGGAACGGTCTGCTGGGAGTGTATGCAGGGGAGGAGTGCTACATCCTGTTTTCGGCGAAGTACGGCTTCGGCAACAAGGAAATCAATGCAATTCCGAAAATGTCGTCGCTGATGTATCATGTCTGGGTCCATAGTATAGAAAATTGAAAAATAGATTAAAATTATGAATATAAGAATCTTATCTCGTTTAGTATTGGCCGCGGCTCCGCTGGTTGCAGCAGTTTCGTGCGCAAAGGAGCCGACGGACAGCACATATTCTTCTTCTAAAAAAGTGCTTGAAGCGTGGCTCAATATCAATTATCCCGACATATCCCCTTCAGGTAGGGGCATATACGTAATCGATTCGCGGCCAGGTACGGGACAGGCCATGGACGATTCGTCGGTATATGTTTTTGTGGATTACAGCATTACGGATCTGGAAGGGAACTATGTCGAGACAACGGACGAAACCATAAACAGGCGCCTTGGCACATACGTGGCTTCCAATTATTACGGTGCAAGGGTGATGGTAAGAAAGGACGGACAGCTTTATGCGGGGGTCGAGGACATGCTCGACATGATGAACGTGGGGGGATACATGAAGGCCGTCATTCCTTCATGGTTCCTTAATTCGGATGTCTACGATGAGGTTGAGGAATATTATGCCAACGACCCGGGAGGAAGCCATTATATCTATGAGATATCCATCAAATACGCCACGGACGACATAGAGCAGTGGGAAAAGGATACCCTCGAAAGTTATTCGCGGAAATATTATGACGGGCTGGATTCGTTGATGGAAGGTTTCTATTACAAGGTCCTGAATGTCGGGACGGGGGATACGATTCCCAACGACTCCACTATATATATAAGGTATGTGGGAAAATTGCTGGACGGACATGTTTTCGATACGAATATCAGGGATACTGCGAAAAAATACGGTATTTTCGATGATTCGAAGGATTATGATGTCCCGGCGAAGGTAAAGATGTCCTCTTCCGCTTCTGGGATAACGCTGGAAAGCTCCACCGTGGTCACGGGATTCGGCGAAACCCTTTTCAGGATGGACAACAACCAGGAGGTGGTGTCTTTCTTCTCATCGGACATGGGATACGGTGCAAGCGGAAGCGGGAATGCGATTCCTCCGTACTCGCCCCTTGTTTTCCATGTGACAATAGTAGAATACGACGAATATGAATAGTCCGGGTGTCTCACCTACGGTTCTGGGGACGGAACCGATAGGAAAATTGTTGAAAACTTACGCCATACCGGCTATCATAGCGATGACGGCTTCGTCATTGTACAATATGATAGACAGTATATTCATCGGACATGGTGTCGGGGCTTACGCCATTTCGGGCATAGCCGTCACCTTCCCTCTGATGAACCTTGCGGCAGCCTTCGGCACCCTTGTCGGTGTCGGCGCCTCCACCCTGATTTCCGTCCTTTTGGGGCAAAGGAACTATGAGGCCGCGACGAAGGTATTGAGCAATACCGTGACCCTTTGTCTGATAGCCGGTATCGCTTTCAGTGCCGTGGCTCTGATATTCCTCGATCCGATATTGCTTTTTTTCGGTGCGAGTGAAAATACCATAGGGTATGCGAGGGACTATATGCGGGTGATATTGCTCGGCAACGTCATAACGCATCTTTACCTCGGTCTGAACAATCTCCAGAGGGCAATAGGGGAGCCCAAGAAGGCGATGGGGGCGACCCTTTTCACTGTCGTGCTCAATGTCGCCCTCGCGCCGATATTCATATTCACATTCAAAATGGGGACGGGAGGGGCCGCGCTTGCGACTGTGATAGCGCAATTGGTGGCCGCCGTGTGGGTTTTCTTCGAATTTACCAAAAAGACGAAAGCTGTCCATTTCGGGAAAAAGATAATCATGCTCGACCGCAGGATAGCCCGTGATTCGCTGTCCATCGGTTTTGCTCCGTTTCTGATGAATGTCGCGGCCTGCCTGATTGTGATTTTCCTCAATAAGCAGATGATGAAGTACGGAGGGGATTTGGCCATAGGCGCTTACGGCATAGTGAACAGGATAAGTTTCCTTTTCCTTATGATTGTTTTCGGTCTTAACCAGGGTATGCAGCCTATAGCCGGTTACAACTATGGGGCGAGACAGTATGCCCGTGTGAAGGAAGTCTTCTGGAAGACTGTCAGATACGCCATCGTGGTAATGAGTGTCGGCTTCATTCTCGGCCTTGCTTTCCCTAAGGCGGTGGCATCGGTGTTCACTTCGGATGCGGAGCTTATCCGTCTCTCGGCAATGGGCCTCACGATTACCGTACTGATGTTCCCGCTCGTGGCCTTCCAGGTCGTGACATCCAATTTTTTCCAGTCGATGGGCATGGTGAACAAGGCCATCTGGCTTTCGCTTTCGCGCCAGATTCTTTTCCTTCTTCCTTGCATTTTCCTTCTTCCGCACCTGTTTGCGGACAATCCGATACAGGGCGTATGGGCAAGTTTCCCGGTTTCGGACTTCTTTGCGACCATATTGGCGGCCATATTGTTGAAGGGCCTTATGAATAAATTTGATAAACTAAAGGACGGAGACGACCCGTCAATCCTCGGAGGTATTTGACATGAGTGATTTTTCATCGGAACATTATGTAATCAATATCGGGCGCCAGTACGGAAGCGGCGGCCGAGAGATAGCTTTCAAGCTGGGTGAGAGGCTCGGCATAAAGGCATACGACACGGAAATCATCACTGAGACCGCGAAACGGAGCGGGTTCAGCCCGGAGATTTTCAAGAAAAGCGATGAGAAGGTGAAAAAATTCTCTTTGTTTTCGGCCTTCAGCCACGGCATCCAGTATGAGAGCACAAACTTCATGGACGGGAACGAGCTGTTCCTTATCCAAAGCGAGACCATACGCTCGATAGCAAGGTCCGAATCCGCGATTTTTGTCGGAAGATGTGCGGATTACATCCTCAGGGACCATCCGAGGATAGCCAATGTCTTCATCAGTGCCCCTGATGAAGAAAGGGTGGCCAGGGTGATGAAACGCAGGAATATTTCCGAGGCGGAGGCGAAGTCGCGGATAGAGCAGACCGACAAGAAAAGGGCCGAATATTACAATTATTACACTTTCGGAGAATGGGGAGTGGCGCATACCTATCATTTGTGCATAGATTCGTCCGTCCTCGGCATCGACGGGACTGTGGATTTCATATTGGATTTTATCGATAAGAAAATAAGTATTCGTCAATAGCCGGCTATGAAATCGGGAAGGAATTTTCGTGGAATAGCCGTAATCCTGATAACCGCCGCAACCGTTATGGCTGCTGCGGCGGTTTTCCTTTTCAGGCACGGAGCCGGAGTTGCCAGGGAAGATGCGGACGACCTGCCGGTCCCGATATCCTTGAACGATACTCTGGACAATTCGTTTTCCGAACTTCCGGAATTCGAAAAGATGGACAGGAAAATCAATTCCTGGATTAAGTTCTGGGATATAAAGGGAGTGTCTTTGGCCGTGATGAGGAATGATTCCCTGCTTTTCGCAAAAGGCTACGGATGGGCAGACAAGGAGCAGTATGTGCGCATGCAGCCCTACCATCTTCTGCGCATAGCTTCCGTCTCCAAACTTATTACGGCGACGGCCGTGATGAAGCTGAAAGAACAGGGCCTCATGCCTTTGGATACCCTCGTTTTCGGAGAGAAAGGCATCCTGAGCGATTCCCTGTATTTGGAAGCCTCCGACCGGCGTTATTACGACATTACCGTGGAGCATCTGCTCCGCCATCAGGGAGGTTTCACTTTGAGCAGGGGGGACCCCTTGTTCTGTACTTCCGAAATAATCCGCTGGGAGCATCTCGATTCCCCACCTACTACCGAGCGCCTTGTCAAGTATATTTTAAGCAGGAGGCTCGGCTACAAACCGGGAACGTGGCAGAAATACTCCAATGTTGGCTACATGTTCCTTTCGCTTGCCATAGAGAAGATAACCGGAATGCCTTACGAACAGTATGTCAGGGACAGCATACTTGCCCCGGCCGGCTGTTACGATATGTGGCTCGGGAGGAATTATTATGCCCAGCGGCATCCCGGAGAGGCAAAATACTATATGCACAAGGATGCGCAGCCTGTCGAGGATTTTCACCTTGACGGTACGATGGTGCAGAAGTGCTATGGCGGCAGCGACTTCGAGAAGCTGCTCGGTGCGGGCGCCTGGGTCGCTTCGGCTTCCGAACTTGCCCGTTTCGTGGCTTCCATTGACGGCTGCGACGTGATTCCGGACATAATTTCCCCTGAGAGTGTGGCCGAAATGACCGAATATATGGGCTCTTCCGTATTCCCGATAGGGTGGGCGGACATCCGCCGTAACGGAGAGTGGTACCGTTCCGGAACGCTTTCAGGCACGAGCGTCCTTGTAAAATACTATCCGGACGGTTACTGCTGGATACTCATAACCAATTCAAGTACATGGAAAGGCTCCATGTTCTCCAAAGACATAAGCCGCCTTTTCAACCAATTGTCCCGTACCGTTGAAGAATGGCCGGAGAGGAATCTTTTCGAGCTTCAGGAGGGGAGTCTGAACAGATAAAAACAGGAAGTCGTGAAAAAATTCCTGATCCATGGGAGTTTTCCCATGAATGCGGGCAGGAGTCTCGGTCGGAGGCCGAATTTTATCTCGTAATGCGGATTTATGAGCCAGAAACGCCTGTCGAGCACGGCCGCCTTGTGTTTTTCCAGCAGCTTTTCGAACAACTCTATCGGGGTGCGGGTTTGTTTTATCGAGAGCAGTTCCGTTATGCATGCCTTGTCTTCCCCCGCGGCCTTCAGAAGGGCTGCGTAAACGGTTGCCGGCAGGAGATGTATGAACGGCAGGTGGGACAGAATCCGGTTCCTGCATATCTGCTGATGGCCCCCGAACGGCATCTGCCATGCAGGGAATGCCATGAAAACAAGCCCTCCGGGCTTCATGTATCTTCCGAGATTCGACATGAAGGTCTCCTTGTCCGGGATATGTTCTATTACATCATGGCAGACAATCAGGTCGAAGCCGTTTTCGAATTCGGTTATCTTGAAAATATCGGATGCAATGAACCTTCCTTCTGCCTTTTCCTCCCCGAAAAACCTTATCGCATCGGAGATTTTGTTTTCAGCGAGGTCCACCCCGGTCACGGAACATCCCAATTCGGAGAACGGAAGGAGGTTTCCGCCTTCCCCGCAACCTATTTCGAGGATTTCCATTCCTTTTTCCGGTTTTATGAAAGCCGATATGTAGGGAAGAAAATATTTTTTGCTCGTCGCGGCGAGTTCATTGAAATACAATTTTCTGTCAGTTTGTCTCCGTTGCATCTGTTCTCAGTTTTCAAATTGATTTGTAACTTCAAAGATACGCATAATGAAATTCTTCTTCAAGCAGTGGCCATGAAGGGTCGGGGACGTGTTCCCTTTCCATTACGGCCCTCAGGCGCGTGGCTATGCGGCGGTATTTTCCCGAAATGTTTTCTTCGTCAAGCAGGTTCCTGTTTTCTCCCGGGTCGTTTTCCAAATCGTACAGTTCCCAAATCGAGCCGTCCGGGGATGAGGCACGTAATCTGATGAGTTTCATGTTTCCCGAGATGACGGCCTGTTTTCCTCCTTCTTCCTGGAACTCGAAATAGAGCCATTCGTGTTCTTTTTGCCGGCCTTTCCCGGTAAGTTCCGGAAGGATGGAAATGCCGTCCGATGCCGTTTCCGAATCCGGAGCGCTTCCTCCGCAGTTTTCGAGTATCTCCCTGAAAGTCGGGATAAGATCCCAGAACGCCATTGTATGCCCGCTTTCGCTTCCCTGTCCGATGATTCCGTTCCATACGGCGATGAAAGGAACCCTTATGCCCCCTTCGTAAAGGTCTCTCTTATAGCCGCGGTAGATTCCGTTGCTGTCGAAAAAGTCCGGGTCGGCACCTCCTTCTTTATGCGGGCCGTTGTCGCTGGCGAAAATTATGAGAGTATTGCCGAGTATGCCTTTTTCTTCGAGTTTGCCTACTACCTGTCCTACATACATGTCGAGCCTGTAGACCATTGCGGCGAAGGTTGCCCTCGGCTCAGGCTGCGAGCAGTATCCCCCTTTTCTGAATGCCGGGCCCGAATCGCAGCCCTTGTAAGGCGTTTCCGGATATCTGCCGCTGAATTTTTCAAGGATTGAATCTTCGGGGACAAGCAGTTCCGCGTGCGGAAGTACGTAAGGGAGGAACAGGAAAAACGGATTTCCGGCATTGGTGTCTATGAATTCCAAGGCCTTTTCATGTATCAGGTCCTGGGAATAGGTCCCGAATCCCCCGTCCGCATTGTCTTCGAGGATGATTTTCCTGTCATTTTCCCAAAGATGGTCGGGATAATAATTGTGTGCGAGCAGCTGGCAGTTGTATCCGAAAAATTCGTCTACTCCTTGTGCGGAAGGGTCTCCGACGGTCCCCGGGGCTCCGAGCCCCCATTTTCCGAAAACTCCTGTCCTGTAGCCGTTTTCCTTAAAAAGCAGGAAAATATTTTCCATTTCCGGAAGCGGGAACTGTCCTTCCGGCGGGGTTTCGATGTTTCCCCTGACAGGAGCGTGCCCTGAGTGCAGTCCTGTCAGCAGGCATGCCCGCGACGGAGCGCTGACCGTTGTTCCGGAATAGCACCTTGTAAAGCGCATCCCCTGTGCGGCAAGGCTGTCGATATTCGGGGTTTCGAAGCGCTTCTGCCCGTAGCAGCCGATATCGCCGTATCCGAGGTCGTCTGCAAGGATGAAAACCACGTTCGGCCTGTTGTCCTGTCCTTGAATCGGCTCCGCTGTCTGCGCCGTTGCGTTTTCCGCGATTGCCGGGCAGCCCAGTGCAAGACTTGTTATGACTATTCCTTTTTTCATGCTCCGTTATTCTGTTTTCAGTTTTCTGCTTTCAGTTTTTCCAATCCACGGGACAAAGATATGAAAACTTTGACAAGCCCGGATAATTAATCTGTTAATGCATAAGGACGATTCGCCCTCGGCTGTACCGGTACGGCCCGACGGTAAATCCCTCCCACGCACAAGTGCGCGGGCCCCTCCCGTTCACGAGGCCACGGGCGGCCACGCCGTAAGGTCGTACCGGTACAGCCGAGGGCCTTGAACCCTTGATGTACTTTTGCCTTGAACCCCTGATGCGTGGAAATATGGCAATTTTTCCGTAGTTTTGCCGTTATGGGAAAAACTTTCAACCTTGAGTACATTTTCGAAGACGGGCGTTTTGTGCAGTCCCGTCCGTTCTCGCTGATGCTTAAGCCGGTAGGCGGTGCCTGCAACCTTGATTGTGCCTACTGTTATTATAAGGGAGGGCATCTCTCGGGGAGAATGGACATGGGCCGGCTGGAAGCGGTTTTCGAGAATTACGGCTCATCCCAGCCTTCCGGAGCGCCCCTGACCTTTATCTGGCATGGGGGAGAACCACTTCTGGCGGGCGAGGAATATTTGCGTGAGGCAATAAGGTTGCAGAAGACCCTTTTTTCAGGCTTCGGCAGCGGTCCAAGGCAGGTGCTGAATATCCTTCAGACAAATGCCACGGCCGTTACCGAAAGCCTCGCTTCCTTTCTTGCGGAAAACGGTTTCCTTTGCGGGGTGTCGGTGGACGGACCGGAGATCCTGCATGACACTTCCCGGAAAACCTTGTCCGGTGACGGTTCATGGAAGCGGACGATGCGCGGAATAAGGCTGTTGCAGGATGCCGGCGTACAGGTCAATGCCATGGTGGCCGTCGGGAAGCACAATGTCGCCTATCCTGCACAGGTTTACGGTTTTCTGAAAGATGCGGGGCTCGGGTACATTCAGTTTCTACCTGTTGCGGAGGGCCCTTCAGGCTGGCTCGAAGGGGAGGATTGGGGGGATTTCCTGTGCGGAGTCTTTGATTTGTGGAAGATTTCGGACATAGGGAAGGTTTTTGTGAATTATTTTGATAACACGCTTGCCCTGCATGTCGGCATGGAGCCGGATTTGTGCGTTCTTGCGCGTACCTGCCCTCCGTGTCCTTCTGTCGAAGCCGACGGCGCCGTATATGCCTGCGACCATCTGTCCCGTCCTTTGGGTGGAAACATGCTGGAGGGGGCGCGGCTTGCCGAAATCATGTCTTCTTCACAGGAATATTCGCATGAAACGGAAAAATATCTTTCGCTTTCGGAAAAATGCCGCTCCTGTCCTTACCGGAGGCTGTGCAACGGGGATTGTCCCGTCCACAGGACTGTCCTGCTTGAAAACGGTGAGCGGATATCTTCGTTATGTCCCGGATATAGGAAATACTTTGCCTACACCTACGATTTTTTCGCGGAGTGGGCGGCTTCCATCAGCATCCGTTGAGAAACAGCCTCTTAAAAATTTTTCAATGGTTATTTGTGACATTTTCCGGAAAATGTTTCCGAAATGACTTTGTCCATAAGTATGTCGTGGGGCTCTTTCGGAACCGAGCCGACAAGCTGGTAATCGAAGCAGATGCCTGTTTTCCTGACATTGCTTCCGGCCAGCAACCTGTCGTAAAAACCTTTTCCCCTGCCCATGCGTCCTCCTTCACGGTCGAAGGCCACTCCCGGGACAATGACAAGGTCTATCTCGCCGATGGCTACTTCGCGTGCCCCTGTTTCAGGCTCGGGAATCGAGTAGGATTCTCCTTCATGCATTTCTGATATTCCGGTAAACTGTCTGATTATCAAGTCGTCTCCATTGACGACCGGAAGGAAGACGTTTTTCCCCGAGGCTGCCGCCCTTGTCACGAGGCCGTGGGTGTTGACTTCATCGGGCAAAGACCAGTAGCACAGTATGTTCCGCGCTTCTATGTATTCGGGGCTTTCCTCCAGGTTGGCTATGACTTTTTCAGACCTTGCGAGCCTTTCTTCCATGGGGCATTGTTTTTTCAGCCCCGATATCAGTTTTCTCAATTCTTTCTTTTCCATCGCTGGATTCCTGTGTTTGTTAAACAGCTTCTAAATTCCTATGATATTGCGTGTTATCCACCATGCGGCTATGACTGCCAGGATGACGGCAATCGTTTTCGGACTGTTTACCGCCGCATGGAATTTGGGATGTTTTTTCCTTCCGGCTTCCGCTGCGGCAATCACTCCGATGGCCGGAATCGAAGCCACAAGAAGCCCGTTGTATCCTATCGCTTTGGCTATCTGTCCGTGCAGCAGTGCATGTATGGCCCTTTGGGAGCCGCATCCCGGACATTGAAGGCCGGTGAGCGCATGAAACGGGCATTTCGGAAACAGGACACTTTTTTCAGGGTCTGTAGTCGCAAAAATAAAAACCGCCGCTGCAACGAAAACGATGGCAGCAGTCCATAAAATCCCCCGTTTCGTAATCGTCATTTATACAGTTATGCCGCTCAGGGTAAGCAAGCTTATTCCGAATATATAATAGAGCAGCAGGCAAATCAGATAAAAGCCGCCACCGAATAAAAATGAAGCTATCGTCCAGTTTCTGGCTATCCGGCTGGCCCTTTCGGCTTCTTCATAACGGCCTGCCTCGTAGTTGGCGCTGACCTGCGCGGCGTAGACTATGCCTACGATTCCGAAAGGCAGGCAGCAGAAAATCGTGGTAAGGATTGAGGAGGCCAGCCATGTCTTGGGACGGGGTGGGGCGTTGTAATACCTGTTGTTGTTTTGTTCGTATATTTCCATGATAAGATGTGTTTTTTACCGACTGCTAATTTAGGAAAATTTTTTGAAAAATATGCTTCCCCCGGTTCGGTACTGCCGTCCGGCATGTCATGAAACCCCGAAAACATCCTCGGGGTGTGTTCCGAATGGCTCTATGTGGACGACTATGTCGTATACTTCCGGAATGCTTTGACGGATGTTTTCTTCTATCCGGTTCGCCATGGAATGCGCCTGCGACAGGGTCAGGTTCCCGTCGGCTTCCACATCGAGGGTTATCATGTATTTTCCTCCAATGCTCCTGGACCTTATCCTGTGCGGGTGGCTGACACCCTCGACTTTGGCAGTGGCATCGACGATTTTCTGGTAGACCGAGACATCCTTTACCCCGTCCATCAGTTCTACGTTCGAGTCCATGAAAATCCTTATCGCCGACCAGATTATGAAGCAGGATACGATGATTGCCGTGACCGAATCGAGTACGGGCATCCCGAGTATGAACGAGAAGAACAGGCCTGCAAGTACGCTCAGCGAGATAATCATGTCGTTCCGCATGTTTATGCCGTTGGCTATGAGCATCTGCGACCCTGTCTTTTTCCCGACTTTCGTCTGGTAAAGGGACAGAAGCAGTTTGCAGATTATCGAGGCGGCCGTGACATAGATTGCAATCATCCCGGGCATGGGCCTCTGTCCTTCGGAAAACAGACTTTTAATGCCGGAGATGAACATTTCCGCGCCGGCGAAGAAAATCACCATCGAAAGTATTTTCGTGGCAATCGATTCGGCCTTTGCATAGCCGTAGGCGTATTTCCTGTTCGGCTTCTTCCCCATAATCTTGGCTGTGGCAATCATTACTATCGATATTGCCACGTCCGAAGCCGAGTCTATTCCGTCTCCTATGACGGCAATGCTCCCGCTGACGAAGCCGGTGACGATTTTCGCCGCTGCGAGTACCCCGTTGCCTATTGTGCTGACGTATGATGCCCTGACAATCTGCTTTTCCATGGTGCAAATATAAGAAGTTATTTAAAATTTTTTCAAAAGTTCTTTGTGACCCCATTCCGGCATCTTTCCGCTATTTTTCCGGTATTTTTGCCGTAAAATAGCGCTGCTATTCTCTTCAAAAAAACGGCAAAAACCTACACGGAAGTCTGTCTCAAATTTTCTGAGAAAAAATTTTAAGCAGCTTCCAAATAGAAGCCGTGAGCCTCGTATTCGGGGAAAGTGGGGGGGGAAGTGCCACTGATTCGCGGAAAAATGGTTCACTTTCCCCGGAAAAACAGCGAAAATGGCGGTAAAATCAATATTTTCGAGGGGAAAGTGCACCGAAAAAGCGGGAAAATGGTTCACTTTCCCTCATCAGGCCGAACCATGCCATTGCTTGTTAGTCATATCGTATCTACACCTCACAGTTAGCTATCATTCTTGTAATATATTGATATTCAATATTTTACCAAAATTACCCCTGCGCTTGGGTGCCTCGTGAAGTACCCAAAAGCAGCCCGTGTTTTTGCAAGTTATTGAATATCAATCATTTTTAAAAAGCCTGGGTGGACGTGGGGTGGAAAAATATGTCGATAGAATCCGTGAGTTCCTCTTCCGGCCATTTTCGGCAGAGATGCTGTTTCTTTGCTCGCTTCAAAAAAGTTCCTTGTTTTACGAAAACTTCTTTCCGCGCTGAAGTTCTTTCCGCACTGAAGGTCGGCCTGATGCCGAGGCTATGGCCGTATTTCGGCTGCACCGCAGACCTCGGTGGATATTTCGCCTATCCAGCCCGCTTTGGCATTCACGCCCGTGCATATCTTGATGAAGTCGATGTATGCGAGCCTTGCCGGTTGGCCGTCGAAGGTTACAGCATCGCTGATTCTGAAACGGTTGGTACTTGCATTTCCTTCGGCCGATACCCCGTAGCCGTCGGCAATTCCGTCCCTGTCGACAGGACTGTAATTGTCGGCATATCCCCATTCGTATTCATGGTTTATCCAGTAGTTGGGGGAGGATTCCTCGGTATTTGGGGCGAGCCTTGTGCCTGTCAGAGTGTATGAGCCGGCCTTTACCCATCCGGGATAATAATAATCCTGCGTGTGTACCCCTGAAATATAGTCTATGGTTCCGGTATTCCCGAGATTGTCTTCCCATTGTACCGGCATCTGCGGGGCCGATGGTCTGTAGTAAGTCACTTCATAGTCGTTAAGGGTTCCAGCTTTTCCGTATTCGCTTCCCTTCAGTTCGTACCAGATGTCATTCGGCAGGCCGTCCCCGTTTTCATCCTGCATCACCCAAACTATTCCGGGTTCTGAAGAACCCTGGTAGGAGTTTCCGGTAATGCCGAAATCGTAGTCTCCCGAATTTTCTATACTGTGGTCGAATCCTAAGACGATATATCCTCCGAAGCCGCCGAGCGAAACGTATTTTCCTTCACTCAGCCTGCTTTCGGCGTATGCTGTGGCTTCATCCATGGTTCCGGCATTGAAGTCCTCATTGATGAACTGTCCCGGTGCAGGCATGTATTCGTAAACTCTGTCCCACAGCAGATTTCCGGTGGCAGGCCTTTTATATGTGCCTTCAGGCGGGCATACTATGACTGCAAGTGTCTTGCTGACAGTCGTATATGAGTTAGACATCGTAATGACGGCCGTATATGTGTCCTGTTCCGAGGCAGTGTATTCCGGAGCGGTGAAAACATATTGCGGCGCATCGGAAGACTGTACTTCCTCGCCATTTATTTTCCAGGTATAGACAGCGTCTTCCGCGTTCTTTATGCCGAAAGGCACAAGCCTGATGCGCCTGCCTGAGGAAACATAGTACGTATCTTTTTCGAAGTTCCATTCGAAAGGTATGTCGGCCGGGTCAAGCACATTGACTGTGAATGATTCGGAGTCGCTCCCGTCCTCATTGCCTACCGTGAGCGACATGGAATATGAGCCGATTCTTTCCCCTGTGAAAACATAACTCTTCTCCGAGGATACTTCTTTTCCGTCCAGAATCCATGAAAATGCGGCGTTCTCACCGTTTTTCACGACAGGAACGATTTCAAGCGAGCCTCCGACAGGGATATTGTATCCCCCATCGGGAACATTCAGCGATATTACTGGAACCTGCCGGCTTGCCACGTCTATGCGTATTTCTTCCGAATCGCTTCCGGAATTGTTCGTTACCGTCAGCATTATATAGACACTTCCTGGCTCTTCGAAGGTGTGCGAGAAGATTTTATCGGTTGATAGCAGAATCCCATCCGACTCCCATTCGAAAGAGGCGCCCTCGCCGTTTTCCACCGCAGGCTCTATCGTTATCTCCTTTCCGGCCTTTGCCGTGTAGATGCTTTCGGCAAATTTTATTACCGGAGGAAGGCCTCTCTTTTCGGTGCACGACAGTGACGTAAATACTGGAACGGACAGGAGCAAGGCCTTTATAATGAATGCTATGTGGTTTGACTGTTTCATTTTTCTGTAATCGTATATTTTTTCTAAACGTATATTTCTGCTAATCGTATATTCCGGTAAACGTTTATAAATGTTTAAAAACGGTTATTTCAGGGAATGTGTGGTGAAAACGATGTGTGCTGGGATGTCCCCTGTCGTGACGGCCCATTTCCAGCGGCCGTCGAGGGTGAAGCAGTGGAGGGTTCCCGGGCTTACGTAATCCTTTGCATCCGTCACGAAAAATTCTCCTGAGCTGCGGTTTACGGCTATCCCGTATGGAATCCTTATCTGGTTTTCCATGCCGTCTTTAATGAAATTGCGGGTTACGATGCTCTTTGTGGCCGTGTTCCATATCGCGTAAGATATTTCATTCCTGCCCGTAATGTAATTGTACTCGGAACTGATGACGAAGAGGGAGTCTCCGGCAAGCGCCATTGAGCTGTTGGGCAGGAGGTCGAGCGTATCCGTCACCCTGTCCGTCCGCGTATCGATTATGAAAGTCTTGGATTGGATGGTATAATGGTCTCCCCGCGAGGATACGTAAAGGTTTCCGTAATTGTCCGGCTCTATCTTGTCGAGGTTTATGCCGACGTTTATCTTGTACATTTCTTCGAATGTGTCGAGATTTATGACAGAAATAGTGCTGTCGTAATCCGGTGCCCGGTATCCGCCGGAATTGGCGACATACAGTTTGTTCCCGACTACCGCCATTTCTTCGGGCTGGTAACCCACTATGCACGAATCGACTATCCGGAGCGAGGCCGTGTCTATCTTTGCGACGAAGCCTATCCTCGCATCGGTCGCTATTTCGACGGGCCCGGCGTATGCGCTTACGTATGCGTAGCCATCGTTGAACGCGACATAGCGGCAGTTAGGTATGGCTATTTTGGAAAGATGTTCGGCGGTAGAGGCATCCATGACCTCCACGTAGTTTGAACAGTTTATCACCGCCCACAGTTTCCCACCGTATATTTTCAGGTCGTTCCCGACATCGCCGAGGTCCTTCACTTCGTTGGGATTGCGTTCTCCGTAAATATTCCTGTGGTAGGTGCCGTCTTCATACCCGTAATAATCCAGGGAGGCCTTGTTGCTGCCCATATTCCCTTCGTTCAGCAGGAAAAACCCCCTTATGTCTCCGCTTATACTGTCCCACGGGTTTATGACGATTTCTTCGCCCGGCAGGATATAGTCCGGTTTCCTGCATGAGAAAACTACAAGCATTATCGCCGTGGCGGCGCATATTCTGATGAAACCTGTTTTCCTTCGCATTTTATAGTGTTCCTGTATAATGATTTTAAACTTAAACGTTTTTGCAATATCCGGTAAAATCAGTATGTGTTTTTATTTGAAAATCAGAAACTCAGGCTCAGTGTCAGCCGGAAATTCGTCCCTGGCATCGGGTACCATTTGACTACTTCGTACTGCTGGTCGAATATGTTGTTCACGTCCAGGGCGGCCCCGAGTTCCATCCCGTGCGGCAGGGAGAAGGTCTTGGCAAGCGAAAGATCGCTGGTATACCAAGGCTGGATATAATTCACCGGTATGTTCCCTCCCAACATCCATCTTTCTCCGGTATAGATGAAACTGTAGTTGAGGCTCCAGGTCCTGTATGTGCAGTTAAGCACCGCCGAACCGCTGTGTACCGGGACGTACGGAATCTGGTCTCCGTAATGGTCCTCCACTCCGGGCCCGAAGTCCCCGCCTTTCTTCTCTTCGGTAAAATCCTGGGCCTTCTGGAACGTGTACGAGAGCCTTGCCGTAATCCCTACTTCCCCGAATCTGAACGAAGGCGCCAGGCTTACGTCCACGCCACGTATTTCAACATATCCGAGGTTTACCATGGTCCAAACCAGCTGGTTGGAAGTCGGGGTGGCTATGATTTTGTCCTTCACTGTGTTGTAATACCCGTCCGCACTTGCTTCGATGCCGGCGAACACGCCTTTCGCGAAGCCCTTCCTGTATGCGATTCCCAAATCGTACTGGTCCGTGTATTCGGGCTTCAGGTTCCTGCTTCCCGCCTGGACGTAATAAAGGTCGTTGAATGTCGGCATCCGAAATATTTTCTTATAGAATGCCCTGAATGTCAGGTCCGTCTTTTTCCACGGCCTGTATGAAACCACTGCCGCAGGGGCGAAGATGTTCTTGTCTTTTGCCGGTTCTATGTCCTTGCGTTTGCCCATGTCGTGTACGTACGTGTAGAGCAGGCTTGCCTGCAAATCCAGTCCGCAGTCGAGGTTGAACGATGTCGCGAGCGCGGCAAGCCCGGTAATCCTCCGCGGCTGTATGAAGTTGGCATTGAACATGTCGCTTCCTTTCGCATCGAGGCTGTTCCATTGCAGGTCCGCTGAAATGTTGATATGCCAGAAGTAGAACGGGGAAAACAGGTGCGAGGTGGTAAAATACAGTTCCTGCTGCCAGTAGTGGTTGTCCATCGGCTGCACCGTGCTTTCCGGCGGCATTACGTAGTTCATGTAATCGTTGGAATACTTGGCCCTGAAGCGGTAGCTGTACGATTTGCTGACCGTCTGTGTCAGGGAAGATTGCAGGAAAATGTTCCTGTCCTTCTGCCTGTCTTCGTTCAGCAGCGATATTCCGTAGTCCTCCTTTACCGCCGCTCCCGGATAGCCCCTGTCCGAGTTGTAAAAATATATTTTCGCATCCCAGTCGCCTCCCCTGATTTTTCCGAATACGGCGGCTTCGGCCCTTATCGAGAACACGTCCCCGTTCCGCCGCACTTCGGTGGTGTCGTATCCGCCTCCGTCAGGTCCTGTCTTGCTGTAACGGAATTTATACCTTCCGGAAGTGTTCATCACTTCGGCGTTTACTGAAGTGCTTATGCTTTCACTGATTTTATGGTCCCAGGTGAACGAACCGTCTATGAGGTCGAAGGACCCTGTCCTTATCTTAAAATTGAAATTGTAGTTTTTGTCCGTGAAAACAGGCCGTCTGCTCGTCATGTAAAAGGCTGCCGCGGAAGCAAAATCCTTTGCCGACTGGAAAATGTCGCTCTTCTGTCCGTTATATACCGAAACGGCTTCCATGTTGTCCAAAGAAAATTTTCCGAGGTCTACCGTCCCGTTCTGTGCGTTCCCTATCTGTATCCCGTCATAGAAGACACCGACATGCTGGCTCCCGAGGCTTCTGACATTGATGGTCTTGAGGCCTCCGATGCCCCCGTAGTCCTTGATCTGCACTCCCGAAAAATATCTGAGGGCATCGGTGACTGAGTTGCTCCCGAGCCTTTTCAGCTGCTCTCCCCTCAAAGTCTGTGACGGGATTATTTCTGTTCTCCTGACGGCGGTCAATGTTGCCTGCCCTAAAGTGTCCGTCACGATTGCGAGGCTGTCGGGAAACGGATACTCCTGCATGCCGTCGTCAAGTGGCGCACGCATCGGGGCGGCTCCGGTGGCGGCCGCTGTCCAGAAAAATATGATTGCCGATAATAATACTGTCTTCTTCATTGCCATTATCCTTTCCCATTCTCCGCAGGAATCACGAAACCGTACATACGGTCTCTGAACAAACATGCAACGGCAGGTCTCCTGGCTCGTCCCGGCCGCAACGCCTTCCCATCGTTCTGACAGTGGCTGTCGAGTGTGCGGCCTTGCCCTTTTGCAGGGCGGGACTTACAGTAGCGGGAACTGCATCCGGATTTCACGGATTTCCCTTTTATTCGGCGACTCCGGCCGGAGCCTCCGAAACCGTTACGGTGGGCAAAGATATGCAAAAATGCAATAATGAACAAAAATTTCAAACGGCTTCTCAAAAGTCCGGAATAATTTCGCATATTTGCATGAATATTCCTTAATCGTGATTATTCCTTTTATTTTTATGATGATGAAGAACGGACATTTTTTGAAATTGCTGGATTTCACGCCTGAAGAAATCCTGCATTTGGTGGACCTGGCGGAGGCCTTCAAAAGGGACAAGGCCGCCGGTGTGATGCCTAAACATCTGGAAGGCAAGAATTTTGCCCTCATTTTCGAGAAAGATTCCACGAGGACCCGCTGTTCATTCGAAGTGGCGGCAAACGACCTCGGAGCACATACGACCTATCTCGGCCCTTCGGGTTCCCAGATAGGAAAGAAAGAGAGTATCCCGGATACGGCAAGGGTGCTCGGAAGCATGTATGACGGCATAGCTTACAGGGGTTTCGGCCAGGATAGGGTAGAGGCTCTGGCAAAATATGCCGGAGTGCCTGTCTGGAACGCGCTTACCAACGAATCGCATCCTACGCAGATTCTTGCGGATTTGCTGACGATGCGGGAGGCTTCCGGCCGGCAGTTCCGCGGGATGAAGTTCTGCTATCTCGGCGATGCCCGCTACAACATGGCCAATTCACTGATGGTCGGCATGGCCAAGATGGGGGTTGATTTCAGGATAGCGGCGCCGCAAGGTTTCTTCCCGGACAGCCGTCTTGTTGCGGAATGCCGCCGGATAGCTGACACCACCGGAGCGAGGATAACCGTAACGGACAATGTGGACGAGGCCGTGAAGGGCTGCGATTTCCTCTATACCGATGTCTGGGTGTCGATGGGAGAGCCGTGGGAGGCCTGGGAAGAGCGCATATCTCTGATGCTCCCTTATCAGGTCAATGCGGCCGTAATGTCGAAATGCCAGAATCCGGACGTCAAGTTCATGCACTGTCTTCCTGCATTCCACAATCTGGAAACCGAGACAGGAAGGAAGGTGTACGAACGCTTCGGCGTATCCGAGCTCGAAGTTACCGAAGAAGTATTCGAGAGTCCTGCCTCGATTGTATTCCAGGAAGCGGGAAACAGGATGCATACCATAAAGGCGGTGATGGCGGCCTCGATAGCCGGGTTATAGGAGAGGTCACAGTAATATTTTTACACATAATGAGGATGCCCGGTGTTTCGGGCATCCATTTTGTTCTATCGCACAGTCTATGGATTTCAAGATCAATTCAGCATACAAGCCTGCCGGAGACCAGCCCCAGGCAATCGAGCAGATAACAAGGCTCCTTGGGGACGGGGCCGATGCCGTTACCTTGCTCGGCGTTACCGGCTCGGGGAAGACCTTTACCATGGCCAATGTGATAGAGCGCATGAAAAGGCCGGCCCTCATCCTTAGCCACAACAAGACACTTGCAGCGCAGCTTTACGGCGAATTCAAGTCATTTTTCCCGGATAACGCCGTGGAATATTTTGTTTCATATTACGATTATTATCAGCCGGAAGCGTACATACCGACAACCGATACCTATATTGAAAAGGACCTCAGTATAAACGAGGAGATAGAGAAACTCCGCCTTTCCGCCACGTCCGCCCTGCTTTCCGGCCGCCGGGACGTGATTGTGATTTCGAGCGTGTCGTGCCTTTACGGCATAGGCAACCCGGAGGATTTCCATGCGCAGATGGTTTCCGTACGCAGGGGCGACAACATTTCACGCAACAAATTGCTGTATTCTTTGGTGGATGCACTTTACAGCCGTACCGAAGGCGAGTTTACGAGGGGAAGTTTCCGGGTGAAGGGCGATGTCGTGGATATTTTCCCGGCTTACGGCGACTATGCCTACAGGATCGAGTTTTTTGGGGACGAAGTCGAGGAAATCAGCATGATAGAGCCGGTCACTTCGATGAAAATCGATACCTTGGAGCAGGCCGTAATCTTTCCGGCAAACAATTTCGTGACTACCAAGGAACGTTCCATAAAGGCCGTATCCCAGATTCAGGATGACTTGCAGAAACGTTACGGATATTTTATGGAAATCGGAAAGTCGCATGAGGCCAACAGGCTGAAACAGAGGGTAGAATATGATTTGGAAATGATTAAGGAGATGGGCTATTGCCCGGGGATTGAAAATTATTCCCGCTATTTCGACGGACGTGCCGAAGGAATGCGTCCGTTCTGCCTCATAGACTATTTTCCCGACGATTTCCTTACATTCATAGATGAATCGCATGTCACCCTTCCGCAGATAAGGGCTATGTTCGGCGGTGACCATTCGCGCAAGAACATTCTCATCGATTACGGCTTCCGTCTCCCGGCCGCTGCCGATAACAGGCCGTTGAAGTTCGAGGAATTCGAGGAAATCACGGGTCAGACAATCTACGTCAGCGCGACTCCGGGGGATTATGAGCTGGAGAAAACCGGCGGTGTCATTGTCGAGCAGGTCGTAAGGCCTACCGGACTTCTCGACCCGCCGATAGAGGTAAGGCCGATTAAAAACCAGATTGACGACCTGATGGAAGAAATCCAGTTGCGCATGGAGAGGAACGAGCGCGTGCTTGTCACCACTCTGACGAAGAGGATGGCTGAAGAACTTGACAAATATCTGAACCGTGCGGGCGTGAGGTCGCGTTACATACACTCGGACGTGGATACTCTGGAAAGGGTGGAAATCATAGAGGACTTCAAGGCGGGCAGCTTTGACGTGCTTGTCGGGGTTAATCTCCTGAGGGAAGGCCTCGACATCCCTTCGGTATCGCTTGTGGCCATCCTCGATGCCGACAAGGAAGGCTTTCTGAGAAGCGGCCGCTCGCTGACACAGACGGCAGGCCGGGCGGCGAGGAATGTAAACGGCCTTGTAATAATGTATGCCGATACCATAACCGGTTCCATGAAGGAGACCATAGACGAGACTAACCGCCGCCGCGAGAAACAGCTGGCCTACAACAAAGAGCACGGCATTACGCCGAAGCAGGTCGAAACTAAGATGAATTCCCTTGTAGCCGCATCTTCTTCGAAGTCCCAGAGGGCCTACTGGCAACTTGACGAAGCACCTTCGCTTTTGAATGATCCGGTGCTGTCGAAAATGAGCCGTGCAGAACTGGAAGAGGCCGTACAGGCGGCAAAACAGAAAATGGAAGAGGCGGCCAAAAACCTCGATTTCGTCAGTGCGGCGAAATTCAGGGACGAGATGTGGAAAATCAAGGACATGATTAATTGATGCAGGAACGATGGACAGGAACGGTTTGAAACCCGTTTTTACGGAAGATTTTCAGGACGGCGAATTAGAGCTTGTCCTGAAGGCGTACGGAATGGCGGAAAAGGCCCTCGAAGGAATGAAAAGGGGAAATGACTCCCCTTTCATAGGCCATCCGTTAGGTGTGGCCGGGATAGTGTGCAACGAAATCGGCATGGGCGCCGACTGCGCTGCCGCCGTTTTCCTCCATGAAGCCACACGTTTTCATCCTGAAATCATCGAAAGTGATGATTTTCTTTCCTTTCCGCAGGATATACGCAACATAGCGGTGAGCCTGAACAGGATATCTGCCATAAAACCGAAGGATACGAGGCTTGAGGCGGATACGTACAGAAGGCTGATAATCAGTTATTCCCGTGACCCGAGGGTGACTTTGATAAAACTGGCGGACCGTCTGGAGGTAATGCGTAATATAAGGTTGCTTCCTAAGCAGTCCAGGGAACTCAAGGTCGTCGAGACCCAGCTGCTTTATGTCCCGATTGCACACCAGATAGGCCTTTATTCCCTGAAAGGCGAGATGGAAGACATATATCTCAAGTATACGGAACCTGAGGTTTACAACTCCATAACCAACAAGCTCCGCCTTACCGCCCGCGACCGCGAGGAGAGGATGAAAAGGTTCATAGGGCCTTTGGAAAGGAAACTCTCCGATGCGGGAATCCGTTACCAGCTGAAAGGGCGCACCAAAACCGCTTACTCGATATGGAGAAAGATGGTTACCCAGGAAGTGCCTTTTGAAAAAGTCTACGACGTATATGCGATACGTTTTATCATAGACTGCCCTCCGGACAGGGAGACGGAACATGCATTGTGCTGGAACGTGTTTTCTTACGTGACGAGCGAATACAAATACGATACCTCCAGGCTCCGGGACTGGCTGTCCAAACCGAAACCGAACGGTTACGAATCCCTCCATGTCACTATCGAATTCGATGACGGTGTCCCCCTCGAAGTCCAGATACGCACGCGCCGGATGGACATAGTTGCCGAATCCGGAGGGGCTTCCCACTGGTCGTACAAGGGCGTGAAGAAGGAAGAGTACATGCAGGAGTGGCTCGCTTCGGTGAAGAACGTGATGTCCCAGCAGGAGAGTTTTTCCTACGACAACATGCCGGACAATATAGGCAAGGACGTTTTCGTATATACTCCTTCCGGGGAACTCAAACGGCTGCCTTACGGGGCCACGCTTCTTGATTTCGCCTTCGCCATACATACCAACATAGGCTTGAAATGCAGCGGAGGGCTGGTAAACGGCAAACTTGTGCCTATCCGCGAAAAACTCCGTACGGGAGACATAGTGGAGGCCGTGACTAACAAGAACCAGAAGCCGAACATGGGGTGGCTCGATGCCGCCGTCACATCCAAGGCACGAACCAAAATCCGGCAGAAACTCGCTGAAGAAGAGTTCAAGAAGGCTTCGGAAGGCAAGGAACTGGTCGCAAGGAGGCTGAAAAACTGGAAGATGGAGATGTCCGATGAAGACCTCGGCGTACTGGCGAAAAGGTATTCGATGAAAAGCCTGAACGAGTTCTATTGCGCAGTCGCGGAAAATGCGATAGATGTCCTGGAAATCAAGGATTTCCTTTCGGACAAGGGCAAGGCGCGGGATTTTCAGGGCCAGAAACCGAAGGAGGAAAATGAGGAACCTCGCCAGGAAGGCAGGGAAACAAGGAACGACGTACTTGTAATCGGCGGAAATATCAATAATATAGGCTACCGTATGGCGAAATGCTGCAATCCGGTCTTCGGCGACGAGGTTTTCGGTTTCATTTCCGTCAGGGACGGGATAACCATTCACAGGCTTTCGTGCCCCAATGCGGCGCGGCTGATTGAAAAATACCCTTACAGGATACAGAGGGTGCGTTGGAGCAGCAATTCGTCATCCGCTTCGTTCCAGGTCACCCTGAGGGTGCTCTGCCGGGGCGAACGGCGTTTGGGTGCGCCCGTGATGGAGGCGGCTTCGCAGTACAAGGCATCCGTAAGGTCCATGATAATCAATGAACGCAATTCGCGCGACGTGACCCACGAAATCGAATTGAAACTGTCCGTGCCCAACAACCTTGAGCTGGACAAAGTGATTTCGGCCATAAGGAAAGTAAAAGATGTTACAAATGTTCTGAGGTAAGATGGATAACAGTGACTACATAATCATAAAAGGTGCGAGGGTAAACAACCTGAAGAATGTCGATGTGCGGATTCCCCGGGGAAAACTTACCGTGATAACCGGCATTTCCGGGTCCGGCAAGTCTTCTCTAGCCTTCGACACCCTCTTCGCCGAAGGCCAGAGGCGGTTTGCGGAGAGCCTTTCATCCTACGCACGCCAGTTTCTCGGCCGTATGTCAAAACCCGATGTGGATTCCATCGAAGGCATACCTCCGGCGATAGCCATAGAGCAGAAAGTAAACAGCCGCAATCCACGTTCCACGGTAGGAACGTCTACGGAGATATACGACCTTCTCCGTACCGTATACGCCAAGATAGGGCGTACCTATTCGCCAGTATCCGGAAAAGAGGTGAAGAAGGAAAATATTTCGGACATAGCTTCCTACGTATGTTCGGTCCCCGGTACCTATTATATTCTTTCCGATTTCGGCTGGGACAGGGACAGGGACAGGAGGGTGGAAATGCTTCTTGCCCTGAAGGAAGAAGGGTTTTCCCGTCTGTTGCGTGACGGGACCCCCGTGAGAATCGATGAAATGCTTTCGGAAGATTCCGTTTCGGAAAACAGTGAAACATATCTTTTGGTTGATAGGATGAAGTCCGTAGAGGGCAGCGCTTCCGACGATGAGTTCAGGGACAGGGTATACGATTCGGCGAGAACGGCTTTCGAAAAGGGAAACGGTCGGGTGAAAGTCGCAAAAGACGATGGAGGGAACATCGTTTATAAGGAATTTTCAAACCGTTTCGAGGCTGACGGAATCGAGTTCATGGAGCCGTCCGAACTGCTTTTCAGCTTCAACAACCCTATCGGCGCCTGTCCGGAATGCGGAGGCTTTGGGAAAGTCGAAGGCATCGATGAGGATCTGGTGATTCCCGACAAAAGCCTTTCGATATATGAAGGCGCGGTAGTCTGCTGGCGCGGAGAAGTGATGAAATATTTTTATGACAATTGCATCATGAATGCCGGAAACTACGGTCTGCCGATACATACGCCGTATTCCGAACTCACCCGCGCACAGCTCCGGGTCTTGTGGAAGGGCGAAGGTGAGCTGATTGGAATCGACGGATTTTTCAAATGGGTCGAAAGCAACCGTTACAAGATACAGTACAGATACATGCTGAGCCGTTTTACCGGACGTACCGTCTGCCCCGAATGCGAGGGGAGCAGGCTCAGGAAAGAGGCGCTTTACGTGCGGGTGGCCGGAAAGAACATCCATGAAATGCTTTCTATGGGCATAGGGGATTTATATGAGTTTCTGGAAAATGCCAGCTTCACCGATTATGAAAGGAAGGTGGCGGGCAAGGCCGTGGAAGAAATCCTGCACAGGCTTTCATATATAATAAAAGTCGGGCTTTCTTACCTCACCCTCGACCGTCTGAGCAATACCCTGTCGGGAGGAGAGAGCCAGCGTATAAACCTTGTCAGCGCGCTCGGAAGTTCGCTTGTGGGCTCCCTTTATGTCCTTGATGAACCGAGCATAGGCCTCCATCCCCGCGATACAGGAAGGCTCATCTCGGTATTGAAGGACTTGCGCGACCTTGGAAATACCGTCGTCGTCGTGGAGCATGACCGTGAAATCATCGAGGCGGCCGATTGTCTGATAGACATGGGCCCTTATGCGGGCGTATTCGGAGGGGAGGTGATGTATTCCGGCCCAATTCCAAGGAAATTCCCGGAAGACAGCGGGTCTTTGACCCTCGAATTCCTGTCCGGCCGCAGAAAGGTGGCATCGGACAGGGTGAAGCGCAATTGGGTGGAGTCGTTGAGGCTTACCGGCGTTTCGCACCACAATCTTAAAAACGTATCGGTGGATTTCCCTCTCGGCGTAATGACAGCGGTGACCGGTGTCAGCGGCAGCGGCAAGTCTTCCCTTGTGGGCGATGTGCTTTATCCCGCCCTGCTCAGGCATTTCAACCGCGTGACCGAAAAACCGGGAACTTTCAAGGAACTGAAGGGAGATTTGGCGGCCATAACGTCCGTCGAGTATATCGACCAGAACCCTATCGGGAAGAGTTCGCGCTCCAATGCGGTGACCTACCTTAAGATTTATGACGATATAAGAAAACTTTACGCTTCCCAGAAGTACGCGCGCCTCAACGGTTTCACCCCTTCGTATTTTTCTTTCAACGGAGGCGACGGGCGCTGTCCGGAGTGCCTCGGGGAGGGTGTCGTCCGTATCGGAATGCAGTTCATGGCCGATGTCACCATGGTTTGCGAGAGCTGCGGAGGAAAACGTTTCAAGCCGGAGATTTTAGAGGTAAAATATAAGGACAAATCCATCAACGAGATTCTCGACATGAGCGTTTCGGAAGCCATCGGCTTTTTTGCGGACAGCAGCGACCCTCTGTCGGTACGGATCGCCAAACGCCTTCAGCCTTTGGTAGACGTGGGGCTTTCCTATATCCGCCTCGGCCAGAGCAGCAGCACCCTTTCCGGAGGAGAAAGCCAGAGAGTGAAGCTTGCGGCCTTCCTTGCAGCCGGCGGATACTCGGAGGATGAAATGATTACGAGGGCGGGGACGAAACAGGAACGTATCCTGTTCATCTTCGACGAACCTACTACCGGCCTGCATTTTTATGATGTCGGAAAACTCCTCAATTCTTTCGATGCCCTGATGGAACGCGGACATTCGATACTTGTCGTAGAGCACAATCTTGATGTCATTTCCGCGGCTGACTGGGTCATAGACCTCGGCCCGGACGGCGGTGCGGCCGGAGGCGAGGTCGTCTTCGAGGGGAGGCCCGAGGATTTGCGCGGCAGGACGGACCTTTTCACTGGAGCCGCCCTTGCCGGTTATTATGAGGCCGAGCCAAAAGGGTAATTTCTGCGTTACGCTTGATTCGAAAATCCTCATGTACGACAGTACACTCCGGTTTTCTCATCTGCGCAAGCCTTGAATTTTCTCCTTTTGGTTCAGCCTCAATCTTCGACGGTGCTAACGGGTGAGCCTTTCGATGAACAGGTAGATGTATCTTGCCCGCATTGCAAGGGCTTTAGGGTCTACGATAGACATGTCGTCCGTAACCTTGTAGGTATGGTCGTTTATTCCTGATGTGAATAAAAGGGCGGCTATGCCTGCATCGGTAAAACTTGCCTGGTCCGACAGCCTCATGAACAGTTCCGTGAATTTTTCGCTTCCGTAATAGTCGTAGCCTATTTTCAGTTCCGGCATCAGGTATTTTTCCGTAACGGCGAGTATGTTCTGCCCGTATTCATCGAGATTTTCGCTTCCGAGCACCATCAGATATTCCCTGTGGCGGGAGTCGATGGGTTCGAGGATGGAACCTACCTGGTCTATGTTGGCTGCGAAGGCTATTTCGTCCGGTCTGATTCTTTTTCCGGTCGCCGGGTCAGTTATCCCGTTTTCGGAAAGCAGGCTGTCTACGAAGGCCCGTGAGCCGGCCATGCTGTATTCTTTCGCATCGAAGGCTATGAATATTACGGAGCGGCTTGCCGTATCCATTAGGAAGCGGTTCATGGCGAATTGTCTTGCCATGTATCCGAGGGCGGCGATTCCCGAGGCGTTGTCATCGGCTCCTGGATAGACCTTGTCGTAAAGTTTTCCGAGGTGGTCGTAATGGGCGCATACTATGATGTAAGGCTTTTCGTATTTTCCGTGGTTGTTCCCGGGGATTATGCCGGCCATGTTTCTTCCAGTTATTTCACCCGAGGATGTCCGTACCTTGAAGGCCTGCGAGTAACCCTCACTGAACAGTGGCAGCAGGGATGTCCCTTCGAAAATACCTTTTATATATGCTGCCGCCTCGAATGAGCCTCCCGTCCCGGCTGAGCGGCCCTCGCAGATATCCGAAGAGAGGAATTCCACGGTATTCATGATGTCCCAGTTGTGCGGCGGCCTGGCCGGTACTTCCCGGTTTTCCGGTTCCGGTTTTTCTCCCTGCATGGCCGGCAGGGGCTGTCCCCATATTGCCATGAGGATTATGATTGAAAGTGCGGCAAAACAAATCTTGTATTTATCCATGAGGTAACTCCGCAATAAAAATGCGGACAAAGATAAATAAAAGCGGAAAGCAGAGCAAACAAACTTGGATTCCGCCGTTTTTCACCCCATAGCCATCTTGCTTGTTTTGGGTGTGTTGATAATCAGTGTGTTATGGAAATGCGGGCTGGCTTTGGGTGCTTTTTGAGATACCCAAGCGCAGGTGTGATTTTTGTAAAGGGTTGGTTATTAATGTGTTGCAAAAATGATAGATGGCTATGAGGTGAAAAATTTGCCGGCAAAATCCGATTCATACCTACTTCCTCGGTGTTTCTGGCCTCCCGAAAAAGTGATTTCCAAAGTCTGTTAACGATAAAATCGTTATTTTTGCAGTCCGGCATCATTTATGGTGTACCGGACTGTCATGTAAATATGCTGTCATGCCAAGGATAAAGGGATGTTTTTTTGCGGCCTTTGCCGTTTTCATGCTCGTCTGCACCGACGTTTTCGGGCAGTACGACATAGACCGTTTTTATATAAGGGGCAGGCAGGCTCTCATCGAAGGAAAATATTCTTCAGCCATAGAAAATTTCAATATTCTGGCACGGTTGGATCCGTCCGGATACGAGACTTATTTTTTCAGAGGGATAGCAAAATACAATCTTGGGGATTTCCGCGGTGCTTTGGATGATTTCGACAAGGCGGTGGAAATCAATCCTGTATATACGGACGCCTACCATTATCGCGGGATAACCCTCAGCCGTATAGGAAAATACGACGAGGCCCTCGAAGACATGGACGAGGCCATATCGCTCAGGCCGGATTTCGTCCCGCTGTATTTCAGCCGCGGGGTGATATATTTCCTTTCGCGCCAGTTCGAAAAGGCGGTAGGGGATTTCGACCGTTTCATCATAAGGGAGCCGGAGGAATCCACGGCCTATCTGAACAGGGGGGCCACCTATCTTTTCCTCGGGGACACGCTCGATGCGCTGAACGATTACAACAAGGCGATAAAACTGAACAGGTTCGACCCGGAGGGTTATATAAGGAGGGGACGCCTGTATGCGATGTCAGGAAATCTGACGGACGCGCTGGCCGACATGGACAAGGCGATAGTATTGGATACGTCCAACACTTTCGCATATTTCAACAGGGCGATTCTAAGGTATGACAGCAATGATATCGCCGGGGCCATGGCAGATTTGAACCGGGTATTGGAGGATGAGCCGGGAAATGCCCTTACGCTTTACAACCGGGCTTTGATAAGGGCGCAGATGACCGATTACGAAGGAGCGCTTGAAGATTTCGACAGGGTCATAAACATCAATCCGCGCAATGTGCTGGCCTATTTCAACAGAGCTTCCATTTTTATCGAGATGGGCAGGTATTGGGATGCCGTATACGATTACGACAAAGCGATAGAACTGTATCCCGATTTTGCGAAGGCCTACATGAACCGGTCCTATCTCAAGAACCTCATGGGCTTTCCTGACGAATCCAAGAAGGATTACGAGACGGCCCAGCGGAAGATACGGGAGTATCAGCAGAAGGTAAGTACGGCGGAAGGGGCTTCGGCCTTTGCCGATACTGCAAAGCAGTTCAGTTCCCTGCTTACTCTCGATGCCGAATTTGCCCAGAAGGATTTCAATGACGAGCTTTTGCAATACAGGGATGTGGATGTCCGCCTGCGTTCCATGTATAAGGTCGTGGCGGGAAGCAAGGCCCCATGGTCCCGTCTGGACAAGGGTTATGAGAATCCGACGGTCGATTCCCTCCTTTCATTGCTTGCTTTCGATGCCGTTGTCTCCAATGAGGACCGTTCCGGCGGCAAGAACAATCCGGAATATTCGGATTTCATAGCGGCCATAAGCAGGGATCTTTCGGACAATCCGGACGAAAGGACATTGGAACTGTTCGCAAAGGGAATACTCGAATCGGCTGAAAGCCGTTTCAGCGCGGCTATGGATGACTACGGTTCGGCAATATCCGCTTCAGGGGAGAGCCCTCTGCTGGCACTGATCTATATGAACAGGGGAGTCCTTCAGGCCGACATGATAGATTTCATATCGTCCATGCAGCACAATGTACAGGTGCTTACGCTTGACAACAGGGGAAGCACTACGACGGCAAGGGTGCAGGAGCAGTCCATGAACCGGTACGACTACAGTGAGGCGATAGGGGATATGATAAAGGCTTCGATGCTCTATCCGGAGTACCCTTATGTCTACTTCAATCTCGGGAATCTGTTCACGCTTTCTTCCGAGCATACAGAGGCGATAAAGAACTATACGAAGGCCATCGAGCTCTTCCCTTATTTCGGTGACGCTTATTTCAACAGGGGACTTGTGCTGATATACCTGCGTGACAAGGAAAAAGGATGCATAGACCTCTCCAAGGCAGGCGAACTCGGTGTCGATGATGCCTACAGCGTAATCAACCAATACTGCGAAGAGGATAACGGAGGCCTATAGCCATCCGTCAGGGGAAGCGTCGCTCGGCATCCTCCAGTCTCCGCGCGGAGACAGTGCCACGGAGCCCACTTTCGGCGAATCCGGAGCGCAGTTCCTCTTGAACTGCTGGGTGAAGAACCTTTTCATGAAAAGGCGGAGCCATTTTCCGATGGCGGCTTCATCGTATTTTCCCGAAAACGCATGGCTTGCCGTGAAAAGTATCTTTTCCGGCGTTTCGCACAGGCGGATGAAATGGTAGAGGAAGAAATCGTGCAATTCGTAAGGACCGATGAGTTCTTCGGTCTTCTGGTTGATTTCCCCATTGCCGTCTGCCGGAAGCAGTTCCGGGCTTATCGGGGTGTCTATGATGTCGTAAATGATTTCCTTTATGTTTTTTCCGTCACGGAGCGAGGCAGCGGCGGCGCATGCATTGTTGTCGGCAATCCATTTTACGAGATGGATTACCAGCGTTTTAGGGATGCCTCCGTTCATGTTGTACATGGACATGTGGTCCCCGTTGTATGTACACCATCCCAAGGCTGCTTCGGACAGGTCTCCCGTACCTATGACGATTCCGCCGGTAAGGTTGGCCGTGTCCATGAGTATCTGTGTCCTTTCACGTGCCTGGGCGTTTTCGTATGCCGCCCCTCTGTAATCGCTATCGAGGCCTATGTCTGAAAAATGCTGCCTTACTGCCTGTGAAATAGGTATTTCCCTTGAAGTGATGCCTAAGGCTTCCATCAGGTCAGAGGCATTGTTCCTGGTGCGCCCGCTCGTCCCGAGGCCCGGCATCGTGATGCCTATTATCTCTTTTCTGTCCTTGCCGAGATAGTCGTAGGTGAGGACCGTGGTCAGAAGCGCGAGGGTGCTGTCCAATCCTCCGGATATCCCGATTACGGCGGTCTTCGACTTGATTCTTTCGATTCTTGTCGCAAGCCCGGCTATCTGTATGCGGATGATTTCCTCCATCCTTTTGTCCCTGTCCGGTCCGGACGGTATGAAAGGATGGCGCGGTATGTCTCTTGAAAGTCTTTTCGGGTAGACCGGTTCCCCGAGGTCGATGATGTCTATTTTCCCTATGGTGTCCTGGGGGAGGGTGTCGCTTCCCGGGAAAGTGCCCGTCTTCCTCCTCATTGCGGACAGCAGACCGAGGTCGATATCGGCGTATGTGATAGTCCCGTCCTTTTCGAAGCGTTTTCCTTCGGCCAGTATCCTTCCGTTTTCCGCTATTGCCGTATCTCCGGCGAATACGAGGTCCGAGGTCGACTCCCCGAAGCCAGAGGAGGCGTAAATGTATGATGATATGCATCTGCCCGACTGATGGGAAATCAGCTGCATTCTTTCGTCATGTTTTCCGGCGAGTTCGTCGCTGGCCGACAGATTGACTATTATGTTGGCCCCTGCCATGCATAATATGGTGGACGGAGGAAGGGCGGTCCAGATGTCTTCACAAATTTCCACTCCTAACACGGCCTTGCCGAGGCGGAAAAGTTTTTTAGCCCCGAACGGGATGCCCTTCTGTCCGGCGAATGATATGGTGTCGTCTATGCCGCTTCCGCTGCAAAACCATCTGTTTTCATAGAATTCGGCATAATTGGGTATATGGCTTTTCGGTACGATTCCGGCTATGTTTCCGTTGTGGATTACCGCGGCACAGTTCAGAAGCCTGTCCCCGTAGGCTACGGGAAGCCCGATTACGGCTACGGTTTTCGTTCCGGCTGTAGCCGCCGCTATGCGCCTTACTGCATTTTCGGCCGATTTCAGGAGCTTTTCCTGATAAAACAGGTCGCCGCAGGTGTATCCTGTGACTGACAGTTCCGGAAATACCGCGATTGCGGCTTCCGCTTCCGCCGCCTTGCCTATGTATTCTATGATATGGCCGGCATTGCCCATGCAGTCGCCGAGCTCTACCTTGGGTGCGGCAGCGGCCACCCTCAGATAGCCGAAATCCTTAAAGTTCATCAAAATTCACATCGGTAAAGTTGTTCTTCCCCTCGTATTCTTCCTGGACCGGACTGATTTTGCGGATATATTCGATGGTTTCCTCGAGTCCCTGGGCGAACTTGTCGAAGTCTTCCTTGTACAGGAATATTTTGTGCTTGTCGTAGGCTGCCTTGCCGTCGAATTCCTGCCTGCGTTTGCTTTCGGTAATGGTTATATAGTAATCGTTACCCTTAGTGGCTTTGACATCAAAGAAATAAGTGCGCTTTCCCGCCCTGATCGGCTTTGAGAAAATATCGTCGCTGTTGCGTTCAGCAGTTCCTCTGTTATCGATATCGTCGAAATACATTTTACAAAAAAATTAATCAAATCTTCGCGAAGTTAAATATTTTCTTGATAAGAGTACTATATTTGCAAAAATTTATTTGACAAGAAATGCTAAACAGACGTATTTTACGCGTTAAAGCGTTCAAAGTGTTATACGGCAATGTGTATTCTGGCGCGGGATCCATCGTGGCGGCCGAGAAGGAATTGCTTCTTTCATGTGAAAAATGTAGGGATCTATATCTGTTCATGCTCAATCTTGCAAGGGCCCTGAAGGCGGCTGAAGGCGAGTCGATAGCCAAAAGGAAAAACAAGTTTTTCCCTACGGAAGAGGACCTGAATCCCAATATGAAATTTTTCGAAAACGCCGTACCGGGGATACTTGCGGCCAATGCGGATTTCGTGAAGCAGTGCGAAAAGAAGAAATTGCTTTGGAACGAGCATGACGCCTTTGTGCGGCATTTGCTGAAAGCGGTCTATTCCAGAGAATATTTTCAGAAATACATGGAGAACGGGGAGCGTTCCCTCGCCGACGACTGCGCCCTTTTCGTGAAGATTTATGAAAACGAGCTTGAGGACAACGAGGAGCTGGAGCAGATTATCGATGACATGTCCATATACTGGATGGACGATCTCGGCTATGTCCTCAATTATATAGTCAAGACGTTGAAAACCGTGAAAAAAGACGGCGTGTTCACGATTCCGGCTCTGTTCCAGAGCGATATGGAGGAGAAAGGGGCGGATGTCGAAGACGACAGGAAATATGTGATAAAACTGTTGGATTATGCCATGGCCAATTATGACAGGCTGTTCAGGCAGATAACCGAAAGTACGAAGAACTGGGATTCCGACAGGCTCGTTTCCACGGATGCCGCCCTCATCGTACTGGGACTGTCCGAGGCCATCGCCTTTCCGAGCATCCCTGTCAAGGTGACCATAAACGAATATGTGGAGATTTCCAAGTATTACAGCACGGCCAACAGCAGGGTATTCGTGAACGGGCTTTTGGACCGGCTGATACAGAAGGGTCTGGAAGACGGGACCATAGTAAAGAGCGGGAAGGGTCTGCTATGAATTGTAAGAATCAATTATTAATAACATTTTACTAATTTTTTTGATATGAATTTTTTAACATTACTCGATGCATCTGCTGGTCAGGCAGCGAACAGTGCCGGTGGCGGCAGCGGATGGATGTCCATAGCGATGATCGTCCTGATTTTCGTCGTCATGTATTTTTTCATGATACGTCCGCAGCAGAAAAAGCAGAAAGAACTCAACCAGTTCCGCGCCTCTTTGAAGAAAGGGGACAAGATTGTCACTGTCGGCGGCATATACGGAGTCGTATGTGAGGTCAAGGACGACAAGCTCGTCGTGGAAATTGACAACAATGTGAAGATTCTTGTTGACAAATCGGCAGTCGTAAAGGATATGGCCGATACTCAAAGATAATTTTCGCGGATGTTCAGGAATCTCGTCAGAAGATTCAAAAACAGAGCGGGGAGGGATTGGCAGATTTTGTTGGTATCCCTCCTCTTGGCCTTTTTTGTCTGGCTCATCTATACGCTTTCGGGAGAGTATTCCGCTTTCCTTGAGTATGAGCTTGTGGCGACCTCCGAGATAAACGGCCATTCGGACAGGTCGTCGACGTCGGCTACCATGATTATAAGGGGGAAGGCGAACGGTTTCTACATCATCCGCAGGCGGATATACAAATCCGTGCCTATGGAGATAAATGTAGCTCCCGAGCTGTGGAAAAAATCCGATACGGATGACGAGCTGTTCTATCTGACGGAGGATGCCATGAGGGAACTCATGCCTTCGATAGGCCTACAGAATGTAGGTCTCGAATATTTTGTGACGAGCAGGCTCGAATTCCGTTTTACCAAGGAACAGTACAAGAAGGTCCCTGTCGTTCCAAATGCCGTAGTCGAATGCCGGCCGCAATACATGCAGATAGGTGATATTACTGTGGAGCCGGATTCGGTCCTCGTTTACGGAACCGTTTCCGACCTGTCGAGAATCAATTATGTGCATACCGAGACCGTCTATGCTGAAGACCTTGACGGGGACAAGGACGGGGTGGTTTCGCTTATGACACCTCCGGGGCTCAGGCTTTCCGAAAAAATGGTGCATTATACCGTCTCGGTGTCCCGTTATGTGGAAATGAAGTCGACCGTGAACTTATCGGTAGTCAATCTGCCGGCAGGGGAGAGGGCGATCCTTTTGCCTTCACGCGTTACGATCATTTACCGTGTGCCTTTCCCGTACCAGAATGCGGATGAGACGGGTTTTACAGCAGGAATCGACTATAACGACATATCGAGGATGAACGGAATGGAGATGCCGGTGCGGCTTTTCTCGTCCCCGCGCGGAATCCTGTCCTACCGTTTCCAGCCTCCTGTCGTAGATTTTATCGAACATGAATGATGATTGTCGTCCCTGTCCAGTCCTTGCCGTCACAGGCGGCATAGGGGCGGGAAAAAGTTACGTCTGCAATATTTTCTCATCTTTGTACGGAATCCCTGTGTATGATTCCGATTCGCATGCGAAGTCTTTATACGATACCGATTCCATCCTGCTTTCGAGAGTAAGGAAAATCGCCGGCGACGATATCGTTTCGTCCGATGGAAAACTGTTGCGCGGGGTTCTTGCCGGCAGGATTTTCAATGACAGGGAGATGCTGGCCGCCGTCGAGGCAGAGGTTTTTCCTGCCGTCATGCGTGATTTCGCCCGCTGGAAACTCAGGGCCGTCAGTCCTTCGGACGGGGGTGGGGGTGTCCGTCCTCCGTTCGTCATAATCGAGTCCGCCATTTTCCTTGCAAAGCCCGTCCTGTACCCTATGGCCGACAGGGTGCTTTACATCGATGCTCCTGTAGAACTGAGGATAGAAA
The DNA here is from genome assembly GCF_002159555.1 of Muribaculum sp. An289. Taxonomy (GTDB): domain Bacteria; phylum Bacteroidota; class Bacteroidia; order Bacteroidales; family UBA932; genus Merdivivens; species Merdivivens faecigallinarum. Next base: position 38,082 of record NZ_NFIV01000002.1, read on the forward strand.
GGGTCATGCGGCGGGACAACGCTTCCCGTGATGCCGTGCTTTCGCGGATTTCAAGCCAGCCTCCGGTAGATATGACTCTGGCTTCATGGATTATCGATACCTCTTCGGACCGTCTTTCCATTGAAAAGAAAATTGCCGGAATAGTTTCGGAACTATCCGGCAATCAGCTATCTTACAATCTGTTACAATAAGTCGTCCCTGTTCATGGAATTGAGGAACTCTTCGTTGGTCCTTGTCGGCTCCATGTAGCGGATGAGGTTTTCGATGGCCTCTACCGATGTCATGTCCGCAAGGTGGTTTCTCAGAATCCATATCTTGTTGAGGTATTCCGGACTGTAAAGCAGGTCGTCCCTCCTTGTGCTGCTGAGGGTGACATCGACTGCCGGGAATATCCTCTTGTTGGATATCTTCCTGTCAAGCTGGAGTTCGAGGTTGCCGGTGCCCTTGAATTCCTCGAATATGACGTCATCCATCTTGGAGCCCGTGTCCGTAAGGGCGGTTGCGAGGATGGTCAGGGAACCTCCGTTTTCGATGTTGCGGGCCGCACCGAAGAAACGTTTCGGTTTGTGTAGGGCGTTTGCGTCCACACCTCCCGACAGCACTTTTCCTGAAGCCGGCTGTACGGTGTTGAATGCGCGTGCGAGCCTTGTTATCGAATCGAGGAAGATAACGACATCGTGTTTGCATTCGACAAGGCGCTTAGCCTTTTCGAGTACCATATTGGCCACCTTGACGTGTTTTTCCGCCGGTTCGTCGAAAGTGGAGGCTATGACTTCCGCCTTTACGCTCCTTGCCATGTCGGTTACTTCTTCAGGCCTTTCGTCGATAAGGAGCACTATCATGTATACTTCCGGATGATTGTCCGCTATTGCATTGGCTATTGCCTTAAGCAGCATGGTCTTACCCGTTTTCGGCTGTGCCACTATCAGTCCCCTCTGTCCTTTGCCGATAGGGGTGAAGAGGTCTACGATACGGCATGACATGTTGTTGTGCCCGTTCTTGACTATCTCGAATTTCTCATTAGGGAAGAGCGGTGTCAGAAAATCGAACGGAACCCTGTCGCGTATGTATTCAGGCGTGCAGCCGTTTATGGAAATGATTCGTACGAGAGGAAAATATTTGTCTCCTTCCTTCGGAGGCCGGATTTCTCCCGTTACGGTATCTCCCGTCTTGAGGGCGAATGATTTTATCTGCGACTGCGATACGTATATGTCGTCGGGTGAGTTGAGATAATTGTAGTCCGACGAGCGGAGGAAACCGTAGCCGTCAGGCATTATTTCGAGGACTCCGGTGGCTTCCACGATGCCTTCATAATCGATTCTTGCCTGTTGCTGTACCGGCTGGGACTGTTGCTGCACCGCCGGCTGTTGTACCGGTTGCTGCGACTGCTGTGGCTGCTGGACGGTCTGCTGTGGCATGTCCTGCTGTTGTGGCTGGAACGGTTGTGCGGAAGTCCTGTCGTCACCGGTGTTGCGCGGCTGGTATCTGTTAGGGATGACAGGCTCGTATATTACATTGCTGTTGGGATCCTGCACCCTTCCTACACTGACGTTTATGCGCTGGCGTTTCTTTCTTGGCTGGAACTGGTTTTCGGGCCTGCCGTCCGTTCCAGCGCCGGTCATCCCGTTTTCCTGGACGGATACGGGCTCCTGTACCGGGCCGGATTCAGCTTCATGCTTTTCCTCCACATTCGTTTCCTGTGCAGGTGCCGGGATGTTCTCCTGGCTCTTAGGAGGCCTTCCACGTCTCTTCTTGTTCTGTTGTTTCGGGTCGGCAACCGGTTGTTTTACGGAGACTTCCGCGGTTTCGCCGGCCGTCTCTGCTACGTTGTCCCTTTCCTTTCCCTGCAGCATATTGTCGTTTTCCTGCGCCTGCCGGTTCTGGCTGCCCGGCCTGCGCCCTCTTCTCTTTTTGGCCGTCTCGGAATTGTCCGTACTTGCAGATGCAGTGTCCTTTTCCGCTCCGGTTTCGACGGCTGCGGTCTTCTTTTTGGCAGGCCGTCCCCTCTTTGCCGGAACTTCTTTGACTGCATTGTCAAGAGCCATCTGATCCAGAATCTTATAAACCAATTCTTCCTTATCCATCTTCTTCGCCTTGGCGATGTTTAACCCCTCTGCGATTCCAATCAGTTCTTCGAGGCTTTTTTCTCTTAATTCAAAAATTTTGTACATTTATGAAAAAGCTGTAAGTAATTAATGAAATTCAGGATTGACTAACATTGAGAATAATGGCAGAAATCCTTTCCCGTTTTCTAAAACTGTTCTGCAAAAATAGCAAATTAGTACATATAAACAAAAAAAATCGGCGTTTTAAGGCCCTGGAGGGGCAAAATTTTCCTAATTGTCCCAATAACTCGTGCTTTTCTTGAATCTGAGCAGGTCGGCGAGTGTTGCGGCATTGGCGGCTATCTTGAAACTCCACTGCTCCCATTGGCCGGAAGGAATCCACGATACCTCTATATTAAAGCAGTGCATGTTGAACCTTGCCGTCAGCTGTGTCGTCGTCATCTTCATCGCCATCAGGTCGAAACCTGTCGAAATCTGCATCGACAGGGACGGGGTGATATTCACATTGGCATCGATGCTCAGGGCCTGCGTATGACGGTTGTTGGCCATAAGCTGCTCATTTACGTACTTGTACCCCCTCGTGAATACGTATGAATACCTGAAGGAAACGCTCCACGGGGCATTGGGATTGACATAGTACAGCCATCCTCCCGGAATGAATTCCCCGGTTACGGGATGCCTGTATGTCCTTCTGTAGGTAGTCATCGAGCCCTGGGCGTTCTTGTCCTGTCCGTCCATTCCGTTGATTTTGCCCTCTCCGGACAATGTATAGGACAGTGAAACGCTTGCGTTTGTCATCCTTACCGGGCGGTACCAGCCTTCCTTTTTCGCATTGAACACATTCACCCTCTGCCCCCTTTCGTTCACGGCGTACGGGTCGAGGGTCATGTTGGCGTTGATTCCCAATTTTCCGAATACGTTCGTGCTCATCGTGACCCGGAAATTATCCAGTTTCATCGAGTCCGCAAGGAAATTGTAGCCTCCGGAAATATTAAGCTGGTCTATGAGCTTGATTTTCTTCGTTCCCGTTCCCGTGGTGTCCTTCAGGTCCCGCACCTTGGCTTCGAAGTTGTTGTTTATGTTAAAGGTGAGCGAGGCCGTCTTTCCGCGCGAAGGCGGGGCATTCATCTGCCCGCTGTAGACGTTGTAGTCCAGTATCTGCTCCTTTCCGTTGGCATCTATGTATTTGTAGGTCCTCCATCCGTTGAATGCGGTACCCATCTCCGGCTGGAAATTGACCGAAAGGCTCGGCGATATCATGTGCCTGATGGCCTGGAGCCTGTGCTGCGTGCCGAAGTTGAAGAGTCCGTATATCCTTGTGTCGAGACTGATGCTTCCGCTATATCTGTGGGTGGCCCCGAAGGAGCTGAACACCTTCCCTTCCTTCTCTTCCACACGTCCCGTCTCCGGGTTGTATTCCCTTTCCGTTTTCCTGAAATACCAGTTCATGCCGTATGAAATGGACGGGTTGATGTTCAAGTATTTGAAAACCGTGAAGGACGGCAGTCCGATGGAGAAGTTGTGGGTCATGCCATTGTTGAGCTTGTCCCAGAATCCCGGTTTGCCGACATCGCTGGACTTGAACTGGATTCTGTTCTGGAAAGAGGTGTTGTAGCTGAACGAAATCTGTTCATACAGTTTTTCCTTTCCTACCCTTACCTTCCTTTTGAACGGATAGAACGTGCTCACGGACAGGGACAGGTTCGGAAGCGTGATGGAGTAGGAGCTGTCCCTCGCATTCTGATTGTGCAGAGCGCTCAGCGAGAGTGTCACCTTGTTCCACCGGCGGCTCCAGGATATGGACGAGGAGGTCTGGGTCGTCAGGGCTTCGTGTATGTTGTTGGAGTTGTATTTGTTGTTGGACGGGCTGGAAAAATTGACCGATGCGCTGAAAGTGGTTCCCGGCCTGGCCTTGGGGTCTTGCGTGTGGGACCATTTTACGGAGAAGTTCTTCGTCTGGAAGAAGTCCGTACTTCCCTTTTCGCCCGTCTGGTCGTTGGAATATGTCAGCCCGAAGTTTCCGTTGAACTTGTAATTGACCTTGTATCGCGAGGTCACGTCTACCTGCCATGAACCGAGGGTGTAGACATCTCCCGTCAGGGCTATGTCGAAATAGTCGCCGAGCACAAGATACAGTCCGAGGTCTTTCATATAGAACCCCCTGGCTCCCTCGTCTCCGAAGGTCGGTATCAGAATTCCGCTCGCCCTGTCCTGTATGTTAGGAACGAAGCCGAAAGGGATGGCCAGCGGCAGCGGAACGTCTTCCACCACCATGTACGCCGGGCCGAATACTGTACGCTGGCTCGGTTCCGTCATTACCTTTGCGGAGGTGAGGTTCAGATAAAAATGCGGATCCTCGTTGTCGCAGACGGTATAGCGCCCGTTCCGCATGTTTATCGATTTGTCGGGCATCATTTTTATGTCCTTGCCGTAAATGTCCCCTTCCTTGTCCTGGGTAATCATGTTCTTGACCCTCGACTTGCGGGTCTCGAAATTGTAGATGACCTTTTCCATCGTATAGGACTGTCCGCGGTCGGTCATTGTCGGCTGGCCGGTCCAGTTACCGAGACTGTCCTTGATTCCGGTGGCGAAGACAGTTTTCGTATCCACATTGTATTCCATGTATTCGGCGGTCATCTTCATGTCGCCGAATTCCACGGTGACATCGCCGTAATAGTAGATCATTTTGTATTTTCCGGAAAAATCCTCCACAATCGAATCCCTTGCCGTGGAAAATGCCGGCCGGTCTATGGCTCCCGGCTTGTCGGTCGTCGTGTCGGCAAGTACGCGGGCAATGGAATCCCTCCTTGCCGTTTCGATGGAGTCCATCCTTGCGAGCGTAGTCGAATCCAGGCGGGAGCGTACAAGCGAGTCGAGCCTGTCTTCGGAAGGCCTTACCCTCTCGTCCGCCGAAGGGATGTTTTCCTTGTTGCGCCGGCCCCTTCTCTGTCCGCGGTCCCTTCTGTCACGCCCGTCTTCCTGCCTGTCGTTTTCCTGGACGGAAACCTCTGTCGAATCTTTTACGGGAGTCTGCGCCGATGACACCCCTGGGGACAGGAATGACACCAGAATCCCGACAATTGCCGGGACCAGCAGCGACGATATGTATTTTCCAATATATCGATTCGACATCAATTATTCAAATAATCGAAAATAATTTCATAATTTTGCAAGATGCAAATGTAGTAAAAATTTTAAAAAAATTATGAAGTACTTGGCTTCGCATTCCATCTTGACGTTTTTATCGGCATTGCTCGCGGTTACCATGCCATTTTTATGCCATGCGGAACCCGAAAGCAAGGTGCGCCTGAAGACAGTCGTCCTCGACCCGGGGCACGGGGGACATGATGCCGGCTGTGTGAGCAAGGACGGAAAGACCTACGAGAAGAATCTCACCCTGTCGATTGCAAGGCAGGTCGGGAACAAGATAAAGGCCGCATATCCGGACGTGAAGGTGATATATACGAGGACTACGGACAAGTTCATCCCTTTGAACGAGCGGGCGGAGATAGCCAACAGGAACAAGGCGGACCTGTTCATATCGATACATATCAACGCTGTGGATTCTTCCTCGCCGACAGGCACTTCGGCCCATGTGCTCGGCCCTTCCTCGAACAAGAACAGGGACACCTTTTCGGAAAGTATGGAGCTGTGCCGGAGGGAAAATTCCGTAATCCTGCTCGAAGACGATTATTCCACGGCATACCAGGGTTTCAATCCGAACGATCCCGAATCCTACATCATCTTCAATCTCCTCCAGAACGCCCATCTCCAGCAGAGCCTGCAACTTGCGACACTGGTGCAGGAGAGGATGGGGGAAGGTCCGATAAAGAAAAACAGGGGGATATCGAGGGATCCGTTCCTCGTCCTGGTACGCACCGCCATGCCTTCCGTGCTTCTGGAACTCGGCTTCATTTCGAATTCCTCGGATTTGTCGGTGCTGCGGAGCAAAAGCGGGCAGGACAAGCTGGCCCAGAACGTATTCGATGCATTCAGCGAATATAAGGAATATTATGACGAGAGCGGAATCATCGAAAACACTCCAGCACAGGATGGAGTATCTGCCGGCAGCGGAGTCTCTTCCGACAGCGGAGGCGACGACGGTTCCGTAAGGTACGGAGTGCAGGTCTTCGTACTCAGCCGCAAGCTGCCTGCCGGAGATCCGGCCTTCAAAGGCATAAGCTGCGACAGTTACAAAAGCGGGAAAAATTATAAATATGTGGCCGGGGACTGTTCTTCAATCGCGGAGGCAAGATCCTTCCTGCGCAAGGTAAGGCAGAAATTCCCGGATGCATACGTAGTGAAAATAGAAAACGGGACGGTAGCCCCGGCAAAATAAATAAGGATATGAAAAAGCCCGGTAAGGAATTCAGAATAGGCCTGATGGTCGTGGCCACGGTGGTAGCCGCATATTTTGCGATAAATTATCTCAGGGACAAGGATGTCTTCAACCGAGAACACGAATATGTCGTAACTTACGATGACGTAAACGGTCTGAAGACCTCGGCAGGAGTGTATGTGCGCGGTTTCAAGGCCGGAAACGTGGATCGTGTCGAGTACTCTCCGGAGTCCGGCGATTTCCATATTTCCTGCTCGGTAGACAAACGCTTCGGGATACCTTCGGATTCCAGATTCGAGATATACAGCAGCGACCTCATGGGCGGCAAGTCCGTAAGGGTACTTGAAGGCGTTTCTGGTTCAATGGCTTCTTCGGGCGATACGATGCAGGGAGCCCTTGCTCCCGATATGATGGGCTCACTGATGGAGAAGCTTCCGGGCATTCTCGACAATGCCGGCTCGGTCCTCGACTCCGTCTCGCTTGCTGTCGGTTCCCTCCGCGGAATCCTCGATGCCAACAGCGCAGATATCCGGTCGATACTGGCATCGCTCGCTTCCGTCTCGTCCGAAATAGACAGGATTGCTTCGGATGCCGGGGATGTCGTTCCGGACCTGAAGATATTCTCGGAAAAGATGAAGGAACTTTCGGAGGTTCTTGCCGGAGGGAAAGGCGACATCACGGACATCATTTCCGACCTTTCGGAGGTGTCGTCACAGTTGAAGGATGCCGGAATAGGGGAGATAACCTCCTCCCTGTCGCGGATACTTTCATCCCTTGAGCAAGGGGAAGGGAGTGCCGGCCTGTTACTGAAAAACGATTCGCTCTATCTCCGTGTGGACTCGCTGGTGTCGGACGTCGATTCGTTGGTACGGGCGATAAAAGACAACCCGAAAAAGTATATCAGGGTATCGATTTTCTGATTGTGCATAAGATGTTAATAATCAACAGAATGATGTTTTAAATTTCTCTGTTTTGCGTTGATTTTCAAGATGTTACAAAAATATTTCAAAAAAATCCGCGTTTCACGACAGAAGTAAAATTTTAAAATATTCCAATAGGAATTTTCATTTTTATTGAAAAAGTTTTTTTTCACTTTTGTCTTCCGTTAATCGAAAAAGATACCGAGAAAGGGATACCGATGTTGGAGGACAAGCATATATTGGTTTGGAACAATTGCCTTAATGTCATTAAGGATATCATCGAGCCGCAGTCGTTCGCGACGTGGTTCGAAAAGATTGTTCCCGTAAGGTTGGAAGAAGCCACCCTTACCCTCCGTGTCCCTACCGAATTTTTCAGGGAATATCTTGAGGCCAATTATCTGGATCTTCTTAAAAAGGTGCTTCACCGCGAGCTCGGCCCGGAGGCCAGGCTTGTGTATGAAGTGAAGATTGTGTCCAACCAGCCTCATATCAGGTATCCGGGGCAGAACAGCGGCCAGCTGACAAACAAGGAGACTTTCATCCAGCCTTCAGTACAGTCGTCCGTAAATCCTTTCATACTTCCCGGACTCCAGAAACTGAAAATCGACCCCCAGCTCAATCCTCAGTACTGTTTCGACAATTTTGTAGAGGGGGGATGCAACCGGCTCGGGTTTACCGCCGGGAAGACCATAGCTGTCAAGCCTGGCGACACGCCTTTCAACCCTATTTTCATCTACGGCGCTTCCGGAATGGGCAAGACCCATCTGGCGCAGGCCATAGGAATAGCGGTCAAGGAAAGGTTTCCGGATCTGATTGTCCTGTATGTGCCGGCGGCAAGGTTCAAGACCCAGTATATGGATGCGGTCGTGAATCAGAACAAACTGGTGGATTTCCTGCATTTCTATATGAAGATAGATGTCCTGATTATAGATGATATCCAGGAGTTCGCAGACAAGCAGGGCACCCAGAACGCCTTTTTCCAGATATTCAACCATCTGCATCAGAACAGCAAGCAGCTTGTGTTTACTTCCGACAGGGCTCCGGTCGATTTGCAGAAGTTCGAAGACCGCCTTCTGTCGAGGCTCAAATGGGGCTTGTCCGTGGAACTGATGGCCCCGGACTATGAGACCAGGCTCGAAATGTTGAGGCACAGGAGTTTCCGTGAAGGTGTCGAGATACCCGGCAATGTCCTTGAATTCCTTGCCGACAAGATTGTCACCAATTTCAGGGAGCTTGAAGGGGCTTTGATTTCACTTATTGCCAATTCTACGCTTGCAAAGAAGGAAATAACCCTTGAACTGGCTGCTTCCGTAGTGGACAACATCGTCGGGAAAGGCGGGAAGGAAATCACCATCGACAGGGTGAAGGATGTGGTTTGCAGCTATTTCAACATCACCGAAAAGGATATGGACGCCAATTCGCGCAAGAGGGAGGTGGCGCAGGCACGGCAGATAGCCATGTACCTTAGCCGCAACCATACGAAAACATCTTTGTCCACCATAGGTGAAAGGATAGGCGGCCGTCACTATGCCACCGTGCTCCATGCCTGCAAGACGGTTAATGACCTTATGGATACGGACAAGAGCGTAAGGCAGTATGTCAGCGATATCGAGAAGACCCTGCTTTACGGGAACGGAAGATAGTGCGGAACGGACAGACATAAAATAAAAGCGGCCGTGAAAGCCGCTTTTTTCATTTTTGCCTTTCCGGATTCAGCCCTTGAGTTTTTCCTTGTGGCTGGCTATCTTGTCGCTACCCCAGGTGATGTTGAAACCGAAGTTTATGTTCATCTTTATCTTTCCTACAGGTATCAGCTGCGGGCTGTATTTTCCCAGATAGAAATTGTCGTTGCCTATGAAGAAGTTGAAGCCTTTCGGATGGAAATTGAGCATCCAGCCGAATGAATGGCCGAGGCTCCCGTAAGCATAGTTGAGACTGAACTCGAACCATTTTGCCGGAGAATACTGGGCTACGAGCCTTGCCTCGCTGTATGTGTGCGGGCCATTGAAAGTGGTTGCGGAAAGCAGTCCGAATTTTACCTTGTCGTACATCGGCAGCTTGTATTCGGCCGAGATGTACATCTTTGCGCTCAGCATCGATATTTTGGACGGAAGTTCTTCGCCTTTCTTCGGCCTGATGAATTTTAACGCGCGCTGTCCGAGGGCATCGAGTTCGGAATCAAGTGAATTGCCCTGCCCGATATTGTCCATTCCCGTGAATTCGAAGTTGCCGTTCCAGTCGGCCGTCTGGACTCCGGACCAGTTGATGAAACCGAGGTCTGTGACGGAGGCGGAAATGGCAAGTCCCGGAACAAGGTAGTCCATGTCGAAATATGCTCCTAAGTCTATTGCCGCGCCGTATCCACCTATGCCGATTTCATTCGAATTGAAATCGAAGCCGTCTATGTAGTTGTCGGCATCGGAAGTCAGCCCGGCCCCTTTCAGCGCAAGGTATCCGCTTCCTGAAATGTCGGCATTCCAGACGTTCTTTGAAAAATAAAGGTCGAGCCTGTCGATATTGGCATCGAGGCTGGCCACGCCTACGAGGAACTTCAGTTTCGCTCCTACGGAAATCCTGTCTTTCCAGACATAGCGGCTATGCCCTAAGGAAAACTGAAGGAAATTGTTGCTCGTGACCCCGATGTTCCTGATATGGTAGGATGTCCCTTCGGCTTCCGGCATGAAGTTTTTCAGGACCGCGAACAGCTCTTTCGGAAGGTTGACCGAGGTGTTGCTCCTCAATCCGACTTCTATCGTATTGAAGCCTCCAGCTATGCCGAAAAATCCGAGGCTGAGTATGTCGGTGCTGAGGTCCAATGTCAGTCTGTTTTCGGCGCTGAGCCCTCCGAGGAACTCTTCCGTGCTCACAGAACTGTTCATGAATGTAGTGAGTCCTCCGTCCTCCATAGGGTAGATGAAATTGCTTAGGCCCATGTTTGAATTGAGTCCGAAGTTGAAATTGCCCAATGCAATGAACGGCAGGTTGATGTATGAGGATTCATTGAAAAATGCAGGATTCATTTTGTGCCTGTATGCCGCCCCTTCCATGAAATACGAGGATTTCAGTTCCTGTGCCTGGGAAGCGGCTGCTGCCGATGGCAGTAAAGCCAAGGTTATGATTGCGGCTTTTATTATATTTTTCATATCTTGAATTTTCAATTGTCGGATTATTCTACATCTGTGTCTTCTGACAAATCTATATTCACCCCGCCCGGGATGATGAGGGTAATGTCTTCGAATACCACTCCGTTGTCGATATTGACGGTTTCCCCCGTGCCTTTATAGAGCCTTGACGTCAGTATTATGCCGTTCAGCCCGGAAATGGCCCCGTCAATGGTTTCCATTAACGAGATAGATATTTCGGCAGGGTTTCCGGCATCCGGACTGTAAGGGATTTCAATGGTGCCCCCGTCGGCGGAAAGTATCTCGATGCCCTCTATCGGGTTGCCGTTGATGTCGACGGCCATCCCGCTCAGTGTGGCGTTTGCCGGAATGGTGGATACGACTTTTCCTTCGATGATTATGCCGTCAAGGATGTCGGTGTAACCTTCGAGCTTGTTCTGCAAGTCTTCAATGGTATAATCGACCGACATGTCCAGATCCGGGCCGAAACATACCGGGGTTTCCAGACGGCATGTTCCCGAAATCTCATAATTGCTTCCCGGGATTATGCGGCAGTCGGCCGATGAATTGGCATTGAATGTAATCGAAATGTTGTCAGGAATCCGGTAAAACAGGTCGTCGAAATTTTCCACGGTTATGCCCGTGTAATCTCCTTCAGCACTGCCGTTTTGCGAAATGACGAAATGCGACTCGGAAGATGCGGCTATCTCAGGGGTGTCGAAGGCCACTTCCGCGAGTTTTTCCCCGTTTTTGCCGAAAGTCTCGATTTTCCCGCTGAATGAGGCGGCAAGAGGGGCTCCGTTGTTCAGGTCGAGGTAGACGGACGAGCCTGTCAGGTCGAGGATGCCTTCCCCGGACATCAGGCCTTCTTCATCGTCCAACCCGAGGCCGAAGTTTTCCGTTACCGGATCTGTGGCCACCGAAATCGCCGCTTCGATTGCGGATACATCAATGTCGTCGCTTCCTGAAGGGGATACGATGTTTACCGTAACGTCTATGAGTATTTCGCCGCCTTCATTGCTTATGTCCCCGCCGAAGAGGGTGATGGCGCAGTTGGTGCGTATCTTGTCCTTTATCGTAAGCAGGTGGGTTTCAGGATTGAACATTTCCGGATAATCGTGCAAGTCTACTCCGCTGATGTCCATGGTGGAAACAAGAGGGGTGTCCAGTGTCACTTCGCCGCTGACCTTTGCAGGGTTCTCGCTTTCTACCAGAAGCCATCCCGGATATATTACCGACAGCTCGTCTATCCGCACGCGGCTTACCGCATCGGTGGCGAGTTCCACTGTAACCACGGCTACCGCATCGAATTCGATTCTGTCTATTCTTTCAATCATTTCGTCCACTTCGATGTCGTCGAAGGTCACATCCACTTCATGGGTCTCCGGAAGTTCGTAGTTGAACTCTTCGTCAGGAAGGCCGCTTGTCTGGGGGATGCTGCCGAAGTCCAGATAGAGATAAGCCGGGTCGCCCCTGAAAGAGTAGTTGTCCACCGGTACCGATTCGGAAAAATCCACGGCCTCCGGGGCGATGATGTAATTCCCGTTTTCATCCGTTTTGAGGTATTCGTTGTCCTCCAGTTTAAGGATGTCTTTCAGGGTTGTGTTTCCGGTAGAGCCGACAGGCAGTGAGAGACTGTCGCCTCCGAAGCTGATGTTCATGTCGAGCTCGTTGTTTGCTAAGTCGTATCTCGAATCTATGCACGAGATAAGCCCGAATAGCGCGAGTGTACCCGCTGATGCTTTGATTAATAAATTTTTCATGAATAAAAAAATTATCTCAGAAGCTGTTTTTAAACAACCTCTCAATTCGGGCCGCAAAGATAGTCAAAAGAATGTAATAAGCTAATGTCCGGCAATTATTTTTGCCGTATTGTAAATAAAATGTAACTTTGTCGGAATCCGGTCGATGCCAGAATAGAAAATTATTTTTTTAAATATTTTAACGGTATGAATTCCAAACAGGTATTGTCGATTTTCGACGAAATTACGAAAATTCCCCGCGAATCGGGGCACGAGGAGCTGATTACGGCCTATCTGCTCGATTATGCGGAACGTCTCGGGCTCGAAGCGAAAAGGGACGAAATAGGAAACGTTGTAATAATAAAGGAGGCCGCTCCGGGGTTCGAGAAGAGGCCGACAATCGTTTTGCAGAGCCATTCGGACATGGTGTGCGAGAAAAACGAGGGTGTGGAGCATGATTTTTCGAAAGACCCTATAAAATATGAAATCGAGGACGGATGGCTTATCGCCAAGGATACCACCCTCGGGGCCGATTGCGGCATAGGCGTGGCAGCCCAGCTTGCAGTGCTCGGCAGCGACCTGAAGCTCGGCCGTATCGAAGCCCTGTTTACCGTATCGGAAGAGACCGGCCTTTACGGGGCCAAGGCATTGAAGCCGGGCTTCATTACGGGGAAGATTCTTATCAACCTCGATTCAGAAGACGAAGGGGAGCTGTTCGTAGGCTGTGCCGGCGGCATGGATACCACGGCCCGTCTTGCATACACCCCTGTCGGAATCGGCGAGGGTCGGAAAGCCTTTGCCGTAAAGGTAGCCGGAGGCATAGGCGGACACAGCGGGGATGACATAGACAAGGGGCGCGCCAATGCCGTGCAGTTGCTTGCGCGTTTCCTGTATACCTGCCTCGGTGAGGACTTCCTGCTCTGCTCTTTCCTCGGCGGCAACAAGCGCAATGCGATAGCGCGCGAGGCTTCGGCGGTCATTGCCGTTACGGACAGTGCGGTAGAGAGAATGAAGAAGGCATTCGGGGATTTCGTTTCCGACATACAGGGAGAGTTTTCCGTTACCGATCCTGGACTTTACGGTTCTTTCGAGGAGGTGGAAATGCCTGAAAGCGCAATCGACCCTGAAAGCGCCGGCAGGCTTCTGCGTTCCCTTGTTTCCGTGGCGCACGGCGTGCTCGGAATGAGTCCGGACATAAAGGGACTGGTGGAGACATCGACCAACCTTGCTTCGGTAAAACTTGAAAAACCGGGACTGATAAGGATAGGGACGAGCCAGAGAAGTTCGGTCACTTCCGAAAGGGATGCCGCTGCCGCGAAAGTACAGGCGGCCTTCGAACTTGCAGGTGCCGAGGTTACGCATGAGTCGGAATATCCGGGATGGAAACCGAGGATGGACTCTCCGCTGCTGAAACGTTGCGTTGCCTCCTACAAAGGGCTTTTCGGCCATGAACCGGTAGTAAGGGCCATACATGCAGGACTTGAATGCGGGCTGTTCCTGGATATCTATCCCGAGCTGGACATGATTTCCTTCGGACCTACCCTTCGCGGGGTGCATGCTCCGGGTGAAAGGCTCGAACTTGCGTCGCTCGACAAATTCGTCGCCTTCCTTCAGGATATTCTTGTCAATTATGAATGATTCCGTTAATTCCAAGGCTTATGAGACTGCTTGCACCGTCAATCCTTTCAGGAGATTTCGCCCGGCTTGCCGATGATATCGGATATGTGAACGGCTCCGTGGCGGACTGGTTCCATATAGATGTCATGGACGGCATCTTCGTTCCCAACATATCCTTCGGTTTTCCTGTCATGGAGGCCATAGCGAAATATGCGCGCAAACCTTTGGATACCCATCTGATGATTGTCCGTCCTGAAAATTATTTCGAGAGATGCGCGAAAATAGGGACGGAGTGGCTGAGCTTTCATTATGAGGCCACCCATAAGCCTCTCGAAGCATTGCGCTCAATAAGGTCCCTTGGCATGAAGGCCGGGGTCGTAATCAAGCCGGCTACGAGGCCAGAAATCCTCGAACCGCTGTTGGAGGAGGCCGATTATGTGCTCGTAATGTCGGTGGAACCCGGTTTCGGGGGGCAGAAATTCATGCCGGATTCCCTCCCTAAGGTAAGGCTTCTGCGCAAGATGATAGACGACAAGGGGCTGGATACCCTTATCCAGGTCGATGGAGGCATATCCTCGTCAAATGCCGACGAGGTTTTCGCCGCCGGTGCGGATTGCGTGGTGGCGGGAAGCGCCGTATTCAAGGCTGCCGACAGGGACATGGAATGCAGGGCAATCAAGGGACTCTCCGTATGACGGGCCTTAAATGATATAGCCTATCTCCTTGAAGGCGAATTCTTTTACCGCACCCTCCCTGTCCTGTACGAGGAGGGTGCCTTTTTCCGTGGTCCCGATTATTTTTCCGTAAAATTTTCCACCATCCTTTTTGTTTTCATATTCATGGAATTCGTCGATGCGATACATTTTCCTCTTGTATCCGGCGCGGATTTCCGCGGTGTCTTTCGATTCGAGCCGTGAGAAAATGTCGGAAACGAGCGTTTCGAGTTCTTTTTCGGGAAAATATGGGCCTCCGCCCGGACATTCCGCCGCCAACGAGGTCGGATTCGGTGCGGTCGTGCCCCATTCCGTCTGGTTCAGGTTCAGCCCTATGCCTATTATGCTGCGGGCGAGGCTTCCGGAGCGGACTCCGTTTTCTATGAGGATTCCGCATATTTTCCTGTCTCCGACATATATGTCATTGGGCCATTTTATTTTTGCCTCCAGCCCGAATCTCCGGAGGTAGTCGCAGATTCCGAGCGAAACGGCCTGAGATACGGTGAACTGTTCCGAGGCGGGAAAATCTTCGAATTTGACTATGACCGAAAATGTCAGGTTCATTCCGGCTTCGCTGTACCATCCGTTTCCCCTCTGGCCCTTGCCCGCGGTCTGCGATTCGGCCGCTATCACTGTCATGCTGTCATAATCGTCGATATTCCTAATGGCTTCATTATTAGTGGAATCTATGCATTTGAACCATTTTATGGCAATGTTTCTTTTCATTGGTGTGAATTTTGTGGTATATTTGCCCCCAAATTTAGTGTTTTTAAAATGGATATTGCAAAAAAGGAACTCGAAACCATTGCAATGGCTATGCTCGACAAGCGGGCTAAAAATGTCATCTCTTTGGATTTAAGAAAAATAGGTACGGCGATAGCCGATTATTTCGTAATATGCAACGCCGATTCGACAACGAATGTCGCGGCAATCTGCGACAATATTGAGAAGGAAATGGAGGAAAAGTGCGGCAGGAGCGTTGTCAGGATGCAGGGAAAGGAGAATGCGTTCTGGGTGATAATGGACTATGCCGACATCGTGATACATATTTTCCAGACACAGTACAGGGAGTTCTACCGTCTCGAAGACTTGTGGGCAGATGCTGTAAAAACCGATTATAAAGACGATGAGCCAGATGGGGAATAATGACAACAATACGGGCATGCCGCAGGGCAAAGGTCCGAATTTCCGTAAGATACGTTTCAATTTTACCTGGATATACATTCTGATAACCGTTGCCGTCCTTGCAATGTTTTTCAACAACAGGGGGGCGAATCCGCAGAAGAAGGAGTGGGCTGACGTGAAGGAGTACGCTCTGGCCGGCGATATAGACAAGATAGTATATATAAGGAATGAATACAAAGGCGAGGTCCAGATAAAGAAGGACAGCCTTCAGAAATATTCGGCGCTTTTCGGGGGGCACATACCAAATAAGCCTCCTCACATACTTTTCCTGGTTTCCGATAAGTTCGATCCGGAGACGGCTTTCGAGGAAATCAATTCGGTATTGAACGAGGAGGGCAAACCTTCGGTCGAGGTAGTGATGGAGCAGAAGCGCGATATGTGGGGGATACTCAACTGGTTCATTTTCCCGCTGCTCATACTGGTGCTGTGGTTCTTCATGTTCCGTGGTTTCAACAAGGGCGCCGGTGCCGGAGGAGGTCCCGGCGGAATCTTCAATGTCGGGAAATCTACGGCCAAGATTGCGGAAAAGAGCCTGATGAAGGTCACTTTCAACGATGTGGCCGGTCTTGCCGAGGCGAAGGTGGAACTCAACGAGATTGTGGATTTTCTCAAGAATCCGAAAAAATATACTGAACTCGGCGGCAAGATTCCTAAGGGAGCTTTGCTGGTAGGGCCTCCGGGTACGGGAAAGACCCTGCTGGCGAAAGCCGTGGCCGGGGAGGCCGATGTGCCTTTCTTTTCTATGGCCGGTTCCGATTTCGTGGAAATGTTCGTCGGCGTGGGAGCATCCCGCGTGCGTGACCTTTTCAAGCAGGCCAAGGAGAAAGCCCCGTGCATCGTGTTCATAGACGAAATAGACGCCATCGGACGTGCAAGAAGCAAGAACGGTGGCTTTTCCGGGAATGACGAGAGGGAAAATACGCTTAACCAGCTGCTTACCGAGATGGACGGTTTCGGTACGAATTCCGGAGTGATAATCCTTGCGGCCACTAACCGCGTGGACATACTGGACAAGGCCCTGATGAGGGCCGGGCGTTTCGACCGTCAGATTACCGTTGATCTTCCGGAGCTGGCCGACAGGGTGGAACTTTTCAAGGTCCATACTCGGAAACTCAAGATAGCATCCGATTTCGATCCGGATTTCTTTGCCAAGCAGACTCCGGGATTTTCGGGCGCGGACATAGCCAATATATGTAACGAAGCGGCATTGATTGCGGCCCGCAAGTCGAGAAAAGCCATAGAAAAACAGGATTTCCTCGATGCGATAGACCGCGTTGTAGGAGGTCTCGAGCGCAAGAGCCTCGTAATGACACCGGAGCAGAAAAAGGCCACAGCTTACCACGAGGCGGGCCATGCCATGGTGCATTGGATGCTGCCTAAAGCCGATACGGTCCTGAAGGTTACGATAATCCCGCGCGGCAATTCGCTCGGCGCTACATGGTTCCTTCCTGATGAACGCCATACCCGCTCGAAGGGCGAGCTGCTCGACGAGATGGCCACGCTTGTGGCAGGAAGGGTAGGCGAGCAGATGTTCACCGGAGAGATTTCGACAGGTGCGGCAAACGACCTCGACAGGGCCACGAGCATGGCTTACAATATGATAATGGTTTACGGCATGGGAGAATCCGTTCCGAATCTATCATACTATGGGCTGATATCGAACGGCAACATCGGGACCAAGCCGTTCAGCGACAAGACGGCCGATGAAATAGACAAGGAGGTGCGTTCCATGGTAGATACTGCCATAAGCAGGGCTTCCTGCATCATTGATAGCGGGAAAGACAATTTCGTGCGCCTGGCCGAACTACTTTATGAAAAAGAGGTGATTTTCGCAGAAGATATAGAGGCTATCCTCGGCCCTAAGGTAAAACCGCCGGCATCAGAAGCGGCGGATGTGGCTAAGGATTCGCCTGCTGAAAATTCGCCTGATGAGAATTCGCCTGATGAAGATGCGGCAACGGAGGAGAACAACGGGTAACCGAAGAAAAATTTTACAGAGATGAATGCTACATTGAAAAGGACGATAACGGGTGTAGGGATTGTAGGGGTCACTTTGGCTTCGCTGCTTTTCAGCGAATACGTTTTCGTCCCCGTGATGTTGTTCGCCATGCTTGCCTGCCTTTCGGAATTTTACAGGATGACGGTCCCGGGAAAGTTCCGGATGGCCAAATGGCTGGCCTACATGGCTGCCGTCCTGTTGTTCCTGTTCACATACTTCCACATGTCTTTCCCGTACTATGTCAGCATGAAGCTGATTCTGCTTGCGGTAATACCTTTGGTAGTGATTCTTGTGGCCGGCCTGTTCATACACGATGCCGATGATTTCGACAGTGTGGCCTATCTGTTTACCTCCCAGGTGTACATAGCCCTTCCTTTCGTGTCGATGAACTTGCTGGTTTTCGATGATTTCGGAAACTTCGACGGACTCATACTGATTGGCTTTTTCATAATTCTTTGGGCTTCGGACGTGGGTGCCTATCTTTTCGGGATGTCTTTCGGCCAGAAGCACGGGCACAAGCTCTTCCCCTCGATTTCCCCGAAAAAATCGTGGGAAGGTGTCTGGGGCGGCCTCTTCGTGGCTCTCATTTCCGGAGTGCTGCTGAAAAAATACTGGATGTTCGGTTTTCTTCCTTGGTGGGCGGTAATTTGCCTGACATTGATTATCTTTGTATTCAGTGTTTTCGGAGATTTGGTTGAATCGAAGCTCAAAAGGCATTTCGGGGTCAAGGATTCGGGAAATATCCTGCCCGGACACGGGGGAATGCTCGACCGTTTCGACGGGGCCTTGATTGCCTTTCCTGTCGGCGCCATTTTTCTGATAATTTTTAATTTCATCTAATGGTAAGTTCATCTAATGGTAAGCGGAGGTCTATTATGAAGGTACACAGGGATGGTTTAGGAACGATTTTGGTGGCTTATCTCGGTGTCTTGGCTATCTGCGGAAGCGTGATTTATTTCGTAGATTGCCTTGTAATCAGGATATTCGCCGGTATCGTAGGTGTTGTTCCCGTGGCATTCCTTCCGTATTTCTTCCGTGTGCCCAAGAGGGAATGTATTTGCGAGAACGGGCTCGTTACTTCTGCTGCCGATGGAAAAGTGGTGATAATCAAGAAAGTATACGAGGGAGAACATTTGAGGCGCGAGGCCATTCAGGTTTCTGTTTTCATGGATTTCTTCAATGTACATGTCAATTTTTATCCCCTTTCCGGGATTATAACTTATTTCAAATACCATCCGGGAAAATATCTGTTGGCTTTCAAGCCCAAGGCTTCCGAGGAAAACGAGCGTACTTCCATAGGAATGAAGTGCTTCAACGGGCAGGAGATACTCTTCCGCCAGATTGCAGGCACATTTGCGCGGCGCATAGTGTCTTATGCGGAAGTCGGTGACGAGGTCGAAGGCGCAACCCAGTGCGGACTGATTAAGTTCGGCTCGCGTGTGGATATTTTCCTTCCTGTCGATGCGGAAATCTGTGTCCAGCTCGGCGAGGAGGTAAGGGCCTGCGAGACAGTCATAGCCAAACTCTCCAGCTGTCCCGAGAACTGACGTTCCCTGCCATCGCGGGGGCTGTTACCCTCATGCGATTCCGAGCGCTGACTTTCATGCCATTACTGGGTCAAGTTTCCTGCCATCGCGGGGTTATTTCGCATTATGGTGTTACCGTGCTGGCTTGCAACTGTGTTACAGGCTGCTTGAAGGCCTGTTTTTGATTGTGTCGCTGATTGTGCAGGCCAGTATCTTACAATTTTGTGAAAAATTTCACCCCATAGCCACTTTGCTTTTTTTAGAAGTAACTAATAATCAATAACTTACGAAAAATAGGGCTGCTTTTGGGTGCTTTCTGAGGTACCCAAAAGCAGGAGTGGTTTTGATAAAATACTGATTATTAAATACTTACAAAAATTACAGATGGACGTGAGGTGAAAAATATGCCGGCAAAATCCGAGTTTGGAGCGAGTTAAATTTTGCTAAATCATTAAAAATCAGTATTTTACTAAAATTCAACTCGCTTGTAAATAGTCATTAAAAAATCCCCCAGAGAAATCATAAAAAAGGGACCATACGATACATTCGGTATAGCTTTGAAAAAAGCGAGAAAAAAGAATGATAAGTATGGACAAGAAGCAACAGATTTTACATTACTATCGTGTAGACAGACTTAGTCTACGAGAGATCTCACGGCGTGTATCATTGGACAGGAAGACAGTCCGTCGGATAGTCCGGGGCTACGAAGAGGCAGTGGCTCAGGATCCTGAGACCGGCGTAGAAGACTATCTGTCGATGGTTCCTCGTTACAGAGGCTCATCCAGACCGCCGCGAGTTCTGACGGATGCGGTAATCAAGGAGATAGATCGCTGGTTAAAAGAGAACGATCGCCGAAGTCGCAACGGGATGCGCAAGCAGTGCCTGAAAAAGAAGGACATCCACAGGGAGCTGGCATCAAAGGGGTTCAAGGTCAGTTATCCTACGATATGCCGTTACATCCGCAGGAAACAGGAGAGCCTGATGATGGCCGTATTCGCCTTCCCCTTCAGCAAGGGTCGATTTGCCTATCTGTTCCACCGCCAGGATACTTTGGCATTCATGGAGGCGCACCGTAACTTCTTCCGGAACGTGGAGGGCGTCCCGCGTACCATGGTGTACGACAATATGCGGGTTGCCGTCGTGTTTGACAACAAGGAGAAACGTCCTACGGAAGCCCTGATGCGGCTGAGCACTTTCTACCGGTTCGGTTTCAGGTATTGCAATGCCCGGGCGGGATGGGAGAAAGGCGATGTCGAGCAGGGTGCCATCGGGAGCAGGGGCATGGAATATCAGTGGGGAAGGAAGGATCCGCTGTTGCCGAGCCTGATGTCTTATGAAGATTGTGCCGTTTTGGGCGACTATGATTACGAGACAAATAATTGCAATGTCGGCGACGGGACGGGAAAATGGGATTATGCCCTTCCTATGGAACATGCCGACAAGGCTCTCGGAAATGCCTGCATGGCGGTGCTGAACCCGATGAGTTTCATAATGACGAATTTTTATGTGGAACCTGTCAAGCCTTACGATTGGTTCTGTATGAATCCGGATGCCGGGGCGTTCCTGTGGGGTGATGATATCTCTATGGACAAGACCATCTTCGATCCGTGCCCGGCCGGCTACACCGTGCCTTCGGCTTCTGCCTGGACGGCAGGAGAGGCTTTCGAGCCCGGCGATTTCGGCATTACGGTTTCAGGGATTTTCTGGCCGTTTACAGGTTATAGGATTACCTATTCCGGCAATCACGACGGGACGGACGAATACGGATATTACTGGACACGCAGCATGTGTCCGGAGGAAGGGTCGGAAGGCCGGAGCCTGTATATGCAGGCGGACGCTTCCGGTATGGAACTTCCTTTCGAAGGCAGGGCCATGCCTATGGCCGTGCGTTGCGTGAAGATGTAGATACTTGTGTGTACTGAAACGACTCATGCGTACTAGAACGACTCGGAGAGAGGACCCGAAAGGAGGAATTTCAAGGCTTGCAGATCAAGCGTAATGCTGAAAGTTCCCCTTTTGGTCCTCTCCCCTTTTTCTTCTCACATTTTTTACCCTCTCATCCTTTTTTCCTGTATTGCCTTGCCAATATGAATTTCTGCTGCGGGACGTGGCAGTAGCCGCCGGGATTCTTGTCAAGATAGTCCTGATGGTATTCTTCCGCCCTGTAAAAATTTTTCAGCGGCATGGCTTCCACGGCTATCGGGGCGGTATAGTCGAGTGAGAGTTTTTCGAGGGCTTCGCGCACGGGCTTCCCGTCTTCGGGGTCGGTGTAGTAAATGCCTGTCCTGTACTGTCTTCCGCGGTCTTCTCCCTGTTTGTCGATGCTTGTCGGGTCTATTATTTTGAAAAACAGGCCGAGAAGGTCTTCCAATGGCACTCTTTCAGGGTCGAATCTTACTTCCACGCATTCCACGGCATCCGGCTCTCCCGTGCAGACCTCCTGGTATGTGGGCGAAACCTGCCGGCTGTTGGCATAGCCGACGACGGTTTCTTCCACGCCGTCTATCATTTTAAGAAAATGCTCCGCACCCCAGAAGCATCCTCCGGCGAGATAAATCGTCTTGGTCATTGTCCCGGGGTTTATTCGGTTTTTCTTGCGTACCTGATTTCCACGCCGTCCCTTATAACGGTCAGGGAGTCGGCCGTGAGGCCTTTTATCAACAGTGTGTCGGTAAAATCAATCGTCTGCCCGTTTCCTATGCTTTTTCCTTTCAGAAACAGGATGTTGTCTATCCTGTCCCACTGCTCGTATCGGAGAGTGGCCATGTTTATCGATTCGGCGGTACCGTCTTCCTTCAGTGAGACTCCCTGGGTCTGTCCTGACATTCCCGGTACCGGTTCGACCCAGTCGCCGGTCAGGTAAGCGCCGTCATTCCCGTCAGGCCACAGGATTTCTCCCCCAGGTTTTAATGTATAATTGCCGGCAAGGTCTCCGGTGATTTCATTTCCTTGACGGTCAAGCCATTTCAGTAGTCCGTCCACGGCTTTCAGCAATGTCGTGTCGTTCTCATCCGAGATGAGCGTGAGCCTGTCCCCGGAAACGGTGTATTTTCCTTTCTCCTGATAGGCGCTGTTGCTGCGGTCAATGTACACTCTATCAATGATATAAGTGCCGTTAGTGTCAAGTCTCAGGATCGTGTTTATACCCGGGCAGTCGGCTGCCGGCATTATTGCATGGTATGTTCCAGAATATCCTGCCTCGCTGTTGCCGTTCTTGCAGGATGCCACCGCTACGATTGCCAGTGCCAGCGCGGTGAATTTGATGAAAGAAAATCCGGTTTTCATAATTTTTCTGTTTCTGTTTTTCTGTTTCTGTTGTCTGGTTAAAAATCAATGCTTCCCGGCACCGTATCGCAGCCCGGAAATCAATGCCTGGCCGCTAAAATCAATGCCGATTTGCAAAAATAAGAAAAATAGTTTTGGATTTATGCGCAAACCTTATATCTTTGCAATCCCAATCAGGCGGAAATAGCTCAGTTGGTAGAGCATCAGCTTCCCAAGCTGAGGGTCGCGGGTTCGATTCCCGTTTTCCGCTCAAAATTTACAACTTTTTAAGGCTCAATAACTTGCAAATCATAAAAAACGGTTATGCGGGCCTTTTTTCATGCCCTCCCGGCCCTTTTTTCCGCCAATTATGTCCAGTTTTGCCAGGTTTTGTCTCATGGATTCGGATTTTTTCCACCTCACGTCCATCTGCGGTTTTTGTAAGTGTTTAATAATCAGTATTTTATTAAAATTACTCCTGCTTTTGGGTATTTTCTGAGGCACCCAAAAGCAGCCTGCAATTTTGCAATACGCTGATTATCAATATATTAATAATAGGTAAGATGGCTGTGGGGTGGAAAATGAGCCGTACTCAGGGGCGCCACTTTATGCGTGGGCAGGATGTTTCCGACCGTGAATCCGAAATATCCGCCAGTCCGTGTTTTTTTGTCCGTAATTGCTATCTTTGTGTGTGTTTTTGGTGAAATCTGTCATGCAGAAGCAGAAAAAAGATGCGGAAAGAAAGAGCTGAAAGAGGTACAGAAAGAAGATGCGAGGATGCTGAAAATACGGAAAATGCAGAAGATACGGAAAGAAAAGGATACGGTGGAGTTTATGATAAGGCTGTACTGCCGTCGCAGGCATGGGGCGGAAGGGCTTTGTTCCGAATGTGAAGACCTTTTGAGATATTCACAGGCCCGGTTGGACAGTTGCCCGTTCGGTGTCAGTAAAAAGTCGTGCCGGAAATGCAGCATACATTGTTATAGTCCTGAAATGAGGGAGAAAATCCGGGAAGTGATGCGTTACAGCGGTCCGAGGATGTTCCTTTACTCGCCGTTCGAGGCATTCAGGCATATTTGAGATTGTAAATGGGAAAAATATGAAGACAAGCGGGCACATTTTTATTCAAACATACCATTCTCCTTGCGGGGATTTGACACTCGGTTCTTTCGGCGACAGGCTCTGCCTGTGCAATTGGACAAATGAAAAACATCCCGGCAGGGTAGACCATCGCTTGCGGACATATCTGTCGGCTTCATATTCGGAAGTCCCTTCGGACATCACCCGTGAGGCGGCCCGTCAGCTGGATGAATATTTCAGGAAAGAACGGACGTCGTTCGATATTCCGTTGCTTTTTGCCGGCTCGGAGTTTCAGAACAGGGTATGGGCAGCTCTGTTGGAAATCCCTTACGGGCGGACTCTTTCATACGGCCGGCTGGCCATGGAGCTCGGCATGCCAAAGGCCGTGCGTGCCGTAGCGAATGCAAACGGTGCCAATGCCATTTCCATTTTTGCCCCATGCCACCGGGTAATAGGTGCCGGAGGTTCGCTTGCAGGCTATGGAGGAGGCCTTGAAGCAAAAAAAATTTTACTTGAACTCGAAGGCTGCCGCTGCCTCTGACTTCCGCCTGATACCGATATGTGCGTATGCAATGCAATCGCATGCAAAATCCGTTTAGCGGAATCTCGGAAAATTTTCATTAACTTTGGTGCGTTCATAAAAATTTATAAGAAGTTGTTTAAAAATACGTGTCATGAAAAAGTTTTCGATAATCATTTTTACCCTTATTCTCGGTTTTTCCACAGCCGCGGCACAGACTTCCGACATTCAGGATACGTTTTTCGGAGTGCGCTTCGGAACTTCGCAGGAAGCAGCAGGGACGATTTTAATGAGAAAGGGCATAATTGCTATTTCGGATTACAATCGATTGGGACTTTATGAAGTTACATTGGGTGGATATGAATGGCGTCATGTCACTATGCACTTTAATGATTATGGACTTTATAGAGTGTATTTAGAATGTAACTTTAACTCTCGCGATAATGCTTTGTCCATGTTTAACAGATTATTTTCGAACTTGACCAGAATATATGGTTCATATTCTTCTAGTGATTTCAGTTCTTTGAATGATAAAGCATATATGTTCATGGATGACGAAAGGATGTGTGCGCTAGTTTTTATTTACGGAGAATCCAAAGGAGGAGACATGTTTTATTATGTAACGTTAGATTATTGTGATATGAACCTTTACAACAAGACTGTTGATGAACTGTAAAAATTTTCTTTCTGCGGCCGTACTGGCTGCCGCTTTCGTACTGTCTTCCTGCAATGATAGGAACGGCAATGTGGAACTTACCTGGATTAAGGACAATGCGGGGGAAAAACTGATGCCGCTTGAGTTGTTCGGCGATGTGCCTGACAGCCTTGTGTCCGGATTGTCCATTCAGGAAGGGATACCGTCGTCCGTGAGTGTCTTTCTTGTAAAGACCGGTGAAGGGACGATACTTTTCGATACCGGTCTCGGCACCAGGGAGAGCCTGCTTGAAGAAGGACTGGCAGGGGCGGGAGTGACGCCCGAGGATATAGATTTCCTGTACCTGACCCATTTTCACGGTGACCATATAGGCGGTATGATGAAGGGGGATTCGGTAGCCTTCCCGAATGCCGAGGTCTATGCCTCGCAAGCAGAATATGATGCATGGATGGCTATGCCGGACGGCCAGAAGGCCCAGGTCGTGAAAACGATGTCGGCCTATTCCGACAGGTTGCATCTGTTCGGTTTCGGCGATGTGCTTCCGGGGAAGGTGCTTGCCATCGGGGCTGTGGGACATACTCCGGGCCATACTGCTTATCAGGTGGGCACATATCTGATAGCGGGAGACTTCATGCATGGCGCCGCATTGCAGTCGGCTTATCCCGAGTATTGCGCCGCATACGATATGGATAAGGCCAAGGCGGTCGAGACAAGAAAATATCTCATGGATTATGCTCGTGAGAACAATCTCGTGCTTGCCGGAATGCATCTGCCTGAAGGCATAATGCGCTGAATGTAAAACGCTGAAGGGTATAATGCGTTAAAATGCACCCGGCAGCTGGGCCGCGCACAGCCGCATTGCCATTCCAAGGATTTTTTCGTGATCGAAGGCCAGTTCCGGAATCCCCTCCAGTGGAAACCATCTGGCCTTCGCCGCATCATCCCCTCCCGCGACCTTGCAGATTTCGGTTATGGTATAAAATGCTATGCTTACGACCCTTTCGCGCGGATCGCGATGTACGTCGCTGAAGGTATGGAACTGGGTCAGTCCGGAGCATTCCAGCCCGGTTTCTTCATACAGCTCCCTCCTGGCGCATTCTTCGGCGGTCTCGCCAATCTCCATGAAGCCCCCGGGCAATGCCCATTTTCCTTTGAAAGGTTCGTTCCCACGCTCTATTAGCAGGACTTTGGCGGTCTCGCCGTCAATCCCGAAAACCACACAGTCTGCCGTTACGGCCGGACGAGGGTGTTTATATGTGTATTCTGGCATCTTTTATGCTATTTTGGCGCAACAGTATTTTTCAGCACGTAAATATACGCAGAAGCCTGGAGCGGAGCAAACCAATTGTGTAATAATTGCCGGTAAAGCGGTTTTTGTCCATAATTCCGGCGTTTTCGTCTAATCTTTTTGCAGAGTTGCCGGAGGGCGTGTAATTTTGCCGCGTAGAATTTTTGGAAACAATTTTTAAAAATATATGAAAATATTTAATGACAAATCCGTATCGGCGCTCACGGCCGTGGCCATCTCGGTCTTTGCCGTCATTCCGTACAACGCCGGTGCACAGGAAGACCTGCCTCCTGACAAGGTCTGGACTCTCGAAGACTGCATAGAATATGCTCTCCAGGAAAACATTTCATTGAAAAAGAGCCGTCTTGAAGTGGAAAGTGCGGAACTCGACTTAAAGCAGTCGAAGGCCGCGATGTATCCGGGCGTGTCTTTCTCCACCTCCCAGAACCTGACCAACAAGCCATACCAGGAGACGAGCAGCACCATAGCCGGAAGCGAAATCCTCCAGACCAACGACAAAACAAGCTACATGGGTTCATACGGCCTGAATGCCCAGTGGAGCCTATTCGAGGGGTTGCGCCTTCGCAATACCGTCAAACAGGACAAGCTCGGAGGACGGCTGGCGGAACTGAACGTGGACATTTCGCAGAACTCGATTCTCGAAAGCATCGCACAGATTTATGTCCAGATACTGTATGCTTCCGAGGCCGTGGACGTGGCGAGGCTGACCCTTGAAACCAGCGAGGCCGAATGTACCCGCGGCAAGGAACTTCTCGATGCGGGCAGCATTTCCCAGGCAGATTATGCCCAGCTGGAAGCCCAGAGGAGCAGCGACCGGTACCAGCTTGTCTCTTCAGAAGCGACGTTGGCCGATTATAAGTTACAGTTGAAGCAACTCCTTGAAATACAAGGGGATTATGAGATGAATCTCTTCCTTCCGGAGATTTCCGATGAGTCCGTGCTCGTCCCGCTTCCAGACAAATCCAGCCTTTATGAGGCGGCCCTCGGGGTAAGGCCTGAAATAGAGTCGGGGAACCTCAATATCGAATCTTCCGAATTGGGGGAGAAAATATCCAAGGCAGGCTATTATCCGTCCCTCAGCCTTTCGGCCGGCATAGGTACGAACCATACGAGCGGTTCCGATATGTCTTTCATCGAGCAGGTGAAGCGGGGCTGGTTCAATTCCGTCGGCCTTACGCTGAGCATCCCAATTTTTAGCAACCTCCAGAACAAGACGGCGGTACGCAAGGCCGAGATACAGACACAGACGGCAAGGCTGGAACTCATCGAAAGCCAGAAAGACCTCTACAAGACAATCGAGGGGTTCTGGCAGGATGCCAATTCCGCCCAGAAACAGTATCTGGCGGCCAAGGAACAGCTCAACAGTGCGCGTGTCAGCTATGAACTCGTCAGCGAGCAGTTCGACCTCGGTATGAAAAATACGGTTGAACTCCTGACCGAGAAAAACAATTATCTCATGGCCAATATGCAGATGCTCCAGGCCAAATATATGGCTGTCATGAATATACAGCTGCTTAATTTTTACAGTGGAAAAGAAATAACAATTTTATAATCATGAAAAAAGGGAAAAGAATCGTTTCAATCACGGTCATTGCGGCCATAGTCGTTGCGGCCGTGCTTCTGATTGTCTTTGGAAAGAACTCGGAAAAGAACAAACTGGTATATGAAACGGCTCCGGTGACTTACGGCAATGTGTCAAAGTCAGTTACGGCTACCGGAACGATAGAGCCGGTAACGGAAGTCGAAGTAGGTACCCAGGTGTCGGGAATCATCGACAAGATATATGTGGATTACAATTCTATTGTCAAGGAAGGCCAGCTTATAGCGGAAATGGACAAGGTGACACTTGAAAGCGAACTCGCTTCGGCCAAGGCCCAGTACGAAGGGAGCAAGGCTGAGTACGAATACCAGACGAAAAATTATGAGCGCAGCAAGGCATTGCACGAAAAATCCCTCATAAGCGACACTGAATACGAACAGGCCCTTTACAATTACCGTATGGCGGAAAGTACGTTCCATACCAACGAAGCCGCTCTTGCGAAGGCAGAAAGGAACCTTTCGTATGCTACAATCACTTCTCCGATAAACGGTGTGGTCATAGACCGGGCGGTCGAGGAAGGCCAGACCGTTGCCGCCGGTTTCGAAACACCTACGCTTTTCAACATAGCGGCAGACCTGACACAGATGCAGGTGATTGCCGATGTGGATGAGGCCGACATAGGCGGAGTTAAGGACGGGCAGAGGGTTTCGTTCACCGTCGATGCATATCCGGACGATGTTTTCGAAGGCCGCGTAATGCAGATAAGGCTCGGCAGCAGCAATTCTTCTTCATCTTCAGTCGCTTCCACTTCGACCGAAAGTGTCGTTACATACGAAGTCGTCATTTCGGCGGCCAATCCGGACCTGAAGCTGAAACCGAGGCTTACGGCGAATATAACCATTTATACCGAAGAGCATGAAAACGTCCTGCTCGTTCCGTCCAAGGCCTTGCGCTTCATGCCGGGTGAGCCTCTTACAAGCCGCAAGGATGTAATCAAGGACTGCGATTCGTCCCAGAAACTTTGGGTCAAGGAAGGAAACGTTTTCACGGCATATCCTGTGGAGACAGGGATTTCCGACGGGACTTTCACCGAGATTACAGGCGGAGTGCCCGAAGGTACAGAAGTCGTTACCGGAGTCTCGCTTGCGATACCTGTGGCGAACAACCAGCCACCGCGCGGTTTCATGGGGCATCCGGGAGCGAGGAGGTAGCCACGTGCGGGCGTGAATGTTGATTAATATCGATTGAAAATAGTCGAAGTTGTTATGAGTGACTGTGTTATTAAAATTGACAATATAAAGAGGGATTTCATAGTCGGTGACGAGACCGTCCATGCCTTGCGGGGAGTTTCCTTCGATATCCATAAGGGGGAATTCGTGACAATCATGGGCGCTTCCGGCTCTGGAAAATCCACTCTGCTGAACATCCTCGGCTGCCTGGATACTCCCACTTCGGGCGAATATCTGCTCGACGGGATTCCGGTCCGGACGATGGGCAAGAACCAGAGGGCGATTCTCCGGAACAGGAAGATAGGTTTCGTGTTCCAGAACTACAATCTCCTTGCAAAATCCACTGCCATTGAGAATGTGGAACTTCCGCTTATGTACAATCCCGAGATATCCGGTTCCGAGAGACGGCGCAGGGCGATAGAGGCCCTTGAGGCCGTCGGGCTCGGCGACAGGCTGAAACACAAGTCGAACCAGATGTCGGGAGGTCAGATGCAGAGGGTGGCGATTGCCAGGGCCCTTGTAAACAATCCGGCCGTCATACTTGCGGACGAGGCCACGGGAAACCTCGATTCGCGTACCTCTTTCGATATCCTGGTGCTGTTCCAGAAACTTCATTCGGAAGGAAGGACGATAATTTTCGTGACCCACAATCCAGAGATTTCCGGATATAGCAGCCGCAATATCAGGCTCCGCGACGGCCATATTATCGAAGATAGGCTCAATGAAAACATACTTTCGGCGGAAGCGACACTCGCTTCGCTTCCGAAGACCGACGACTGAGTAAATAACTGATTGGCGATGAATTGGACTAATTTATTCAAGATATCTTTAAAGGCCCTTGCAAACAATAAGATGAGGGCGGTCCTGACGATGCTGGGAATCATCATCGGCATAGCTTCGGTGATAACCATGATTGCCCTCGGCCAAGGTTCGAAGCAGAGCATCCAGGATGAAATCAAGGGCATGGGCTCCAACATCATAATGATTTTTCCCGGAGGCGAAAGGCGTGCGGGTGTGAGGCTCGACCCTTCCGAGATGCAGACCCTGAAGCTTGAAAACTATGAGGCCCTGAGGGACGAATCTATTTTCCTTTCGGCAGTCAGCCCGTACGTTACTTCGTCCGGCCAGCTTGTCAGCGGCAACAACAACTATCCTTCTACAGTTACCGGTGCCGGAATCGATTATCTGCAAATCAGGCAGTTAAATATCGAAGACGGTGAGATGTTCACGGAGCAGGACATACAGGCTTCGGCCAAGGTCTGTGTCATAGGAAAGACCATAGCTGACAACCTTTTTCCTGACGGGGGTGACCCGATAGGCCGTACGATACGTTTCAACCAGGTGCCGTTCAGGGTAGTCGGGGTATTGGAATCCAAGGGTTACAATTCGATGGGTATGGACCAGGACGATATAGTCATAGCCCCGTATACCACGGTGATGAAAAGGCTGCTGTCCCAGACATATCTCCAGGGCATATTTTCTTCGGCGCTCTCCGAAGAAATGACTGATTATGCCATATCGGAGATTACGAGCATTCTGAGGCAGGAGCATAATCTCGGGCAGGACGAAGCCGATGATTTCGATGTCCGCAGCCAGCAGGAGCTGAGCGAGATGCTGAATACGACAATGAACCTTCTGACGACACTGCTTGCCTGCATAGCCGGAATCTCGCTGATTGTCGGCGGCATCGGCATCATGAACATCATGTACGTTTCGGTAACGGAGAGGACAAAGGAAATCGGCCTCAGGATGTCCGTGGGGGCGCGCGGCATTGATGTGCTGACACAGTTCCTCATCGAGGCCGTCCTTATAAGTTTTACAGGAGGAGTGATAGGAGTGCTGATAGGCTGTTCGGCCTGCATGGCAATCAAATATCTTGCAGACTGGCCCGTAAGCATCCAGACCTGGAGCATAGTGCTGTCTTTCGTAGTCTGCACCGTAACCGGTGTGTTCTTCGGATGGTATCCGGCACGCAAGGCCTCCAATCTTGACCCTATAGACGCGTTGAGGTACGAATAACGAGGTGAAAAAATAGCGAGGTGCAAAATAACGAGTACGAATGGCCGTGATGCAGAAACCACATTCCAAAGTTCCCGGGGCGGTAATACACATTATCGTCTGGGCGCTTTTTTTCGCCCTTCCGCTTTTTTTCATGTGGAACCGCAGTTGGGAAAGCATAGACTGGGGCAGGTTTTCGAGACATTGCCTGAACCTTACGGTGCTTTGTGCCGCCTTCTATCTGAATTATTTCATCCTGATTCCGCGCCTGCTGTTTAACGGAAGGAAGCACAGGTTCGTGATTGCGAATGTTTGCGTGGCCTTGGTGCTTTCGACCGCCATGATGCTCTGGCAAATGTATTCTTTCGTCCCCGATGCGCCCGGGCCGCGGTTCAAAATCAATCCGGTCCTGTTTTCATTCATCCGGGATTTCGTGTCCATTTTCATAATAATATGCCTTTCCGCCCTGGTCAAGATGAGCGTAAGGTGGCAGCAGGCTGAAAATGCGAGACGCGAGGCGGAGAAGAGCAGGAGCGAGGCGGAACTGAAAAATCTTCGCAATCAGCTGAATCCGCATTTTCTGCTCAATACCCTGAATAATATTTATGCCCTCATTTCCATAGATTCCGAAAAGGCTCAGGAGGCGGTGTCGGAGCTCAGCCGGCTTCTGAGATATGTCCTGTACGACAACAACCAGGATACAGTGCCGCTCGGAAAGGAAATGGATTTTATCAAGGATTATATTTATCTTATGAAAATCCGTGTTTCAGCGAATGTTTCGGTCGAGACCGATATAAAAGTCTCTCCGGACAGCCGTACGCCGGTGGCTCCGCTGGTCTTCATATCGCTTATCGAAAATGCTTTCAAGCACGGGATATCGCCGGTGGAACGGAGCCATATAAGGATATTTTTCGACGAGACTCCGGACCGTATCGTCTGCGACATAAGGAACAGTTACCACCCGAAACCCCATTCGGACAGGAGCGGTTCCGGAATCGGTCTGGAGCAGGTCGGGAAAAGGCTTGAACTGCTGTATCCCGGCGGTTATTCGTGGGAAAAGGGCCTGATGCCCGGCGGCGGGGAGTATTTTTCCCGTCTGGAACTGATGAAAGAGGAGGGAAGAAGACAATGACAACACCAGTTTTGCCTGATAACCGTATTTTGCGCTGTGCGGTCGTGGATGATGAACCGCTTGCCCTGTCGCTGATGGTTTCGTATGTGGAGAAAACACCTTTCCTCTCCCTTTCCGGGGCTTATTCCAGTGCCGTAGAGGCTTTGGGGGCCTTGGCCGCTATGCAGGTCGACCTGGTCTTCCTCGATATACAGATGCCGGAGTTGGACGGGCTGGATTTTTCGCGGATGATAGACAAGTCGGTCAAGATTGTCTTTACGACGGCTTTCGACCGTTATGCCATCGACGGATACAAGGTCAATGCTGTTGATTATCTGCTCAAACCGATTTCATACAAGGATTTTCTTGAAGCCGCCGGCAGGGTTCTGGAGCGTTTTCCATCCCCTTCCGCCCCGGTGCGCAGTTCGTTTTTCGTGAAGAGTGAATACAGATATATACAAATCTATTTTGACGAGATACTGTATATCGAAGGGATGAAGGACTATGTGAAAATATACCTTTCGGGCAGCAGGGAGCCTGTCCTGTCGCTGATGGGGATGAAAACTGTCGAATCCCGGCTCCCTTCCGGGGATTTTATCCGCATACACCGCTCTTTCATAGTACGGAAAGACAAAATCCGCGCGATAGAGAGGGGAGGCGTAATCGTCAGGGGGGCGACTTCCTCCGCTGAAGGCCGCCGCATTCCTGTGGGGGAAAGTTACAGGGAGCTGTTGCAGTCGCTATTGTAAGGTGGCGGCGGAAAAACTCACCCCATGTCCATCTTCTGTTTTTGTAATATGTTGATAATCAATATTTTACTAAAATTATTCCTGCTTTTGGGTATGTCTGGAAGTACCCAAAGACAGCCCTGTTTTTGCAAGTTGTTGATTGTCAGTTGCTCCGGAAAGGGTAGGCTGGCTGTGGGGTGGAAAATGACACGACAAAATCCTATTTTTCCTCCTCATTCCACTTCCACCCCTTTTCCCGTCATTCTTTAGGCAGAGATTTTGTTTCTTGGGCCGCCGGAAGCGGAATCGCGGCATGCAAGAATAGTGACAAACCGGGCACGCCCCGGCATTCCCCGGCACTTCTCCGGCACCTTTGCAAATAAATTTGCATTACTCTCGGCTTCTATGTATATTTGCTGCCGAAAATTAAGACACTGTTTTAAACAGCTTCTAAAGTATCTCTCAGGGCAGGGTGTAATTCCCTACCGGCGGTAACAGTCCGCGACTCCCTGAAAAGGGACTGAACCGGTGGAACTCCGGTACCGACGGTCAAAGTCCGGATGGAAGACGGGATGCGGCGGCCTCGCGGCCGTGTATTTGGTTGGATATGTAGCCCTGGGTGTTATGCCCGGGGTTTTTTATTTGAAACGAATTTTATTTGAAACTATATTTTTAAACAACTTCTTAGTAATGATGATGGCTGATTGCGGTTTGCCGCAGACGGTCTATGCTTGATGAAGGTTATGAAGGTTATGTCGGACGGAACGGACAAACAATATATGATGATGGCGATGGCCGAGGCAGAAAAGGGTGTCGGGGCTGTCAGTCCGAACCCTATGGTCGGGGCCGTGATTGTAAAGGACGGGAAAGTCATAGGTAAGGGGCATCATGTAAGATACGGAGGCCTTCATGCGGAGAGGGAGGCACTGCTGGACTGCAAGGCCAACGGGGAGTCTCCGGTTGGTGCCACCATGTATGTGACCCTCGAACCATGCTGCCATTACGGGAAACAGCCTCCATGTACCGATGCCATTGTCGAAGCCGGTATAGCACGTGTAGTGGCAGGTCTGGGAGACCCTAATCCCTTGGTGTGCGGCAAAGGGCTGGAGATATTGCGGTCGGCGGGAATCGTGACCGAATGCGGCCTG
The DNA here is from genome assembly GCF_002159555.1 of Muribaculum sp. An289. Lineage (GTDB taxonomy): Bacteria > Bacteroidota > Bacteroidia > Bacteroidales > UBA932 > Merdivivens > Merdivivens faecigallinarum. The sequence goes on from NZ_NFIV01000002.1 coordinate 71,893, forward strand.
TGTGAAAACGCACTGATGGAGCAGAACAGGGTTTTCCTGAAATACATCACTTCGCGCCGGCCGTGGACGGTCCTGAAATATGCCATGACTGCTGACGGGAAGATAGCGGCAGTGTCGGGGGATTCGAAATGGATTTCCGGAGAACAGTCGAGGCGTAAGGCACATCTGCTGAGGAACCGTTATACCGGCATAATTGTCGGGATAGGGACGGTGCTTGCCGACGACCCGATGCTGAATTGCAGGGTGGAGCCTTCCGCGGGATTACGTTCTCCGGTCAGGATTATTCTCGATTCGTCCGCATCCATACCGGTCGACAGCAAAATAGTGCGTACGGCAAGGGAATACCGGACAGTCGTCGTGCATACGGAGAAGGCCTCCGGGCAGTCCCTGAAGAGGCTGAACGCTCTCGGTGTGGAGACACTGCTTTGTGAAGCTGACGGGAGCAGCCGTCCGGATGTGGCCTGTCTGTGCGATGAATTGGGGTCCATGGGGATTGATTCCATACTTGTGGAAGGCGGGGCGGAAACGGCCTGGAGTTTCGTCAGCGCCGGCCTCGTGGACGAATATTATGTTTTCGTGGCCCCGAAAATCATAGGAGGAGGCAATGCCAAAGGTCCGGTAGGGGGCGACGGTTTTATGAAAATGTGTCAGGCCGTCCCGATGGCCGTGGCCGACATCGCCCTTTCCGGGGACGATTTGGAGATACATGCATACAGGAAAGAATTTTTTGAAACATTGGACAGGAAAATATGTTTACGGGAATCATAGAGGAAATAGGCAGAATCGTGTCCGTAAGGCACGGTGCGCACAGCGCCGTACTCGGAATATCGGCGGATAAGGTCCTTGAAGGTACGGCCATAGGTGACAGTATCGCTGTGAACGGCGTATGTCTGACAGTTACCGCTCTCGAAAATTCCGGTTTTTCGGCGGATGTCATGCCGCAGACGTTGAGGCGCAGCGCATTGCAGCATCTCCGTCCCGGTTCTCCGGTCAATCTTGAAAGGGCCATGCCCGCCGGAGGAAGGTTCGGGGGACATATCGTTTCCGGACATACGGATGCCTGTGGCAGCGTGGTATCGCTTGAAACCGAGGATAATGCAGTGGTCGCAAGGATAGCCGTTCCTCAGGATATCCTCGGGTATATAGCCGAAAAAGGCTCTGTCACCATTGACGGGGCGAGCCTTACGGTATCGCGGCTGCATGCGGACGGTTTTTCGGTCTCACTGATACCCCATACCCGGCAGTCCACGACACTCGGTCTTCTTAAGGCAGGGGATACGGTGAACGTGGAAGTGGACATACTCGCCCGTTATATCGGGAGGCTGCTGTCGGTTTCGGACGGAAGACCGGTGCTCTCGGACGGAATACAGGCAGTGCTTTCAGACGGAAGACAGGCGACGCAGGGCCGTCCTTCCGGGATTACGGAAGAATTTTTAAGGGAAAACGGATTTTAAAATATTTTAAAATATTCAAAATGGATTTCAGAAAATATTTCAGTACGATAGAAGAGGCTGTGGAGGATTTGCGCAGCGGCAAGATGATTATTGCGGTGGACGACCCCGACAGGGAAAACGAAGGCGACCTGATATGCGCCGCACGTTATGCGACCACTGAAAATGTAAATTTCATGGCTTCATACGCCAAGGGCCTGATATGCATGCCGATGAGTGCGGAAATGACCCGCAAGCTCGATTTGAAGCAGATGGTTGCGGAGAATACCGACAACCATTCCACTGCTTTCACGGTTTCGATAGACCATGTGTCCACAACGACCGGCATATCGGCAGTGGAACGCTCGGTAACTGCCATGAAATGCGTGGCTCCGGATGCGAAGCCCTACGATTTCCGCAGGCCGGGGCACATGTTTCCGCTCGAAGCCCGCAAAGGCGGAGTGCTGGTGAGAACCGGGCATACGGAGGCTACCGTGGATTTGATGAGGATAGCAGGCCTTGAAGAGTGCGGCCTCTGCTGTGAAATCATGCGCGAAGACGGCACGATGATGCGCACCCCGGAGCTTATTGAATTTGCCAAGGAACATGGAATCAGGATGATAACCATAGCCGACCTTATCAAGTACCGCCGCCGCAGCGAAATTCTCGTGGAATGCGTTGCCGAAGCGGACATGCCTACGAAATACGGCAATTTCAGGTCATACGGTTATGTCAGCAAGATTACGGGGGAACATCACATAGCCCTTGTGAAAGGCGATGTGTCCACGGATGAGCCGGTGCTTTGCCGTGTCCATTCCGAATGCCTCACGGGAGATGCTTTCGGCTCCTTGCGCTGCGATTGCGGAGACCAGCTTGCGGAGGCCATGCGCCGTATCGAAAAAGCGGGCAGGGGAGTGCTGCTTTACATGCGCCAGGAAGGCCGGGGCATAGGCCTTATCAACAAACTGAAAGCATACCATCTTCAGGACGAGGGCATGGATACGGTAGAGGCCAATCTCGCCCTCGGGTTCAAGGCCGACCAGCGGGAATACGGTACCGGGGCGTCCATACTCGCCCACCTCGGAGTCAGGAAGATGATACTCATGACGAACAATCCGGCGAAGATTACCGGGCTTGAAGGCTATGGCATAGAGATAGTCAGGCGCGAGCCGATAGAGATAGCTTCCAACGGTAAGGACGAGCGTTACCTCTATACGAAGTACAAGAAAATGGGTCATCTTCTCCATGTCCGCGATTTGAACGGAACAGGCAACCGTTGAAAGGGAGGGGGATTCCCTAATCGCTAATCATGACAATCGCGAAATATGAGAAACAGGAAGTATGACAAGCAAGAGACAAGATAAAACAAATTAATAAATAACTAAAAAAGAAGTGAATATGAAAGTTATAGAAGGAAAACTGACGGCCTCCGGCCAGAGGATAGGCATAGTGGCCTCCCGTTTTAACGAATTCATCACATCCAAATTGATTTCCGGCGCCGAGGATGCCTTTCTCAGACACGGGGGCAATCCGGACGACCTCGAACTTGCGTGGGTGCCCGGCGCCTTTGAAATCCCGTCCGTGGCAAAGAAAATGGCTCTCAACGACAAATATGATGCTATAGTATGCCTCGGAGCCGTTATCAGAGGGGCTACCCCGCATTTCGACATGGTTGCCAATGAGGTTTCCAAAGGCATTGCGCAGGTTGCTTTGGAGTGCGGCAAACCGGTGCTTTTCGGCGTAATTACCACGGATTCCATCGAGCAGGCAATCGAAAGGGCCGGAACTAAGGCCGGGAACAAGGGCTCCGATGCCATGGTATCAGCCATCGAGATGGTAAATCTCATGTCGCAGATGCACTGAATGTGAACGAAAAATCACTATCTTTGTCAATTCATAGGAAAATTTTATGGAAAAAGAAGATATAAGAAAGACGGTTTGCCGCTTCCTTGTGGATGAAATCGAATTGGACGAGGATAAGTTGGAAGATGATGCGAGGCTGAAGGAAGACCTCGGCATAGATTCATTGGATTTTGTCGACATAGTCGTCATTTGCGAAAGGGAGTTCGGCTTCAAGATAAAGCCCGAGGAAATGAAGAATGTCAAGACCCTGGGCCAGTTTTACGACTATATCGGGGAGAAACTCGGATGAGTGACGGCGGTACCCGATGGCAGGGACAGACAGGTGGAGGAAGTTTCGGAATCAGGGCCGTATCGTACCTGGTTAAAAATTTCGGGGCTTCCTTCGTATATTTTTTCATGGCTTTCGCCATACCGTTCTATGTGTTTTCGAAAAACGGAGGCCGCCGGGCGGTTTTTGATTTTTACCGTAACAGGATGGGCTTCGGCAGATGGAAGGCGTTCCGCTCGTTATGGGGATGCTATTACTGTTTCGGAAAGATAGTAGTCGACAAGTTCGCATCCTACGGTGGGGCTACCGGGAGGTATGAACTCGAAATGGACGAAGCCGCATCGGCCGTCCAGAAAGAGATACATGCAAGCGGGGACGGGGCAATAATCATCAGCGCCCATGTGGGCAATCTCGAAGCCCTCGGGACATTGTTTTCCCAGCATGACAAGGAGTGCTTCTGTACGGTCTATGGCGGGGAACATGAGGAAATCCTGAAGAAAAGGGCGGAGGCCCTGAAGGCCAATCATATACACCTTATCCCCGTCGGAGAGGATACTGATTATCTCTTCGAGATTAACAATGCCCTTGACGAGGGAGGGGTCATACTGATGATGGCCGACAGGATGACCGAAGGCGCGAGAGGGCTGTGGTGCAGCCTTTTCGGAAAGGAAACGGAGATTCCGGCCGGAGCGTTCGCCCTGTCGGTAAAGATGGACGTGCCCATCTATACCGCATTCGTGATGAGGACCGGCCACTGCCGTTACAAGGTCTTCTGGGAAAAGGTGGATTTGCAGGATGCCGATTCTTCCGACAAGGACAGGATGGTGGCAAGGGCCGGCGTGTTTTGCGGGCGGCTTGAAGAAATAGTGAGGCGATATCCTCTGCAATGGTTCAATTTTTATGATTTCTGGAAATAAGGAAAGCAGTATGGATGTAGAAAAAGATTTTGCCGAAGACAGGATGGGCGCATACGAAGCCCAGAAGACGGCGCACTGGATAAGCCAGGGCCCTGTGATTTTCCAGGTTGCGCGCTTCATGGTGAAGAGCGGCCTGCTTGAAAAGGTTTCGGACTCCGGTGAGAAAGGGCTCACGATAGACGAGGCCGTTGCGGCCTGCTCACTGCCGCGTTACGGAGTCCAGGTACTTTTCGAATCGTCCCTGACTATGGGAATACTGCTTTACAGGGAAGGCAGGTTTTACTGTTCCAAGGCCGGCTGGTTCCTTCTGAACGATGAGATGGTGAGGGTCGACATGGATTTCAACCATGATGTCAATTATATAGGGATGTTCAATCTTGAAGAGGCCATACGCGAAGGCAAGCCGGCGGGGCTGCGGCATTTCGGAGACTGGAAGACGATTTACGAGGCGCTTCCGCATCTGCCTGAAGAAGTGAAGAAAAGCTGGTTCGCGTTCGACCATTATTATAGCGACCATTCTTTCTCCGAGGCTCTGGCCGTCCTTATGCACAGGGGAGGGAAGAATATTCTCGATGTCGGCGGGAATACCGGCCGTTTCGCATTGGAGGCCGTAGCTTATGACAAGGATGCGCAGGTTACGGTGATGGATTTGCCGGGCCAGATAGAGATGATGCGAAACGCAGTGGCCGGGTCGGAAGGAAACGGGCGCATACATGCTTATCCGGCAGACCTGCTCGATGAGGGAACGGTTTTCCCTTCGGGTTTCGATAAAATATGGATGAGCCAGTTTTTAGACTGTTTCGGTACGGAAGAGGTCGTGTCGATACTTTCGAGGGCGGCGGCCTCTATGTCTGATGAAACGGAACTTTACATAATGGAGAGTTTCTGGGACAGGCAGCCTTACGGTACCGCGGCGTTCGCCCTGACAGCGATATCGCTGTATTTTACCGTAATGGCCAATGGCAACAGCAAGATGTACGGTTATTCCGATATGCTGGAATGCGTGGAGCGTGCGGGGCTGAAAGTCGATGAACGGATAGACAATGTAGGAAAATGCCATACGATACTGATATGTTCGAAGAAGCAGTGACGGGCCTTCCGGCGGATGCCCGGCGTTTCATTCCGCAGAAGCCGCCGTTCGTTTTCGTGACTTCATTGGAAGAATGCAGTGAAAAACATGCGGTGACATTCTTCGATGTTTCGCCCGACTGCATCCTTTCGGCAGGCAATGTGCTGCGCGAGGGCGGTCTTGTCGAATTCATGGCCCAGAGCTGTGCGGCCTATGCGGGATACCGTGATTTCCTTGCGGGAAAGACCGAGCCGGAAATCGGTGTGTTGGGTGCGCTGTCGGCGACCGAATTTTATTTTCTTCCCGAAACAGGCTCAAGACTGACCTGCAATATCGAAGTAATCGGGGATTTCGACGGGATGCTCCTGTTTTACGCGAAGGTTTTTTCCGGAGACAGGCTTGTCTGCGAAGGGAGACTGACTACGAGCGGTTTACATGAGAATATGAAAATATGATATACAGGATAGCGGATAATATAATATGCCCTTTGGGCGGGACTTCCGAGGCCGTTTATGAGGCGATGCTGGCGGGAAAATCGTCCTCGCGGCTTCATGAAGGGGAAGAAGGCGGCCTGGAGCCTTATTTTGCTTCGGTTTTCGAAAAAGACCTCCAGTTTGCGGAAGTTCCGACGGAAACCGATGGCATGACCCGTTTGGAAACCCTTATGGCATGCAGTGTCGACAGGGCATTGAAACAGTTGGCCGACAACGGTTATGCCGGCCTGGACCCTTCTTCGCCCCGGGTGCTTTTCATAATTTCCACTACAAAGGGAAATATCGGGCTGCTGAAGCATGAAGACGGCTTCTCAAAAGACGAAAGGCTTCTTCTGTCTCACAGTGCGGATGTGCTCCGCAGGCGTTTTTCCAATCCCAACAGGCCTTTGACCGTGTCGAATGCCTGCATTTCCGGACTTTCAGCCCAGATTGTGGCGGACAGGCAGCTTTCCGGCGGGAAATACGATTTTGCCGTAGTCGTCGGTGCCGACCTGTTATGCCCGTTCATCATATCCGGATTCCAGTCATTCAAGGCCCTGTCCCGGGAAAGGGCACGTTCATTCGATGCTTCGAGGGATGGGCTTAATCTGGGAGAAGCCGCTGCTACCTTGGTCTTCGCTTCAAGGGAGGCGGCACGCAAGGTAGGCACGGCGGCCGGACTCAACGGAAAATACCTGGCCCTGGCGGCCGGTGCCATAGCCAACGATGCCACGCATATCTCCGCCCCGTCGAGGACAGGGGAGGGCCTTTTCAGGACACTCGACAGAATCAAGCCTGCACTTGAAGGCCATAAGGCCGGCCTGATTTGCGCCCACGGTACGGCGACCGCGTACAATGATGCCATGGAGGCCGTTGCCATTTCGCGGGCCTCTTTGGACGGAATCCCGGTCAATTCACTGAAAGGATATATAGGCCATACTCTCGGCGCCGCCGGAGTTGTGGAGACGGTAGTTTCGATGTATGAGATGTGTTACGGCAATATCCTTCCGGTGCCCGGTTATCATGAAAACGGGGTTCCGGTGGCGCTGGATGTGGTTTCTTCCCCGCGGGCTTTCGAAGGCGATGCCTTTATCAAGACCGTTTCGGGTTTCGGGGGCTGCAATGCCTCGGCGGTTTTCGTGGCCGGAAATGAAAGCGGATTTGTCATAGGACATAACGTCAACGGCATGGAAGCGGAGACTGTCCAGGAGTCTGTCCAGGAGCCTGTCCGCACAAGGATCGCCGCATCCCTCAGGACGGAGGCTTCCGGAACTTCGCCGAACGACATGTACCGCCGTTTGGGCATCGATTATCCCAAATTTTTCAAGATGGACATGCTGAGCCGCCTCGGTTTTGCAGTTGCGGAACAGCTGCTCGGAGATTACGACGGTGATTTGGACGATGCGGCGATAATTCTGGCCGGAAGGCATGCTTCGCTGGACGATGACGTGAAATACCTTTCGACCATAGCTCCGGGCAATTATTACCCGAGCCCGGCGCTTTTCGTCTATACTCTGGCGAATATCGTTGCCGGAGAGATTGCCATAAGGCACGGCATGCACGGTGAAACCACATTCTATATAGCCGATTCCTACGATGCCGGGTGGATGGAATCCGAGGCGGAAAGGATTATCGCGGAAGGAAAATCCTCAAGGGTGCTTTTCGGGTGGCTCGACTGGTATGACGGCGAGGGTACGGCCGAACTGTCGCTGATGGAAAGGACCTGCAAGCCGAATGACTGATAATGATTGTGAACGATATAAGTTTTAACGATAATGGAAAATCTGATAGAAGAACTGAAAAAGCAGATAATAGAAGCTTTGAATTTCGAAGGCATGAAGCCTGAAGACATAGATGCCGATGCCCCGCTGTTCAGGGAGGGGCTCGGCCTCGACTCGATAGATGCGCTGGAACTCATAGTGCTTATGGAGAGAAAATACGGTATAAAACTCAAGGACCCGAAACAGGGAAAGGAGATTTTCCGCTCCGTAAGGACAATGGCGGAGTATATTAAGGAAAACAGGACGAAATAGACAGAGAGTGCTGCCATGATGTCGGAAAGGGAAGTCTTCATTACCGGAGCAGGGACGGTTTCGGCTTTGGGGCGCGGCGTTGGGGCCGCTGCCGGGGCTTTGCGTTCCTGCCGTAGCGGAATATCCCTTCCCGACGTATTCCGGACCGCACACAGGGAACTTCCGGTAGGGGAGGTGAAAATCGATAATGCGGATTTGAGGGGGCTGTTGGCAAAACATCTTCCCGTACCGCGTGTCGCCACCCGTGCCGCCCTTCTCGGCATGCTTGCCCTGGACGAGGCGCTTGCAAATGCCGGACTTTCTCCGGATGATTGCAGGCATGTCGTTCTCGTATCCGCTACGGCGGTTGGTGGCATGGACGAGACTGAAAAATATTATCCCGGGCCTGTCCGGCACGAGGATAACCTTATCCGTTTCCACGACTGCGGCGCCGTGACTGATGTCATGGCGGAACGTTATGGCGGATTTGCAATGAGGACCACCGTGTCCACTGCCTGTTCGGCTTCCCTGAATGCCATAATCTTCGGCTGCGATTTGATACGCTCCGGAAGGGCCGGCATCGTTGTCGCCGGAGGGACAGAATGCCTGACCGAATACCATCTTAACGGTTTCAATTCGTTGAGGATACTCGATACGGATCGGTGCCGTCCCTTCGACAGGTCGAGGAACGGACTCAATCTCGGCGAGGGTGCCGGTTTCGTAGTCCTTGAGAGCCGTTCTTCTGTGTTGCGTAGGAATGCGGTGCCCGTGGCGGCTGTCGCAGGATATGCCAACAGGTGCGATTCATACCACCAGACCGCCTCCTCTCCTTCGGGGGAAGGCGCGTTTCTGTGCATGAAGGCGGCCTTGGACGGGGCTTCGTTGTCCCCGGGGAGCATTTCCTATATAAATGCGCACGGTACGGGAACACCGAACAACGATTTGTCCGAAGGGCGCGCGGTGGAACGTGTTTTCGGTTCCGCCGTTCCCCCGATTTCATCCACGAAGGCCTTTACCGGCCATACGACCGCTGCCTCTGGGGCAATCGAGAGCGTATTTTCGTTAATCGCCATGACTGAAGGCTTTCTGCCCGTCTCCCTCGGTTTTTCCGAGAGGATGGATGAACTTTCGTTCGACCCTGTTACCGACAGCCGGGCATCGGCCCCTCTTGAGCGGGTGATGGTGAACGCTTTCGGTTTCGGCGGGAATGACAGTTGTATTATTTATGAAAATCTCTGATGCCCTATGGTTTATATAGACGGTATGGCCCAGATAACCCCGCAGGAGCCTTTCTGCGACAAATGGTATGACTCTCCGACGGTTTACGGTTACGGACTGCATCCTGCCGTGGACCCGCCTTTTGCCGGACTGGTCCCTGCCGCCGCTGCAAGGAGGATGTGCCTGTTGCAGAAGAGGGCCGTGGCTGCGGCCATGAAGGCAATGTCCTCAGCTTCATTGGAAATGCCTGATGCCATAATCACGGGTACAGGGGCCGGGACAATGAGGAACAGCGAGCACTTCCTTCTCGATATGAAAGACGGCGGCGGGGAGGTACTTTCGCCTACGCCGTTTATCAACTCGACACACAACACGCTTGCCGCTACCGTTGCGATAATTCTCGGCTGCAAGGGATACAATACGACGTATTCGCACAATGCCATGTCTTTCCCTACGGCGCTCACGGATGCCGTAACCGGCCTTGAGTCCGGACGTTTCTCCTCCGTCCTGCTTTCCGCCCATGATGAACTTCCGGAGCATTATTACAGATTGCTGGAAGAGGCCGGGGAATTCGACGGCGAGCCTTTTGCCGGAGAGCATTCCCTGTCTTTTGTCCTCAGGGCTTCCCGCAGCGGGCATACCCTTGCCGCCGTGGCCGGGGTCGAAACGGTGTCGTCTTCCGATGCGGACGTTTTGAGGGAAGCTGCAATCCGGGCCTGCTCCGGCATGTTTTCCGGAACGGGAATGATTGTTACCGGGGATGCCGCTTCGAGCCGGAGGATTTTCGGCGAAGGATTACCGGTGTTTCCGTATAAGGAGATTTTCGGCAGCGGTTTTTCCGCCCCTGCCGCATCCCTCTATTCGGCGGTAACTCTTTTGGCACGCCGTTCGCACCTGGACGGTATACTTGTCCACAATCATTATAAAAACAAACAACATTCATTTATTTTTGTAACATGCTGAAACTTGTCCTGCTGTCGTTTTTCCATTGCCTTACCCTGTGCGCGGGTCAGGTTTTCCTGAAAATATCCCTTTCGAAGACGGGCCCTTTCCGGTTTTCCTGGGGTTATTTCAAGGATTTTCTTACCTGCTGGCAGTGGGCGGCCTGCGGGGCTTCTTTCCTTACCGCCTGCATACTTTGGATGTATATCCTCAAACGCTACGAATTTTCTTTGGCATATCCGATAACTTCGATGACCTTCGTATTTTCCATCCTGGCCGGTTTCCTTGTGTTCGGAGAGGCCGTTTCCGTTAACAAGTGGGTAGGTGTGGGGCTGATTACCCTCGGGATCATAGTCATTGCGGCGGGTGGAAAATAGGCATCGGTTCCGATAAAGGTTTTAAAATGATTTTCAGGAAAATGAAGAAAATATTTTTATTGATAACCGCTTGTTTGGCTTCCGTTTATGCCGGTTGCGGCGCCGCTGTCCATTTTTGTGTCGCCGTACCTTCTTGTGCCGTGGCCATGGACGGCGGGGGGATTGCGGAGGATGAAGCCGCTTTGATTGAGCGGGCCCTCTCTTTCGGAAAACTTTCGGCTTCTTACAGGATGATCCGTTCCGTGCCGGCCTTTTCGGAAAAATACGAATCTTCCGGAACGCTTGAGATTTACGGTGACGGACGGCTGTACTGGCATTCCGAATCTCCAGACAGGTACCAGTTCTTTACCGACGGGAGCAGCGCTTATGTGGAGAAAAACGGGGAGAGGCAGGCCGTTTCGCAGGCATTTTCCGGAATATTTTCATTTATAACCGAAGCGATGCCGTCTTCAGGGACTTTGGAAAACAGGTTTTTCTCCGTTTCGTCCTATGCTGTGGACGATGAGCGTATCGGCTTGGTACTGACTCCTTCGCGCGGGGCCATGTCCTCGTTCATTTCCAAAATAGACATAGTGCTTTCCTCGTCCGAAGCCATTGTGAAGGAAGTAAATGTCCTTGCCGCCAACGGCTCTGTCATAAGAATCATCTTCGATAATGTAGTGAAAGAGTAAAGGTCATGCTGGAAGGTTTTTTATATAAAGCTTACCCTTCGGGGAATGGATGTTTCGATTTGGAACTTATCGGGGACTGCCCTGTTTTAAAGGGGCATTTTCCCGGCTTTCCGGTGCTTCCCGGAGCGGCCGTGATTGAAATAGTCCGGGAGATAGTTTCCGGGATGGCAGGAAGGGAAATCCGTTTTGTCCGGATGCGTTCCGTGAAATTCATGAGGATGATTGTCCCGGGGAACAGGCCGCGTGTCTCGGCGGTTTTGGATGAAAATTGTTCGTCATTGCGCGCCTCGGTGTCTGTGAACGGGGCGGAATGCGTGAAAATCAGTGCTGTTTGCGAAACGTTTCAAAACCAGGAGTAGAAGTGAATGAATCCCCACGATATTGCGTTGTAATGCCGACATACGAAAATGCCGGGACTGTCTGCGCTGTGGCTGATTCGGTACTTGCCGCCGGTTACCATCTGATTGCAGTGGCCGACGGCCCTCATGACGGGACGGCCGAGCTTCTCGACGGATACAGGGACAGGGTTACCGTTGTCGCATACAAGGAGAACCGCGGCAAGGGTCATGCCCTGTCGGCAGGTTTCGCGAAAGCGGCCGAGGAGGGTTATGATTATGCAGTTACGATAGACTCGGACGGGCAGCATAGCGCTGATGACATTCCGCTTCTCGTGGAGGCTTCGCTCCGTAATCCCGGTGCGGTGATTGTGGGCAGGCGGGCTATGGAAGGTGTCGAGAGGCCCGCTTCGAGTGGTTTTGCAAACTGGTTCGCCAATTTCTGGTTCGCCGTGCATACTTTGCGCCGTTTTCCCGACACGCAAAGCGGTTTCAGGTGTTATCCGCTTTCATATTATGGAAAAACAAGGTTTTTCACTTCAAGATACGAGGCCGAGCTCGAAATGCTCGTAAGGGGGGCATGGAACGGCATCGGGATGGTCGCCGTCCCTGTCAGGGTATATTATCCCCCTCGGGATGAAAGGGTGTCGCATTTCCGGAAAGGGCGGGATTTCATGCGCATATCGCTGCTCAATACGGTGCTTACCTTTGCGGCCGTTTTCTACGGATATCCGTCGATGCTTCTGTACCGGCTTCGGAAAACATTTGGAAAAAGCGGCGGTAGCCGGTCTGTTTCAGGAAAATACGGGAGGGAGGCATGAAAAAGGCGGTATTGAAAATATACGATTATCTGTGCATGCACAAGGGTGTCCTGTGGCTTCTGATGGGCGCGGTAATCGCCCTTTTCGCCGTCCTGTCCGCCGGAATGAAGCCCCAGGAGGATATTACCGCATTCCTGCCGGGACAGGATGAATACGCCCGCATAAGCGAAGCCTATTCCAATATCCGTGCGGCGAATATGGTCATGGTGACTGTATCCCCAAGGAAAACCGACGGGGTGCATCCGGCAGGTGCCGATAAATACATGCTCATGGATGCCGCCGATTCGGCCGCGGCGTTCCTTGTGCGCGAAGATACGGGATGCGGAGGACGGGGAAACGGCGGTAAACATGTCCGTTCTATCATATTGAGGACCGATGTGGCCGGGATAATGGACATCGCCGGCTTTATCGTGGAGAATATGCCGAGATACCTTGACGTTTCCGATTATGCAAGACTGGAGGCCATGGCGAATCCCGATTCGGTGTCGGCGGCCCTCGACAGGGTAAGGGCTTCGATGTTTTCGTTTCAGGGAATGTTTACGGGCGGGATGCTGCTTAGCGACCCGCTCATGTTTTCCGCCCCTTTGCTCGCTTCCCTCAAAGACCTGGCTCCGGACAGCGGTTTCGAGGCCGGAGACGGTTATCTTTTCGATGAAAACGGCAACCTGATATTTTTTGTGGAGTCTGCGCATCCGATAGGGGAAACCATGGGGAACAAAGAGCTGACGGGCCTTATCGACAGGGCCATGGAGCATGCAGGGACCCTGTTCCCGGACTGTTCCTTCGATGCTTTCGGCCCGGCTTACATTTCAGTGGCGAATGCCGATACGATCAAACGCGATACAGTTCTCTCCGTAGCGGTTTCCCTGGCTCTTTTGCTTTTGCTGCTGCTTTATGCCTACAATTCGTTCAGGCCCATAGCCCTCATACTCGTAACCCTGCTGTTCGGCCTTGCCGCCGGTCTTGCCACCGTTTCCGCCCTGTCGCCGGAAGTTTCCCTCATCGTTCTCGGAATCGGTTCGGTACTTATCGGGATAGCGGCGAATTATCCCCTGCATTTTCTTGACCATGTGGCGGACGGCTATTCTCCGCGAAAAAGCATTTCGGATATTTTCTATCCTCTGACCATAGGGAACATAACCACTGTCGGTGCATTCCTTAGCCTGGTGTTCATATCGTCGCCGGCCATGCGTTCCTTAGGCATATATGCTTCCGCCATGCTTGTAGGGACAATGTTCTTCGTCCTTGTGTTCCTGCCCCATTTCGTAGGGAGGGTGAAGGTATTCAGGCGGAGGCTGCTGCCTGTCAATGTCACCGAGATGCGGATCAGGCGTCCGGCCCTGTTTGCGGTAGGCGCCATAGTACTGACCATTGTCTTTTATTGCCTGTCTTCTTCCGGGAACCATTTTGACGGGAATCTGTCCAATATCAATTACATGTCTGACGAATACAGGCAGAAGATGGACGACATGCTCGAAAAGACGTCCGGCGGGACGACCCAGGTATATGTCGTGTCCGAGGGCGATGGCATGGACGAGGCCCTGGAAGCATACGGAGCCTTGCTTCCCGTACTGGATTCCGTGCGGGCCGGAGGTGTCAGGGTATCAGGCATAGGAGGGCTGCTGCCTTCGCTTTCCCTCCAGCGGGAAAGGATAGACGCCTGGAATGCCTTTGTGGACGAATATGGCGGGAAACTCTGCCGCCTCGTGGATTCCCTGTCCGTCGGGAAGGGTTTCGTAGAAGGGGCTTTCGAAGGATTCAGGAAAATAATAGAGGGCAGTTACGAGCCGGAGGAGGCCGGATTCTTTTCGGTAATAACCGAAGGCCCTGCGGCGAATTATCTTGTCAGGACGGGAAAATCCATGGTCGTGACGGTGCTGAATGTCCCGGAGGGGAGGGTGGAGGAGGTAGAGGACATGGTGGCTGCCGGTCTGCCTGACGGCAGGAGTTTCGTTTTCGACGGCGGTTCCCTGATGAGAGGCCTTGTGGACACACTTTCGCGGGATTTCGACAAGGTGCTATATATCTGTTCCCTGCTCGTCCTTGTTTTCCTCTTCGTGTCTTTCGGCAGGATAGAGCTTACGCTGACGGCGTTCCTGCCGCTGTTCATAGGCTGGATTTGGATTCTCGGCATAATGGAGCTGTTTTCGATAGATTTCAATATCGTGAACATCATTCTCGCGACCTTTATTTTCGGAATGGGGGACGATTATACGATTTTCATGCTCGAAGGTTCCATTTATGAATATACCTATGGCAGGAAGATGCTCGGCAGGTACAGGAATACGATTGCCCTTTCGGCTGCTACGATGTTCATCGGAATCGGTTCGCTCATAGTCGCGCGGCATCCTGCCATGCGCGGGCTTGCGGAAGTCACGATTGTCGGTATGGCCGTTGTCGTCGCCATGGCCTATACGCTTCCGCCGCTTGTCTTCAATTTTCTTACGCGCGTAAATGGGAAAAAACGGCGTTTTCCTGTCACTGTGGGTGCGCTGGCGAGGACTTTTGTCGTCTTTCTTTACGCCGGAACAGTGGGTATCTCCCTGATAATACATGGTTTCGTTACGATTACTCTCTTGAGGGGAGGGGCCGTGGCGAGGGCGAGGTGGCGCAGGCTGCTTAAAGGAAGCCTGCACTTCGCAAGCAAGAATTTTTTCGGGAACAGATGCGAATATACGGATCGGTACGGGGAGGATTTTTCTGTCCCGGCCGTGGTAATCTGCAACCATCAGTCCCGTCTGGACCTTATGCTTGCGATGGGACTGTCGGACAAGTTCGCGATAGTGATGAATGAGCGTAATGCGCGGATATTCGGCGTGATGGCAAAATATGCCGGTTATATATCGGTGTCCGATGTCATGAAGGACGGCATGGAAAAGGTGGCGGATGCGCTTGGCGAAGGCAGGTCGGTATTCATTTTCCCTGAAGGTACTCGGAGCGGGGATTATACGATCGGACGTTTCCACAAGGGGGCGCTGGAAATAGCCTCGCGTTTCGGTCTTGACATAGTGGAGGTCCTTATACACGGTGCCGGGCACTGTCTTCCCAAGGGCGTTTCCTTTGTAGAAACCTTTCCGATAAGATGTGAGATTGTGAGGAGGATTCCGAATGCGGAATTGCCTTCTAATAAGGAGTTGCGCCGGATTATGGCCGATGATTACCGAGGATTGGCCATGAGTCTGGAAAATGTGGGGTTCTGCCGGAAAGAGGTTCTCGCGAATTTCAGATATAAGGAAAAACAGGTGAGGCTTTCGGCACGGAAGGCCATGAAGTCCTGTACGGACGGGATTGTGGCTTCGTTGCGTGATAAAGCCGTCGGGGGCAGGCTGTCCATTGTGGAGGAAGGTTACGGCGCTTTCTCGATTTTGGCCGCCCTTGTCCTGAAGGATTTGGAAATCTATGCGCGGGTGACGGAGCGCGAACGTTATGACGTGGCGGTAAATTGCGCTTCAGTGCCTTCCAACCTTCATTTTACCGATGCCTCTTCGGACGGAGGCAAGGGGGCCGTGGTCATGGGAGGCGGAATGAGCGGGCTTGTCAGCGGGGCTTTGCTTGCCGATGCCGGCTATGATGTCACGATATTGGAAAAACAGGCTTCGGCCGGAGGGGGGCTCGGTTCCTTCAGCCGTAACGGAGTGCATTATGACATAGGGGCCCATACGCTTTTCGGCTTCGGGGATTCCGGGGCTTTCGGAGCCGTTCTGAAAAGGCTATCCCTTGAAGACATGGTCGGACCGCTTCCGGTAACGTCTTCGGCAGGGCTTCCTGTTTTCGGGCAGGTGCATTCCGCCTTTTCCGGGCGTACTTACCGGCTTTATTGCGGGCGCGAGCGTTTCGAGGGCTATCTTGTCTCGGTTTTCCCGTCCCAGGCGGAAGGATTGGGAAAATATCTGGATTATGTCTATGAGACGGCCGATTCGGTCCCGTTTCCGGACAATGGGGATTTGGAGAAGGTTTCTGCCTTGCATTCGGACCGCGAATCTTTGTCCGAGGTGCTCGACAGGTATTTTTCCGATGATGAGATAAAACTTGTGCTGAGTTGGATTACGGTTTACACCGGACTTCCTGCCGGTGAATCGCTTTTCTCGCTTTCGGCACTGATTACCAAGCTTTATATTGAGGAATCCTGCATTCTCCGCGGCGGAGTCCCGGCGCTCAGGAAGGCGCTTATGGATGTAATATTGAAAAACGGGGGCAGGATTCTTACAGGGCGTGCCCTGTCGTCGGTTTCCGTTTCGGGCCCTGCGGTAAAATCCGTTTCATGCAGCAGCGGGGAGACTTTCAGCGCTTCGGTTTTCGTTTCGGCCCTGCCTTTGGATTCGTTTCTGGAGATTTTTTCTTCTTCACTCGGTGATGCGGACAAGGGCATATATGCCCGTTGGCTATCGCGTACCGGCAGGAAGCTGTCGCTGAGGAGCGGAAATTCTTCCATGTTTTCATTATATATCAAGATGAAGCCCGGTGTGCCGGCTGATGTTTTTGACGGTGTCCCTTTCACATATCTGGCTCCCTCTAACGGAGTCGCGGACTGGCCTTTGCGTTTTACTGCCGTCCCTTATATTGAGAACGGCTTTACCGTTTCGGTGCAGGTGCATGCCTTCATGTCCTTTGCCGAAGTGGAGAGGTGGGCGGACAGTTCTGTCGGGAACAGGCCGGCCGGGTATGGGGATTTTAAGGCGGAAAGATGCCGGAGGATAATGGAATTGCTTGAAAATCTGTTTCCGGGCTTCGGTTCCAAAGTGGAAAATATGGTTTCTTCTTCCCCTCTTACGGTGCGGGACTGGCTTGGCCGTGCGCGCGGCAATGTTTACGGCCCTCTTGCCGTACCGGAAAACGGCTTGCCGGCAATTTCAGTCCGTACTCCGGCAGCAAATCTTTTCCTGACGGGTGAGGATGTGCGTTTCCATGGTCTTTGCGGCGTGCCGGCCACATCTCTCGAATGTGTTTCGGCCGTGATGGCCTCAAAGGATTTTAATGTTGTTGCGCCGGAATGATGGTGCTGATGCATTGGAATGATGGTGCTGCTCTGTCGGAATGGTGGTGCTGCTTCGTCGGAATGGTGGTGCTACTCCTCAAACCAGATGCGCTAGCAAACTGCGCCGCACCCCGAATGATGGTGCTGATGTGAGTTGAATTATGGTGCAGAAATGCAAAATGCAAAAAAAAATCGCAGAAGTTAGCGGAAGTTCTTGGAAAAATTTGTTAGTTCATGAAAAAGCATTATCTTTGCAAACCCAAAATGGAAACCGTTTAAGCCGGTCGCCATTGATTGGGAATTTTACAACATTCATACCTTGGTGCGGTAGTTCAGTTTGGTTAGAATACCGGCCTGTCACGCCGGGGGTCGCGGGTTCGAGCCCCGTCCGCACCGCCAAAAGATTTGGCAAATTAAAGCAAATCCTTGAAGTCCAACCACTTCAAGGATTTTTTCGTATATGCCGGTAAGGCAAAATACGGCATTCTGGAGCAGTCTGAAGGTGGACTAAAAGGAGGACTTTTTTGAGGGCATTAAAGTCCTCCTTTTTAGAGTATTTTTCATTGATTTGCAATGTTTTGCGCAAAAGGATTCTGGACACGGAAACATAATTTTGCAACCAAAAAACAAAGCGTATGAACACCGAGAAATCCAGAAGCACTTTGAATGTGCTGTTTTGCATCAAGAAGCACAAGCTTCTAAAAAGTGGCGAAGCTCCTATCTTTGTCAGAATTACAATTGACGGCAGGCGTCAGGAGATAATGATTAAACGCAGTATTCCTGCCGAACAATGGAATCAGGCAAAAGAATGCTCCAAAGGGAAAGATAGGACCGCAAAGGAACTGAATCATTATCTTGACACAGTACGGGCAAAAATTCTACAGATTCATAGTGACCTTATCAAAGAAGGCAGTCCGGTAACTTCCGAAGCTGTCAGGGACAGGTTTTACGGCAGGAATCCTGAAAAACATACTCTGTTGGGTATATATGCCGAGCACAACAGAAAATGCCGGGAACTCATAGGGCGGGAATATACGGAATCGACAGTTGAAAAATTCGATACCGGTATCAACCGGCTGAAAGAATTTATCACCACCTGCTGCGGCAAGGACAATCTGACATTGGATGAGGTGAGTGGCCAATTTATCCGTGATTTCGATTTTTGGCTGAAAACCGAGAAGAAGATGCAGCACAATTCTGCACTCAAGCATTTGAAAATACTGAAGAAAATAGTGAGGATTGCCCTTGCCAATGGATGGATAAAGAAAGATCCTTTCTTCGGCATCCATCTTAAAAGGTATGAAGTCAATATAGAGTTCCTCTCAAGGGAAGAACTGGAGGTGTTGATTAACAAGACGTTCTCCATTCAGAGGCTGGAGCAAGTCCGTGATATATTTGTCTTCTGCTGTTTCACCGGCCTGGCATTCATTGATGTCCTGCAACTGACAAATGAACATCTGATAAAGGACAATAACGGTGCGTTGTGGATACGCAAGGCCCGTCAGAAGACACATCAGATGAGCAATATCCCCGTATTGACACCTGCAAGGAAAATTATAGAAAAATATGCCGGACATCCTGACTGCGTTGATAAAGGGGTCCTTCTGCCAGTCATAAGCAACCAGAAGATGAACGCCTACCTGAAGGAGATAGCCGACCTTTGCGGAATAAAAAAGCGGCTGACAACGCATATTGCCCGTCATACGGCGGCCACGGTCGTGTTCCTCGCCAATGAGGTTTCAATGGAAAATGTGGCGAAGATACTCGGCCACGCCAACATAAAAATGACCCAGCATTATGCGAAAGTGCTGGACAGCTCCATCATGAGGGACATGCAGAAAGTAGAGATGAACTTCTCCAAGGCATTGTAATTATGGAACGAGGTATAATAAAAATCGAGAACGGCGAGATAATCATTCCCGATACCCCCGTGTGGATGACCGTAGGGGAAATGTCCGACCTGTTCATGGTAAGCGCATACGGGATACGTAAGGCGTTAAGGCAGATTTTCAGAAGCGGAATAATGGATGAGCATGATGCCGTCAGGCCGTTCCCTTATGCGGAGGGCTGCTATGCCGAGGCGTATAATATGGAGGCGGTGGCTGCCGTCGCATTCCGCATCAATGCGGCAGCCTGCCGCAGGTTCCGCGAACTCATGTTGCGGAGGTTTATGGAAAAGAGCCTTGACTTTTATATCTGCATACCGGCAGCGGACTGCAATCATAGAACCGGATATGATGCGGCTCAGGTATGGCAGGAACGGCATAAACTGTCATGAGTGCAATAATTAAAAGCGGAGGGCTTTCAAATCAGAAGGTCCTCCGCTTTTTCATTTCCGGTGTCGCTCATTCCATTTCCCTGAAAGCCGGACGGTAGGCATCATCAAGCATCCTCTCCAGATCACTTTCCCGGTACAGGACCTTGCCGCCAAGCATGATATAGGATATGCGGCCGTCATTGCGGTAGTCCTGCAATGTCCTTCTGCTGATTCTCAGCCTCTGGGATACATCCCTGTCTGTCAGATACCTCTCACCTCTGAGCAGCGGCCTGTGCTCCTCGTGGTGTGATTCCAATTTTTTCAGCATAGCGGCCATTCGTCCGAAAAGGCCGGCTATTCTCTCGTGATCCTTGTCAATCAACTCATTCATAAATAATAGTTTTAGATATCTTTGTTATTTTTTAATCCTGAATTTTCCATTTTCTGATACCGAGACAAACCGTAGGATGTCCTCCTCCTTATAGAAAATCTTGTGATTGATCCTGCTGTACGGAAGCGCACCGCTGTCCCGTAAAGTCTGCAAAGTGCGCGGGCAGATATTGAGCATCAGGCATACATCCTGATTGTCGAGCCATCCGGACATGGACTTCGCCTTTCCATTGCCGTATATGGTCTCAATGCTGTCCATGAACCTTTCCATCCGGTCCAAAAGATCCTCGAAAGTCTTTTTTTCTACATTAACTATCTCCATATTCCAAAATTTTATTGATTCAACACTGTTTCCTGTTCCGGTGACATTCCGGTCCGGCAAAAATATCCTCGGCGGACATCCGTCCGTCCATGCCATAGACACAAGGAAGCGACTGTCTCCTCTTCCGTGCGACACCGGAGCCATACCGCAGGAAAAATCATCCGTGAGTCACCCGTGTGTCCCGTAACGGTCATTCCGTGAATCATGACCTTTGTCCCAGGTAAAAAGGGAAACGATATGGAAATGACATTCAACAAAGAGACTTTCACGGCATTCGCATCGGAAGTCCTCGCGAGACTGGACAGACAGGAGCGCATGATAGCCTCCCTGCACGGAGACTGGAAACCGAAGGACCTTAAGGAAGTGAAACTGCTTGACGGGGAGCGGCTGTTCGACAACCAGGACCTGTGCCTGCTGCTGCAGGTGAGCAAGCGGAGCCTCCAGCGTTACCGCAGTTCCGGTGCGCTCGCATACCACCTGCTCTGGCACAAGACCTATTACAAGGAATCGGATGTGCTGGACTTCATAGCAAGACACATGAAGCATTTCAAGAAAGAGAACATCGGGCAGTTCAAGGCCCGTATCAATGTATCATTCAAATAATAAAATCTTATGGCAAAGAAAACCGACGAAAAGGACATCCTGCTCGTCCGTGACGAGAAGACGGGCGAACTCGGTGTCGTGGGCGGACTCCGGAGCGACGGGTCGCCCAGAACAGTCCCGGCGAAGCCGGAACATTCAAAGGATTTCATGACATTTGACCGTCACGGAGACCTTATTGACAATTTTTTCAAGAATTTTTTCAGACAGTGCAAGGATCCATCCCGTTTCGGCTTCTACCGGATTGCGGCAGACCAGGCGGAGAAACTGCTGGAAGTGATGAAGGAGCTTCTGAAAAATCCAGCCGCCAATGCGGAACTGCTCTCCCCTCACAAGGTGGACACTTCCGGTTATGAGAAAACAGTGACAGAAGAAGAAAAAAATTTAAACGGACAACAGGAAACACAAACAGAAAAAGAAATGGAACAGGACAACAGAAAACCCGAAAACGGACAGGATGCACCGTCCGAGAAGAAAGGCTACCAGCCTATTGACGAAAGCAGAATCGACTGGGAAAAATTCGAGGCGCAGTACGGACTGACCCGTGAGGACCTTGAGAAATCCAAAAGTCTTGACAAGCTGCTCAACTACCGCAAGTCCGAGCCTCTGACCGTGCGTGTGGAGGTGTTGGGCGAAATACAGGAACTCGGCGCAAGGCTGGAACTGAAGAGGATGCCGGACGGCAGCGTGGACTTCGTTCCGGACTTCGTGCGGAAGGAACCGAGGCTTGACGAGCCGCACAAAGGGTACACATTCACCGATGAGGACAGGAAGGCACTCCGTCAAACAGGCAATCTCGGACGTGTGGTGAATCTCGCAGACAAGGATACCGGGGAGTTGGTCCCGTCGTACATCAGCATCGACCGCTTTACTAACAGAATAGAGGATGTGCCGGTGAACAAGGTGCGCATTGCGGACAGAATCGGCAAGACGGAAATCAACGAGAATGAGCGCAACCTGCTCAGAGCCGGCGGCTATGTCCATAAAGAGATAGAGCTGGCCAACGGCCGGAAGTTCCAGACCATCCTGCAGGTCAGTGCGTTGGACAGAAGCGTGGAGTTCGTTCCGAGGACAGCCCGGATATGGCAGGGCGAGCAGCATGGACAGAGGGAAAACCGCAGGAGAAGCGCCTCTCAGGAGAACGGAGGCGAAGTCAGGAAGAACAGCCGCCAGTGGACTGACGAGAACGGCAACATCAAGCCTATCGGTAAATGGAAAGGCGTGGAACTGACTGAACAGCAGAAAGCAGATTATATCTCCGGCAAGACCGTCCGTCTGGAGAATGTCCCGGACAAGCAGGGCAATCCCGCCACAATATACATCAAGTTCAACATGGAGAAAGGCCGCCCGTTCCGGTATGACACCGATCCGGACAAGGGCCAGGTCATAGCCCCGTCCAATGAAAGCCGTACCCAGATAGCCGTGAACAACGAAGGAAAGACCAATGAGGCCACCAAGCATATAAAGGAGCCGCTGCAGCAGGGGCAGACTGCGCCTGTAAATGAGGGACAGCAACGTCAGCAGAGGAGCAAAGGCGTAAGAATATGACAAACCACCACTGAATCCGCAATAAAACAAGAAAGAATATGAAGACAATAATCGCAGAAAAACCGAGTGTCGCCCGTGAAATCGCCCGAATCGTCGGAGCGACAAAACTGGAAGAAGGCTATATGTATGGAGGCGGCTACTATGTCACATGGGCGCTGGGGCATCTGGTGCAGCTTTCATTCCCGGAAGGCTACGGCATCAAAGGTTTCCAGAGGGACAATCTTCCTGTCATCCCCGATGAGTTCCTGCTCGTACCCCGTCAGGTGCGCACAGAGAAAGGCTACAAGACCGACAGCGGCGTGATGAAGCAGATAAGGACCATCACAAAACTGTTCAATGACAGCGACCGTATAATAGTGGCTACCGATGCAGGCCGTGAGGGAGAGCTGATTTTCCGTTACCTTTACCATCATATAGGTTGTGCCGTGCCGTTCGACCGTCTTTGGATCAGTTCGCTTACCGATAAGGCCATCCGCGACGGACTGGACAGTCTGGAGGATGGAACAAAATACGACAATCTATATCTTGCCGCGAAATCCCGCAGTGAGGCCGACTGGCTCGTAGGCATCAACGGTACACAGGCTCTTACGGTGGCCGCAGGGCGCGGCACTTACTCCGTCGGACGGGTGCAGACACCTACACTTGCGATGGTGTGTGCCCGTTTCTGGGAGAACAAGAGGTTTGTCCCGCAGGATGTGTTCCAGACCCATTTCTCCACGCAGGGCAAGGATGCGGACAGCGTAGTGAAATTCTCTTCCGCCGTGAAATGGAATGTAAAAAGCGGAGCTGCCGAAGTTTATAATATATTGAGAGAAACAGGAAGGGCTACAGTCCTTTCCGTGGAACGCAAGGAGACAGTGCAGGATACCCCTCTTTTGTATGACCTGACTGCATTGCAGAAGGATGCCAATGCGAGGTTCGGCTTTACTGCGGAGCAGACCCTTGCCATCGCTCAGAAACTGTATGAGTCGAAACTCATCACCTATCCGAGGACGGGCAGCCGTTACATTCCCGAAGATGTGTTCGCAGGTATTCCGGCGCTGCTGAAAGGATTGAGGAACAATCCGAAGTGGGATACTGTAGCGGGGAGGATGAGACAGCTTTCGAGGCGCAGTGTGGACGATACGAAAGTGACCGACCATCATGCGCTGCTGCCTACCGGAGTCAAGCCGATGCTGTTCGCCAAGGAAGAGACCCTGATTTACGACATGATCATCAGCCGTATGCTGGAGGCATTCTCCGAGAAGTGCATCAAGGATGTGACGACAGTTAAAGCGGAATGTGGCGGTGCGGAGTTCGTGGCGAAGGGTTATGTGGTCAGGCAGCACGGCTGGCGCTCCGTGAGGAACGAGAAGGAGGAGGGCGAGGAGAACGAAGAGAATACCGTCCTGCCGGAATGGAGCGAGGGCGATATCCTTCCTATAATGGGATGTTCTATGACCGAAGGGAAGACAAAACCCAGGCCGTTCCATACGGAAGCGTCCCTGCTCGCCGCAATGGAGACCGCAGGAAAGGAAGTGGAGGATGAGGAAATGAGGCAGGCGATGAAGGACTGCGGCATCGGCACTCCGGCCACCCGTGCGGCCATTATAGAGACACTGCTAAGGCGGGAGTACATCGTGCGCTCCAAGAAAAGCCTCGTTCCGACAGAAAAAGGACTTGCCCTCTATTCCATTGTCAGAGGAATGGACATCGCCAATGTTGAGATGACGGGACAGTGGGAAGCTGCGCTGGCAAAAATCGAACGGGGCGAACTGCCTTCGGAGGCGTTCATGAGGGACATCGAATCCTATACCCGCCGGATTACGACCGATCTGCTGGCGTGCGACAAGATTTTCGGGCACAAGGATTCCGGCATAAGCTGTCCGAAATGCGGCAGCGGCCGCATGCAGTTCTATGGAAAGGTCGTGCGCTGCGACAATACGGACTGCGGACTTCCTGTTTTCCGCCAGATAGCCGGAAAGACCCTTTCCGACACGGAGATGACGGAACTGCTGAGGAACGGGCAGACAGGACTGCTCAACGGTTTCCGGAGCAAGCAGGGCAAGCCGTTCAGTGCGGTTGTCGCCTTTGACAGTGATTTCAATACGGTTTTCGAGTTCCCTGAAGAAAAGAAGAAGCCGGGAAGAAAGGGTAGAAAAAAGAAATAATTGTGTAATTTCGCCACTGATTCGTAAGATAAACTGTTTCCCCCATCAAATGGCAGAAATATGTTTTACTGCGGATTTAGTGGTGGCACCCGGAGGGATACCGGGTGCTTTTTTATATTAAACTCATTATATGAGTTGCATTATTGAAATTATCAATCCGTTCCAACGCAACCGAACTACTTTTAGATTTAGATACGAAATGATGTGATGGATAAGCTGTAATAGCATCTTTTATTTTCTGTTTGCTTGTTCCTAAAGTACAGGCGCAGATAGCTACATCGCAATTATATGACTGTAAATGTAACAGATGATTCCTAACAGAACAAGAACCAATTGCATAATCTCCTTGTGTTACAATTCCAATTCTTTTTCCGGGAATTTCAAGAACATCTAAGCAGTCATCGTTGCTTAAATCTTGAAAAGCATTAGCAACTTGTGCATAACCGGCTTGTAAAAGGAGCGAATAAACGATATTCAATGTTTTTGTTTTTCCACTATTTGAAAAACCCTCTAATGCAATCACTTTCATAATAAAACGACTTTGATAAACGAATACAAAATTAACAATAAATCCACAAAATCCGAGTAAAATGAAACATAACAATCAACCTGCGGTACTGTCCTACTACGGACTGTACCTGCGGCAATATCTTAAAGAAAATCACCCTGACAAACCCGTTGATGCGGATTTCATCGCCTTGCGTGACAAGGAGGCTTCCGATACTTTCGAGCAGGCCCGTCGGGAAGGCCGTCCGGTGGATGGAGCACAGGAACTGGCGATGCAGACTCTCCTGCAGGGGCTTCATTTCTCCGAATACCGTACTCTCGTAGAAGTACTGGAGAACGAGTTTGCAGATACAGTGCCGCCGGAAAAAGTGCATCCGCTTGCGATGGAACTGCTTCCGGAATTCAAGGAAATCTTCTCCGGTTATCCGCTTTCGGACGATTTCGCCCATTCATCCGAATATACCCGGCTTTATACAGAACTGACCGGAGCGGCAGCCATCCATATCGACGAGTATGGCATTTAACCGCAAGGAGAGACTGAGGGGGAACATCGAGGCTATACGGACGGCGTTTGTGCTGGACAGGGAACACAGGGCGGCTACCCTAGAAGAAAGGGAAATTATCAGCCGCTACTGTGGTTTCGGCGGGTTGAAATGCATCCTCAATCCCGCCTCCTCGCTGGCCGATGCCGTGGATTGGGCGAAATCCGACCTCGAACTGTTCCCGATGACAGTGGAACTGCACCGTCTCATACGGGAAAACAGCAGGAATGATGCTGAGTACAAACGGTATATGGACTCTCTGAAATCATCTGTACTTACCGCTTTTTATACCCCTAAGGAAATAACGGATACCATAGTCTCAGTATTGAAAAAGTATAACGTAACCCCGTCAAAGGTACTTGAGCCGTCGGCCGGGATGGGCGTGTTCATATTGTCCGTCAAGGAGCAATCGCCGCATGCCGATGTTATGGCATTTGAAAAGGACCTGCTTACGGGAAAGCTGCTCTCATACCTCTATCCGGATGAGAAGATACGCGTGGAGGGTTTCGAGAAGATAGAGAAGCCTTTCAACGGTTCTTTCGACCTTGCCATATCCAATGTGCCTTTCGGCGAGATTGCGGTCTTTGATCCGGCCTTCGTACTGTCGGACAGCAGAGCCAGGGTTTCCGCCCAGAGGACCATCCATAACTATTTCTTCCTGAAAGGCCTCGATACGGTAAGGGACGGCGGTGTCGTGGCGTTTCTTACCTCCCAGGGTGTGATGAACTCTCCCCGCAATGAGGCGGTACGGCTCGAAATGCTGAAGGAGGCGCATCTTGTCTCCGCCGTCCGTCTGCCTAACGACCTCTTTACCGAGAATGCCAACACGGAAGTGGGCAGCGACCTCATAATACTGCAAAAGGACATCCGCAAGGAGGGCCTGACTGAAGACGAGACGCTTTTTACCAAGACCGGAACACTGCACGGTGTGGCTTTCAACAGCTATTTCATAAAGCACGCGGAGCAGATGGTATATACCAGTGCCGAACTGGATACCGATCCTTACGGCAAACCTGCGATGGTTTACGGACATGAGGGAGGCGTGAACGGCATAGCGGAGCATCTGCGCAGACTTCTCGACCATAATCTGCACGCAAATCTGTCCATGGAGATGTATTCGGGAAGTATCATTGACAAGCGGTTGCCGGATCAGACGGAAACGGTACGGCACGAGCCTGATACGGAGAAAATCAGGATGCCTGAAACACCGGAATCATCTGCCACGGAGGAAGAAAAGCCGGAAATTGAGGCTCCGGTAATGACCTTGTTCGACCTTTTCGGGATAACCGCAGAAGAGCAGCGGGAACGAGCGAAGCCCAAACCTGCCAAGAAAAAACAGACCAAAAACGATGAAAATCCGGCAGGCGAGTCCAAGAAAGCCTCAGTCGCCACGACATCTGACTTGTTCCGTCAAAGCGATACGGACCGGGATGCAACTGCCATACCGCCTGATATGGAGGAAATGACAGAGGAAGAAGCCCGTCAGGAAGCCATATATGCCTCTCTTGACTGGGAGACCAATCCTCCGATTAACGGTTTCTACGAGACAATGATGGCTCTCGGAGTGGAGGGTCGGGCAAGGTTGCGCCAGCGTATCAGGGAGCATAAGGCCATGCATCCGGAACTCTTCCGGCAGCAGGAGACTGCTTCACAGGCACAGACACAAGGACGGCAATCGCAGCAGGATACGGGCGAGCAGCCGGTCTATCCTGTGGAGAATGGCTTTGAGGCGGAGGCAAGAAAACATCTGGAGGAAGTGGAAAGACAGATGCAGGAAGAGGAAGCAGCACTCTCTCCGGAGGAGCTGGAACACAGGCACAAGGAGGAGATGCAGTCCCGCACGTTCACCGGCGTCATGGAGCCGCATCTCAAGGAGGGGTCGCTCGTAAGGGTCGATACCGCCGGAGTGCGCTATCAGATAGGCGTGCTGAAGGATGTCACGCGATATGGTGCCACCTTCCAGCCCCTTGACCTGGATAGTTATCAGAAAGAGAAAGCCGCACTATATATTAAGGTACGGGACTCGTATGAGCGGCTGTATGCCTATGAAGCGGAGCACCGGGAAGAACACAGGCTGCACCGTGAGAATCTGAACACTCATTACGATGAGTTCGTGATGCGCTATGGCAACCTCAATGCAGGACAGAATGCCAAGATGATCCTGATGGATGCCGCAGGACGGGACATCCTCTCGCTGGAGCGTGGAGAAAACGGCCTGTTCGTCAAGGCGGATATCTTCGACCGTCCTGTGTCGTTCTCCGATGTGGAAAATGTCAGTGTGGAGACTCCCGAGGATGCCCTTACCTCTTCTCTCAACAGGTACGGCGGCGTGAATATGGAGTATATGTGCCGGCTTTGCGGGAGCAGTGAAGCGGAAATGACAG
Source organism: Muribaculum sp. An289 (assembly GCF_002159555.1). Taxonomy (GTDB): domain Bacteria; phylum Bacteroidota; class Bacteroidia; order Bacteroidales; family UBA932; genus Merdivivens; species Merdivivens faecigallinarum. Next base: position 99,964 of record NZ_NFIV01000002.1, read on the forward strand.
AGTCTCTCAAAGGGCGCATCTACTACAACCCTATGGAAGACTGCTACGAGATAAAGGACCGCTTCATTGCCGGAAATGTTGTCGGCAAGGCGGAAAGAGTCGGCCGATGGATGCAGGAGGTCAGGGACAGCGGTATGCCTCATCCGATGCTGGCGGCGGCCGGAGAGTCGCTTGAGGCCCTGCAGAAAGCCGTACCGTCACCCATCCTGTTCGACGAGCTGGATTTCAACTTCGGGGAAAGGTGGATTCCTACGGGCATATACGAAGCGTATATGTCATACCTCTACGATACTGATATCAAAATCGCATATGTGGACAGTGTGGATGAGTTCACCGTCTCGTGCGACCGCAAGAACATGAAGATATACGAGCAGTTTGCCGTCAAGGGATATTACAAGCGGTACGACGGCATGAACCTGCTGAAACATGCCCTGCACAACACCGTGCCGGACATCTACAAGAGTATCGGCAAGGATGACAAGGACAACGACATCAAGGTACGTGACAGCGAGGCCATACAGCTCGCCAACGCCAAGATTGACGAGATCCGCTCCGGCTTTACGGAGTGGCTGGAGGCGCAGTCTCCGGAATTCAAGCAGCGGCTTGCGGATATGTATAACCGCAAGTTCAACTGTTATGTGCGGCCTATGTACGACGGAAGCCACCAGACATTTCCGGACATCGACCTGAAGGCTCTCGGCAAGCGGTACGGGATAAACGAAATCTATCCCAGCCAGAAGGATTGCGTGTGGATGCTCAAGCAGAACGGCGGCGGTATCTGCGACCATGAGGTTGGCACAGGCAAGACACTCATCATGTGTATGGCAGCGCATGAGATGAAACGGCTTGGGCTGGCGCATAAGCCTATGATTATCGGACTGAAAGCAAATGTGGCGGAGATAGCCGAGTGCTACCGCACCGCCTATCCCAACGCCCGCATACTCTATGCCTCCGAAAAGGATTTTGCGGCGGCCAACCGTGTGAAGTTCTTCAACAGCATAAAAAACAACGACTACGACTGCGTGATAATGTCGCACGACCAGTTCGGCAAGATTCCCCAGTCTCCTGAGATGCAGCAGAAAATCCTTCAGGCTGAACTTGATACGGTGGAGGAGAACCTCGAAGTGCTGAAACAGCAGGGCAAGGACATTTCAAGGGCCATGCTTAAGGGGCTGGAGGTGCGCAAGCACAACCTTGCGGCCAAGTTGCAGGGCATTGCCTACGCCATTGAGCACCGCACGGACGATGTGGCGGACTTCGGGCGGATGGGCATTGACCACATCTTCGTGGACGAGAGCCACCAGTTCAAGAATCTGATGTTCAACACACGCCACAGCCGTGTGGCCGGACTGGGCAATCAGGAAGGAAGCCAGAAGGCACTCAATATGCTCTATGCCATACGTACCATACAGGAGCGGACGGGCAAGGATCTGGGTGCGACATTCCTGTCCGGCACTACTATCAGCAACTCCCTGACGGAGCTGTACCTGCTGTTCAAGTACCTTAGACCCAAAGAGCTTGAACGGCAGGACATCCGTTGTTTTGATGCGTGGGCGGCAATCTTCGCCAAGAAAACCACTGATTTCGAGTTCAATGTAACTAACAACATCGTGCAGAAGGAGCGGTTCCGTTACTTTATCAAAGTGCCGGAGCTAGCTATGTTCTACAATGAGATTACCGATTACCGCACGGCGGAGGATGTGGGAGTGGACAGACCGCAGAAAAACGAGATACTGTACAACATACCTCCCACTCCGCAGCAGGAGGAGTTCATCAAGAAACTGATGGAGTTCGCCAAGACCGGAGATGCCACTATTCTCGGTCGGGAGAAACTGTCGGAAAGTGAGGAGAAGGCCAAAATGCTCATCGCCACGGATTACGCCCGTAAAATGGCTCTTGATATGCGTCTGATAAGTCCCGAATACGAAGACCATCCCGACAACAAGGCAAGCCATTGCGCCAAAATGATTGCGGAGTATTACCACAAGTTCGATGAACAGAAAGGCACGCAGTTCGTGTTCTCCGATTTGGGAACATTCCAGCCGGGACAATGGAGCGTGTATAGTGAAATCAAGCGCAAGCTGATAGAGGACTACGGTATTCCGGCGCACGAAATCCGTTTCATTCAGGAATGCAAGTCGGAGAAAGCCCGTAAGTCTGTCATTGCGGCGATGAACGAGGGTTCAGTGCGTGTGCTGTTCGGCTCCACATCCATGCTCGGCACCGGTGTAAATGCCCAGCAGCATGCAATCATGGTGCATCATCTGGATACGCCGTGGAGACCGTCGGACCTTCAGCAGAGGGACGGGCGTGCCGTAAGAAAAGGCAACGAGATAGCCAAGCTGTATGCCGACAACAAGGTGGATGTGATTATCTATGCCGTGGAGAAATCGCTCGACAGCTACAAATTCAATCTGTTGCACTGCAAACAGACATTCATCAACCAGCTCAAGAGCGGAGCGATGGGCGCAAGGACTATCGACGAGGGTGCTATGGACGAGAAGAACGGAATGAACTTCTCCGAATATATGGCTATTCTTTCCGGCAATACTGATCTTTTGGACAAAGCCAAACTGGAGAAGAAGATTGCAGCGTTGGAAGGAGAAAGAAAATCGTTTGCCAAAGCGAGGAACGAGGCCGAGGGCAAACTGAATGAAAAGATAACACAATTCGCCAATAACAGGGTAATCATCGAGAAGATGACGGAGGACTACAACACGCTGCTTTCCCGTGCAGAAACCGACAAGGACGGACATAAAATCAACCGCATCAGGTTGGACGGGCTGGAGAGTACGGACGAAAAGAGAATCGGTACAAGGTTGCAGGAAATAGCCAAGAACGCCACAACAGGAGGGCTATACACCCGTATCGGCGAGGTTTATGGTTTCCCGATATATGTCATCAGCGAGACTGCTTTGAAAGACGGCGTTTCCGCTATCCAAAACCGTTTTGTCGTGGAGGGACATTACAAGTACAGCTACAACAACGGACAGTTGGCCATGGCTGACACGAAAGCGGCTGCCATGAATTTCCTGAACGCTCTGGAGCGCATACCACAAATTGTGCAACAGTACAAGGCGAAGAATGAGACGATAGAGAGAGACTTGCCTGTTCTACAGGAGGTGGCAGGAAAAACATGGCGTAAGGAGGACGAATTGAAATCATTGAAATCAGAACTTGCCGCCCTTGATCGTAAGATAAGGCTGGAGAGTACAATGGGGCAGCAACAGTGCAAATGTAATGTTATTTGTCCACAATATATGGTTAATACAGTAGTAGAAAAAGAAAAATACATATGTAAGTGTGCTATAAAAGGTGGTATGTAGTATATATACTCAGTCCAAAATTATTTTGTCTAATTAGCTAATGACCGGAAAATATTTATGCGTTTTTATGATTGTAGTATTTGCATGTAATCATTCGCATAATCAAAATTATATGTCTATTGTAGCAAAAGTTTAAAAAAAGATATATATTTGCATCAACAATCGTGTTAAACATTAATGTAAAACAAATTTGTGAAATATTTTTAATATGAAAAGTAAGATTCTTTTAACGGGAGCAACAGGCTATATAGGTTATAATATTGCAAAACAGTTGTTACAAACGGGTTATTCTTTACGTTTTTTTGTTAGAAATCCCAAAGATTGTATACTGGGCATGAATGCGGAAATTATCACAGGGGATATTAGATGTTATAGTGATGTTGAAAATGCTGTTAGCGGATGTGATTATGTTATTCATGCGGCAGGGTTATTTACTTTTGATGAGTTGAGAAAGGAGGAAATTTACGATGTTAATGTTAATGGAACAAAAAATATATGTGAGGCAGTAAAAAAGTGTAATATTAAACGGCTTGTATATGGAAAATAAGGGCTTTAATGAAGCGCGGAATTTTCTCAATAGATGGAAAGGCGTTTGAATGGGAAAGTGAGTTCCTAATTGATAGAGAGAATTGTTTGATTTATACGAATGAAATCAATCCTAGGTATCCCCTTAAATGCTTGAACGCAAAATGGGAAATATATAGTATAAATAACGGAGTAAAAATATCACTAAAACATTATTTTGATATAAGAGCTGTGGGAATAATCAAAAGGATATTATATCCTTTAGTGCGAATAATAATAAAGAAAAATTCAACAGAATTGTTAAATAGTATTAAAAAATATGAAAAACGAAATTAAAGATAGAAATACTGAGCAAAACATTCTAGATGCAGCAGAAGCTATATTTCTAGAAAAAGGCTATTCTGGTACTACTACAACAGAAATTGCAAAACGTGCAGGAGTAAATCATGCTATGCTTCATTACTATTATCGCACAAAAGAAAACTTGTTTGAAATTATTTTTGAGAAGCAAGTTAAAAATATAGCAAATTCGTTTTTATCAATAGTAAATGACAACAAAACATTTACAGAATTCGTAGTAGAAGCAATAGAACGACATTTCGATTTTATTAAACAAAATCCTAAAACAATAATATTCATTATATCAGAGATAAATAATAATTCTGTCAGTAAAGAATTATGGAATAAATATTCTCAAACTATTTTTAAGCAAGTTATTATAAATCTGAAAGGTAAGATGGAGAAAGAAATTGCTGCAAAACAGATTCGTGACATAGACCCTGTTGATTTCTTGTTAACGGTCTTATCATTAAATGTATTTGTGTTTATCGCACTTCCATTGTTTAAGAGTGCTAATGTATTTCCGAATAATGAAATAGTGAAATTCTTAGATAGACGTAAGAAAGAAAATATTAGAATTGCGTTGTTAGCATTGAAATTATAAATAATTAGAGGTAATGAGGCAGATAATAAGTATTATTGTAATATTTACTATTTCAGGTGTAGCTGCTGGAGCAAATTCATATACTTTGGAGAGTATACAATCTTTTGCTCGCGCAAATTATCCTGCTATCCGTCAATTCGAACTGATAGACAAGATTGCGGATTTCTCCCTTGCCGATGCCTCTTCCGCATGGGCGCCGCAGATATCCCTGTCCGGACAGGCCACATACCAGAGTGACGTAGTGTCTTTCCCTGATAGCATGACCGATGTGTTCAGTATGCTCGGAGTGGATATTTCCGGGCTTCACAAGGACCAGTACAAGCTGGCGCTGAACATAGAGCAGACGCTGTGGGACGGCGGTTACACAAAGTCCAGGAAAGAGGCGGTCCTGGCGAAAAAAGAGGTATCCTCAAAGTCCCTGGAAGTCGAGTTGTACGCACTGACGGACAAGGTCAACCAGCTGTATTTCGGCATCCTCGTCCTCGATGAGCAGCTCCGTCTCAATGACCTGGCAGCAGGCATACTGGAGGATAACCGCAAAATCATCCGGTCTTATATTGACAACGGTCTGGCCGGACCATCCGACCTGGCCAAAGTAGAGGCAGAGCTCATCGCCAACTCACAGCAGAGGACCCGGATCTGCTGCTCTAGGAAAGCCTATATACAGGTGCTGTCAGTCATGACCGGCAGGGAACTTTCGGAAGAGGATACTTTTGTCAGGCCGAAGCCGGTACTGTACAGCGGTGGTCCGCAGAGCAATAGACCGGAGCTGCAGCTTTACGAAGCGATGGCTGCCTCCATAGAAGCCGGCAGGACAGCGTTAAAATCCACGCTCATGCCCCGGTTCAGCCTGTTTGCCCAGGGTCTGTACGGTTATCCGGGCCTGAACATGTTCGAGGATATGATGGAATACCGGTGGAGGCCGAACTTCTATGTAGGAGTGCGCTTCCAGTGGAATATTTCCGCATTCTACACAAAGAGGAACACAGAACGCAGGCTCGATGCATCCGTACGCCAGGTCGAGCTGCAGAGAGAGACTTTCCTGTACGGCAACCGGCTTGAGCAGGTCCGTCTGAATGCGGACATTGAGCAGATGAGAAAGATTCTCGAGGACGACGACAGGCTTATCAACATCCGGACATCCATCCGGGAGGCCTCTGAGTCCCAGCTGCGGAACGGCACGCTCCTGATCAGCGACCTGCTGAGGGACATCAATGACGAGCACAGGGCCAGAATCGACAAGTCCATCCACGAACTGGAATATTTGAAAAAATTATACGAAATGAGATATACGTTGAACTACTAAAACGGCACGGCAATGAGAAAAATTATAATGACGGCAATATGCGCTCCCTGCTTCCTGATGCTCCTGAATTCCTGCGGACCTTCCGGAATGAGTTCCGATGCCGCCGGCACTTTTGAGGCCGACGAGATAACCGTCTCGTCAGAAGCGACGGGCAAAATAGAATGGCTGGACCTGACCGAGGGACAGCAGCTTCAGGCCGGGCAGGCCGTGGGTCAGATAGATACAGTGCAGCTTTTCCTGCAGAAGCAGCAGCTTGAGGAAAGCATCATGTTCCTGGAAGGCAGTATGCCCGACATAGACAGACAGACTTCCGCAATGAGGAGCCGGCTGAAACAGCAGCTCAGGGAGAAGGACAGGATAGAGCGGCTGCTCGAGGACGATGCCGCCACCCCGAAGGACCTGGAAGACATTCTCTCCGCGATAGAAGTCCTTGAGGGGCAGATAGAGGCGCAGGAGTCGGGCCTCGGCAATACCATTGCATCCCTCGAAGGTCAGCTCGCCTCCGCTCGCAACCGGATACTGCAGATCGAGGATCAGCTGGCCAAATGCAGGATTGCATCCCCTGTGGACGGGACGGTGCTGGCCCGGTATGCCCATGCCGGAGAGCTCGCAGTCAGCGGCAAGCCCCTGTTCAGGGTGGCTGACACCCGTACAATGACCCTCAGGGCGTATTTCTGCCTCTGGCAGCTGAAGGATGTCCGGATAGGACAGAGGGTCAAGGTAATCGCTGACTTCGGAGGGGACAATACGAGGGAGTACGAGGGGACGGTGAGCTGGATTTCGGACAAAAGCGAGTTTTCCCCGAAAAGCATCCAGACCAAGGACGAGCGGGAGAATCTGGTGTATGCGGTAAAAATATCGGTCGGAAATGACGGATATTTGAAAATAGGTATGTACGGAGAGGTAATACTGTAGTTTATGGTAGAGGTGTCAGTAAGAAATGTCCGTCTGAGTTACGGGAAAATCCAGGCCCTGAAGGATGTAAGCCTCGAGGTGGAGGAAGGCTCGCTCTTCGGAATCATAGGCCCAGACGGAGCCGGGAAGACCTCGCTGTTCCGCATAATGACGACATTGATTGTGCCGGATTCCGGCTCGGCTCAAGTGTGCGGATACGATACGGTCAAGGACATGATGGAGATACGCAGGCTGGTCGGATATATGCCCGGGCATTTCTCGCTTTACCAGGATCTGACGGTGGAGGAGAATCTTTCCCTGTTCGCATCGGTTTTCAACACCACTGTTCAGGAGAATTACAGCCTGGTCGAGGACATATACCGGCAGATAGAGCCGTTCAGGAAAAGACGTGCGGGGAAACTCTCAGGGGGAATGAAACAGAAACTGGCCCTGTGCTGCGCCATGATACACAGGCCCCGCGTGCTTTTTCTCGATGAACCTACGACAGGCGTGGACCCCGTCAGCCGCAAGGAGTTCTGGCAGATGCTCTCACGGCTCAAGGCCCAGGGCATGACGATAATAGTGAGCTCTCCCTATATGGATGAGGCATCCCTCTGCGACACCATGTCCCTCATGAAGGACGGCCGCTTCTTCAAGACGGACACGCCCGGGGCCATAACGGAGAAGTTCGGCAAGCATCTGTATGAAATAAAGGCGGTCGGAAGCACCGTGAAGGCCCTTGACGGCCTTGCGGCAATCGACGGAGTGCAGGCCTGCTACCCCTTCGGTGACAGGCTGCACATAGTCTCTCCGTCCCTGAGTCTCGCCGAGCTGTCGGAGAGAGCTGCCTCAGCCGGATACGACATTTCCACCTTAGCCGAATGCACGCCCACCGTGGAAGACTGTTTTATGGATTTTGACAACAATGATTATGAGTGAGATGGCCATACATGCCGAGTCGCTGACAAAGCGGTTCGGAAACTTCACTGCCGTAGACAATATCTCGTTTTCGGTGGAGAAAGGAGAGATCTTCGGATTTCTCGGAGCCAACGGTGCGGGCAAGACTACGGCCATGAGGATGCTCTGCGGGCTCAGCCGCCCTACGTCCGGGAAAGCGGTTGTGGCCGGAATTGATGTCGTGAAGGACCCTGAGAAAATAAAAAGGCGCATAGGATACATGAGTCAGAGATTCTCCCTTTACGATGACCTGACCGTTTCCGAAAACATGACCCTCTTTGCCGGCATATACGGGATGAGGGAGAAGGATATTGCGGACAAAAGAGCTGCGGTGCTGACAAGGTTGGGACTGTATGACGAGCGGGATATGCTTGTAGGTTCCCTGCCGCTGGGCTGGAAACAGAAACTGGCCTTCTCCGTATCCATCTTCCACGAACCGGCGATAGTCTTTTTGGATGAGCCGACGGGAGGAGTCGACCCTGTTACCCGAAGACAGTTCTGGAGGCAGATTTACGAGGCCTCGGAGCGCGGCATAACCGTGTTCGTGACCACCCATTATATGGATGAGGCCGAATATTGCCACAGAGTCTCGATAATGGTCGACGGACGTATTGCGGCGATGGGCACCCCTTCGGAACTAAAGGCCTCACTCGGCGCCGGGACGATGGACGATGTGTTTTATATGCTGGCAAGAAATGCGGAACGTATAGGATAGACAGCCATGAGACAGCTTAAGGCATTTGTTAAAAAGGAATTTCTTCACGTGTTTAGGGACAGCAGGACGATGTTGATATTGCTCGGAATACCGACTGTCCAAATTATATTGTTCGGATTTGCGATTTCAACAGAAATACGCAATATGGATCTTGCGGTAGTATCTGTACAACAGGATGAGGTGATAAGAAGACTGACGGAAAGAATAGATGCGAGTGAATATTTCACAGTACGCAAGATACTCCACAGTTCAGATAATATAGAGAAATATTTCAGGGACGGAAGTATAAGTCTGGCAATGGTATTCTCTCCCGGTTTTGCCGATGAGGTATTCTCCCCGGAAGGAAGTGTTGTCCAATTGATAACCGATGGGTCCAATACCAATACTGCCAGAGCGGCAGCAGCATATGCTTCAGGAATAATAACCATGGAACTTTCCTCTGGCGCAACAGCCGGACAAGCAGGGATACAACCGAATATCAAAATGCTGTTTAATCCTCAAATGCGCAGCTCGTACAGTTTTGTTCCCGGAGTCATGGGGCTGATTATCATTCTCATCTGCGCCATGATGACCTCCATCTCTATCGTAAGGGAGAAAGAATCCGGTACAATGGAAATTCTCCTTGTTTCTCCAATGAGGCCTTTAGTCATTATTATTTCTAAAATGATCCCTTACATGGTATTATCCATAGTCAACTACCTGACCATATTGCTGTTGTCAATAACATTGCTGGATGTCCCGATGACCGGGAGTTTCTGGAGTCTCACTCTGCTGTCTCTTATTTACATAATTGTTTCCCTTGCCCTCGGCCTGTTGATTTCTACAAAAGCAAGAACTCAGCTCGCCGCAATGCTAGGCTCCGGTATGGTGCTGATGATTCCAGTGATATTCCTTTCCGGTCTCCTATTTCCCATTGAGAGTATGCCGAGAATATTTCAAATAGTTTCTTATATCATTCCGGCTAGTTGGTACATTGAGGGTGTAAGGAAATTGATGATAGAGGGCCTTTCTATGAGCATGGTCGCAAAAGAGTTTATCATACTGTCTGTAATGGCGGTCTTTTTACTGGCAATAAGTATTAAAAACTTCAAACTCAGACTGAAATGATGATAAAGTTTCTAATAATAAAAGAATTCAAACAGTTCTTCCGCAATCCGTTTTTGCCTAAACTGATTGTTATATTCCCTATAATGATTATGCTGGTAATACCGTGGATAATGACTATGGATATAAAGAACATACGTTTGGCTGTAGTGGATACTGATGGAAGCAGTATGTCAGGTAAGTTCATACAGAAAATAGATGCATCCGGCTATTTCATTCTTAGGGATGTAAGCGCAAATTACAATGAGAGCATGGAGCAGCTTATGCTGAATAAAGTAGATGCAATAATAGAAATACCGGACTACTTTGAGGAACAGCTTATAATGACTGGACAATCTCCTATGCAGATATCTATTAATGCTGTGAACCAGATAAAAGGAACACTCGGCTCAGGATATATCAATGCTGTATGCGGGGACTTTTACACCGAGAATTTATCTTATCTGTATAAGGATAACCCTGAGAGAATACCGAAAGTGAGTATAAGTGTGCTTAACAAGTTCAACCCGTATATGGACTATAAGAACTTCATGATTCCTGCCTACATGGTCATCGTTATTATTCTTCTCGGAGGCTTTCTCCCGGCCTTGAACATCGTAGGTGAAAAGGAGAAAGGGACCATTGAGCAGATAAACATCACGCCTGTCCGCAAGACATCATTTATTTTCGCAAAGCTGATTCCATATTGGGTTATGGGACTCATAGTGTTGTCCATCTGCATGCTGCTGGCTTGGGCTGTATATGGGTTGTCGCCGCATGGTGGCATTTGGACTGTCTATCTGTTTTCCCTCCTTTTCATATTCGCTCTTTCCGGATTCGGGCTGGTTGTTTCCAACTACTCCGACACCATGCAGCAGGCCATGTTCGTCATGTTCTTCTTCATATTGGTTTTCATGCTGATGAGCGGACTGCTCACTCCTATATCCTCCATGCCTGAATGGGCACAGGTTATCACCTGGCTGAACCCTCCGAGATACTTCATTGAGATGATGAGAGGGGTCTATCTGCAGGGATGCTCTTTAGCAGACCTCAGCCACCAGCTTCTGGCATTGCTGGGCTTTGACGTTTTCTTCGGCACTTGGGCCGTCATGAGCTACAGGAAGACATATTGAGGATAAATTGGGACAAAATGTATATGTCTTTACGACAGAAAATATTATTTTCCTATATTATACTTATTATGCTTATTGGCAGCATGACTGCCATATTACTCTTTGACCGTGCCCGGATAAGGGAAATCGAGGAAGAGAGTGCGGAGATACGGTCTGTTCGCCGGGACATCAACACCGTACACCGCCGCATCACAGAGCTTGCAACCCTCGGAGAGTCGGTCATGGCATGGGACACTACGGAGTACCATCTGTATCACGAGAAACGTATGTCAGTCGATACCCTGTTAGCAGACCTGAAACAAAACTGTACCGGATTTGTCCTGCCAGAACAGGTGGACACCCTGCGGATGCTGCTCTCCGACAAAGAACATCACCTGTACCGCATCATGAAAGCATTCCACTGTCAGGAAATAGCCGACAGCCTTATAGCGGAGCAGTTGCCGAAAGTAACATCACAGGCCACCCGTACCAGAACGGTCATCCGGAAGAAGAAAGGCATAGCCGGATGGTTCGGCAAAAAGGACACGGTGACAATTCCAGTTCCCGCCGCACCCCTTCATTCCCTGAACGAGCGGCTCATATCCCTGCAGGAGAAGCGTATCCGCGATCTTGACACCTATACCGACAGCCTCCGCTTCTACAACCGCGAACTGAACATCAGGCTGTACTCGTTCATAGCCATGCTGGACAGACAGGCACAGACCGCTTTCCAGTACCGGGAGCAGAAGATTGCCGAGGCGCAAAGGCATTCCTTTCGCCTCATAGCCGGACTCGTAGGTGCTGCCATCGTCCTGCTCATCGTCTCGCACATCAAAATCATGCGTGATATCCAATGCAGGGAACGGGACAGTAAACAGAAAGAGGAACTGATAAGCAAACTCCGGAAAATCAACGGCAAGAACGAAGAACTTATAAAATCCCGCCGGAAAATCATACAGACCATAACGCATGAACTGCGCTCACCATTGGCGGCCATAAGCGGCAACGCGGAACTGCTTACACAAGACATCGCCGATACAGAGAGACAACGGCATACGGAGGCCATACTGCTGTCCTCAGACCGCATGACAGCACTGCTCAACAACCTGCTCAATTTTTTCCGTCTTGACAGCGGGAAGGAGACCGTCAGTCCCAGACCTTTCCGCCTGGCCGGTATCGTTGAAACCCTTGATGCCGAATTCAGACCACAGGCAGAGGCTAAAGGGCTTGCATTCGTGTCGGAGAACTGTATTGACGAAGTGGTCTTGGGTGATAAAGACATGGTATTGCGCATAGGAAGCAACCTGCTCTCCAATGCTGTGAAATTTACAGAAAGAGGCATGGTGTCCATAAGAGCGTCATTCGACCACGGAATATATACGATGGAAGTGGAAGATACCGGCAGCGGAATAGATAAACGGCATCAGAAAATAATCTATAGACCATTTGAAAGACTTTCAAATGCAGCTACGCAGGACGGATTCGGCCTCGGCCTGTCCATAGTACGCAATCTTGTAAGGCTGATGAACGGAAAAATCTTTTTGGACAGCGAATCCGGAGAAGGTTGTACCTTTACTATAAAACTGCCTCTTGATACGGCCGGCAGTATCAGTGAGAACTTGGATAACAGAACCGTGTCATGCGGGAATATCACCGTACTGCTCCTTGATAACGATGAGGTGATCCTGGCGATGACAAAAGAAATGCTTGTCAGGCAGAAAATACACTGCGATATATGCCGTAATGTCCGTGAGCTGCTGGACTGTATGCGTACACGTGACTATGACCTGCTGATTACTGACCTGAAAATGCCGGACATCAACGGTTATGAAATTCTTGAATTGCTGCGCACCTCAAACATCGGGAATTCCAGGGAAATCCCGGTAATAGCCTGCACCGCAATGGACAACAGTTCGGAAGCGGAACTGCTTGCCGCGGGCTTCAGCGCCTGCCTGTTCAAGCCGTTTTCCGGTGACGAGGCGGCACGCATCATTTCATCCTGTATCGGCAACACCCGTCCCGCTCATGACAGTATAGATCTGACACCGCTGATTGCCTATGGAAACAAAGAAGAGACTCTGGACAGGCTTGCATCAGAGACAGTGAAGGAAATGGATAAAATATGGCAGGCCTGCAGGAAGATGGATATTGCCGGATTGGATACCATGATACACCATCTGCGCAGTTCATGGATGCTGCTCAAGGCGGCCCGTCCTCTTCAAGACCTCTACGATACAGTACACTCTCCGGAGATGGACGGAACGGAACTGAAAGAAAAGGTGCAGGCTGTGCTGGATACAGGAGAAATGATTGTCATGCAGGCTCAAAAGAAGAAGGAGGAGCTATGGGAAAAGTGATTATAATAGAGGACAACCCGGTCTATTGCGACTATGTGGGCAACCTTCTCGCCAAGTCCGGAGTACCTTCGAAGAAATATTACAGTCTTCAGGCGGCGAGGAAGGCATTACTTAATGTGGAACCGGATGACATTATCCTTTCAGACCTGCGTTTTCCCGACGGAGACGGCATAGAACTGTTGCGACATCTCCGTGATTCAGGACACCGTAATCCGTTCTTCATAATGACTGACTACGATGAAGTTCCTACCGCTGTCCGCTCAATGAAATCAGGAGCCACTGATTATGTCAGCAAACGCATGCTGGAGGACGAGCTGCTGCCGGTGCTGCATAATCTATGGAGACAGCAGGAACAGAAAATCCAGAAACAGGACCGGATATACGAAAGGGAAAGCGAGGCTTTCCGTAATATACACCACAGGGTCAGACTTGTGGCACCAACCGACATGAGTGTCCTGATACTTGGCGAGAACGGTACCGGCAAAGATCATATCGCAAGGAAAATACATGAGCAGAGCACCCGTTCGGACAAGCCCTATGTCGCTCTGGATTGCAGCATGCCTACTCCTTCTCTTGCGGCATCCATACTGTTCGGGCACGAGAAAGGTGCATTTACAGGAGCGGACGGGAGCAAGTCAGGATATTTCATGGAAGCAGACGGCGGAACTTTGTTCCTTGATGAAGTCGGCAATCTCCCGTTGGAAGTGCAGCAGATGCTGTTGAGGGCTATTCAGAACAGGACTTACCGCCCGTTAGGAGGTAATCGGGACATAACGGCAGATGTACGGATTGTCGCCGCCACCAACGAGAATCTGGAGACGGCGATAGAGGAGAAACGCTTCCGCAGGGATCTGTATTACCGCCTGAGAGAATTCGTTATAGAAGTACCTCCGCTGAGGGAATGCCGGGAGGACATATTGCCTCTGGCCGACTATTTTCTCGGACGGATGAACGAATCCTTGAAGAAGTCTGTCAAAGGATTCGATGCCGGTGCAAGGAAAATGTTGCTTGACTACCGCTGGCCCGGTAATGTTCGGGAATTGAAGCAGGTGGTACAGACGGCCGTGCTGATGGCAAGTGAGGGGCAGGTCACTTCGGAAACTCTGGAACTGAAAATTGACAATACGGCAGCGGATACGGAACTTGCATTGACGGATGAGAACATGCAGAGAGAACGGATAATCAAGGCCCTGAGACAGGCCGGAGGGAACAAGAGACAGGCGGCAAGGCTGCTCGGTATCAGTCCTCCGACACTGTATAAGAAGATGGAACAGTACAATATACTTTAGAAAAGAATCCGAAGTTGGAGATATTCCGCATAAAAGGAGTATCTTTGTGTCAGGCAGCAGGAGGATATATTCTTCCTGACGTCATTTGATACAGACGGACAAGGCGGCTGGCGCTGTCTGTCCGACAATATATAGACATAAGACCGCAAGGCGTTTCAAGCGAAAATCTGGAACATTGGAACTACAGAGACGATTGCGCAATGCTTATGCTATGCTTACGCATGGCGTGCATTCGCATACTCTCTGTAAAGGCTTTCCAGAGCCGTCGCTTGAAAGTGGTGCGTTTGCACGCTTCTTTTTTGGACGGCTTCCGGTCAAAAGACAAAGACCGATATATGGCAAAAGTACAGATACTCACATTCCAGTCCATTGACGGGTATATGGTGGAGGGCTGCAAGGAACAGTACCCGTCTCTTTATGATGAACGGGCCGTTTTGTATCAAGGAGCCACATTCATACTGAATGCGGACAGCCCCCTGTCCATGCTGATGGAGGACTTGGAAAATGAATGCAATGATGCAGTCTATCTCATTGAAGCGTTGCCACGGAATGAAAGCATTATAAATACGATGCTGCAGATGCGGCTGGTTGATGAAATTGTCATCTGTACCGTTCCTGTCTTGCAGGGAAATGGAACGAGGCTGTTCCGAACATGTATCCCTCCTGCAACATGCTGGGAAAGTGAAAGCACTTCGATAAGCAAGAACGGCACTGTAAGAACCGTTTTCCGAAAAATCGGTCCGTTTGATAAAAACAGGGTGTAAACCGGATTTACACACCGTCAATATATTTTACGCTTCTGCGTGTCTCGTCTGGAAGCCGTGGATTTTTTTAGAAGTACGATATCCTTGTATATCAATGCGGTGTCTGTCCGATGATAAGAATACAGCACGATATGGAACTCCGTTTGTCCTGATGTTTTATGTGCGCACATCCCTACCAAAGTGTAACAACATAAAACTGATAACAGATGGAGCATCTCATATTGACGGAAACGGAGTTTTTTCGTCTGATAGACAATCCTGACAGCCGCAACGGACTAAATGCGGCATACAACGAGTTTACTATGGCGGTCGTGTCGCTCTGCACGGGAGCGGCAAGCCCCTGCCACCCGCTTCCTGCGTTGAGCTATGCGGAAACGGAACTGCAATACCACAAAGCCCTGCAAGGCACGGACACCGACCACGGCGTGTATGTGCGCAAAGCCCTCGCCTTCGTGCGCAAGATGCTGAAGCACCTTGCCCTGCCACACAGCCAAGTGCCGCCACTATCCTCCATCCCCTCCAAAGACGAAAAGAAAGACGACACGCCTGCCGATGCCCCGCCCATGCGGTGGACGGGCAAGGCCTCCGACCTTGTAGAAATCCTTTACGGCATGGCGGAGATGGGCTGCATCAATGACGGGGAAATCACCGTCGGCGAACTTGCCGCCTTTTTTTACTCACTGTTCAATGTGGAGGCGAAAGACTGTTACCGCATCTATTCCGACCTCAAACTGCGCAAGAACGACAGCCGTACCTATTTTCTTGACAAAATGCAGGAGAAGCTTAACCGGCGCATGGACATGGACGAGGAACGCGAAAGGACAAGACGGTAAAACAATAAGATTTGATGGGAGATATAGCCCGTATCTTCCACATTTTTGTACTTTTGTAGAACAATTAAGACCATATAGTATGGAACAATTAGCGAACAACATACAGGGTATAACCTTTGAACAATTAGCGCAGAATATTCTTGCTCTCGATGGCTCAATGCGCGGGTTGGCTGTAAAAGCCATAAATCGAACAGCCACATTGCGTAATTGGATTATTGGTGGCTATATCATTGAATACGAGTAGAATGGAAGCGACAGGGCTAAATATGGGGACGGATTGTTGAAGAGTCTGGAAAAACGTGTTGCGCAAAAAGGATTAAATGTAACTCTTTTCCAATCTGCGCGGCTGTTCTATCGTTATTATCCACAAATTGAAACATTGATTTCGGAGAATTATGCGACACTGTCGCATAATTTGCCATTGCCGGAGATTTATGCTACAATGTCGCATAAATTATCTTTATCTGGAAATGCGCTGGAAGTTAATTGCCAATCAACCCAATTCACTACTCCTGCCCAAAAAATTGTTTCTACGCTCTCATTTTCTCACATTCGGGAATTACTTGCAGTGGAAGATCCTTTAGTGCGTTTTTTCTATGAAACCGAGTGTATTCGTGGAACATGGAGCGTCCGTGAACTTCGCAGGCAAATCAACTCCAATCTTCATATACGCATCGGTTTATCGGAGGACAAGATGAAAACCATGATGCTTGTCAATGATAAAGCGGAACATCAATCAGTGCAACTTCAACTGCGCGACCCATATACATTCGAGTTTCTCGGTCTTCAAGCAAAAGATGTCGTTACGGAGAACGATATAGAAGAAGCCCTGATTGTTCATTTGCAAGAGTTCCTACTGGAACTTGGCAAAGGTTTTTGTTTTGAGGCTCGCCAGAAACGTATCATAATAGACGGAGAATATTATTATGCAGACCTCGTCTTCTATAACCGTCTGCTTCATTGTAGCGTCATTGTGGAATTGAAAAATGACGAGTTCCTCCATGAGCACATAGGACAACTGAACGCCTATGTCAGCTATTATGCAGAAAACGAAATGCAACCGGGCGACAATCCTCCCGTGGGAATTTTGCTTTGCACCCATAAAGGGAAAAAGATGGTGGAATATGCTCTTGGCAGTATGGATAACAAACTGTTTGTTTCGACCTATAAACTGCAATTACCCGACAAGCAACAATTAGAACAGTTTATCATAAAAGAATGTCATAACGACTGATTACCTCAGATCAATACAAAAAGCGGAAGAATATCGCAATGACTATTCTTCCGCTTTTCTATTTTTACTTCTGCTGCAACAGATGCGCCAGTGCCGGGTCATTCTGTATGCGCTGCAACTCATCGGCGACAATCTGTTTCACTTCCGCCTTGATGCGGTTGTAGTTCTCCTGTATCATCTCTTTCATGCGGTCGTTACCGTTCTCGTCCCTGAAATCAGTAATGACAGGAATAGGCCTGTACGCCTTTTCCTCCCGCCTGACCTTTTCGGAGTCCACCACAATCTCGCAGTGGAAAATCTTTTGTTCAATACGTTCGCTGAAGTTATCAGCCACAGAGCCGATAAACATGCCCTGTGTCAGTCCTGATATCTTGCTTGCCGGAATAAGGCTGTCCATCTGTGTGTTGATAGAGGTCGAAATATCCTGTCTGTTTATGGAAATGGACTGCCGTTTCTGCAAGACCTTTCCGAACCGCTCCGAAAGGTTCTTCGCTGTTTCGCCAACCACTTGACCGCTAAACAGATTGCCTACAGTGTTCATCACCACTTTCGCCTCCTTGTCCCCATAGTCACGCACCAACTGTGAGAAATCCTGAAAGCCCAGCAGCACGGCAACCTTGTTGCTTCGTGCAGTGGCAATGAGATTGTCAAGCCCCTTGAAATATATCGTCGGCAACTCATCTATGATAATCGAGGATTTGAGCATCCCTTTCTTGTTCACGAGCTTGACAATGCGGGAGTTATACAGACCGAGCGCTGCGCCGTAGATGTTCTGACGGTCAGGATTATTGCCGACACACAACAGTTTCGGCTCTTCCGGGTTATTGATATCAAGAGTAAACTCGCTGTCGCTCATCACCCAGTACAGCTGCGGTGAAATCATCCTCGAAAGCGGAATCTTGGCGGATGCTATCTGCCCCTGCAACTGCTCCGCAGCACCTCCCAGCCACGCATCCATAAACGGACTCAAGTAGTTCTCCAGCTCAGGATAACTCGTCAGTATGGGGAAAATGTCCTCGTACCGTCTGTTCAGGAATTCGACAGCGTGCGGAAAGGTGCAATACTTGCCGTTCTGGTATATTTTGAGATACCAGATAATTGCCGCAAACAGGATTATAGGCGACTCAACAAAAAAATCGCCCTGCTTCTGCACCCATGTCTTGTTGAGGTTGAGCATGATGGTATAAGCACTTTCGTAAGCATCCGTAATGTCCTCCATGAAATCCGGATGAATGGGATTACAACGGTGGCTCCGGCGCGGGTCATCGAAGTTGATTACATAGAATTTCGGCTTGACCTTATAGCCGTCCAGATGGTTGAGCAGGTGGTTATAGGCGATGGTGGACAAGTCCGCAAACTTGAAATCGTAGATATACATCGAGTACCCCTTTTCAATCTGCTGTTTGATATAGGAGTTTACCACGGCGTATGACTTGCCGCTGCCCGGTGTTCCGAGAACGATGGAGGCTCTGAACGGATTGATAATGTTTATCCAGCCGTCGTTCCATTTCTTTTTATAATAGAAACGGGTCGGCAGATTGACCGAATATTCGTTCTCAATCAAACGTGTCTCCTGCATGAAGCTCTCGTTCTCGTTGTTGAAAACATCGTCCATCAGATTCGTTTTCAACAATCGGCTCATCCAAGTCCCCGCCATCAGCAGGCACACATATCCTGTGGCGACAGCAGCCGTATAGAGGGCTGTGTTTGCTGGAACCGGCAAAGGCAGCTCCAATATCCACCAGTTCAAGAAGAACAGGACAAGCCCGGCTCCGAGTACCGTCCAAATCCTTGTCCATGTCATCCTCTCGTTCTTCACGCCCTTTGTCCCCAGACAGGAGAGTGCCAGCAGCACGAGCGCAAAAAGTTTCGTGTAGAGCATGGAACGGAACAGTCCGGCGGTGCGGTCAAAGTTCATCAGGATCCTGTCCACCACGCCGATGTTCACTTCCCAAGCGAGTATCGCCCCGTAGCAATACCAATAAAGGTGCATGACCACCAATAAAATACTTACAGCCCGCAGAAAATCCATGATTTTCGCCAAGGCTCTCAAATCATCTTCCTGTTGCATAAATTCGATTTTCAGATTTTACGTTGATTTTTCTTTTTCTTCTTTCTCCTGAGACTACGGGCAAAGGCTTCCTCCTGCGCTTCCGTTCCGGAAGTATCGCCGGAGAGCAGGCCCAATCCCGATGAATGTACCCATTCGTTTTCCCAAAGGCTTTCGGCAGCAGCCTGCGGCGCACCGTCCGAAGCCAATGTGAACGGTATCGGCTGTTCGCCCGCATACGGCAACGTGAAATGCTCCTGCAATGCGTTTGCGGACAGCTCCTTTCCCATCCGTGAACCGTTCAGCACGCACCCCGTGCGGTGGTCAATGAAGGTCGCCCCGTAAATGCGCCCCGTGTCCGTCAGGCGGAATACCGTATCAATGCCCTTGTCGTGCAGCATACGGACGAACTCTTCCTTGCGGTAAGTCTTTTGCAGTACGGCAAGAATTGTCCGCCTGGTCATATCGGCAAGTCTCTTCTCCTTGATATACGCCTTTGACTTCTCAAAGCGTCTCGCCACCGCTTCATAACCAGTGCTTTTCCCGATACGGGAGGACTTGAACGGATTGCCGGCTTTGTTCCCGGCATCATCGGTAGCCACATATACCAGTCCGTGATACTCACGCCCGTCCGCCACGCCACGAGGCTCTTCCACGGCTATGTTGTAGAGCGACAGCAGCGCACGGTATTCGCCCATCGACTGAAAGCGGTACGAGGCAAGCAGCCCACGGACGGTATTCGCCACCTGCCGTTTCACATCCCCTGCGGATATGTCCACCTTGCGGAGCGGATTTTCCAGCGGGTTGCGCCTGCCTTCCGCCTTATGCAGCCCATACTTCTCCTCCAGTTCCTTCCGTATCCTGTTGCTCCGGCGAAAAAGGAAATCCTGATTGAGCCGCCTGCCCGTCTCATCCACATTGACGGTCACGATATGCAGGTGATGACGGTCTATGTCCTCGTGCTTATACACCATGTAGGGCTGGTTGCCGTAGCCCAACCTGTCAAGATACTCCCTTGCGATGTCTGTCAGGTCGGTATCCGTCAGACGGTCATCTGGATGGGGGTTAAGCGATATGTGGAGTACGGGCTTTTCCGTCCTCACATTCGTGGGCATGAACCGCCCGAAGTCTTCCATCGCCCTGCGTACGTCCACCGTTCCCGAACCGTCATTGTAGATTTTGTTGGTCGCGAGCAGCCTGCCTTCCTCCTTGTTTATTTTCTCCCCGTTGTACGCCAATGCTCCGTACAACGAACTTCCTAACGAGATTTTTGCGACCATTTCTCTTCCAGACTTTGCGATAACTGAACAATCTGACGGCTGAGCGAGACCAGTTCCAGCGTGCATTTCTCCAGCTTGTAGAGCAATGCCATCGCCTTTTTCTCGGAAAAACGGCTCTTCAGTTCCTTCACTACTTGGTTGTAATTCGTACCGACAGCCCTGTATTGTGCGTGGAAATCGGACAGTTTCGTGTAGTATTCCACGAAAGTCTTGTCCACGACAAGCACCTTGAACGGCTGTCCGAAGAAGTGCGCCTTGATGAAAACCGACCTTGCGGACACTCCTGATTTCTCGAACATCGAGAGGAACCGGTTGTGCTCTTCTTCGTTGAAACGGACGGTGTAGCGGAACACCGCCGGATCATCCTTGGGGTTCCGCCCCCATTTCTTCTTTCTTTTTTCTATCATGTTACTTTGGATTTAGTGGTGTCACGACATAAGCCGCCGCTTTCGACATCCCGACCGGAGGTCTTGAAAGGTTGCCCGACTTCGGAGAGGCAGCCCGCCCCCTGCAAGGGCAAGTGCTTTTCGGATGCTCAAATCTTTTTGAGCGGCTGAAAAGACATCTTGCTGTGTTCAGGTGAACACAAAAATCCGCCTTCGGACGGATTGGATGGAAACTCTCTGTGACAGCCGATGGGACATCGGCGGCGTACCCTGTCGCTTGGGCGCAAAATTACTGCTGTTGCATACACGAAATCAGCTTTTTAGCTGTGCCACTCCCGGCCAGTTATGCCACTTGCTTCCACTTCGGGGATACATGGTGTCAGTACGGGAAAATGCCTGTTTATTTGCAGCCGGAATGACTGACAAACCGCCTGTCGGGCCATTTGGAAGGCCGGCAATCAAGCGTGATTATACAATGGCCAATCAACATATCACCATGCCGGCATATCAACATATAAACAGGCTGACTGACGGGTCATCAGTATTTCCGGTCCACAGGCCGAAGGACTGACCGGTCTGAAGGCCGCGCAGATGTATGGAAGGAATGCCGGCGGGCCTGGCATCCAACCGGCTGGACAACAGCAGGACCGACTGACAAAACAATGCACAGACAGACTGCCTGTCTTAAACGATAAAGTATAAACTAATTAAAATGCAGAGCGTATGAAAAAAGAGACATTGCTTGTGGCCTTCTCCACCCAGAAGGGAGGAGCGGGCAAAACTACACTGACCGTCCTTACGGCGAGTTATCTCCACTATGTGAAAGGGTACAATGTGGCTGTAGTGGACTGCGACTATCCTCAGTTCAGCATCAAGGACATGAGGGAACGCGACATGCGTAATGTGGCGAACAATCCCTATCTGAAGAAACTCGCCTATGAACAGTTCACGCGGACGAGCGGCAAACGGGCGTATCCTGTTCTGGAAAGCCGTCCGGAAGAAGCCATAGAGACCGCCAGATGTATCCTTGACACTGATGCACCGCCTGACATCGTGTTCTTTGACCTTCCCGGTACGATAAACAACCACGGTGTCATCAGGACCATCGCCACTATGGACTATATCTTCTGCCCGATAGCGGCGGACCGTGTGGTGATGACCAGCTCACTCACGTTCGCAGGGCTTGTGAACGATACCCTTGTCAGTACAGGTCAGTCCAATATCAAAGGTCTGTACCTGCTGTGGAACATGGTGGACGGGAGGGAAAAGACCGACCTGTATGAAGTCTATGAGAAGGTCGCAGGAGAGATGGGGCTTGGCATCCTGAAAAACCGTCTGCCGGACAGCAAGCGTTTCCGTAAGGAAGGAGCCGAGGAGGGCGGCAGGTCCCTGTTCCGTTCCACGCTCCTGCCTCCCGACCGCCAGCTCATCAAAGGCAGCAACATAGACAGCCTGGCAGAGGAAATCCTTGGCCTGATAAACCTGAAACAGTAGGAATATGGCAAAAAACCTTGATGTGAATATAGACACCGGGAGTTTCCTGGAATCTTTCCGTCCCAAAATGCCTTTGCCCGCCGCCAGAGGGGAGAATGCGGCGGCAGTGAAAGACAGCGATGAAGGCAGGACCGATACCGTCAAGGAACAGCGGACTGAAAAACGCAACGCGAAGCAACCGTACGATCCTGTCGAAAAAGAGTATATGGAGCGTTTCATAAGGACTTCAAAAACTCCGGCCCGTTCCGGCAAGATGGTATATGTGCGCAGGGACTATCACGACCGCATCATGCGTATCCTGCATGTTATCGGCAAGGGAGAACTCTCCATTTCCGGATATATCGACCATGTGCTTACGCAGCATTTCGCCGATTATGAGGAGGCCATCAGGAAACTGTACAAGAAAAATTACGAGGATGTATATTAAAAAAATGATCATATGACGAATGTACTGATAGTGATACTTCTTCTCTACAACATGTGGCTGGTCTACTGCCTGCTGCGCTGGAGAGAGCCGAAGAAACGGACGGCCCGTCCGGAGCCTTCCCGGAAGCCGGAAACAGATACGGATATCGTGGGCAGTAGCCTGTTCAGGATGCATGGAGGCAGGACAACCGGAGACATTCCGGCTCCACAAGCCGCCTCTTCCGTTGAAGGTGAAGCGGTTGCACCGGACGATGTTACTTTTGCCGGTGAAAACGGAGCACGGCATTCAATGCGCCTGCCTGATGACAGGCTGGAGGAAGCCTTCAGAGACACACGCCTTTCCGATGTTCCCGTGGAATATGCGGTCGGAGACGATGAGCAGACTGGAGAATACGCAAGCGGGGCCACTATCGAGGAGATGAACGAGGCAATCCGCACTGCGGACAATCCGGAGGCTACTGATACCGAAAAGATGAAAGCCGGCGAAGTGTTCCATGAGATTGAAGGCAACGGACTGTACGAGATACTGACCGCCAAGACACCAGGTATCATCAGTAGAATACAGGAACTGATCGACCTTTATGAGAACAGCCAGACAGTCATGCCGACTGAGAGCAAAGGGACCGAAAAGGTGGGCATTGCCGACTTCGACATCCGGGATTTTGTCTAACAACAAAAAAGATTGCAATGAAAGAAAGAGACTACGGGTAGCTGCTCCTGTCAGAAAAGCAGACCACTAAATCCAAAAAGTAAAAAAGTATCAACCCGCCTGAGGGCCTATCCACCCCTCCGGCACAAAAACAGTTTATCATTATGACAAAAAAGATTTTCTTGTTTGCAGCCTTTCTCATGGCTGCAAGTACGGCCTTCGCCCAGGGCAACGGCATGGCCGGAATCACGGAGGCGACGAGCATGGTGACCTCCTACTTCGACCCGGTGACGAAACTGATATACGCAATCGGGGCTGTCGTGGGACTCATCGGAGGCGTGAAAGTGTACGGAAAGTTCTCCTCTGGAGATCCGGACACGAGCAAGACAGCGGCCTCATGGTTCGGAGCCTGCATCTTTCTCATCGTGGCGGCGACAATCCTGCGTTCCTTCTTCCTTTAATCAAAACCGGAGGGAACGATGGAATATTCTATTAATAAGGGGATAGGCAGATCTGTCGAGTTCAAGGGGCTGAAGGCACAGTACCTGTTCATCTTCTGCGGAGGGCTGCTGGCCGTCTTCGTCCTGTTCATGGTGATGTATATGGCAGGAGTGGCGCAGGGAGTCTGCGTAGGCTTCGGTGCTGTGTCGGCCTCGGCTCTGATATGGCTGACCTTCCGTCTGAACGCCAGATACGGCGAGCACGGCCTGATGAAACTCGGAGCATTGCGGAGCCGGCCGCGCTATATCATCAACAGGAGGGCCGTATTCAGGCTGTTCAAGCAGACGGACAGAAAGGAGGCAATCCGATGAGAAACATCATGAAAGCCGCCACTCTGGAGAGCAAGTTCCCTCTTCTGAGCGTGGAGAACGGCTGCATAGTGTCAAAGGATGCGGACATCACCGTGGCCTTCGAGGTGACATTGCCTGAAATCTACACCGTAACTTCTGCGGAATATGAGGCCATGCACGGGGCATGGTGCAAGGCCATCAGGGTGCTGCCGGACTTCAGTGTCGTCCACAAGCAGGACTGGTTTGTCAGGGAAAACTACAGTCCGGAACTCCAGAAGGAGGACATGAGCTTTCTCAGCAGGAGTTTCGAGCGGCACTTCAACGAGCGGCCGTTTCTCAATCACAGGTGCTGGCTGTTCCTGACGAAGACCACGAAGGAACGCAACCGCAGGCAGAGCAACTTCAGCACGCTGTGCCGTGGCTTCATCATCCCGAAGGAAATCAGCGACAGGGATGCCGTGCTGAGATTCATCGAGGCTACTGAGCAGTTCTCAAGGATCATGAACGACTCCGGCTTTATCCGCCTGCGCCGCCTCCAGGACGATGAGATTACCGGGACGAGGGAGAAGGCGGGACTGATAGCCCGCTACCTCTCGCTCTCCACGGAGGAGAATGCCTGCCTGCAGGACATCGCCCTTTCGCCAGACGGAATGCGCATCGGGGACAAGCGGCTCTGCGTGCATACACTCTCGGATGTGGACGACATGCCGTCACAGGTGGCCACGGACAGCCGTTATGAGCGGCTGTCCACGGACCGGAGCGACTGCCGGCTGTCGTTTGCAAGCCCGCTCGGGCTGCTGCTGCCTTGCAACCACATATACAACCAGTATGTATTCATCGACAACAGCGACGAGAACCTGAAACGCTTCGAGAAGTCCGCACGCAACATGCAGTCGCTTTCAAGGTACTCCCGGAGCAACGCCATCAACAAGGAATGGATAGAGGAATACCTGAACGAGGCGCACAGTTTCGGCCTGACATCCGTCCGTGCACATTTCAATGTCATGGCGTGGGGCGACGATGCGGAAGAACTCAAGCGCATCAAGAACGAGACGGGCAGCCAGCTCGCCTCCATGGAGTGTACTCCGCGCTACAACACGGTGGACTGTCCTACCCTGTTCTGGGCAGGCATACCCGGCAATGAGGCGGATTTCCCTGCGGAGGAGAGCTTCTACACATTCATAGAGCAGCCGGTGTGCCTTTTCACCGGGGAAACCAACTACCGGGACTCCGTTTCGCCTTTCGGGTTGAAGATGGTGGACAGGCTGACAGGCAAGCCGCTCCATATCGACATCAGCGACCTGCCGATGAAGCGGGGTGTGACGACCAACCGCAACAAGTTCGTCCTCGGACCTTCCGGAAGCGGCAAGTCCTTTTTCATGAATCATTTCGTGAGACAGTATTACGAGCAGGGATCGCACATCGTCATCGTGGATACGGGCAACAGCTATCAGGGTCTGTGCGGGATGATAAACCGCAAGACTCACGGCCAGGACGGAATCTATTACACCTATACGGATGAGAATCCGATTTCGTTCAATCCGTTTTACACGGAGGACAACGTGTTCGATATTGAGAAACGGGAGAGCATCAAGACCCTGTTGCTTACGCTGTGGAAAAAGGACAACGAGCCTGCTACCCGTGCCGAGGAAGTAGCCGTTTCCAATGCGGTCGCCCTCTACATCAGCCGCATCAGGGATGACGATACGGTCAGGCCGTCCTTCAATTCCTTCTACGAGTTTGTAGGAACGGAGTACCGCGCCCGGCTGGAGGAGAAGAAAGTGAGGGAGAAGGACTTTGACCTTGCCGGATTCCTGAATGTGCTTGAACCGTACTATCGTGGCGGTGAGTATGACTACCTGCTGAACTCGGACAAGGAACTGGACTTGCTGCACAAGCGGTTCATTGTCTTTGAAATTGATGCGATAAAGGATCACCCCATCCTCTTCCCGGTAACGACCATTATCATTATGGAGCTGTTCATCAACAAAATGAGAAGGTTGAAGGGTGTCCGCAAGGTCATTGCCATCGAGGAGGCTTGGAAGGCAATCGCTTCGGCAAACATGGCTTCCTATATAAAGTACCTCTACAAAACGGTCAGAAAGTTTTACGGCGAGGCGATTATCGTTACGCAGGAAGTGGAGGACATCATTTCTTCGGAAATCGTGAAAGAGTCCATAATCAACAACTCCGACTGTAAAATCCTGCTTGACCAACGGAAGTTCATGAACAAGTTTGACGCGATACAGTCGCTTCTGGGTCTGACCGACAAGGAAAAGGCGCAGATACTCTCCATCAATCAGGCGAATGACCCCTCACGGCTTTACAAGGAAGTATGGATAGGTCTTGGAGGAACACAGTCCGCCGTCTATGCCACCGAGGTCAGCACGCAGGAGTATCTGGCATACACGACCGAAGAGACGGAAAAGATGGAGGTGTATGCGCTTACGGAGAAGTTCGGCGGCGATATTGAGGCGGCTATCCGGCAGATAGCCGAAACCAGGAAATAACGGAACAACAACACTAAAAACACAGAAAATATGAAAATGACAAGGAAACAGGTGCTGCTGATGGGCAGCTACCTCATAGGGATGGCGGGCCTGCTCCTGCAGGGCTGCGCCGGAACTGAAGGCAGCATAAGGGACCGCATATGCGGAAACTGGGAAAGCGTGGACGGCAAACCGGACATCCTCATCTACAGGGAGGGCGAGGCATACAAGGTCACGGTGTTCAAGAGATCGGGACTGAGCCGCAGAATGAAGCCGGAAACCTATCTTCTTCAGGAAGAGGAGAACGGCAATATGTTCATGAACACTGGCTTCCGCATAGATGTGGCTTACAACGAAGCCGCCGATGTGCTGACATTCTCCCCGAACGGGGACTATGTGCGCAAAAACGGAGGAAATACAGAAAATGGAGAGGCCGGGTTATGAGAGACAATGACATTTCACAACAGGTAAAGACCAGAACAATCACGGTCCTGTACGGTTTCCTCACCCAAAGGCAGGAGATCCCCGAGTACATACTGAAAGAATACGGGCTGACTGAGGACTATGCCATGTATAACAGGATTGAGAACATGGAATATGAAGACTATGAAACAGGCAGGAAAGACGGAAGACTTCCCGACATTACAGCCATGGAGGCCAGGCTTACACGGAAGATTGAGGCCGCTATGGAGAGCTGCGGAAAGCCCCCGGTACCATATCTTGAGAAACTGAATGAGGAACTGGAAATACTCGGCATGGTCGCAAAGAATCCGAAGTATGCGGACAATATTTTATATAAGCTTGATTTCTTCGCGAAATACGGAATAGACCGTACCGCTCCGCATAGGACACAGTCGGAACAGGCGAAGAAAGCATACAGGGAACTTGACTCACGTTTTGTCAGGATGACCGGACGGAGGCCCTATGCGGATGAATTGTTCGGTCCTGACAGACGGCAGGCCGGCATCGCTGACAATAACCGTGGCAGGACTTTGCGGAACAGGCCAGGAGGCAGAAAGCCGGGAATGTGATAAACTTCCCAACATCAAATTTATAAACAGACAATCAAAAAAGAATTGATATGAAACATAAAATTATAATACTGTGCGGCCTCTTCCTGCTGTTGGGAGGCAAGGCAAACGCCCAATGGGTTGTCACAGACCCCACCAATCTGGCACAGGGCATCATCAATGCAGCCAAGAACATCGTCCAGACATCCACGACGGCTACCAACATGATTAAGAATTTTCAGGAGACCGTGAAGATCTACGAGCAGGGCAAGAAGTATTACGATGCGCTGAAAAAGGTAAACAATCTCGTCAAGGACGGCATCAAGGTCAAGAACACGATCCTGATGGTCGGGGAAATCTCCGAGATGTACGTTACGAGTTTCCAGCTGATGCTCCAGGACGAGAACTTCACGGCGGAGGAACTCTCGGCAATTGCATTCGGTTACACGAAACTGCTGGAGGAGAGCAACAACGTGCTGAATGAAATGAAGGATGTAGTGAACATCACCACGCTCCAGATGACCGACAAGGAGCGCATGGATGTGGTGGACAGGTGCTACAATTCCATCAGGCGCTACCGCAACATGGTGTCATACTACACCAACAAGAACATCTCCGTCAGCTATCTGAGGGCAAGGAAGAAGAACGATGTGAGCCGTGTGATGTCATTGTACGGCAACGCTAACGAAAGGTACTGGTAGTATGGGAGGCGAGTTCGACAACCTGCACCAGATACTGCGCTCGCTCTACGAGGAGATGATGCCGCTCTGCTCGGACATGACCTCCGTGGCGAAAGGGCTGGCGGGACTTGGGGCATTGCTCTATGTGGCGGTTCGGGTGTGGCAGTCCCTGGCCAAGGCCGAGCCGATAGATGTATATCCGATGCTGCGCCCTTTCGCAATCGGTATCTGCATCATGTTCTTTCCTACGCTTGTCCTGGGGACGATGAACTCCATTCTCAGCCCGGTAGTGCAGGGCACGCACCGCATACTGGAATCCCAGACATTTGATATGAACAGCTATCAGGAGCAGAAGGACAAATTGGAGTACGAGGCGATGGTGCGCAATCCCGAAACGGCCTTCTTGGTGAGCAACGAGGAGTTCGACAAGCAGCTGGATGAACTGGGATGGTCTCCGTCGGATATGGTTACCATGGCCGGAATGTATATTGAGCGTGGAATGTACAACATGAAGAAAAACATCAGGGATTTCTTCCGCGAGATACTGGAACTGCTGTTTGCGGCCGCCGCTCTGGTCATAGACACGCTCCGCACCTTCTTCCTTGTGGTGCTCTCCATACTGGGACCGATAGCCTTTGCCATTTCGGTATGGGACGGCTTCCATTCCACCATGTCACAGTGGTTCTGCCGGTACATACAGATATATCTGTGGCTGCCCGTGTCCGACCTGTTCAGCACCATCCTCGCCAAGATACAGATACTGATGCTCCGGAATGACATCGAGGCACTGCAGACCGATCCGAATTTCTCCATAGAGGCGAGCAACGGGGTGTATATCACGTTCCTCATCATCGGAATCGTCGGCTATTTCACCATACCTACGGTGGCGGGCTGGATCATCAGCGCAGGAGGCGGCATCGGCAATTACGGCCGCAACATCGGTACGGCCGGGGCACTTGCCGGAAGCGTGGCAGGTGCGGCAGCCGGCAATGCGGCGGGACGTGGCGGCAAGCTGATGAAGAGTGCCGGAGGCAAGGCCATGTCCGTTGCCGGAAAACTGTTCAAGAAAAAATAATCCCTAACAACAGAAAATTATGGAATTCAAGTCATTAAAGAACATCGAGACATCCTTCAGACAGATACGCCTGTTCGGAATTGTCCTTGTGGCGTCCTGCTCGTTCATCGCCGTCTGCTCGGTATGGAGCGCATTCCGCTTTGCGGAAGCGCAGAGGCAGAAGATATATGTGCTGGACAACGGCAAGTCGCTGATGCTCGCCCTGTCGCAGGACATGGCGCAGAACAGGCCCGCCGAAGCGAGGGAGCATGTCAGGCGGTTTCATGAGCTGTTCTTCACGCTGTCTCCTGAAAAGAGTGCGATTGAGCATAACCTGAAACGCGCCCTGCTGTTGGCGGACAGGAGCGCCTACAACTACTACACGGACTTTGCCGAGAAAGGATACTACAACCGAATCATCGCCTCCAATATCAATCAGGTGTTGCAGGTCGATTCGGTGGTGTGCAACTTCGACAGCTACCCGTACAGTGCCATGACCTATGCACGGCAGATGATTATTCGTGAGAGCAATGTGACGGAACGCAGCCTCGTCACCTCGTGCCGCCTGCTCAACGCCACAAGAAGCGACAGCAATCCCAACGGGTTTACGATTGAAGGGTTTACTATTTTGGAGAACAAGGATTTAAGGACAATAGAAAGATAGGAGACAATACAATGAGAAAGACAATAAATAAAATTACAGTGTGGCGTGATGCCATTGACAGGCGGCTGCACAGCCGCCTGGAGGCACTTTCCCCTAAAGCCAGCCTTACGGCTGTGTTCGTGATGTTCTCTCTCTTCACCGCCGGCTGCCTTGTCATGCTTGGAACGGCAATCCGCGATTTCGGGAAAGGCAGCGAACCGATGCGGATAGAGCATATAGAACACCTGGAGCTGCCGTCCCTTGAACGGTCCGATTGTGAAACACCAGAACATGATGCCGATGAGACTGAATGAACTGATAAGAAGAACGCCTGAAGGGGGAAAGGGCAATACCCCGAAAGAGCCGCTTACGCATGAACAGCGGCAAAGGCGGAAGAAGATGCTCATCTATCCGTTGATGGGTCTGATGTTTCTCGGCTCGATGTGGCTGATATTCTCTCCATCGGCGGAGGATAAGGAGCAGGAACAGTCCGGAACGGGTTTCAATACGGAAATGCCGCTCCCGACCGATGCCGTCATCATCGGTGACAAGGAGAAAGCCTATGAGCAGGCATCGCTGGAAGCGAAACAAAAAGACCGTGACAGGGCCGTCCAAGACCTCGCTTCTCTGTTTGGCAATGTCGGGACGGAGAATGAGGGTGCGGACAGTTATGAATACGACCTGCTCAATCCCGGCGGCGGTATGGCATCCGCCGGTTATGCTGGTGGCGGAAGTACCGGGAGTGCTGCCATCAGAAACTCGGCCGATGCCTACCGGGACATCAATGCCACATTGGGAAACTTCTACGAGACACCGGAAGAAGATACTGAAGAGGAGGATCTTCAGAAGCGTGTGGATGAGCTGGAGGCAATGATGGCGCAGCAGCAGGCACAGCCCTCGTCAATGGACGAGCAGATAGCCCTGCTTGAGAAGTCCTACGAACTGGCGGCGAAATACATGCCCGGAGGCCAGAATGTGGGCGGGCAGACTGCCGTTTCCGATCAGGAAGATGGACGGAAAGCGGCTGTGCATAACGGCAATGCTGTGGCCATGCCGGTCGGAACGGTTACAAGTCAGACCGTCTCCTCTCTCCCGCAGCCGATGAGCGATGCGGAATTCGTGGCCGGATACACGCAGGAAAGGAACTATGGTTTCAAT
The DNA here is from genome assembly GCF_002159555.1 of Muribaculum sp. An289. Lineage (GTDB taxonomy): Bacteria > Bacteroidota > Bacteroidia > Bacteroidales > UBA932 > Merdivivens > Merdivivens faecigallinarum. The sequence continues at coordinate 131,412 of NZ_NFIV01000002.1, forward strand.
ACGGCGGTCGGTACGGCACGGACGGGAAACAGGAACACCATTTCGGCGTGTGTCCATTCAGATCAGACGATAACGGACGGCCAGTCGGTGCGCCTCCGTCTGCTCGAAGCGATGAGGGTGTCGGATATGGTAATTCCGAGAAATACGGTAATTGTGGGTGCGGCAAGGGTGCAGGGCGAACGGCTCGGCATCATGGTCTCCTCGATAGAATACGGCGGCACAATCATTTCCGTGGAACTCTCCGTATTTGACAGTGACGGTCAGGAGGGCATCTTCATTCCCGGATCTATGGAGATGGATGCGGTCAGGGAGATAGCAGCCAATATGGGCAGCTCGCTTGGCAGCAGCATCAGCATCTCCACGAATGCGGGAGCGCAGCTCGCCTCCGACCTCGGCCGCAGTGTGATACAAGGTACGAGCCAGTATATCGCACAGAAGATGCGCACCGTGAAAGTCCACCTGAAAACAGGATACAGAGTGCTGCTCTACCAGTATGAGAACTGATTTACAGACAATATTATTCACCACTAAATCCAAAGTAAAATGAAAAGAGTAATTTTTATGCTCGCCCTTTTATTGGGCATCGTGTGTGCGGCGAACGCACAGGAACTTAAGAACGGCGGGGACGACAGTACCGCCATGCATGTTGCGGATGCGGTCACAGCCGTATCCGAAGAGACGGACGGCACTCATGCGGACGGACTGACCCTGCAGAAGGATGTCTATCCGCAACAGGACGAGGACGGCGACCTCTATCACGGCCTTACACGCAAGCTGATGTTCGACAGGATGATACCTCCTCACGGGCTTGAGGTCACTTATGACAAGACCGTCCACATACTTTTCCCGGCCGCAGTGCGCTATGTGGATTTGGGGTCGCCGAACCTGATTGCGGGAAAGGCTGACGGGGCTGAGAATGTCATCCGCGTAAAAGCCACTGTCAAAAATTTCCGCAACGAGACGAATATGTCCGTGATTACGGAGGACGGAAGTTTCTACACCTTCAATGTCAAGTATGCCGACGAGCCGCTGCTTCTGAATGTGGAGATGGCGGACTTACTGCATGACGGCAGTGCCGTGAACAGGCCCAACAACGCACAGGAAATCTACCTGAAGGAACTCGGTTCGGAAAGTCCGATGCTCGTGCATCTGATAATGAAATCAGTACACAGGGAAAACAGACGTATCGTAAAACATATAGGATGCAAAAGGTTCGGCATCCAGTATGTCCTCAAAGGCATATATGTGCATAACGACCTGCTCTATTTGCACACGGAAATCAAGAACTCGTCCAACGTGCCTTTCGATGTGGACTATATCAGTTTCAAGGTCGTGGACAAGAAGGTGGCGAAACGCACCGCCATCCAGGAGCAGGTATTGTTCCCTGTCCGTGCCTTTAATTATGCCGTGCGTGTGGCTGGAAAGCAGGCGGAACGTACTGTGTTCTGCCTCCCGAAGTTTACCATTCCCGATGACAAGCAGCTTGTGGTCGAGTTGTGCGAGAAGAACGGCGGCCGCCATCAGTCCTTCATTGTGGAAAATGAAGACTTGGTATTGGCGAGGGTCATAAACGAGCTGAAAGTACGATGAGAAAGGCGTTGTTTCTGATTGCCGTGTCGCTTGCCCTTCTGACAGGGCAGGCGCACGCCCAACGCTGTCTCCCCAAAATGAAGGGCATCGAACTGCGCGGTGGCATGGCGGACGGATTCTACACGGATGAACTGAAAAACACGGCCGGCTATTATTTCGGGGCTGCACTCTCGTCCTACACGAAAGGCGGCGACAAATGGGTCTATGGTGCGGAGTTCCTTCAGGTCCACAGGCCGTACAGGGAGCTGCGCCTTCCTGTGGCGCAGTTTACGGCGGAGGGCGGTTTTTACTACAATTTCCTTTCCGACAACCGGAAGATAATGTTCCTCTATATCGGCGGTTCCGCACTTGCCGGATACGAGACCGTGAACTGGGACGAGAAACTGCTCTATGACGGTTCTCGTCTGAACAACAGGGATGCCTTCATCTACGGCTGCGCCGCCACATTGGAGATGGAGGTGTATCTTGCAGACCGCATTGCCATGACTGCCTCAGTGCGGGAGAGATTCCTCTGGGGTGGCAGCACGGGGCACTTTCATACGCAGTATGGCATAGGTGTCAAATTCATCATAAACTGACGGCCATGGATATAGAGACGATGCGGAATATTCCGCTGGAGGACTTTCTTGCCCGGCTCGGGCATGCTCCCATCAGACACAAGGGGGCCGAATTCTGGTACAGGTCGCCGTACAGGAATGAAAAGACGGCATCTTTCAAGGTGGATACCGCAAAACAGCTGTGGTATGACTTCGGAACCGGGAAAGGCGGAGACATATTCACCCTTGCCGGAGAGCTGCTTCGTTCTGACGATTTCATACGTCAGGTAGAATATGTGTCCGAAGTTTCGGGACTGCCGCTTCCGGAGGCACTGAAGCCTGCTGCATGTCCCGTATCCGGTCACGGACGGGATGAGTCGGGATTCAGGGATGTGGAGATACGCCCGCTGCAGTCCGCTGCGCTTCTGGGCTACCTTGAAAGCCGGGGCATCTGCCGTGGTACAGCAGTCAGGACATGCCATGAGGCATGGTACACGGCAGGAGACAAAAAGTATTTCGCAGTGGCGTTCAGGAACCGCAGCGGAGGATACGAACTCCGGAACAGCTTTTTCAAGGGGAGCATCTCCCCGAAGGATGTCTCTCTGGTCCTGTCAGGCTCGCCTGTCTGCAATGTATATGAAGGTTTCATCGACTACCTTTCCGCCAAGGAACTAGGCATAGGCGCCGGAGAGGATCATATAATCCTCAATTCGGTCGCCAATGTCGGCAGGGCAATGCCTCTTTTGGAGAACTATGCCGAAATCCGATGCTGGCTTGACAACGACGATGCCGGCAGCAGGACACTTGAAAGGCTGCGTTCCGTTTACGGTGACGATATCAGAGATATGTCGGCAATGTATTCGGGATACAAGGATATGAATGAGTATCTGACAGATAAAAACAATATTGAGCATGACAGGGATACAGAATGATTACCGCAGACTTCCGGATAATGAGAAGACCGCTGCGGCTTCTCTTGAGGCAGTCACGGCAGATCCGGCCAACCTTCGGCATGTTCCGGTAAGGAACCTTACCTACGAGGTGATAACCGCTGCGCTTGAAGCGGACCCGGAGTCTCTGAAAATTCTCTCCGAACGTGGGCATAAGGAACTTTTGCCGATGATATTCTCGGAGAATCCGGAACTTTTTGGAAGGATGCCTCAGGATGTGCTGACACATGAGGATTACATTGCCGTCGTGCGTGAGTGCGGGTACAATCTGGCCCATGTGCCGTGAGGCATGAGGACACGCGCCATGTGCCGTGAGGCTTTTGCGGCATCCCCTGACCTCGGATATGACCACTGCGACATCATATCCCTGATACCGTATCCTGATGTCTGCATGGAATGCATCAAGGAAGGAATGGACAGAAGGGATGTCATGGAGCTGGCCTCCCTTCTCAGACCGGAGACCATTGACAGGGATATGGCCGAGTTCCTTGTTTCACATGACGGAAGATGTCTTGCGTATGTTCCCGTGCATCTGCAGGACGAGGCCCTTGTGATGAAAGCCGTCTCCGTATCGGGTAATTCCGTGCTTGCGTACAGGACAGTCCTTGACGAACTGAAGACGGAGAAAGCGTATATTGCCGGGCTGTACGCAGGATTCCAGTCATTCCTGCTTGTTCCGAAGGACAGGCGCACTCCTGACATATGCCTTGCTGCGGAGAAGATGTACCCGGACCTGTTCCGCATCAGACCGGATGCCCTGCCTGAGAATGTCAGGAACGGAAGGAACATATTCACATTCAGCCGTATCCTTGAAAAAGCCACCGGCAATAAATATGACTACGAGGCCATAAAGAACGCCTATGAAGGCAGACCTTTGGCAGTCAGCCGCTTCCTTGCCCCAGAAGGGGTGATGAAAGACTGTACCGTCCGATATGACAAGGAAAACGGACGGTTCCAGTACAAGAACGGGATACGGGAATTAAGAAAGCCCAACAACAGAACATTGAAATTAAAGTAATTGACAACCATCAAAGAGAAAAAGAAATGAACAGATTGAATTTTAATATGACATTTTTCAAATATCTGGCTGTCCTGTGTGCAGGGGCAGCATCAGCGGCACTTGCCTCATGTGACAATGAACTGGATGTGCAGCAGTCCTACGAATTTACGGTAGAGACTATGCCTGTACCGAAGGAGCTGGCAAAGGGAGAGACCGCAGAGATCCGCTGCGAACTGAAGCGGTCCGGCGAATTTGCCGATGCTCTCTATACCGTCCGCTATTTCCAGTATGACGGCGAGGGTACGCTCAGTCTTGACAACAGCCTTGTACTGCTCCCGAATGACCGCTACCTGCTCGAAAACGAGAAATTCAGACTATATTATACCTCCGGATGCGAGGAATCTCAGAATTTCGTGGTGGTCGTGGAGGACAACTTCGGACAGTCATGCGAACTGGAATTTGACTTCCAGCATGACAGCGGTGACAATGCTTCCGATGCGGATTTACCAGATGCCCATTATCCTATAGATTCCCTGATTACAGTAAATTAAATAAATTGTTGGGGATGCCATACATAGATTTGTATAGCATCCCCAACAATTAACTTTATAATTAAAATAATTTATCCAGTCCAGGAATTTTTTTTGCTAAGTTGATAGCAATTTCTCCTAGAGCTTTGATTTTAGAGACAAGTTCTGCTTGTTTCAAATTTTTGCAACTTGCATCATCGACAATTGCTGCCAATTGACGATAGATTTCTATGTCTGATGTATTTGCCATCGCCTTTTCTATTTCGGATTGGGTTAGGCCTTTCAGCTGCTCTAATTGTTCAGAGAACTGATTGTCGAATTTTTCATCGGCTTTTGCAAAAGAGTCTGTAAATCTGTTCATTTTGTTATATTATTCGTAATATCTTTAATTTTAGTAATTATCTCGTCTATTTTTTGTTGAGCCTCGTCACTTTTTGTATCAATCGTGTTGCCAACCTTAATTGCCTCATCCATGAAATCTGACAGGTCCAGTAACTTCTCTGTAAAACTGTCATCAAGTCCGTCTAATCCTAATCCAGATATAATGTTACCTTGACTTTCTTTCAGCCTTCGTGTAGATTCAAGGTATGCTGTGAGGGTGGAATTGGCATAAATAACATTTTGATATGATGAATCAATATTCCCCATAATCTCATTTTTCTGCTTTATTATGGGAACTAACAACTCTTCTCTTTTTGATTCGATTTGATTTTTTGCAGCTTCTGTAAATTCCAACATGATACCCACTGCTTCATCCGTAGCTTCTTTAGTATTATTCATGCCGGCATTTACTATAATTCCGTATAAAGATGTGCTGTCTCCAATCTTATATCTGTTGAGTTCATCCTGAAGTACAGTATGTATTATATAGGGAGAATAAGTGTTGTCAATAAACGTATTTATATCGTTCTCTATCCGATTAAATAAAATCTCAATCGCGGCTCTGTGTGATTGATGCAGAACCAGTAAATCTTCTCCAACTGTTTTTGACAATGTTACTGTCTCTTTTGGTATTACCGCGCATGAGGTCAGCAGGAAACTAGCACTTAGATACAAGAGGAAAAGAAACTTTTTCATAATAAAATCAGATTTCATGTCAATTTGTCAGTTTTAGATTAGCTGTTTAACTATTAATTAATATAGTCAAACCGCGTGCCAGTTAATTATATATCGCAGATTAGAACAGCGGTTTCTTTGCTACTTTCTTTGTCCGCCCTCATGCTCACCGAAAGAAAGTAGCGGCGGCAGAATCTGCCACCGCAGTGTCAATACTCATTTAATCTGTCAAATGCAGTATGCCTGTCAAGCCATTCCTTTACATGTTCCATATTGTACTCGCTCGTTATGACTGCCGTATGGCTGTCAGTCTGTGTAAAACGGGTGCTTTCGTAACCGTCTATCCACTCTTTGAGGGTTGCAGCACCCCATGACTGCGTATCGCTGAAAATGCCGTTCAGTTCCGTTATGGATTCCTTGAACTTTACGATTATCGTCTGATAGGTCGTTCTCATTGTCTTTTCCTTTTGATTGTTACTTGTGTTATTTCCTTGACGGGTATGTACTCTGTATGTTCCCATTTTCTGTCTGTTAAAATTCAACAATTATATTATGATGCCTTCTTTGTTCTCATCCGCTTGCGGATAAGGCACATATTGTTGTCCACAAGACTGATGATGCGGTCATGGTATTCCGTGTTCTCGTTGCATACTCCACGGCTCTGCACCACCTTGAATGTCTTAAGTGATACCTCCACCGTCTCTATGCGCTTTCCGTCAATGGTGGCGGAAAGGATGAGGGAGTCTTTCTTTAGGTAATAATTGTTGGACCATACGCAATGGCGCATTGCCGTACCTTCTTCCGCAAATTCAGCCACGCTCTCCAATACCCGTATGTTGAGTGCGCCGTCCGTGATGAGGATGCCGAAGAACCTGCCTTTGAGTTTGCGGTACTCGTCCTCATGCTTCTCCGCTTCCCGTCTGCGCTTCGCCAATTCCTCCCGTTCCCTCTGTCGGTTGCGTTTCCGTACCAGTCTGTCGTGTTCGGCCTTGATGTCGGACGGACAGACATACTTCGGGCTGTTCGTGTCCATGCCGAAGTGGTGGAGCAGGTCTATCATGTCTCTCCACATTGAGCCGTCCTTGATGATATGGCCGTTTCTTATACATATCTTTATTGATGCCCAATACTTTTCCATATCGAACGAGTAGCGCAGGTAGTAGTTCAGCATCTGATATTGTCCTGTCTTCAGCAATGTCTCCGCTTTCGGATTGGAGAGAATAGCCGTAAAAAGGTCATACGGCCGGATGTCGTGGAACTCGTCCCGAAATCCGTTTCTCCTTATTTCGGGAATTATCCTCTGTCTCGGATAGGTACAATATGGAGTTATGTCATACGCACGATGCTTTTTGTTACTGCGTATCTCCATTCCGCTGTACTCCGCCCACAAGTCATAATAGAACAGAGACATTCTGCGCAATCGGGCAACGGTCTCGGTCTTTCCGTCAGGCGCAATCCACCTCTGCACCACTTCGCAAATGGAGTATTGTGCAGGCTGTCTCATCTTGAAAAATGCCTTGACAAAGAAGAACCGTATCACCTGGTATTGTTTGCAGGTGGTGATGATTGAGAAATACTCATTGTAGCCGAATACCCTCTTTCGGGTGTCCAACACCTCTAACTCCATACCGCAATGCGGACATTTGCAGCCGCATATCGTGTCTGCAAGGGTGTGTCCCCCTTTCCACGAATGTCCGCACTCGGTACAATGGATTATACCCTTTGTCGTTCTTCTTCCGAAGTGCTTGAAACAATGGCGGTAGGCGTATGCCTTCTGCGTTTCGGATATTGCAGGCAGTCTTCTGCTCAGTCGTGCGACTTCTTTCTGTATGCTTGTTCTCGGTTTCATAATCAGAAATTGAATAGGTTGGGTTGTACTTGTGTCTCTTGTTTGACGGCAGGTCTCTTGTGGCGTTCCTGCATCCTGCGGAGTTCTGCCTTCTGATACTGCTCCACGGCTCTCTGTCTCGCCTCCGCCTTTTCCTCTTCAGTCAGTTCCACAATGTGGTTTACACTCACTTGGCAGGAAACTGGGTTGCCGACTTCTACATCGTCCTCGTCATAGTAATGGACTGCCATGGAATATATCTCGCCATCGGTAAAGCCGTTGCAACCGCTCCGCTGTACCTCGTTCAGAATGTATGTGATGCAGTCGTCGATGTTCTTCCCCTCCTTGCGGTAGGATTCCGCAAACAGTCTGTCCTCCGCTGCCCTCTGTTGCAGATAGGCCTGTATCGTCATCTTGAAATGTTCCGTTGATTTCATATCCTTGTCTTTTATGTGGTTGTCAAATGGTCTCTTTCAGAATTTCTCTCCAATAGACTGGCTCTACCTCACTGAGCAGGAAGTCTATGAAGTCCCGTCTCGCATCCTTGCACAACTCCTTGTATAGTTCTCGGAATGTGCTGAAATTGCCGTTGATGTAGGTCTCTGCCATGTACCAGAAGATATTGTCCACCTCGTAGTACCTGCATTGCTGCGCTGCCGTTCTTGAATGCCTTTTCGTTGCCATATCCTTTTTTATTTTTTATGCGGATTCGGGAGCTTTGGGTGTTTGTTTCGTCTTTCCCGTATTTCCGTCCTCCGACATTTTTTTATGCGTCTTCCGGTCGCTTCGGTATGTTTATGTTTCAGGTGCTTCAAAAGGCAGGGATTAGGGGATGCAAGGTTTTTTGAAACAAATACTACCCGGAGGCGTGGAGATTTTTTCAAAAACCGCAGGCCCGACCTTGTATGCCCGTTGAAATCCCGGAAATACCTTTGCACCTGAACATAAACCGCACGGAGCGGCAATGAAGGCGGCAGGTGGAGGAGGACGGAGGAAGAGACGGGAATGGGGGGAAACGGCATGGGTGTGCGAACAAAAAAAGGGAGCCTTACAGCATCCCTTCGTCAGAATAGCTCAGATAACTGTCTTCTGTGAGTATTATATGATCCAGAAGCTGTATGTCAAGTGTCTCACAGGCCTTCTTCAGTCTGCTGGTAAGACTGTTGTCTGTTTTGGAGGCCACACTGTTACCGGAAGGATGGTTGTGCGAGAGGATGATGCTTGTCGCATGTGACACCAGTGCCGTCTGGAGGATAATCCGTATATCCACAAGAGCGGCGTTTATGCCGCTTTTGGATACGCAGGATACGCCGAGCAGTTTGCCGGAGTTGTTCAGGAACATCACCCAGCACTCCTCGTGGTGCTGCATGCAGTCCTCGTAAATGTTCCGCAGGATATTATAAGAGTCCTTTGAAGAACGAATCAGTGTTCTTCTGGAAGAGTCAGCGTCCTTGTAGCTGACGGTAATCTGAGGGAAAGAAAGATTATCCATATTGCAAAAAATTAAAGGTGAAACATTTATTTTTTGCTTTCAGGACACCGGGGTCAGAACGGACTTCATGCAAGACTTTTGCGCAGAATACAACCCGAAGTATGAGGAGTGGAGATTGTGCGCAAAACCGCAGGTCCGGCCTTGCAGCTTGTCCGTTTTACCCCGTAACTTTGCAGAAAAGTAAATGTGAATCTTTACGCAAATGACCTATGGACAAATGCAGTTCCCATATTAAAAACGGATATTTTCTCTACATTTGTTTTTTATAAATAGTACGAATAATGGATAACGAAAGAATCATACCATTGGATGCCGAAATAGAGCGGTTCAAACATTGTTTTAAGAATAACAGGCGTAGTATATTATCGGCTCCTTTCGGAGAAGGCAAAAGCTTCTTTCTTAATGAATTTCGGCAGGCAATTTCTGGAGAATATGATATTATAACATTATATCCGACCAATTATCAGGCATGTGAGAACAAAGATATATTTGAGTATATAAAAAGAGACATATTATTGGGCATACTTGCGTTGGATGATTCTATACTTCACTCCTTTACCAAACCAAATCTCCAGATTATAAAAGAAGTCATTTTTAAAAGCAGTGATGACATAATAGACTGTATCCCAGATATTAGAATAGGTATTTTCGGCAATGGGATACAGTTTTCTCCTAAAGATATCGCAAAGACAATAAAAAGTATATTTAACCAGTATAAATCATTCAGAAGGTCGAATAGAAATATATTGAATAAATATCTGGATGAATTTGAGAATGAAAAAGGAACAATCTATGAATTTGATCCTATATCCCGCCTGATTTGCGATTTGGTCAATAGACTAAAAGACAACAAACGAAAGATAGCATTAGTGATAGAAGATCTAGACAGGATAGACCCTGGACATATTTTCCGGATACTGAATATATTTTCTGCCCATTTTTCACAATGGGACGGATATGATGATGGCAAAACCAACAAGTTTGATTTTGACAAGATATTGGTCGTCTGTGACTATGACAACGTCGAAAACATATATCATCACCTCTATGGCGAAAAGACTGATTTTAACGGCTATATCAGTAAATTCTCGTCGGGCAAAGTATTCAGATACTCCTTACGGAGCAAGATGCATGAGTACTTGAAAGACTGCATCTACGAGTATCTAAAAAGTGATGTAATAGCCAATCTCCTCGCCTCTGAAATTATGCAGTTGTCGGAGCAAAAAGGCCGTGCATATATGTATAATTTGCGGAAGATTGTGGAAAGGATTAGGTATTGCGAGAAGATTGTTACAACAGAGAATCTGTATTTTTCATTAAAAGACAGTAATCAGCATCTTCAAATCCCGAAAACATCTCCAATGCTTTTGTTTATTGCAATCTGTAAACAATTTGATATTGATTATGGAGCGTGGATTTTGAAACCGGATATAAATGAAACGAAAAGATTCCCGGACGAGTTATATAAAATGCTTAATTTGTTCATGTTAATGAATCTTTCATCAGAAGTCTATTATGATGGTGAGCATTATTATATACCGACACGGCCTTATATGGAAATGCATTTCGATTACACTGCAATAGAGTTAATTGTTGAAAACAATGAAATAATAGAGATAAGGAATCGTAATGGTGGGTCTGGAATTCAAATAAGTGATTACTCAAAAGTAATAGAATTAATACAGTCATATGATAAGTATGTCAATGATTGAGTTACCCAACCATTATAAAGGGAATGAGCCATAATTGAACCCAAAGAGATTGGCCCGAAAATGAGTGCCGACATGTTTCTTAGAAGCAACTTGTCGATGATATGGAAATAATATAGTTTCATATATCTGAATAAATTCCATGTTATTGTTTGTTATTTCGTATATATTTGCGTTTAAATTAAAAATATTTACAAATGAGTGATTTAAATCGTTTAAAAGTTGTGCTCGTTGAGAAGAAGCGGACGGCCAAATGGCTTGCTGGGGAATTAGGGAAGAATCCGTCTACAGTTAGCAAGTGGTGTACCAATGTGTCCCAGCCAGACCTTTACACGTTAGACAGAATTGCAACTTTACTTGATATCGACAAACGAGAACTTATAACTGGAAAAGATTGAGGGCATGATGGTACAAATCCAAGAATCAGAGTATGAAGCAATTCTGCGACAGGCTGTCGCAGTTATTGACAGAACTAGAGCTATGGTGGCAACAACCGTGTGTTCTGCCATTGGTACAACTCATTGGGAAATAGGGAAATTACTTCACGATAGAAAAGTTGAGAGCAGGCACGGAAGTGGTGTGGTCAATCGTTTGTCTTATGACTTAAAGCAGCGCTATCCGCAGATGGGTGTTTCCCCAAGAAATCTGTGGGATATGAAAAAATTCTATGAACGTTTTTGTAACAGTGGCCCAAAACTGCGACAGGCTGTCGCAGTTTTACCATGGGGACATATACTGACCTTGATGCGGAAGTTTGGAGAAGATGACAATGCTATTTTATACTATGCACAGGAAATCATTTCAAAAGGATGGAATCGTGAACTTCTATCCAGTGCCATCTCTCTAAAAATGCACATAAGAAAGAATGACCTTTCCGATAACAATTTCGAGCAGACTCTGCCCGCTACACAGGCTATGTTTGCCAATGAGGTATTCAGAAGCGGTTATAATCTTGGATTCCTTGGTGTCAAAAACCCAATTTTAGAAACAGAACTTGAAACTCGATTGGTAGAAAAAGTAAAGCAATTCCTTTTGGAATTAGGCAAAGGCTTCACCTACATTGGCAATCAGCATGTACTCGAATACAATGGAAAGCGGAGTAAGGTAGATATGCTTTTCTTTCATCGCGGATTACATTGTCTTGTCGCCATTGACTTGAAGATAGGTGAGTTTAAGCCAGAATATGCAGGTAAGATGAATTACTACCTGTCATTGCTTGACCGCTTGGAGCGGAGGGATGATGAAAACCGTTCTATCGGCATAATTCTGTGTGCCGAGAAAGATCGTGTGGAAGTGGAACTGGCATTGGAAGATATGGGCAAGCCCATTGGTGTGGCGGACTATCAGTTGATTGTTCCGCAGGAAGAACTAAAGAAAGTTGTGGCAGAGGAAGTGGAGGCTTTTGGCAAAGAACTACCCCTTCGTATTGATATAGAGGAGGATTCAAAGCAGAGGTGATGATACAATAATGAAACAATATAACATTCAAAAAGAAGAATAAGATATGCAGGTACAACCATTGAAGGGAAAGGCACTTGTGGTAGGTAATGACCATTACGACCAAGTTAAACCTGATTTAGACAATGCTGTAAATGATGCGAGAAGTATTTATGAAGCATTTCAGGAATTAGGCTTTATGATGATGCCAGAAGCATATGACATAGATACAGATAGATTCGATGAACTTTTCGAGAATTTCAAGTCAGATCTCAGTCATTATGAAGTAGGCATAGTATACTTCTCAGGACATGGTATAGAGATAAATGGAAAGAATTATCTAATCATGCGCAACACCCCGATAGGAGAATGTGCAAAAAGTACAATACGAAATTCCATAGATTTACAAGATTGTATAAAAGAATTGCATGATACCAAATGTAAAATGATAATCGTCATTATCGATGCATGTAGGAATAATCCTTTTGAAGGTAAAGAAAGAGGGTGGGGCTCTGTTAATTTAGCACCACTTTTTGCACCTAAAGGCACATTGATAGCCTATTCCACTTCGCCTGGAGAAAAAGCTGATGATTTTGGAATGGAAGGGCATAGTGTATATACCGGTGCATTACTAAAGCATCTCAAAGAAGAAGGACTTGAGATTGAAACATTCTTTAAAAAAGTACGCTCTACTGTAAATGCGATGACTGCTGGCAAGAAAACAAGTTGGGAGCATACATCGTTAATTGGTTCCTTTTCTTTTAATAGTGGTCAAATGGTACATGTTGATGATGTAGGATATGATAGCATGGTGTTGAAAGATATTCAATATGCCACGACGGACAAGGTTATAGCACTTATTATCAAAAAACTTAAATCATATAACTGGTATGAGCAGAACGATGGTGTTGCGGAATTCAAGAGAATTATTCCCAAAATGTTGGATAAGAATCAATTGTTTATTATAGGAAGGAACTTACTGCAGGCCGCAATAGGAGGTTCGCATGGTGCGCGAGATGTTATAATAGATAGTGGTGTGCTAGAGAAATATAGTAATGAAAGTGAAAATCATCTTCTTAATGGAATCTTATTCGAGATTTATTTTAATAAGGACGGCAGATTTCGCTATAAAAATTTTAAGACGGCTTTTCTCAATGAGCTATTGCAGCATACAAAGATTGAGTCACTGAAAAGTTCATTTGTTTTCATACATAAGTTGTTAAAAAGTTTTTCTCCATTTCTTATTTTTATTCCAAGCCCAGAACCGATAGAGGTTTCTATAAATGTGAGACTGAACAAAGAAGTGGTGAATCCAATATGGGATGACCCGATGGAAATGTCCGTTGTGAAAAGCGTGTCATTTGACGGTTATGACCTATTAGCCGCAGATGATGATAGTAACGTATTTCCATTTACCAAAGAACAGAACATTCGGGAAAAAGAATTAGAAAGTATGTTGTGTGAGGGTTATGGGATACCATCAAAATATCTTAATTTGATATATAATGAGAAACCTATGAATGAAATTATGTGGCTTGATCGTAAATTTAAACGTAATTTTAGGAGCGGAATAGAAGTTCATAACTAGCTACTGCTGAGTTTGTAACTGAATGATAAATATGTGATGAATATTGTAAAAAATATTTCCTATTATGTATCTAAGTAAAATTTATATAAAGAATTTTCGTGGTATTAAGGAACTATTAGTAGAATTTGATAAGAAGCTGAATGTAATTATAGGAGCTAACGGGCAGTTGAAGACATCTTTGTTAGATGCCATCAGATTGTTTTATTCGTGGGGAGAGTCAGACCGAGATATAGAGATAAAAAAAGAGGATTTTCATGTAGAGATTACAGAAAATCCTGATGGTACTAAAACGATAACGACCTCAACGAAAATAGATATATGTTATCAGTTTGAAGGATTATCAGCACAGCAAGAAGGTGCATTTTATCAATATCTGTACAGAAAAGGCGATGGTGCTATGGTTGCCAGGGTTCATCTGAGTTTTGAGATGAAAGAGAAGGGAAGAATATACACCTCATACATAACGGGTAAAGAAGAGAATAGTATTCGTGCTGACTGGAATACGTTTCATTATTTTCATCCATATTATCTCGGCGCATTACGTGACAGTACACGAGACCTGATGAGTTCACGCAACAATCTGTTAGGAAGGGTAATTAAAAGAAAGATTGACAGGGCTGGCTCGGAAGATGAGGTTCGAAATATAGTGGATGACGCAAACGACAAACTTTTGCAGAGACAAGAAGTTAGAGAAACACAAACTGGTATAAACAATAACTTGAACCAGATAAATAGGTCAGAACTGCATAATGTAGAACTGCACATAGAACAGAATAAGATTGAATATATCGTTAATATCATTAAACCTTTCTTGCCATATTCTGCTGCTGAGAAAAAGGGATTTATTCTGACCCAAAATAGCCTTGGATATAACAATTTAATATATATTGCTTCGGTATTAAGTGATATTAAAGATTGTCATACGGAAGATTGTGTGAGTATCTACTCATTATTGATAGAAGAGCCAGAAGCACATCTACACCCACAACTGCAGGTGAATCTGTATAACTTTCTTAAAGATGCAGATACAAGTGAAAATAGCCAGACATTTATCACAACGCATTCTCCGACTTTGACGTCAAGGATACCACTGGAGAATATAATTCTGCTCAAGGATAATGCTGCTTATCATGTCGGTAATTGTTATAAAGAACGACATTTGGAAAAAATTGTCCGGGATGTTGCTGACAATAGAAGAGTATTAGATGAGAAAGAAGTAGCCGCCTATAGAAGAATGATATCTAGATATTTTGATGTTACACGCTCACAGTTGCTATTTTCGTCTGGTTGTCTGTTCATTGAGGGTATCTCTGAGTGTCAATTAGTAGAAACTTTCTCTAAACTGATGAATAAATCGTTGATTGATAATCAAATTGAAATAGTGGATACAGATGGAACAGCTTTCTATCAGTTTATGATGTTGTTTAATTCTTCTGATCCTGCGAAACGTTTGCCTATAAAATCAGCGTTTATTACTGATGAGGACCAGTTTACAGACTCCAAGGATAAAGCATATAACCTGAATGAATTGGTGAAGAATAATTATGAAAAACTGCATATTCTAAGAGATGGAATTAATAATGGCAAAATCAGTGGTCGCGTTAACAATATGATAGCTATGACTAACAACCAATCAGGTATTAGAATATGTTCAGGAAAGAAAACATTGGAATATCAAATATGCAAAGCAAATGTTACTGCTGATAAGGAGGCAACAAAAGAAACTTGGCTTTACGAACTTATTCAGCAAGTGAATTCAGAAGGTATAAACAAAGTGGAGTCCTACATGTCAGGACTTGGAGAAAAAAATATGAACGACGAGGAACAGCAGAATGTTGCCTTGCTGATGTGGAAATGCTTGCCGAGCAAGGCTGAATTTTCTCAAAGACTGAATTCATTTCTATTAGATAAAAAGGAAGAAGGTGGTGACATGAAGTTCATTGTGCCTATGTATATTCAAGACGCAATAAATCATTTAGTATCATGACTCTGGATTATGATATAACTTCTCAACGACAAGCATATCTTGAAGCACGTGGTTATACTATACTAACGGCGTGCCCTGGTAGTGGGAAAACAACGAGTATTGTAAAGAAACTTTTGGCAGTTTCACATTATTGTGAAGAACATTATGGGAAACATACAGGCTTTGCTTGTATGTCATTTACCAATAAGGCCTGTGTTGAGTTAAAGCAGAAATACGGAGAGATGCATAATGAAAGATTGACTTTTCCCAACGAGGTGTTGACAATTGATAGTTTTATTATGCAGTATGTAGTGCTTCCGTTTTGGTATCTATGCGATGCGTGTAAAAAAAGGCCAATCGTTGTGAATGAGGGAGAAATATTAGAACAGATTTATTACAACAATATTCAGATAAACGGTAGATGGCAGCAATGCCCGGTAATGGCACTACGACCTTATGCAAGACTAATGCATAATAAAAAACCATCATTGGTTTCAAGAGATAAGACCGCATTTAAATGGAATCATAATGCAGTAACTAAAGCAAATGAGATTACATATTGTGAAGATGTTTTTACGTATCGTTTAGAAAAAGGCTTTATAACGAGCGGCGATGCGCTGTGGATCGCATGTGATATATTGCAACATTGTCAAGACATAGCCAAGGCGCTTGTAATGCGTTTCCCGTATATCATTGTAGATGAGGCGCAGGACAACTCTGAATTGCATTTTGAATTCTTCAAGCTGTTAAAAAGAGCCGGTTTGCAGAATCTTGAATTTGTTGGTGATATTTGCCAATCCATCTATGGATTCAATAATGCCAGGCCTGAGTTGTTGCAAAGCATGATGGCAGAAGAAGGGTGGAACGTTTTGCCATTGTCTGAATGTAGGCGTTCCAATCAGCGTATAATAGATTTATATAGTAAACTTAAATCAAGCGATGTCCCTGCGATTACTTCGTATGGTATCAAGGATAAAGGAGTGCCCATCATAGTGTATAAGTATGATGATGGGAATGTTAAAGATATTATTTTGGATTTTTATCGCATTTGTGAGGATAATGATTTACTAAGCAAAATCATATTGGCACGTGGGGTAGATAAATGTAAAAAACTAGCTGGTGTTAAAGATGTCGATTTCAAGTACTGGAAAACGGAGCAACAGTTACCTTATTTGATTATAGATGCCGTCTTCGCTTTTGATGCTGGTGACATAGATTATGCTTTCAGGAAAGTAAGGCTTGTATTAGCTGATCTATTAACTAATAATAATCCAGAAGCAAAGCATAAGTTCATACACGAAATTGAATATGATATAGACTGGAATGCAAGGATATTTGGTTTTCTAAAACAAGTGCCCTCATTTTCATTAACTTTCAAAGAATGGTCAGAACAGACCTGTACATTGTTGAAGGAATATTGGTCGCTTGAAGAGAAGCCTGTTTTTGTTCCATATCAAAAGAAAATAGGATATAAAATGAGAGAAATGGCAGATGTACCTGTGGAGCAATATCATCAATCAAATGATAAAGGTAGTCAATACCATAAGAGTATAGATACGATACATGCAGTAAAGGGAGCTACTTTGGATGCAGTGCTGCTGTTTCTATCGTCTGACAGCAGAGGACAAAGTATTTCACTAAATGATTTTCCAAGTACTGAAGTTAGAGTAATGACAGAGAGTCAGCGGATGTTATATGTGGCTTGTTCTAGAGCAAGTCAGTTTTTATCATTAGCAGTGCCGAGATCAATAGCAGATGAACATATTAGAAGAGTTCTGGCAGGGGTGGACATAGATATTCGTGACATCAACCTGCGGAAAAATTAGCCTTTACAAATTAGTTATGTAATGAGCCATAATGTAATGATGCTTACGGATGGGGATATTGAATTATCATTATAATTAGGATATCCAGAATTTTTGTTACATTTGCATTGTCCAAATGTTTTTGTCGCAAGTTGGCGCGAAACAGTGAAATCCATCAGGAGGACTATTAGGAGGACTTAAAGAATTTGTAGTTACAAGATATTGAGGACGAAGTGATTGACTATAAGGTTCATCTTCCGTCCGCACCGCAGATAAAATATTGAAAATCAATATTTTGCGAAAGTTCCGAAAATCTTCGGGGCTTTTTTATGCACTTGCCTTACATTTTCTGCACGCGAGAACCCGCGGCCCCTTCCCGGACCAGCGGATAATTCCGGTCGGAATCTTCCGTGGATTCATTTCTCGCCCGTGACCCGAACAAAATCAACTTTTTCTACCCCATAGCCATTCATTATTCTTGTAAAGAGTTGATAATAAGTAATTTATAAAAACCGCATCTGCGCTTGGGTACTTTTTGAGGTACCCAAAAGCAGGGATAATTTTAATAAAACATTGGTTATCAATATATTATAAAGATCATCGATGGCTATGGTGGAAAAACAGGTGACAAAATCTAATTTTCCCCTCCCCCTCATTCCCTTTCCTGTCATTGTTTAGGCAGATATGTTGTTTCTCGATCCACCGGAAACAGGATAGTGGCGTGCAAGAATAGTGTCAAACCGGGAACAGTTCTTCCAGGATATTCTCTGCCAATGTTGAATCATAAATGCGGATAGCATTATTTTCGTCGGTGTTGTAACCAAGATAGTTGATACTGCCATACCATATCAAGGATTTGTCGATGATTGCAGTATCAATAGCCAGTGAATCATTGACTCTGATACTTGCTCCTGTACTTTTTATCCGTTCTTCCTTCTCCAGATTACTTTTGACAACAGTGATAACTTCCACACCTCGTGCCAACAAGTCTTTCAGTATATCGAGCACAGATGAATGTTTGGAAAACCAAAGTTTTGTCGCGGAAATAACGACCGAACGTTTGGCTTGATACAAATCCTTAAAAAACTTACTTTGGTATGTATGCCCGTTAAAAATCACATTATGTTTTTCATTGAACAACTCCATTGGCTCATTTGATTTTACCTGATAACCGACGGACGAATACCCTTTCAATCTGCGCTTGTACATTACATCGCACATCGGTACACGGATATCGATGTAATCGTAAATCCGGACCTCTTTCTTGCCTTGGTATTCCCGATGCAACCGACCGGCATATTGTGCGATGATGCCTTTCCATGAGACAGGCAATGCCAAAAATAAAGTGTCCAACCGAGGATAGTCGAAGCCTTCACCCACGTATTTTCCCGTAGCAATTATTACGAGTGGTTGAGAGGGTGGGATATTTTGCAGATATTCCATTTTCTGACGTTTTTCCTTTGCCGATTCGGAACCGACAAGAGTAACGACATGTTCGCAATGAGAGGACAAGGCGTTTGCCAAAGTTTCGACATGAGCGGTAAGGCTGGTCAACACAATGGGAGAACGTCCTTCTTGTAAAGCCTCGCACACATCGTCCGTTATAAGCCTGTTCCTGTTTTCGTCTTCAGCCATTTTCTGAACCATCCGGACATAGGTCGACTTTTCATCAGTCAACTCTCTGTAAGAAGTGAAACGGGGAACAAGCAGACGTGCGAACGTCTGGGATGTCATTTGAGTTTTTGCATCTGACGAATAACGGATAGGACCACATTGCATAAAAATGATAGGCTGATGCCCGTCCTTGCGGATTGAGGTGGCAGTAAGTCCATAGACATAGAGGGCATTGGAATACTTCAATATCTGTTCAAAACTTACCGCTGACACATGATGACATTCGTCCACAATCAACATTCCATAATTCCTGACAAAAGGTTTCACTCCGTTGTCCTCCAGACAGGATTGCATCAGGGCTATATCTATTTTTCCATGTAATGAATTTTCTCTGGAGTCCAATGTTCCGAACGGCGAAAAGACCTTTTTACGACTACGTTTCTTGGGTAGGTCGTCTTCCGTAAAGTCTATTTCCAAAAATTCTTCCAAACGTGATTTCCATTGGTCCAACAGCGCTTTGGTATGAACAAGTATCAGCGTGTTTACTTTCGTTCTGCAATCAAACCGATGGCTGTGACCGTCTTGCCAAATGCGGTAGTGGCATTCAACACCCCGTTGTCATGGACTGTCAGGCTGGCTATGGCCGATTTCTGTTCTTCGCGTAGTTTTCCTTTAAACCTTACGGTTATATTCTCTCCGTGATATGTCTTGTCTTCTATGCGGCAAGCGACCTGATTACTTTCCAAAAGGGCAATGACCGCATCCTCACATCCACGAGGCAGGGCAATGTAATCTTCTTCCATATCAGCGCAGGAAATTATACGTGGAATGTTGTAGGTGGACAAACGCATTCCTTGTCTGGCATAAAATTCCGGATTCTTGAATGATGCAATCCGTTTCAGGTGGTTCACGGCTTTTGCTGATAATCCCTGCAAAGGAATGTACAGCATATTGGAGCGTATAAGGACGGGATTGGCAGGAAAATCATTACGAATAATCTTTTGAGGCACGGGTGTCTCCCAGGGGTTCGATTCACTGGTAGTGGATAACTCGCCCAATTCCGTTATTTCAAGCAAATAATTCCATTGGTCTTCGTATGTCATAAAATTTTCGTCCACAAACACGCTGTTCCCCTCCTTGCGGGCTTTGCCTTGCAGTGGCAACGCTACCATATTGCCAAATCCGCCATCGGGCAACCTGTCCTGATTAGGAAAGATGCGGTCGTACGATTTGAAACTCATTCGCCCGTATCTTTCCATAGCTTCTGTCAATATCATATTTCCAAGCCTTCGTGCCTTGGATGCGGGCAATGGTTGTTCAAAGAATACCCAGACGTGGGCTCCATTCCCTGAACGGGAACGTTCGATGGAGCAAGGGATATTCCACTCCTTGCAGATTCCGACATACGCCAATACATCTTTCTTATATCCATGTTCGCAGGATTTGTCATCAAAATCCGCACACAGGAAGTTACAGGTGTTGTCGGCAAGAATGGCGTATGCACCGATTACATCCTGCCCGTCAGGGCTTTTCCCTTCAAGATGCCGATATAAATCCTCATATTCCAACGGTTTGAACGACCTGTTGGGGCATTCCGTACATTTATATCTTTTCTTGTCACATAATAGCCTGTCCCATTCGTTCCGGCATACTGGCTGATAGCCGGATTTCCCGCTTGTCCGGCTGTACCATCTCCGTGCAAACAAATCCTCACGCCCCTTGAACAAATTGCGGAACACATCCACTTTCTCTTCCAAAGACAAATGTCGTTTCATGGTAGGTGGTGTAGAATGAGTGCCTTTGCTGTTTAGCAAAGACTGTAGCCTGTTTACCTCCTTATGAAGATATTCATTCTCAATAAGAAGTTTGTTGTATGCCGCCAGCAGTTCCTGGTATGTGGGCTGTTTTCCCATATCATTTAAAGCAACGGTATCATATATAAGGGCAAATACATAATGCCATCTTCTGTTTTCACATCCTTGTCGTGGAGCACGTAGGGCGTTGACAAATGGGAGCTATACTTGGTTATGCATTTCTTCAGTGAATTCAGCGTGGTGCGTTCTTCATTCAGTTTCAGCCCGATACTCGGCTCCGTGGAATTATAGCAGCAGTTGATGATTTTGGCATCACTCAACCAAAAGAAAGCCTGCGAATAATCACGCATACGGGCTTCGCTCTGCAATGCGGGCAAAACAAACTTCATCGAATATGACCAGGGAACTGGCTTCCTCATCTTTTGTCTGACGTGGAGTGAGTTTTCGTCTGAAGTAAAGTTCCAAATTCATAAAAAGCATATCGAGGTCATCCAGATAAAGGTTGAAAAACTCAATCACCTGTGGATTTACCTTGCTGAAGTCCACTAAAATGTAAGACGAGTATTCCTTACGGGCGAATTCTTCAACTATATAGCTCTTCCCTATGTGTCTGGCTCCTTCTATCAAAAGAGCCGTATCTCCCTTATGGTTCTTCTTCCATTCCAACAATTTATCGTATATTTTTCTTTTCATACTTCACGTATTCAAGATTATTGCGCTTGTAAAAATACACTTTTTCTTGGATTCCAAAGATAAACCCTATTTACAGGCATGGGAGGAATGCGTACAGAATCGATTATGGGGTATTGGTCTATCCGAAATTTTTACGATATTTGCACGCTATGAAAATTCGTATCTGTTAAAATAAGTCAGAAAAATGGAAATAGATATAGTATATCTTTGGGTAAACGGCAATGATCCGCAGTGGAGGGCTAAACGTCGTGCATGCATAGGAGAGTCGGGAAAAAAATCGGATGTCAACTGTGAAGGACGGTATAGGGATAATGATGAGTTGAAATACAGTCTGCGCTCGGTGGAGAAGTATGCACCATGGATACGTAGGATTTTTATAGTTACGGACAACCAGGTGCCTGATTGGCTTGACACATCTAACGAATGCATCAGAATTGTCGATCATACTGAAATAATGCCGGCGGAAAGCCTTCCTTGTTTCAGTTCCACCTTGATCGAGCATTTTATTTGCAGAATCCCCGGATTGTCGGAACATTTTCTTTATGCCAATGACGATACATTTATCAACAAGCCTGTCACCCCGGATACATTTTTCGCTGAGGACGGATTACCTGTGATACGCTTTATCCGCAGCCCGTTTAGGGATTTGTATCTGTCGTTTAGAAAGAAGGTTCTGGGAATACCATTGGGAAACTATATTCAGATTGTACGGAATTCCGCAAAACTGGTGAAAAAAAGATACGGTATTTATTACAATGGAAGAGCTCACCATAATATAGACTCTTATCTTAAAAGTGATTACCGGCATACTGGAGAAATATTCGGACAAGAAATAAAAGGTATGCTGCACAATCATGTCCGCAACGCAAATGATATTCATCGAAGCATTTATGCTTATACGGCCTTGGCGGAAAACCGCGGACATTTGCGCTATGTGACTCAGCGGACTTCTTTCAGGTTCCTGATTTATAATCACCGCCATTATGGAAAACTTAGAAGATACGACCCTGTGTTCTTCTGTATGAATGATTCGGAATGCGCGAGCGACAGCGACAGGCAGAGAGTAACGGCATTTCTGGAGAAACGTTTTCCTGAAAAATCCCGGTTTGAAAAATAACGTTTGCTGGAGGCGGCTTAAAGTTCAAAGCTGGATTTTTCGGGCAGAATGTGCTCAAATGCGTTCTTTATGTTTTCCATCACCTGTTCGTAATTGCGGATATGTATATTGTCGTTAAGGCAGACTAAGGAATAGGATTGGTTGTATATCGCCCGTGCCGCCTGTTTCGGACGGACCATAAGAGGGAACATCTTGGTGTCCTGGTAGGTGTTGTACGGTTCAAAATAGCTTTTGCATATCTGCCATGTGCGGAAAAGTTCCGGGCTGTAATCGCTTGGAGAACGGAATTTGTTGGCTGAGGCCGCAGTCAATTCCTTTTCTGCAACATTCCATACCTCCTCGAAAGTAGTCTTCAGGTAGGGTTGTGCGTTGTGCGGAGTCCTCAGGGTGATGAATTTTCCGTAGGGTTTAAGAATATAGTTCCAGCGGGCCCTTGAACCGTAACTTTTGTCAAACCATTTGTCATGGTCGCGCGCCAAGACCTCTTTCTTGTCGAAGTGGCGGTTGATAATGTTCATGTTGTTTTTGAGTGTCTTGTACCATTGTGACCATGAAAGGTTGTAGAGAAACACAGCAATGTCACGGGGCATTCCGTTTTTGAAGAAACGTTCCGTTCCGATTGTGTTTATGATATGGACATCGTCATTGAAATAGACAAAATGCTCTGCAAGGCCTGGAATCCTGTGCAGATAGTATTCGATTACCACCGAATTGAAAGTCGGCAGGAACTGCTCCGGGATATAATCCTTGTGGTTCACCAGATGAATCTTCGGATTGTTCTCATCGAGCCATTCCGGCTTCTGTCCGCATGTCACGAAATGTATCTTACGCACCCATGGGGTGAACTTTTCCACTCCGCGGAACCAATATCTTAAAAGTCCGTAATCACGGAAACGGGCTTCTGAAACCCCATTTTTCGTGTTGTCCCGGTTTCCGGAATATTTCGCGAAATCTTCCTGCCACTTCGGGTCGTTCATGTCCACCCACGTGATTACAAAATCGATATCCATCCCTATGCTATGTTAAGTGAGTAAGTTCTTGTTCAATGACACAAAGTTAAATTTTTTTTGATTATTCCGTGGAAATTCAGAAAAATTTGTGGTGAGGAAAACAATCGGTGTTATTGACTATCTACACCGTTACAGTGATGGTCGGATTGTCCGTTCGACCTACTTTTCCCTGCATTTCCAGCCAGCCATTCATCTGTGGCGTATGCGGAATGCTGTCGGTTTGCTTACTCCTAAAATATGCTGTACGTCCGAGTTTGTAACACGTCCGTATAATAGGTAATCATCCTGACCATAGACAGCATCGGCTCGGATCCCGTAGCGCATACATACACTACATCCCTCAAAAAAAACATAGAAGACAACCCTCAGACCGTCAAAGTCTATCTCAACGAGAACGCTCAGGGCATATTCGGCAGATACCAGGACAAACTCAAGGACACACAAGGCATCCTCCATCTCATATCACAGCAGAAATACCACGACACTATTAAATAAGTCTTCCGGGCCTTCGCCCGCTACAGCGACATCGATGATGAGATGATAAAGGAAATGTCCGATTTGCTATAAATGACTAACTTTGCAGAAAATACCATACACAATGTTCGACATAAAACAATTTGCCACATATCGGGAAGATAACCGCCTCGAAGCCAAGAAAGCTAAAGGCGGACTTCCGCACAGCCTATGGGAGACCTATTCAGCATTCGCAACACCGACGGCGGCCTCATTCTCATCGGAGCCGACGAAAAGCAGGACGGTACACTCATACCCACTGGGCTCACAGAGGATGAAGTTGGTAAAATGAAAAAGCAGTTCTGGGACATCATCAACAATCGCCAGAAAGTCAGCGACAACATTCTCACCGACAAAGAAGTCTATCCCCAGCAGCTTGACGGCTCGGTCATCCTTGTGGTCAACGTCCCCCGTGCCCATCGCGAGCGCAGACCCGTCTACATCAACGGCAACATCTTCTCCGGCACATACAAGCGCAACAGCTCCGGAGACTACCACTGCACCAAAGAGGAAGTCCGTTCAATGCTGCGCGACCAAGGCTCGCAGACGGTTGATACCAAGATTCTGACTGGGATGAACCTTTCCGTCCTAAACCCGGATAGCATCCTGGCATTCCGAATGAACCACCGGAACACCCAACTCAACCACCCTTGGAGCAACCTCACGGATGAAGAATTCCTCATCAGGATAGGAGCAGCGGCCATCAGTGACACTGATGGCAAGGCCCACCCCACAGGAGCCGGACTTCTCATGTTCGGCAACGAATACGAAATAGTCCGCGAATATCCCAACTATTTCCTTGACTTTCGTGAAATGGTAAATGACATAACCGAATGGACAGATCGTATTTGGTCTACATCAGGAGACTGGAGCGGAAACGTTTTCGATTTCTACCGCCGCATAGTCACCCGCATAGTCCAGGATCTCAAGGTCCCATTCCGTCTTGAGGGACTTTACCGTATCGATGACACGCCCCAGCACAAAGCAGTCCGCTAAGCACTCGCCAACTGCCTCGTCAACGCCGACTACTACGGCAGAGGAGGAGTTGTGGTCGGCAAACACTGTGACCGCATCGTCTTTGAAAACCCCGGTACCATCCGGATTGGAAAAGAAAAGATGCTTGAAGGTGGTCTGTCCGACCCGAGAAACTCCGTCATCATCAAGATGTTCTCAATGCTGCATATAGGAGAGCGTGCCGGAAGTGGTATACACCGCATCATCTCCGCCTGGTCAGCCGCAGGCTACGAAAACCCTATAATCGAAGAACACATCGGTAACATCGAAAGAACCACCTTGACACTCCCTCTCACTCAAGCCTCCAAAGGTACCCAAGAAATCTTCAAAGGTACCCAAGAAACAGCGAAAGATACCCAAGAAAATATCATAAAAGTACCCAAGAAAACCATTAGAAAAAACGGCGCTATTGAACTCGGAAAGACTGCCACAGCCATACTTAATGCCATCATAGTTCAGCCTACGGTAACAAGAGAAATGCTTGCAGAGCAGTTGAAAATATCTGATGCCACCATTAAGAAACACCTAAAAAATTTCAGGGACATGGGGCTGATAGAAAGAGTCGGCCCAAATAAAGGCGGTCACTGGAAAGTAAAGAAATAGTAACTTCTCATACATCTCCTTGACAGTCTTTGCATTGACTTTTCTCTCCACTTTGCCTGCGAGGGATGATGCTGTAAACTCCCTTCTGTTAGCCATAAGTTCAAGTGCAGTCTCCTTGTATTCTGTCTCCTTTTCCTCGCTTTGGTAATTCTAATCATAAGTGGAAAAGTTCCGTCTTTCATCCTTTTTGATTTGTAACAAATCGCTTCTACTGAGGTGCTTAACATCTCATTTCCGGCTTACACATAGTTTACACGGATGCCACAGAAGTGTCTTAAACAGGGGATAGGCTGGCTTGAAAAGGGTAAAAAGAAAAGCAGTTACATTTCTGCAACTGCTTGAAATTCAATTATTTAACTTGTGATCCGGTTGGGATTAATCCGCGTTGCGGCTTTTTCCCGGTCCCTGCGCCACGGGCGATCTTACATGGCGGTACATGATGCGCCGGGCTCTGCCCGTCCTTTTTTGTGCCGTAACTTCCATTCCGTGAGCAAGCTCCCGTCATGTCAGTCCCGGTACAAAAAACGCCTGACCATCCGGTCAGGCGCATCATGTTTTCATGTGATCCGGTTGGGATTCGAACCCAAGACCCACAGCTTAGAAGGCTGTTGCTCTATCCAGCTGAGCTACCGGACCTGCCATTGTAATCAAACGGACTGCAAAGATAATGCTTTTTATTTTAATGGCAATATGCTTCGCTACCGTGTTTCCCTTTTCTTCTGTATAATTTTCGATGCGGCTTCTATGATGAATACCAGGGCGAGACCTGTCAGGGCGAAGGCGATGGCACCGGCGATATGCGGATCGGTCCGGGCATAAAATGTCTCTACCAGTCCGTCCTGCAATGCCTTGTCCATAGGAGTGGCTTCCAGAAGCGCTGCCGCTTCAGGAAATTGCGAGCATACGATGTCGAGCCTGTTGCTCCATGGCCATACCTTTACGAGCGAGCCGATGATGAAGCCGGCAAGGACAAGCAGGGTAGGGCGGTGGTATTTGCTCAGCAGCCAGTGCAGGAACTTGGAAAAAGCGATTATGCCGACAACGGCCCCGAGTGCGAAGGTGATGAGGATGACAAAATCCATTATTTCCCCTTTCCCTGAAACGATATCTGCGATTTTCCCCATCAGATATTCGTATTTCCCCAGAATGAGCAGGATGAAACTGCCTGAAATGCCCGGCAGAATCATCGCGCAGATTGCAATGGCCCCGCTTATGAAGATGAACCACAGCCCGTCCGGAGTCCGGGTAGGGGACAGGGTGCAGATGACAACGCCGAGGATTATGCCGAAGACCAGTTGTATGAAATCCATGAACTTCCATCCTTTCACCCCTTTGAGTATGAAGAATGAGGAGGCGACAATCAGCCCGAAGAAGAAAGCCCAGGTCTGAATGGGATGAAAATTAAGTAGGTACTGCATGAGTTTCGCTAACGAAAGAATGCTTATGAGTATCCCGCCGATAAGTGAAATCAGAAAATTTCCGTTAATCTGTGTCCAGAACTGCCTGAATTTTCCCTTGAACAGGAGCCTGACGGCAGTCATGTTGATTGCATTTATCGAGCCTACGAGCTCTTCGTATATCCCTGTCATGAAAGCGATTGTGCCCCCGGACACTCCGGGTATCACATCGGCCGCCCCCATGCAGATTCCCTTGACCGCCGTCATGAGATAATGCCGTGCATTTTTGTTTCCCATCAGTCTTCGCCTTTGATTTTTGTTATGGAGTCCAACATGAATTCAATCTTTTCGCTTCCGCTTTTGTCCCCCGTTACGAGCATGTCGAACAGGTCGATGCGGCTCTCGTCTATGCCGGCCTTGAACGAGGCATTGCAGCATTTTACCACGAATTCCACCGGATAAGGAAGGGGAGATGCCGTACAAATGAGCAAATCGTACCGTTTGCCTAATATTTCTTTGAGAAAATCGTTTTTAGGAATCCCCGCAAGCCTGATATCGTTCCTGAATAGTACGAGATCGCCCTTGGCTGCATCGCCGTTTTTGTCGCGGCCCCTTCTCGCCTTTAATGAAAAATAGACGGTGTAGGCGGTTATTCCGTAGTCGGAAGCCCATTTCCTGACAAGCGACAGCATGTTTTCATTTTCCGGAGTGGCGGCATCGCCTATCACGATGGCTGAAGACAGCTTTTCAGCCGGCATGTATACCGCCTTGCGGTCCTTGCAGGCAAACAGCAGCTCTTTCTTGCGCCTGATATGTTTGGTTATAAAATTCATGCTCGCTCAAAAGCAGTTTCAAACCACAAATATAGGAAAATTTCTCCTGAATCCGGATGGCCGTAAGCCGGTAAAATAGGTAAAATGACAGGTGAAGCAGCAGGTAATAAAAATAAGCCGGCACAATGTCGCGCCGGCTTATTGATGATGTAGAGAAAACTTGTTTATTCCCGGCCTCCTCCGAGAGCCTGGTAAAGTGATATGATGCCGTTGATTTCTTCCAGCCTGTTCGCTACATAGCTGATTTGGGCCGAAAGCAGAGAGGTCTGAGCCGTCAATATTTCGAGATAAGTCGTCGAGCCGTGCATCATAAGGCTTGTAGTGCTGCTTACAGCGGTCTCAAGGGCATTCTGCTGGAGCTTGTAGTACTCTCCTTTTTCCTTGGCCCCATTGATGCCGGTCATCAGGTTGTTCACCTCGATTCCTGCATCGATGATTGCCTGTCCGAACTGCACAGCGGCTTCTTCCTGTTGCGCCTTGGCTATCTTCAGCTGTGCATTGAGCTGTCCGTTCTGGAAAATAGGCGCCAGCAGTGAAGCGGCTGCATTGTAGAGCAATTCGGCAAAATTCAGCGTGCCGGTAATCCTCAATGAAGGGAACATGTTGGACCTTGCCTGATTGGTTCCGTAGAATGCCGCCTTGTATGCACTTTCTGCCTGCATGACATCAGGCCTGTTGGCAAGGGCTTCCGCCGGTATTCCTGCCGAGATGAGTTCCGGCTCGGTCCATTCGTCAAGGCTTGCGCGTGCAATGTGGCCGGCCGGAATGCCGACAAGCGAGCAGAGAGCGTTTTCAAGTTCGCGGATATTTGTCTGCATATCCACGAGCGAAACCTTTACACCGTAATAGTTGGCTTCTGTCTGTGCTACGGCCGCCATGTTGTAAGAGCCCGCATCCATGAGCCTTTTCATGGTTTCGAGACTCTTTTCCCAGTTTTTCTCGGTTTCCTGATAAATTCCGTATTGTGCGTCGAGGGCGACGAGCGAATAATAAGTAGTCGCGATTGTCGCAATCAGCTGCGACCTTACGGCCTGCTCGTATGCCTCGCTGCCTTCAACCAATGCGGCCGCACGGCGTTTCGCGTTTGTCAGCGAGCCGAATATGTCTATCTGCCATGAAGCGTTCAAAGGCAGGCTCCATCCCCAGGTCTCTCCGCCGTGTTCGACGGAACCTGCTACTGTGCCGCCCAACGAAGCGTCAAAGGACGGGATGTAGGCAAGCTTGGAGGCTTTAAGCGAGGCCATGGCCTCTTCGCATTGCAAGGAGGCAACTTTGAGGTTGGCGTTGTTCTCAAGACCCATCTCGATAAGATTCTGAAGGAGAGTGTCCGTAAACATTTCGCGCCATTGCAGCGAAGCCAGCCCCAGGGTGTCGTCCTGCGGCGCCTCATAATCGGCACCGTAGGCATCTTCCCTGATTTCAGTATCGACACGGTTTTCGAATTTTCCGTATATTCCGCAACCGGAAACGGCAAACGCCGCCGATAAGAATAGAATGTATTTGAATATTTTCATAAATATCTTAATTTCAATATTTTATTAAAATTATTCCGTAATCTGCTCCCGGCTTGTCGTATGTGCGGCAGGGTGTCTCCTTCTAAAGAAACGCTCCTCCATCTTCTGGAACAGGACGAAAAGTACAGGTACCAGGAACAGAAGTGCGAGCGTACCGACGAGCAGACCGCCTACGACACCTATGCTGAGGGCCCTGTTTCCGTTAGCTCCGGCTCCGGATGAGAAAATCAGCGGAAGCATACCGAAAATCATACAGAGGGCGGTCATGAGGATAGGCCTGAGCCTTACTTTTGCAGCATCGTAAGCCGCCTCTTCGATACCCATGCCCCTTGCCCTGCGGGCGGAAGCGTACTCGGTAAGAAGTATGGCTGTCTTGGACAGAAGGCCTATGAGCATGATCACACCTGTCTGTAGATAGATATTGTTCTCTATTCCGCAGAGTTTTGCGAAAAGGAAACTTCCCATAAGTCCGCAAGGCACTGCAAGTATGACTGCAAGCGGAACGAAATAACTCTCGTAAAGGGCGCAGAGTATGAGATAAATCAGAACTATACACATTATCCATACCATAAGCGTTCCCGAACTTGTCGAAGCGGCCTCTTCCCTCGAAATACCGCCGTATTCGTAACCATAGCTCGTAGGCAGTGTCTCGGAAGCCACTTCATTGATTGCGGCAATCGCTTCGGCCGAAGTATAGCCGTCTGCCATCATCACGTTCACGGATATACTGTTGAACAGGTTGAAACGGCTGAGGGTAGGGGAACCGAGGACTTTCTCGATTTCCACGAACTGGCTCAGAGGCGCCATTTCGCTTCCGCTGCGGAGATAGATTTCATCCAGTGAGGACTCGTCCAGCCTGAAATCGGCAGGCGCCTGCAACATGACCCTGTATACCTTTGAGAATCTGTTGAAGTTGGATACGTATGAACCTCCAAAATAACTACCCATGACACTCAGCACGGTACTTGGCGAAACCCCTGCCATCTTGCATTTCGCGGCATCGATTTCTATCCTGTACTGAGGATAGTTGATGTTGAACGAACTCATGGCCATAAGGACCTCCGGCCTTTGGTTCAGGGCTGCGAGGAATCCGCGGGTGTTTTCATAGAAGTCCTCTATTCTTCCGCCCGAACGGTCCTGAAGGTAAAGTTCTACCGCGTTACCGCTACCGTATCCCGGGATAAGTCCCGGAGCCATCACTATCGAAGTGGCGTTCTTGAGCTGTTGCAAGGCCAAGGTTATCTTGCTTGTAAGTGCGGACGAGGAATGTTCCTTCCCCTTCCTTTCGTCCCAGTTCTTCAGTTTGACGATGACGGAACCGAAGTTAGGTCCCTGGCCGCTGATGATACTGTAGCCGGCTACTTTCGAATAACTTTCGATTTCAGGGAACTGTTTCAGGATTTCCTCCGCCTGGTCCATTATCTTGGATGTCTCGTAAAGGGATGTTCCTGGAGCCGCTTCCACGCCTACGAACAGAGTACCGGTATCTTCATTCGGTACGAGTCCCGTCTTGGTGTCGCGGAGGAGGAAGAAAAATACCACGAGGGAGCATCCGATGATGCCCAGTGCAAGATATCTTTTCTTAAGGAAGAATTTGACCCCGTTCTGATATTTCTTGGAAATGGCGGAGAACGAAGCGTTGTATGCCGTGCGCACCCTGTCCGAGAACGTCTTTTTCGTCCTTGTACTGTCGGTAGGGGAAAGCAGGAGGGCGCACAGTGCAGGGCTGAGGGTAAGGGCGTTGATTGCCGATATGCCGACAGCCACGGCCATGGTAAGACCGAACTGCTTGTAGAATACTCCGGCCGTTCCTCCCATGAACGATACCGGGATGAACACTGCCATGAAGACGATGGTTGTCGTAACGACGGCCGCCGTCACATTGTGCATGGCGTTCACCGTGGCCTCGTATGGTGACTTGACCCCGTTGTCGAATTCGGCCTGCACGGCTTCGACGACCACTATGGCGTCATCGACCACCGTTCCTATGGCAAGAACCAATGCAAAGAGGGTAAGGATGTTGACACTGAATCCCAAAATGTACATGAATGCGAAAGTACCTACAATCGCAACTATCATGGACAGGGTAGGAATCAAAGTCGAGCGGAAATCCTGGAGGAAGAAATAAACCACGAGGATGACCAGCAAAATCGCTTCGAGGAGTGTCTTTATCACCTCATGTATGGAAGCATAGAGGAAGTCGTTGGAGTTCCTGAGTATCTTTATGTCCAGTCCGGCAGGAAGCTCGGCCTTCACTTCATCGAGAAGCGCCTCGATGTCCTTTATGACTTCGGTGGCATTGGTACCGGCAATCTGGAATACCATGAACTGTACTCCCGGGTGGCCGTCCACTTCTCCGTTGTAGGCGTAGCTTTCAGCTCCGAGTTCGACATCGGCTACATCTTTCAGCCTTACGATGTTCCCGTCCCCGTCGGCCTTGATTACGATGTTCTCGAATTCTTCAACGCTTTCCAGACGTCCCTTGTAGCGGATGGTATATTGGAATGAATTCTGGGAATTTTCTCCGAAATTTCCGGCCGGGGCCTCTATGTTCTGCTCACTGAGGGCAGTGGTTATGTCGCTCGGCATCAGTCCGTACTGTGCCATGATATCCGGTTTCATCCAGATACGCATACTGTACGAGTTTCCGAGTGTCATCACGTCGCCGACACCGGAAACACGCTTGATGCGCGGTTCTATGTTGATGTCGGTATAGTTGGCGATGAAGTTTTCATCATATCTGTCATCGGGGCTGTAGACGGCACCGATGATAAGCATGCTTGTCTGCCTTTTATAGGTAGTGACACCGATTTGCGTTACTTCGGCAGGCAGAAGCCCCTGTGCCGTACTTGCCCTGTTCTGGACGTAGACGGCAGCCATGTCCGGGTCCGTACCCTGCTTGAAATAGATGGTTATACGGGCGCTTCCGTCCGATACTTCGGAAGTCATGTACGTCATGTTCTCCACACCGTTGATGGCTTCCTCGAGAGGTACTACCACACTCTTCTGTACCGCCTCGGCGCTTGCGCCAGGATAGCTGGCGGAAACCGATATCGTAGGAGGCGCAATGTCCGGATATTGCTCTACCGGAAGCGATTCCAGGGCTACAAGGCCGAGCAGTACCAGCAATATGGATATTACCGACGAAAGTACAGGCCTTTTTATGAAATCTGATACATTCATGCCGTTATTCCTCCGTTGCTGTTTCCGATACGGTTATCCCGTCCCTGAGAAGTCCTGCTCCTTCGGCCACAATGACATCGCCCGGAACAAGTCCTTCGGTAACGATGTATTCACGGCCGTTATTCTGGGACATTACCTTGATTTGCGTACCGACGGTCTTGCCGTCTACCACTTTGTACGTGATGGTCCTGTCCTGAAGTTCGGAAGTCGCCGCCTGCGGGATTACAATGCAGCCTTTGTATGTCACAGGAATGATTACACGTCCGCTTGCGCCGCTGTGCAGGAGCCTGTCCTTATTGTCGAATACCGCCCTGAGGCTTGTGGTTCCTGTCGTACGGTCGATGACACCGCTGATGCTCTCGATACGTCCTGGGGTGTTGTATATGGACCCGTCGCTCAGCTGGAGCTGTATGTCCGGCATTCCCTTGAGGGTGGCGTCGAGCGAGCCGTACTGTTTAAGAAGGCTGAGCAGCTGGCTTTCATTGAATGAAAAATAAACGTACATCTGCGAGTTGTCGGAAATGGTCGTCAGCGGCTGAGGTGAAGCCGAGCTTACCAACGCACCCTGCCTGTAAGGTATGGTACCGACTACTCCGTCGGCAGGGCTGCTCACTTCAGTATATGAGAGATTGTTTTCGGCATTTACCCTTTGCGCTTCGCATTGTGCGAGGGTTGCTTTTGCCGTGAGAAGTGCATTTTCGGCCGACTGGAGTTCGAATTGCGAAATGACTTTCTCATCGAAAAGCTTTACTTTGCTGTCGTATGTCAGCTGCGCCGTCGCGACCCCTGCCTCAGCTGCGGCCACATTGGCTTCCGCTGTCATCAGGGCCGCCTTGTAAGGCACCTGGTCTATGATGAACAGCAAATCACCTTTTTTCACTTTCTGGCCTTCGGTCACGCAGACTTCGGTAATCGTTCCCGAGACCTGAGGATAAATGTCTATGTCCTGACGTCCTCTGATTGTAGCCGAATAGCTACTTTCAACAGTTCTTGAGGTAGTGTCGACGGTATAGGTTTTGTATCCTGCCGTCTTGCGCCCTCCCTCGTTCTCGCCTCCGCATGAGGCTGTCAATGCAGCTATGAGTATGGCTGCCGGAACTAACACAAATTTTCTCATACTAATAATATTACTGTCATAAATTCGCGGCAAATATCTTTCAATTTTTTTACCATAAAAAATTATATTTTTTCCTAATTGGAATAATTTTTGTTTATTTTGCTACAAAATTACTTGAACCGCCCTAAAATTATGGAACATAGAGATGAGGCCATGCAATTGAACGCCCTGGCACGGAATTTTAAAATGAAATTTTCAGTGACCGGCTTTTTCCTTGGAAAACTGGACAAAACGGCCTTTTCGGCCAGGCAGGACGACGGTTTCATCTGCCGCTTCCTTTCCATATTCATAATAATCACCAAGGGGCATGTGGACGTGATAGCCGACAGTAAGCCGAGTCGCGTTGACTCTTCCGGGGAAAATGTAGCCATGATACATCCTCATTCGACCCTCAATTCGGTGATTGTCAGCAAAGACTGTGACGGGGTGATGATAGCCTCGAATGATTTTTTCATGGTGTCGAATATGAGTTTCATTAAGTTCCGTCCGGAAATACCTGCGGATTACTTCATAGGCAGCGGGGCGGCGCTTTTCAGGATAGGCAAGGAGCAGATAGAGTCGCTTTCGTGGAATTTTCTCCGGTTCGTAGCCAACATGCGTGACAAGGACCATCTGTATTGGGGAGAAAAACTGCGGCTGAACGCCATTGAGATTTATCTTGAAATTCTGGATTTGGTCAACAGGGGGACTAAAATGAAAAATCTGAAGGACGATTCCCGGGCCGGTGACATTTTCAGGCGCTTTTACATATCGGTGAGCAAAAATGCGACCTGCAACAGGACGGTGGGCTATTATGCTGAACAGCTTTGCATTTCGCCAAAATATCTGAACGTGGTGTGCAAGACCGTTTGCAAGAAAAATGCTTCGTCGGTGATTGACGATGCCGCGGTGATGGCCGCTTCCAACCTGCTGAGGGATTTCTCGCTGTCGATAGGCCAGGTGGCCGACATGATGAATTTCAAAGGGCAGGCCGCCTTTACCAAGTTTTTCAAAAAAATGACCGGGCTTACCCCGACACAGTTCCGGTTCGATTATTAGGGAGCCGTTCATTGACGTTGTCTGTTTCTTAACGTTGCACGTTCCTTAATGTTGCCGGTGTCGTGTTTGTAACGATTTGATTACCATAGCGATTTCCTTCACTGTACGGGATACGTTGGCAAGTACGGTCCTTTCAAGCATCGCTTCTTCGAGCGTGACAGGGCCGGATTGTACGGGGAATACCGCCGTGGCGCCCTGCTCTCCGAGGGTGCGGCGTTCTCCGGCGGTCAGCCCGCAGTTGCCGCAGAGGACTATAGCTTCAGTTCCGGAGTCTTTGGCGGCCTTGCAGATGCCGCTCACGGCCTTTCCCATGAGGGTCTGTCCGTCCGTGCTGCCTTCGCCGGTGAATACAATGTCGGCGCCCGCTATGGCTTTGCGCAGTCCTGTCAAATCGAGCATCATATCTATTCCCGGCCTTATTGTAGCGTTGAGGAAGGCAAGCAGGCCTCCGCATATTCCTCCGGCGGCCCCTGAGCCCGGAATGCGTGATATGTCTTTCCCTGTCGTTCCGTAAATGATTTCGGAAAAATGCCTTAATCCTTTGTCCAACAGGGTGATGTCTCCAGGGGAAGCGCCTTTCTGTTCCGCGAATACGTATGCGGCGCCGTCCGGCCCGTAAAAGACAGTGGACACGTCGCAGGCGAGGGTGAACCTGCATTGCGCAAGTCCGGGCATGGCTCCGGAAGCATCCACCGATGCTATGCGTGAAAGGTTTTCTCCGGTTGCCGCGAGGTTTCCGCTGCCGGAAAAACCGGGCGGTACGAGGGCGTTCCCTTCCGAGTCCCTGAATACGTAGCCGAGGGCCGAGAGGATTCCGATTCCGGCATCGTTGGTGGCAGTCCCGCCGAGGGCGAGCGTTATGTCCCTGCAACCGGATGAAATTGCCGCCGCAATCTGTTCTCCTGTTCCGAAAGAAGTGGTTTTCATCGGGTCGCGTTCCGAAGGGGCAAGCAGGGTAAGGCCGCTTGCGGCCGCCGCTTCAATCAGTGCGGAACCGTCCTTGCATCTTGCGTAGCACGTTTCGAGCGGCCGCATTAAGGGGTCGTGTACGGCCGTGACGATTTTTGTTGCCCCGGCCGACAGGTACACGGCATCGATGCTGCCTTCGCCTCCGTCGGCAACGGGAAAACACTTTGTTTCCGCATCCGGAAATACTTCGAGAAAGGCTTCCGAAGCGGCGCCGGCAAGGGATGCCGACGAAGCCGAGCCTTTGAATGAGTCGAATGCGAAAACTGCTTTCATGTTATTTTATCATATTATGCCGAATCATATTATACCGAAATGCCTCAATCCGTTATAGATGCCGTCGTCATCCACGGAAGTCGTCACATAATCGGCCGCGGCCTTGACCTCATCGGATGAGTTCCCCATGGCGATTCCTGTACCGACAGCCTTCAGCATCGCTATGTCGTTGCCTCCGTCCCCGAAAGCCATGCATTCGTCGATGCCGAACCCGAAATGCCCGGCTACGGCGGCTATGCCCCTGGCCTTGTCCACCCCTTTTGGTATCACGTCCATGAAGGCCGGCGACCACCGGCAGGAACTGCATCCCGGGAGAGAAGGCATTATCATGGCCTCTTCCTGAGGATTGACGACAGGGCTTATCTGGTAGATGTCGTCTCCTGACAGTCCGGATATGTCGTGGCAATCCTGCATCTTGGGCAGATTGAGCAGATTTTCTATTACCGCCGCCATTTTTTCGTCTTTGTTGGCAACATAGATGTCATTCCGTCCCACGAATAATGCGGAGAACCCGAGTTTTTGGGAAAATTCCCACATTTTTTCCACATCTTCACGCGGAATCGTCCTTTCGAACAGCAGGGTGTCTCCGGAAAAACAATGCGCCCCGTTTGTCGTAACGTAACCGTCAATCAGATGTTCCACCGCTCCGATATTGTCGATGAGCTGTACCGGACGTCCTGTCGATATGAAAATAAGGCAACCGGCGGTTTTCGCCCGCCCGATTGCCTCTATTGTCGAATCCGGCACCCTGTGTGTCTTGAAACTCACGAGGGTCCCGTCTATGTCGAAAAACAAGGCCTTGGTCATATTATAGATAGTCCTCGAAATATATCGTAACCTTGTCCATAAGATGTATCCTGTCGCGGCCGAGCACGTTGTGCTGGGCGCAAGGGTAAGGGAAATAATCCACCTGGATGTTGTTCTTGATGCACTCCCTTATGAAACTCAGGCTATGCTCCCAGACAACCGTATTGTCTATGGCTCCCTGGCATATCAGGAGCTTGCCTTTCAGGTCCTTGGCCTTGTTGATGAGGCTTGTTTTCTCGTAACCTTCCCTGTTTACGGCAGGATTGTCCATGTATCTTTCCCCATACATGACCTCATACCATTTCCAATCGATTACAGGGCCTCCGGCCACGGCTACCTTGAAGATGTCCGGGTGATTGGTTATGAGCGAAATTGTCATGAAACCGCCGTAGCTCCATCCGTGTACCCCTATGCGGTCCTTGTCCACGTATGGCAGGGACAGAAGCATTTCGACACCTTTCATCTGGTCGGCCATCTCGGCCTGTCCGCACTGCCTGTGGATGGCCTTCTCGAATTCGGCCCCCCTGTTGGAAGTCCCCCTGTTGTCCTGTACGTAGACTATGTATCCCCTTTGCGCCATATACATGTCCCAGTAACCTACGGCACCGTTCCATGTATCCTTGATAAGCTGCGAATGAGGGCCGCCGTAAACGTATACGATTACAGGATATTTTTTCGAAGGGTCGAAATCCACGGGTTTTATGAGCCTGTAATAATTGTCGTATTTTCCGTCCGCGCTCTTCACCGTTCCGAGCTCGATTTCGCCGCAGGCATAGTCCGCCATAGGATTCGGTGCATCGAGAAGGGTCCTGCTTTGCTTTCCGTCAGACGACCTGAGGTCTATAGTGCGCGGAGTGTCAAGGCTGCTGTATGAATCCACGAAGAATTTTCCATCCGGACTGAGGCTTATGTCGTGCCAGCCTTCCTCGTGCGTGAGCCTTGCTGTTTTCCCGTTTTTAATGTTGATACTGAAAAGATGGTTCTCGATAGGGGAGACCTCGGCCGAAGTGTAGAAAACGTTTTTCCCGTCCTGCCCCACATACGCTACATCCGCATTTACCTTTGTCAGCCTTTCGATATTCCCTTCTGTGTCGCAGAGGTAAAGGTTCTTGTATCCGTCACGGTTGTCGGTGGTATAAATGAAGCGGTCGTTGGAGCCTTTGATGAAATGGAGCGGCCATTGCGGCTCTACGAACCTGTCGTTGTGCTCTTCGAGCAGGGTCTTCACGAAATTTCCGTCAGAAGCGTCATACATGTTGAGCCTCATGTTTTTCTGTGCCCTGTCGAGCACCTGTATGAAGATGTATCTGTCATCAGGGGACCAGGTGATGTTTGTAAGGTACTGGTCGTATCCGAAATCATCGGCCTGTACGAAGACCGTTTCGTTGGAAGCGAGGTCGTAAATGCCTAACCTGACGTTTTCGGAACTCATCCCGGCCATAGGGTATTTGATTTCGAAGAGACTTCCGGTCCTCGTATTTATGTCAAGCAGCGGGAAAGTTCCCACAAGGCTTTCGTCCTTGCGGTAAAATGCAAGTTTTTTCCCGCTTTCCGCCCAGAAGATTCCGTTCCAGATGCCGAATTCGTTGCGGCTTACCGTCTGGCCGTTCACGATGTTCGGGTCGGTATCCTCCGTCACAGGGATTACGTTCCCGTTCCCGTCGCAGACATACAGGTTGTTGTCCACGGTGAAGGCATAATATCTTCCTCCGTTCGGGGTTACGTTTGCCGCTCCCTGCGGAAGTGTGAACTTGTCGGTGAGGACTTTTTCCTTCACGTCCACGGCGTATACCTCACCTTTGTAAGAAAATATGATTTCGTTTTCGGATTTCCATGAAAACGCAGGAAAACTGTCCATTTCCGTGCCAGCAACCGAGTTGAG
The DNA here is from genome assembly GCF_002159555.1 of Muribaculum sp. An289. Lineage (GTDB taxonomy): Bacteria > Bacteroidota > Bacteroidia > Bacteroidales > UBA932 > Merdivivens > Merdivivens faecigallinarum. Next base: position 170,290 of record NZ_NFIV01000002.1, read on the forward strand.
CTCTTCGAGTCCGATGATTACGGCCGTGTCACCCTCGGCCATGCCCGTCGCGATTAGTCTCTTCCCGTCCGATGATGTAAGTTCGGACGTGTTGGGCCTCCATGCGTAATATGCGTTCTCAGGCCTGATTCCCGTGCCCAATACGGCCTGTTCCATGGTGAACGTCTTGTCAGAACCCTTGTTTTCTTCCCTTGTCTTGATTATTTCCGGCTGTGCGTACAAGCAGGCGCACAAAGTCATGGCCGAAAGTGTCAGAATAAACCTTTTCATGGATAAATCATTAAATTTTCATCAAAAATTTTATTTAATCGACAAATATACGCATTATTGATTGTTTAGTTGGCATGTTTTATATATTTTCGCGCGGTTTTAGATAATTGTCATAATCGTCACTGGAACGATATTGCGTGAATTTTTGTGAATTTTGTGAGAACTTAAATTATATCTGAAATGAAAAATTTAATGTCATTACCTGTTACGGTATTATTGATGGCTGTCGTATCCTGCGGCGGCAATCAGTCCGGGCAGACGAGCGGGTTGCATTTGGACAACCTCGACACGACTGTGGCTCCCGGTGCGGATTTTTATCGGTATGCTTGCGGAGGATGGATGGAAAACAATCCTCTCGGCGACCAGTATGCGCGTTTCGGTTCTTTCGACCAGTTGGCCGAGACCAATACCGAGCGCATAAACGGCCTCATAGAAGATATTGCTTCCCGGAAGGGAGTCAAGGGAGATGAAGCCAAGGTCGGCATGCTTTACAACATCGCCATGGACAGTGTCAAGCTGAACGCCGACGGCATGGCTCCGATAGCAAGTTATTTGCAGAGAATCGATGCCGTTACCGACAACACAGGGCTTCAGCAGCTTGTGGCCGTGATGATGCGCGAGGCCTTCGACCCTTATTTCTTCGTGTTCGCTTCTGTCGATGAAAAGAACAGTACCAAGAACCTTTTGCAGATTTATCAGTCGGGGCTCACCCTCGGGAACAGGGACTACTATCTTTCCGATGATGAAAACAACAGGAACATACGTGAAAAATACGTAGGGCATATCGGCAGGATGTTCTCTCTTGCCGGCTTCGACGAGGAGTCCGCCAAGAAGGCTTCCGAGTCAGTGATGCGTGTGGAAACGGCACTTGCCGGGGCGCATTTCGACAATCTTACGCTTCGCGACCCGTACCGCAACTATCACAAGATGCCTTATCAGGAATTCGTATCCCGATTCCCTGGCATGGACTGGGATTCTTTCATGTCCGTCCTCGGTGCGGACAACGTTGATACATTGAACGTTTCGCAGCTTGAGCCACTTGCCAAGGCCGTTGAACTGATTACGGAAGGCAATATCGACGATCAGAAAAATTATCTGAAGTGGAAGGTCATAGATGCCGCAGCTCCGTATCTGAGCGATGCCTTCGTTGCCGAGAACTTCGAATTTTACGGCAAGGTGATTTCCGGCCAGAAAGAAATCAAGCCTCGCTGGAAGAGGGCCGTGGCTACGGTCGACGGCGTGCTCGGTGAAGAGGTCGGCCGCATGTATGTGGAAAAATATTTTCCTCCTCGGGCAAAGGAACGCATGATAACCCTGATAGACAATCTCAAAAAGTCTCTTGGAGAGCGTATTTCGGCGTTGGAGTGGATGAGCGACTCTACAAAGGAGAAGGCACTTGAGAAGCTTTCCACCTTCTATGTAAAGGTAGGTTATCCTGACAAATGGAGGGATTATTCGGCCCTCGAAATCAAGAACGATTCTTATTTCGCAAACATAGTCAGGGCAAGCGTTTTCGAATATGACTATCTGATATCCAAGGCCGGCAAGCCTGTGGACAGGACCGAATGGCACATGACCCCTCAGACGGTCAATGCATATTACAACCCTACGACGAATGAGATTTGCTTCCCTGCCGGCATTCTCCAGTATCCTTTCTTCGATATGGATGCCGATGATGCTTTCAACTACGGTGCGATTGGCGTGGTGATAGGCCATGAGATGACACACGGTTTCGATGACCAGGGCAGGCTTTATGACAAGAACGGCAACCTCGCCGACTGGTGGTCCCAGTCAGATGCGGACAACTTCAAGGCAAGGGCGCAGGTGCTTGTCGACTGGTTCGATGCTATTGAAGTATTGCCGGGCCTTTATGCAAACGGTTCGCTTACCCTTGGAGAGAACATAGCCGATTTCGGCGGTATCCAGGTAGCTTTCCAGGCGTTCAGGAATGCAACGGCTTCCGCTCCGCTGCCTGTAAAGGACGGCTTCACTCCTGAGCAGAGGTTCTTCATCGCGTACGCAAACCTTTGGGCGACAAACATCCGCGACGAGCAGATCCGTTATCTCACCCAGATGGACGTACATTCGCTCGGCGAATGGCGTGTAAATGCCATCCTGCCTCATGTACAGGCATGGTACGATGCTTTCGGCATTGTTCCTGAAGACGGTATGTACCTCGCTCCTGAAAACAGGGCTTCTATCTGGTAGGAGAGAAGAGTAGATTATAGGGCGGCCCTTGCCTTGTTATGATTCGCAATCATTCAACAAGGATAAGGGCCACCTTTTTTATATGGGGTTTGGGGGATGGAAGGGTTGTTGGTGGTGGTTAGGTTGTTGAGGGTTGTGTTTGCAAATCTTGAAGTTTGGAGCGAGTAGGGTATTCGGTTGCGGCAGGTATGGTGTCAGACCGGGAACGCTCCGACTTAACCATGTTATTTGTAAATAATTGTATATCAGAATATTATTGAAAACCTGCCGAAAATCCCTGTTCCCGCTCGTGCATGGAATGCCGGTTAAGCATAAGTGCTGACCAGTATGTGCAAGGGTGTTTATATACAACCCTCACACTTGCTGAATCTTTCTTTGGGTCCAACATTATTTTTATAACTTGCTCCAAATTTTCGTTTTCAGGCGAGCAAAGAAACAACATCTTTGCCGATGGAGTGCTGGAGAGGAATGACAGGTGGGGGAATCTGATTTTATCAACCTGTTTTTCCACCCCATAGCCATCTTGTCCTTTCTGAAATAACTAATAATCAAGAACTTATGAAAATGCGGGCTGTCTTTGGGTACTTTCTGAGGTACCCAAGCGCAGGAGTAATTTTTGTAATGTATTGATTGTTAGTGATTTATAAAAATTCTGCCTGGCTATGGGGTGAAATTAATTGAAATTAATGTAAAGAATGGTTGTTAATTTGTAAAGTTTACATTACATTTGCGGGGAAATGCAGTATAATTGCCAAATCTGCTATTGCGGAATGTTATTGTTAATTATTAAATGTTATTGCCATGAGTACAAAATTTACAGTCAAGCGGCTGATGTTGCCGCATTATTTTCAGAAAATAGGCTTTACAGTATTTTTCCTGATGCTTGCAGGTGTTTTGGGAGGTATGGTCTGTTATTGGTGCGGGGCCTTTGGACCGGAATCCTCCTCCTGGCCGTTTTTTGCGTGGTTGTCGGAAACTTACAATACGCTGTGGGTCAGGACGGCATTGAATATAATCGGTCTTCTGTCCCTTGCTTTCATAACCTTTTCCAGGGAAAAGGTCGAGGACGAGATGATGGACAGGCTTAGGCTAAGTACCATAGGTGCGGTTGCGGCTGCATACCTAATCCTGTATATAACGGTGTCCATAGTATGGAGCCTGTGCATGACCGATGGATTGATGAACTATATCGCGGCCAATGGTTATGAATTCGGTTTCTATCTCAGGGCCGAACAGCTCTGGCTGCTCTATGTCATAATCTTCAAGTTGCGTGTAATCATCGGCAACGGAAGAGTGCCGGACGAGCGGGACAACCGGTCTGGCGAGGATGCAAACGGACGGGATATCAAAGTGCGAACGGAAAGGAGGTACGGGGATGAAAAATAATCTTAAAGTTTTGCGGGCGATTCATTCCATCACGCAGTCCGACCTTGCCGGGAAACTCGGTGTGAGCCGTCAGACCGTGAACGCCATCGAGACCGGGCGTTTCAATCCGTCCACCTTGCTTGCCTTGAAAATATCCCGTGTCTTCGGAGTGGGGGTCAATGATATTTTCGAGCTTGAAGACGGCGAGTGACCTTCCGTTATTTTGAGTGGCCCTCCGTTATTTCACGGCAATTATTCCGTCCACGACGTATTTCTGCATCCCCCTCCACGGCAACGCTCCGAGGTATTCCTTGTAATGCAGTTCTACATCACGGCCTCCGCATCTCATCAGCGAATCGGCGATATTTTCGTCAGTTATCGAAAATTCGAATTCGTATGACTGTATGGAGGTCGTGTTGTTTCTTCCCGTAAAGCCAGCCTGTATGATTTTCCCTTCGTATGTCTTGAATACGTAGCCCTTGTAAACCACGAAATTCAGGTTTCCGGCCTTAACCCCTTCGCCGAATACGAAATAGAACTTGAAGTATACGAACGCTGCTAAGGCGACGGCTGCAATCACGGAAACAGCAATGATTATTTTTCTTTTGACTGATGCCATAATTTTTATATTAAAACGTTATACGGTTATTCAAACATTCTACTCAATCGTTTCGGAAGTCATTGATTTTAGGATTGTTCCTGTGCCTTTCGCTGTCCCGGGCCGTCTTTTTGGCAAAACTCCTTTCGAGCGCTTCGCTCAAATCCGTGCCTGTCTGGTTTGCAAGGCAGGCCAGCACCCAGAGGACATCGGCCATTTCTTCCGAAGGGTCCTGGTTTTCACCGGGTTTGAATGACTGTTCCCCGTATTTTCTTGCCATGACCCTTGCGAGCTCCCCGACTTCTTCGGTCAGCACGGCCATATTGGTCAGCTCGTTGAAATACCTTACCCCGTATTGTCTTATCCAGCGATCCACCCTCTGCTGGGCATCCCTCAGGCCGGTGCCTTTTGCCTGGTGCCAAAGAGGGCCGTGCCCGTGTCCTATTCCCAGTCCCTTTCCGGCCGCTATCGACAAAGTTACATAATCCTTTGCATATTGTACCGAATCTTCCATGGAAAATCCTTTGGCAAGGAAGGTGGCGATGGCCGAAGACAGGGTGCAGCCTGTGCCGTGAGTGTTCGGAGTGTCTATCCTTTTGCCGTGGAACAGGACTGCGCGGCCGTTATTGTACAGTACATCGGTCATCTCGTTTCCCTCGGAATGTCCGCCCTTCACGAGAACGGAACAACCGTAGCGGCTGCATAATGTCCGTGCCGCCTGTTCCATTTCCCCGAGCCCCGAAACCTGCTTGCCTGTGAGTGCGCCGCACTCCTGAAGGTTAGGTGTGACAAGGCCGGAGAGGGGGAACAACGTTTCCACGATGCTTTTCATCGCCCCGTCGGCCATCAGCCCGCAGCCGCTTGTGGAAACCATTACCGGGTCGAATACGACATGGCGCGGACGGTATTTTTCCAGGGCGGAGGCGATTGCCTGTGCTTCCTCCGGAGTATTTACCATGCCTATTTTCACGGAATCAGGTGACAAATCAGTGAATACGGCTTCGAGTTGTGCGGAAACCATATCTGCGGGCACGGGATGTATGCCGTAGACACCTTTCGTGTTCTGTGCCGTGATGGCTGTTATGACCGATGCGGCGTATGCATCGAGGGCGGAAATGGCCTTGATGTCCGCCTGGATTCCCGCGCCTCCCGATGAATCGGAGCCGGCTATTGTAAGTACGACCTTGTATTTTCTTTCCATTTTATGAAAACAGATATGTTATAAATGAAAATTTTCATAAAAATACGATAATTTTTCCCGGATTCTTAAAAATTTTCCGACAGTTTCGTCCATTCGTCCGGGAAAATCCGTTTTTTCCGGAATATCATGTTTTTCAGGAATGTCATTTTTCTCCCAGATTTCATGTTTTCCCCAGATGTATCCGAGCAGGGCCGCTCCGGCGAACCCGGTTTCGGCTACTTTGACTATGTTGGTGTCGTCTATTCCCCCGAGGGCCATGACGTTTTTGCCGAGGCTGCCGTCGCGGAAAGCTACGGAAAGTTTTTCCAGTGAGAACGCAGAGCGGTAGCCTTGTTTGGAGATGCTGTCGAAAATCGGGCTCAGAAACACGTAATCGCAGATTTTTCCGAAACGGGAGGCCTCTTCGACAGTGTGGCAGGAGCGCCCGATGGTCATTCCTTCGAACCCTTCCGGGATGCTTTCATGGGAGGAACTGAGATGAATGCCTTTCAGACCGTACTCTTTTGCAAGCCCGAAATGTCTGTGGACTATCAGCCGCCGGCGGTATCGGGGCGGTATGCGTTCTATCAAATCCCGCATCTGTGTTTCGCTGCATCCCGGCTTGCGAAGGTGCAGGTACTCCGCGCCGGCTTCCGATAGCTTTGCTATACAGTCGGTTTCACCGCTGAAAAACTCGGGAAGGGTTATTATGGCCAGTCTGAAGTCCATTAGGCTGCATGTTTTGATGCAAAAATAATGAATTTGCCGGACAAAGAAACATGCTTTGTCGGATATGGGAAAGGGGGCTGAATATCAGTCATGCCCTTTACAGTTCCACTGTATCCGATGTGCCGCTCAAGGCATCGTAAATCCAGAGTCGGCCGCATAGGGGAGTACCGATGCCGCAGATGAGTTTTATAGCTTCGGCGGCCTGGCAGCATCCTGTAATCCCTGGAACCGGCCCGAGGACGGCCTTGGATGCGGCCGGTTGTTTTGCCGCCGCCGATGCTTCTGCCGCGAGTTCCCATGTTGATAGTTCTCCTGCCGATGGTTCCTCCGGGAACAGGTCCCTGTAAGTCCACATCCTGCCCTTGGCTGGGTCTTTAAGGCAAAGCACGCTTACGAAGCCGCTGGTATCGCTTACGGCTCCGTACACGTATGGCTTTCCGAGCCTTTCGCAGATGTCGCTGACAAGGTATCTTGTCGGGAAGTTGTCGCAACCGTCGATTACGATGTCGTAACCGGAGATGAGTTCCATGGCGTTATCCCTGTTGAGCATGAAAGGGTAGGGCGTGATCGTGATTCCGCTGTTGAGGCTCCGCAGCCTCTCTGCCGCGCATTCCGCCTTGTTCATGCCGCATTTGCTTTCGTCATAAAGTATCTGGCGGTGCAGGTTTGTCGGGTTTACCGTATCCCCGTCCGCTATTCCGAGTCTTCCGATGCCGGCTCCGGCAAGATACAAAGATGCGGGAGAGCCGAGCCCTCCTGCACCTATTATTAGTACCGATGCCCTTTCCAGGGCTTCCTGGCCTTTGTCCCCGAAACCGGAAAGCAGTTTCTGGCGGTCGTACCTGTTTTTCATGCCGCCGTCCCCTTGCCGGTACTGCCCGTGTCTAAGGCATCGAAAACGCTGTCCCAGTCTTTCCATACCGGTTCTATGCCTTCTTTCCTTAGTGCGGCCGCAACTTCCACGGCCGTGCGCTCGTCGTTCACATGGAACTGCTCGAGTGCCTGAGGATAACTGTAGTATCCTCCGGGGTCTGTCTTGCTCTCCGCGCTCATCGTGGTCACGCCGAGCCTTGCCATATTGTCGCGGAACCTTGCGCTTTCCCTTGTAGAGTAGGAGATGTCCACATCGTGGTCGAATATCCTCATGGCGAAGGTCAGCTGTGCCAGTTCCCTGTCGCTCATTATTACGTTCGGCTCGAAACCTCCGTTTTCCGCCGGGCGCATGCGTGGAAAATTGACACTGTATTTCGTTTTCCAGTAATGTTTTTGCAGGTAACGGAGATGCCTTGCCATCATTGTGACATCGGTGCGCCACTCCTTTTCAAGTCCGATAAGCACGCCCATTCCTATCGAGTGTACCCCGGCCTGGCCCATGCGGTCGAAGCCGTCCACCCTCCATTGGAAATCGGCTTTTTTTCCGCGTGGATGGTAAATGTTGTAGTTGGCGGCATTGTAGGTCTCCTGGAAGCAGATGACCCCGTTCATCCCGTGCTTGCGCAACTCGGCGTATTCTTCTGCCGCCAGCGGCATTACCTCGATTTTGAGGTTTGAAAAATACGGTTTCGCAAGGTCGAGGGCCTTTGCCAGATAAGGCACTCCCGCCAGCACGGGATTTTCACCCGTTACTATCAGCAGGTTCTCGAAAGGGGCGAGTTTCTTTATTGCCTTGTACTCGTTTACCATTTCCTCCGGAGTGAGGATTGTCCTCTTCATTTTGTTACTTACATGGAAGCCGCAGTATACGCATGAATTGGTACACGAGTTGGTGAGGTAGAGCGGGATGAACATCGACATTACGTTTCCGAAACGCTCCTGGGTGTATTTCCGGCTGAGCCTTGCCATCGTTTCGAGATACGGTACGGCGGCAGGGGAAATCATCGCCATGAAATCGTCCGTGTCGCATTTTTCTTTTGAAAGGGCGCGGCGCACATCATCCCCGGTCTTGGAGTAGATGCGCTCCGTCGTTTCGTCCCATGAATATTTTTTTATTTCTTCTGAAAACATTTTAAAATCAATCCTTATTTTTTCCGGACACTCTTTTTACATCTTTCGACAGTTTCATTGCGCAGAAATTCGGACCGCACATCGTGCAGTATTCCCCGTCCGTATGTTTTCCCCTCTGGAAATATTCCAGAGACCTTTCAGGGTCGAGCGAAAGGTCGAACTGGTCTTTCCACCGGAACTCGTAGCGGGCCTTGCTTATGGCATTGTCGCGCACGTATGCTCCCGGATGGCCCTTTGCGAGGTCGGCCGCATGGGCAGCAATCTTGTAGGTCACCACCCCGACCCTTACGTCTTCCTTGTCAGGCAGCCCGAGATGTTCTTTCGGGGTTACATAGCAAAGCATCGCTGTACCGAGCCAGCCTATTATCGAGGCTCCGATTGCCGAAGTGATATGGTCGTATCCCGGGGCTATGTCCGTTACGATAGGGCCGAGAGTGTAGAACGGGGCATCGTGGCATTTCACTACCTGCCTCTCCATGTTTTCCCTGATTTTGTTCATCGGAACGTGGCCCGGCCCTTCTATGAAGGCCTGTACGTTCTTGTCCCAGGCACGGGTGACGAGCTCTCCCATGGTGTCGAGCTCGGCGAACTGGGCTTCGTCGTTGGCATCGGCCGTCGCCCCCGGCCTCAGTCCGTCTCCGAGCGAAATGGCCACATCGTATCGGGCGAGTATGTCGCAGATGTCGTCAAAGTGCTCGTAGATGAAGCTCTCCCGCTCATGCATCATGCACCATTTGCTCATGATGCTCCCTCCGCGGCTGCATATCCCGCAGACCCTTTTTTCGGCAAGGTGTACATTGGCATAACGGATGCCGGCATGGATGGTAAAATAGTCCACTCCCTGTTCGCATTGCTCTATCAGCGTATCCCTGAAGAGCTCCCAGGTCAGTTTGCTTATGTCGCCGTCCACTTTTTCGAGGGTCTGGTAGATAGGAACAGTCCCCACCGGAACAGGGCAGTTGCGGATAATCCATTCCCTGGTTTCGTGGATGTTGTCCCCGGTAGAGAGGTCCATGAGGGTGTCGCCTCCCCATTTGCAACTCCAGAGCGCCTTCTCGACTTCCTCTTCGATGCTTGAAGTCGTGGCCGAATTGCCTATGTTGGTGTTGATTTTCACAAGAAAATTTTTCCCGATAATCATAGGTTCCGCTTCAGGGTGGTTGATGTTGGCCGGCAGTACAGCCCTTCCCGCGGCAATCTCCTGTCTTACGAATTCCGGGGTTATGTGTGTCTGTATGCCGAGTTCCGCGCAGTTCATGTTTTCACGGATGGCCACATACTCCATTTCGGCGGTGATTACACCTGCCTTGGCGTATGCCATCTGTGTCATTGCATGGCCTTTCTTCGCCCTGTAAGGCAACGCTATGTGTTCGAAACGCAGGTGGTCGAGTGACTTGTCATCCCGGCGCATCCTTCCGTATTCGGAAGTTATTTCCGGCAGCTGTTCCACATCGCCCCGGTCGAGAATCCATTTCTCGCGCAGCCTCGGGAGCCCTTTCTTCAGGTCTATCTTTATTTCCGGGTCGCTGAAAGGGCCGCTCGTATCGTAAATATAGATGTCCGGATTCGGTGTCACGTGCCTTTCACCGTTTTCATCGAAAGTACTGCTCGGAACCTGTTCTACCTTTCGCATCCCGACCCTGATTTCAGGGAAAAGTTTTCCTTGCATATATACCTTTTCGGAACGCGGATATTTTATGGAGGGTTTCATTTCTTTTATTTTTTTGTAAAATTTATGTCGTTAAAATTTGTCGAAAATCAATAAAAATCAGTTAAAAATAAAAACAGGCATTGCTCGCTGTCAGTCGAGGAATGCGGTCAGCGGAGAACTTGCTTCGGCCGTGAAGCCTTCGGTCCTGCTGCCGAGTCCGGCTTCGTATGCCATCCGTCCTGCTTCTACCGCGGCCTTGAATGCCTTTGCCATCTCTACCGGATTCCCGGCTACCGCAATCGCGGTATTCACAAGGCAGGCCGATGCTCCGAGTTCCATCGCTTCGGCTGCATGGCTCGGCGCCCCTATGCCGGCATCGACTACTACAGGGACTCCCGACTGTTCTATGATAATGCGCAGAAAGTCCTTGGTGCGCAGGCCCTGGTTGCTCCCGATGGGCGCCCCCAATGGCATGACTGCTGCCGCACCGGCTTCTTCCAGCCTTTTGCACAGTACGGGGTCGGCCTGGCAGTAGGGCAGTACTATGAAGCCCATTGCAGCGAGTTTTTCCGTGGCTTTCAATGTCTCCGTCGAGTCTGGAAGCAGATATCTCGGGTCAGGATGGATTTCGAGTTTGAGCCAGTTTGTCCCGAAAGCCTCGCGTGCCATCTGTGCCGCAAAAACGGCCTCTTCGGCATCGCGTACCCCTGAAGTGTTCGGGAGCAGGCGCACGTTTTCCCCTTTTATGTGCCCGAGCATGTCATCTTCCTTGTCCGAAAGCTCGATTCTTTTCATTGCGACTGTGACCATCTCCGTTCCGGAAGCGGCTATGGCTTCTCCCATCAAAGCGTTGGAAGAAAATTTTCCAGTCCCTAAAAACAGCCGCGAGCTGAATTCGCAGCCGCCCAATATCAGTTTGTCCATTTTTATATTAAAATTTTTTAGTTTTTTATTTGCAAAATCAATGTTTCTATGGCCTTCATTTCCGCCACGGGGTCTTCCGCTCTCAATACGCTGCCCGAAACGGCGATGCCGCCTATTCCAGTGGACATTATTTCCGGAACGTCATCCTTGGTTATGCCTCCGATTGCGACTGTAGGGATGTTTATCCCGAGGCTTGCGAGCCCTTCGGCAATCTCCCGGTAGCCTTCGGTCCCGAGTACGGGGGAAAGGTTTTTCTTCGTGGTAGTAAAACGGAAAGGCCCGCAACCGATATAGTCGGCACCTCTTTTCCAATGCATCACTATGTCTTCCAAAGTGTTGGCCGTACCTCCGATTATCTTTCCCTCCCCGAGTATTTTCCTTGCCTCGTCGACCGGCATGTCGTTCTTGCCGAGATGCACCCCGTCCGCTCCGGTCTTTTCAACCAGTTCCACATGGTCGTCGACAATCAGTACCGCCCCGTATTCGTCGCACATTTTCCTGACTTCGCGGGCGGTTTCCAGAATGTCCTCCTCCCGGGAATCCTTCATCCTGAGCTGTATCCATCTGCAACCCCCCGCGAGGGCGAGCCTTGCGGAATCGGCATACGAATATTTTCCGGTAAAATGAGTGATGAATTGTACCCGGCCCTTGGCCATTGCGGCAAGTTTGCCCGTCTTCATTTTGTCCATCCCGTCCATTCCGTCTATCCCGTTCATCCCATTCATTTTGTCATCCTCCGCATGCGGCTCTGATTATCAGTATTTTGTCCCCTTCGTTCAGGGTTTTTCCGTCCCATTCCGTGCGGGGAACCATCCTGCCGTTCACGGCTATGGCAGTTCCTCCCGCCGGTATTCCGAGTTCCTCTGCCAGCCGTGCGAGGGTGTGGGCTTCCGTAGCCATGCTTTTCCCGTTAATCTCGATATTCATGTCTTTAGTCAGTATGTCGCGTTATGTGTAAATAAAAAGGGGAAAAATACGGAGAATCAAATGCTTACAAATCCCTACGGCAGTACTAACTGCATCAGGTTCGAGGGTATGATCTCAGCCCGGAGGGCACCCCTTTGTATTTACTTTTCATGTCTGCCGGCCGTTCCGGAGGCAACCGGTTTACGCCAGCGACTGCAAAGATAATGATTTTTTAACTATTTTAGCGGAAAATTTTAAACAGCTTCTTAGTGAAAATTTTTTGAATACGGATATGGGAAGAGAACTTTTCAGCAAAGAGACGGTGGCCGGATGTGCCGCATCATTGAATATACCGAATTTGAGTAACGCGGCGATAGCCGATGTCTTGAACGTGGCGGTAACCCTCGAAGCCAGGACAGGCATACCTTTCATACGTATGGACCAGGGCATTCCGGGGCTCCCGGCTTCCCGAATAGGGGTGGAGGCCGAGAAAAAGGCCTTGGACGAAGGCGTGGCCAACAAATACCCTCCCCAGGCCGGACTTCCCGCATTGAAGTCCGCAGCATCGCGTTTCGTGAAGGCGTTCCTGGATGTGGATGTTTCTCCGCAGTCCTGCATTCCCGGCGTAGGCTCGGCATCCATATCGTTCGCGGCCTTTGCCATTACTACACAGCTTGACCCGCGGAAGGATACCGTCCTGTTCATAGACCCTGGTTTCCCCGTACAGAAAGCGCAGCTTAACATATTGGGTATAAAGCATCTGAGCTTCGATGTCTATGCATACAGGGGAGAGGCTCTCCGGGAAAAACTCGAAGAGTGCCTTTCGACCGGAAGAATCGCTTCCCTGATTTATTCCAATCCTGACAATCCGGCGTGGATTTCTTTCACTGAGGATGAACTGCATATCATAGGCGAACTGGCGGACAAGTACGGGGTGATTGTGCTTGAAGACCTTGCATATTTCTGTATGGACTCCCGCTCGGATTTCAGCCAGCCGTTCAAGGCCCCTTATCCTCCGACTGTCGCGAGATATACTGACAATTATATACTGATGCTGTCCGCTTCGAAGATGTTCAGCTATGCCGGCCAGAGGCTCGGGCTTGCCTGCATTTCGGACAGGCTTGCTTCCAGGCATTTTCCGGCCCTTGCCGCAAGATATGCTGATTCGGGCATTTTTGCACAGACATACGCCAGCAGCATACTTTACACCATTTCGGCCGGAACGGCGTTTTCCACACAGTATGCGATGGCGGCGATGATGGAAGCGGCCTGCGACGGGGTTTACGGTTTCGTGTCGGACAACCGCGAATATGCAAGGCGCGCCGAACTGATGAAGGCCGCCTTTCTGAAAAACTGTTTCCACATAGTTTATGACGAGGATTGCGGACGTCCCATAGGTGACGGCTTTTTCTTTTCCGTCGGTTACGGAAAAATGACCGGTGCCGAGTTGATGGAAGAACTGCTCCATTACGGTATCAGCAGCATTTCCCTTTCGACCACCGGTTCGGAGCGCGAAGGCATACGGGCCTGTGTCTCGAAAATGACCGGTGACATGTTCCCGCTTCTCGAAGAGAGGCTCGAAGCTTTTGCCGCCGATCACCCGCAGGTCTCACAAGCCTGATGTTCCGCCGAGTCTGATGTTCTGCCGGGTCTGATGTGCCGCCGGTTCTGATGTTCTGCCGGGTCTGATGTGCCGGGCGTGTTTGATGTTCCGCAGGGTCTGATGTTCCTCAGGGTCTGATGTTCCTCAGGGTCTGATGTTCTGCCGGGTCTGATGTTCCTCAGGGTCTGATGTTCTGCCGGGTCTGATGTGCCGGGCGTTGTGCGTTTACGGACCGTTGTGTCTGGTGTTCCACCGGGCGTTGTGCGTTTATGGGGCGGCGTTTGTTGTGCGCTTATGTGCCGCCTGTATTTTCCACCCCATATCCATCGCTCTGTTTTTGGAGCGCTTGATAATCAATAAGTTGTAAAAATAGGCCCTGCTTTTGGGTGCTTTCCAAGGTACCCAAGCGCAGGAGTGATTTTAGTAAAATATTGGATATCAATATGTTCTGGAAATGATGGCTGGCTGTGAGGTGGAAAAATATGCCGGCAAGATAATACCGACAAGATATACCGATAAGATCCGATTCCTACTCACCTCCACCGGTTTTTCTGCCTTCATGCTTTGTCCCTCCGTTCCTTCATCGGAGATGTATATTTTTCTGGCGCGAAGATGCAGGTTTCAGGCGCGAAGGTGTAGTCTCCCTGACCTCCCGACAAAGTTTGGAGCGAGTTGAATTTTGTTAAGTTACTAATAATCAATTGTTTGCTAAAATTTGGCTCGCTTTTGAGGGTTATGCGGACATGGTCAAAAGCGAGTTATGTTTTCTTAAGTGATTGATAATCAGTTATTTGCAAATATTTTATTCGCTCCAAGCTTTTGGAAAACTGTCATGGGACCTGGCGGTGCAATTACAGTTCACAGTTCATTTGCTCTGCTCTCGGCTTTTTATTTTTACTTTCAGCAATGGACGGATTTAACTGTAGACACGATATGACTAACAGGCAATGGCATGGTTCGGCCTGATGAGGGAAAGTGAACCAATTTACCACGAATCTGCGGCACTTTCCCCGGGACGAAATCAGGCAATCGGCTTCTGCGGCCATTCTGCCTGCATTCCTCGTCCGTCCTATCAGGGGAAAGTGAACCAAATTTCCACGAATCTGCGGCACTTTCCCCGGGGACGAGATTAGGCAATCGCTTCTGCGGTCATTCTGCCTGCATTCTTCGTTCGTCCTATCGGGGAAAGTGAACCAAATTTCCGCGAATCAATGGCACTTTCCCCGGGGACGAGATTAGGCAATCGCTTCTGCGGCCATTCTGCCTGCATTCCTCGTCCGTCCTATCAGGGGAAAGTGAACCATTTTGCCGCGAATTTGAGGCACTTTCCCGCCGGAAATGTTGATTCTTCCCCGGAAATATTGCTTTTAACATCATTTCCGGAACTTACGCTACACTTTCCCCGGGTCTTTATTGAAATAGCGGTTTAAACTGGGTGTCTAAACCGCTATAACAGTTATAATGATAATGCAACCGCTATAATGCAGGGGCATGGCCACGTTTATTACCGCTATTTATTACCGCTATTACAACTATTGCGCGAACAGGGCGGACAGTGCCCTCCGGATGGCTTCCCGGATATTGTCGGCTTCCGTTTGTCCCTGGCCCTCGGCCGTGCAGGAGCAAATCAGTTGTTTGCTGTCTGCAGAAATGAACTGTATCGTAACTTCCGTAGCTTCTTTTATGCCCCTTTTCCGGGAACCGCTTTCCCCGTAATTCACTATTACGGTCTGAGCCTCCTGCTCGGGAGTCAGTTCTGAAAGGATGACGAAACCGTATTTGGCAAGTTCTCCCGAAATCACATCGCCCGGATTCACTGTCTTGGTGGTTATGTTTGTCCCTCCCGAAAACAGTCCCATGAATCCTCCGCCGTTTCCGTTGCTATAGCCCGTACTCGATGTCAGGGCCTGGGTTTCGGTAACGTATGCGTACCTGTAATTTTCAACAGGAGCGTTCTTGATGACGGTCGGTGTCCTTAATGGCCCGCAGCTGCCGAGAAGCAGGGCGGCCAGTGCCCCCCCCCAGAGCAAAAATAAGTTTTTGATTTTCATAACGTTGCTTGAATATTTTTGTGTGTTTTGAAATTTTGCGTGTTTTAGAAGCTGTTTAAATTTTTTCAGAAAATTTTAAACAACTTATTTACTCCTCGTCTTTCACGAGTTCATAGAATGAACTGATTTCCTGCTGGTCGATGGCCTGGCGGACATTGAACCTCTTGACCTGTTCCATGTAACCCTGCCTCTTGATTTTTACCTCAATCTGCACGTCACGGGAGTTTTCGTATGTGAGCCCGAGTATGTTGAACGCCCTTGTGTCCTCGTAAGGGGTTGTTCCGAGATATGTCTCGTTGGTGTTCTTTACGATGCTCGGAATGCTGGAAACGACCCTCCAGTATACCCTTGCACCCTGCGGGTCGGAATCGAAGTACCACCTGATTACGGTACGTTCCAATGCGGTCTGTCCCGGGTTGTCGCGTGTCACCATGTTGTTTGCCTCGCCGGCCATGATGGTAGGGTCTTTCTCGTAAGCCGAAGGTCTGGCGAAACTTTTGAATTTATAGTTTATGGTGGCGATACCATTATTCAATGGTACGGCGTTCGGGTCGAAAGAGGTGTTCTCTATGACCCCGTCCTTGGTGAATTGCATTTCCCAAGGGGCTGTGTTACTAACAGTATTTATGTTTTTTAGGTTCCGCTGATTCATAACGGTCGTTATCTTTACGGGCATGCTGACTACGCACGGTGTGGTTCCCAGAACCTTTCCGTTGAATATTACCGTGGCCCCGGACGGTTCGGACGTGATGGATGTGTTTACATAATTCATGCTGGTAGCCTTGTACGGGCCGCACGAAACAAGCGACAGAAGGGCTGCTGCCAGAAGTAAAATAGAAAAGTGTTTCATAACGTTTTTTGTTTGATTTATGATTTTATGGGTTTGTTATTCGGTTTCTTCGGGCACTAATTCGAAGAAGGTGCTGATTTCCTGCTGGTCGATGGCCTGGCGGACATTGAACCGTTTAATCTGGTCCATGTAGCCTCTCCTGGTCAATTTTATTTCTATCTGGACGTTGTGTGAGTTTTCGTATGTGAGCCCGAGGATGTTGAAAGGCCTCGTCTCCTCGTAAGGCGTAGGCCCGAGATAGAGTTCGTTGGTGTTCTTGACCTCCGCAGGTACGTTCGAAACTACCCTCCAGTAGATTCTCGCTCCCTGTGGCTCGGAATCGATGTTCCACCTGATAATGGTCTGTTCGAGTTCGGTCTGTCCCGGGTTGTCCCTTGAAACGGCCCCGTCCCGGCCGCTGTCGGCAATCTGTGGTGCAGGGACTTCGTTATAGATTATGATATTCTGATTGTTCTCGTTTTTAGGCCTCAGATTAAGATAATAGGCCTTTTTCGCCGGTTTCATTATCGCTCCGGTCGCGGCATCGATGATAAAGCCTATCGGGAAAAATACATTTGCGATGTAGGCAGCATTGAACTTTTTGTCCACAATCAGGTTCAGCGGCTGGTAATTGCGCGAAGTCACCATGATGCTGGACGTGCCGTATCCCTTTTTGATTTTGACTTTCGCCGGCAGGAAGACATTTTCATAATGGGCCTTGTCGGTCGTGATGTTAACGGGCTCGTTTACATTGTCATTGGTGAGCAGAATCTTTGATTTGCTGAAGATGGACGCGCAGGAGGCAAGTACCGTTCCCGCTGCCATAACAAGCAGAATGCGTGTGATTTTCATATATTTTCCTCATTAAAGATTAAACGTTGGTTTTTTCTTGAACGTTTTCCGGCCCCTCCGTCCATGCGGGAGAAAATTTTAATTCTTTTATAATCAATTTTTATCGAATTCGGGCGGAATGATAAAATTATTGTTTATATTTGCCGCTGAAAACCAACGTTTTAAACGGAATATGTCGTTGAATGTCGAGTGGGAATCCCCAGAATATATAAAAGCGTTCCAAGAGGAAAAACTGCGCTGCCTTATAAAATATTTAATGGAAAAATCCGCGTATTACAGGCGGGTTTTCGCAGAAAACGGAATCGACCCGTCAACAATCAATACTTTGGAAGACCTGAGGCGAGTGCCGCTTACCGACAAGGGGGACCTCCAGCGTTACAACGCGGATTTTCTTTGCGTTCCCAGGGAGATGATAGCCGATTATATGACTACCAGCGGTACCCTCGGAGATCCCGTGGTTTTTGCCGCCACTTCCAGGGACCTCGACAGGCTTGCCTACAATGAAAAGATTTCATTCGAATGCGCCGACGGGCATCCCGGGGAGATATACCAGCTCATGACCACTCTGGACAAGCGTTTTATGGCCGGATACGCATACGTGCTCGGAATCAGGGCCATGGGGGCTTCCATCATAAGGGTGGGTAACGGCATTCCGGAGCTCCAGTGGGATACGATAATGCGCATACGCCCGGATGCCATCATCTGTGTGCCGTCGTTCATACTGAAAATCATAAAGTACGCCGAGGAGCACGGAATCGATTACCGGGGATGTTCGGTCAGGAAGGCTGTCTGCATAGGGGAGAACCTGCGTGAACAGGATTTTTCGCTCAATCTTCTCGGAAAACGCATCAATGACAAATGGCCGGAACTGAAACTCTATTCCACATACGCTTCCACCGAGATGGGCACGAGTTTCTGCGAATGCGGTTGTGGTTGCGGAGGGCACCACCATCCCGAGCTGATAATATGCGAATTGATTGACGATGAGGGCAATCCTGTGCCTCAGGGCGAGGTGGGGGAACTCGTGGTGACTACCCTCGGCGTGGAAGGGATGCCTTTGCTGAGGTTCCGTACCGGGGACATGGCGCGGTTCCATTACGGACATTGCGGCTGCGGCAGGAACACCATGAGGATATCCCCGATAATCGGCCGCAAGAACCACATGATAAAGTTCAAGGGAACGACGATTTATCCTCCGGCAATCAATGACGTATGCGACAATACGCCTTATCTTGAAAACTATGTGGTAGTGCTTTCGGACAATGAAATCGGTGCGGACGACGTGACCGTTCGCGTAGGTTTGAAATACGTCCCGCAAGGTCCTGACGGCCTGCCGCTCGATGTCGTAAAAGACATGAAAGACCGTTTCAGGGCGCGTATCAGGGTGGCCCCGGATATAAAAATAGTGTCTGTCAATGAAAACAATGCCCTGCTGTTTCCGGACAAGAGCCGCAAGGCCGTGAAGCTGATAGACAAAAGGAAGAGGGGTTCAGGCGGTTTCTGACCTGAAAATGTCCGCTCCAGAGCGTTTCTTCATCAATTCGTTGAAGCAGTGGCGGCAAAGCGGGATGTAGGCATCCTTTTCGCCGAGCATCACGAGTTCGTCCGAGTCTGCCGTGCGGAAACTGTTGTTGGCCGGGTCGCCGCACCTTACGCAGATGGCATGGAGTTTCGTTATATGTTCGGCTATGGCCATCAGGCGCGGCATCGGGCCGAAAGGTTTCCCGGTATAATCCATGTCCAGCCCGGCGCAGATGACCCTTATGCCGCTGTTCGCCAGTTGCGAAGCCACGTCCACGATGCTTTCGTCCATGAACTGTACCTCGTCTATGCCGACGACATCCACGTTCTGTGCGTGCCTGAGGATTTCCATCGGGTCGTTTACGGCAATAGATTCTATGTGCATCCCGTCGTGGCTTACGACTTCGAAGGTGCTGTACCTCGTATCCATGGCCGGCGTGAATGACATGACCCGCAGTTTTGCGATTTTCGCGCGCGAGAGCCTTCTGATGAGTTCCGACGATTTTCCGCTGAACATCGAGCCGCAGCAGACCTCGATCGCTCCGCTTTTTTTAGGTGTTTCCGTAAACATTTTCTTAAATTTTCTAACTTTGCTTTTCGGGAAACAAAATTAGAGAATGTTTTAAAATTATGAAAGAAAATCTGTCTCTGCTGCGGAACGAAATAGATTCCCTGAAACGCTTGCTTGAAAACATGTCGGAGCGCCTGTCGGCCGCCGATGCGCTAATTTCCGCTATTGAGGAGGCGGAAGAGGCAGACGACCTGCCTGCCGACGATTTGCAGTCCATCGGCCAGCCCGCCAATGACCATCTCGTCGATGACCAGCCTGCCATTGCCCAGCCCGCCGACGACTTGCCGCCGCTCGAATTACAGGAGCTCGAACCGCCAGTGCAGGAAACTCCCGAGCCCGAAAGTCTGGTGCCGGATGTCCCGGAGCCGGAGATGTCCGCCCGGGAAGAAAGTACCGGAGCCCGGACCGAGACTCCGGAGCCGGAAGCCAGGCAGGGCAAAAGCCTTTTTGAGGATTTTACCATCTCGCAGGCATGGAGGACGGACCGTCCGGGTGCCCATGTGTCCGACATAAGAAGTGCGGTGACACTCAACGACAGGGTGCTTTTCATAAACACCCTTTTCAACGGGGATCCGGTCGCCTTCCAGGATACCATGCTGGCGATAAACGCCATGCACGGCATGGACGAACTTCTGGATTATCTTAAAGACAAAGATGCCGGCTGGGACATGGATTCGGACATCGTATACCGTTTCATGATGGCGGCAAGGCGCAAACTGGATTAAGGAGGGCTTATGGCAAAACTTTATATAGTCCCTACTCCGATAGGCAATCTTTCGGACATGACTTACAGGGCGGTGGAGGTCTTGAAAAATGTCGGGCTGATACTTTGTGAGGACACCCGGACTTCCCAGGTCCTTTTCAGGCATTACGGCATTGTCGCACCGAAACTGGAATCCCATCATAAGTTTAACGAGCACAAGACGGCCGAGTACATAAGCGACCGCATAGCCTCCGGTCTCGACACTGCCCTTGTATCCGATGCGGGGATGCCGGGGGTGAGCGACCCGGGTTTTCTTCTTGTGAGGGCTTGCGTGGAAAAAGGCGTGGAAGTCGAGACCCTTCCCGGCCCGTGCGCCTTTCTTCCGGCTTTGGTAAACAGCGGTTTTCCTTTGGACCGCTTTGTATTCGAAGGTTTTCTTCCTCAGAAAAAAGGCAGGTCGAGCCGTCTCGCTGCCCTGAAGGACGAGCAGAGGACGATGATATTCTATGAATCCCCGTACCGCCTTGTAAAGGCCCTTTCGCAGATGAAGGAGGTTTTCGGGGAGGACCGTCCCGCTTCCGTGTCGCGCGAACTTACGAAAATACATGAGGAAACAGTCCGTGGCACCCTTGCCGGGCTGGAGGCGCATTTTCTTGAAAACGAGCCCAAAGGAGAGATAGTTATTGTGGTTTCAGGGGCCCCGGAACCCGTGAAGGAAACTGGCGTGTCGAAAAACAAATACAAGACCCGGGACTGAAATTTCGTCAGAAAACCTCGGTTTTTTTCTGTTTTTTCATGTCATTATGTCAATTTTTCTTTAAGGGAACATGTTTTGTTGAAAACTCGTCGTGTTTTTAAAAATTTTTATAATAATAAAAGAAAAAAGGAGATTGACGATATATGAGCATAACTAAAGAAAATATGGAAATTCTGAACAGGTTTGCGACGAATCTGAATGAAAGGGCAGCGCAGGGAAAGCTCGATCCCGTCATAGGACGTGACGAGGAAATAAGAAGGGTGCTCCAGATTCTGAGCAGGCGTACCAAGAACAACCCTATACTTGTCGGAGAGCCGGGTGTCGGCAAAACGGCCATTTCCGAAGGTATTGCCGAGAGGATAGTCAACGGCGACGTCCCGGAAAATCTGAAGACGAAGCGCATATATTCCCTCGATATGGGTGCGCTGATTGCAGGTGCGAAATATCAGGGAGAATTCGAGGAGCGTCTTAAAGGTGTTGTCAAGGCGGTGATAGACAGCGAAGGAGAAATCATCCTGTTCATAGACGAGATTCATACCCTTGTGGGGGCCGGGCGTTCTTCCGGAGCGATGGATGCCGCAAATATACTGAAGCCGGCATTGGCAAGGGGAGAACTGAGGGCGATAGGTTCTACGACCCTCGACGAGTACCAGAAGTATTTCGAATCGGACAAGGCCCTTGAAAGGCGTTTCCAGATGGTAATGGTGGACGAGCCTACTCCGGCCGAATCCATATCCATCCTTCGTGGACTTAAGGAGAGGTATGAAAACCATCACAAGGTGCATATCGAAGATGATGCCATCATCGCGGCCGTCGAGCTTTCGCACAGGTACATTACCAACCGTTTCCTGCCGGACAAGGCCATAGACCTTGTGGACGAGGCGGCGGCAAGGCTGAGGCTCGAAATGAACTCGGTGCCGGAATCAATAGATGAACTCAACAGGAAAATCCGTCAGCTCGAAATCGAGCGCGAGGCTGTGAAAAGGGACGGTTCTTCGCTGAAGACGGAGCAGATAAAGGATTCTGTCAAGGCGGCTACAGAGGAGCGTGATGCGTTGATGAAGCAGTGGGAAAAGGAGAAAAAACGGCTCTCCGAACTCCAGCAGAAACGTCAGGACATGGAGGACCTGAAGGTTTCCGCCGCGGCTGCCGAAAGGAGCGGGGACTACGGCAAGGTGGCCGAAATACGTTACGGAAAGATGGCGGACACGCAGAAACGCATAGACGAACTGAATGCCGAAATCGCCGCCGACGAGCATCCGCTCATCAATGAGTCGGTAACTCCGGAGGACATCGCGGAAGTCGTCGCCAAGTGGACGGGCATACCTGTAAAGAGGATGCTCGAAAGCGAGAAGGAAAAACTGCTGAGGATGGAAGACGAGCTCCACAAACGTGTCGTAGGGCAGGATGAAGCCATCAGGGCCGTTTCCGATGCCGTGCGTAGGAGCCGTGCGGGATTGCAGAATGAAAAACGTCCTATCGGGTCGTTCCTGTTCATGGGTACTACCGGCGTGGGCAAGACCGAGTTGGCAAAGGCGCTTGCGGAGTTCCTGTTCAACGATGAAAACCTCATTACCCGAATCGATATGTCGGAGTATCAGGAGCGCCACTCGGTGAGCCGTCTTGTCGGTGCGCCTCCGGGATATGTTGGTTACGATGAAGGTGGCCAGCTTACCGAAGCCGTAAGGCGCAAGCCTTATTCGGTAGTCCTTCTCGATGAGATAGAGAAGGCCCATCCGGATGTGTTCAACATCCTGCTCCAGGTGCTTGACGACGGGCGTCTGACTGACAACAAGGGCCGTACGGTGGACTTCAAGAATACGATTCTGATTATGACATCGAATGTCGGTGCGGAAATCATCCAGGACTACATACACCGTCTGCCTTTGGACGGCTCCGGAAGGGAGGCCCTGCTGGCGGAATGCAAATCCAAGGTTCTTGAGGTTCTGAAACAGACCGTAAGGCCGGAGTTCCTTAACCGTATCGATGAGATAATCATGTTCCAGCCGCTTTCGGGCAAGGATATCAGGGACATCCTCCACATACAGATGAAGGAACTCGCTTCCCGCCTCGAAAACAGCGGTGTAAACATAGATTTTACCGAAAAATTCGTGGATTACATGAGTGTCAAGGGCTATGACCCGGCTTACGGGGCACGTCCGATAAAGAGGCTTTTCCAGAGGGAACTTGTGAACCTGCTTGCCAAAGGCATACTGGAGGGCAGGATAACCAAGGATTCGACCGTGGTAGTCGATGTCAAAGATGGGCAGATAGTCCTTTCTAACAGGAAATGATTTTCCTAAGAGAAGATGGATTCCATTGCGCATTTGCAACGCCACAGGGAGCTTCTGCTTGAGGAGTACCGCCATGAGCTGGCCGAAAATGAGGCGGAGATGGGGAGGATGTCTCTCGATCTCCGCCTTTCAAAAGGACTTTGCTGGTATCCGTTGGAATTGGGACGGAGTTTCTACAACTCTCTGAACCAGTATGTGCTTGCCGTATCCCGGCCGGCGCGTGAAGATGGTGAGGAAGAGGACGGGAGCCGTTTCGAATACGGGGTTCCGGTGAAGTTCTTTTTTATTGACAAGGACGGAAAATCGGTTTTTCTGAGCTATCCATGCACCGTGAGCCTTGTCGACGGCGATACCATGCTGGTCGCCGTTCCCGGAGAATCTGCGGTCTCGCGTTTGCGTGCGGAGACGGGACTGGGTGTCCAGCTTTCCTTTGACGAGACTACATACAGGCTTATGTTCGCGGCGCTTGACAGGGTCATCGCAGCCAAGAACGACAGGCTTGCCGGGTTGCGGGAGATATTGTTGGGGGCGGCTCCTGCCGTAAAGCGCGGTTCTGCCGTCCGCGGATCGTTTTCATGGCTGAATCCTTCGCAGGAGGATGCTGTCAATTCCATTCTTTGCTCCCGTGACGTGGCCATAGTGCATGGGCCTCCGGGCACAGGCAAGACTACTACTTTGACCGAGGCCGTATTCGAGACACTTTTCAGGGAAAATCAGGTGATGGTCTGTGCCCAGAGCAATGCGGCGGTCGACTGGGTGTGCCTGAAACTCATAGAACGGGGGATTCCCGTGCTGAGGGTGGGCAATCCGGTAAGGATAGATGACAAGGTCATGGACTGCACTTTTGAAAAACGCTTCGAAGACCATCCGGATTATCCTTTGCTCTGGAATGTCCGCAGGGCCGCAAGGGAGTGTTCGGCGGCGTTGAGGTCGAAAAACGGGAACCGCAGGGCATTGTCGGCTCGGCTGAGGGAGTTGCGCAAGAAAGCGGATGAACTGGAGCATTCCATTACCGACAATGTTTTCGACTCGGCGCGCGTGATTGCCTGCACCCTTGCCGGGGCCGCTTCGAAGGTGCTGTTCAACAGGCATTACAGTACCCTTTTCATAGACGAGGCCGCACAGGCCCTTGAAGCGGCTTCATGGATAGCCATAAACAAGGCGGACAGGGTGGTGTTCGCCGGAGACCATTGCCAGCTGCCCCCGACGGTCAAATGTCTCCGTGCCCTGGATGCAGGGCTCGGCAGGACACTTATGGAAGTCGTGGCGGAGAACAAGCCGGAATGCGTGAGCCTTCTTACCATGCAATACCGTATGAATGAGACGATAATGCGTTTCAGTTCATATTTTTTCTACGATAACAGGCTGAAGGCGGCGCCCCAGATTTCCGCCCGCGACACCTCATCTTTCGGTCTGCCGATGTTATGGATAGATACGTGCGATTGCGGTTTTTCCGAGCAGCATGTGTCGGACGGTACCGGCCGTGTAAACAGGGGAGAGGCCCGATTTGCCGTGTCGGTGCTGAAAAACTATGCGCAGCCTTTCGGGGCGGAGCGCATCCGTTCCGAGCATATCGATTTCGGACTGATATCCCCGTACAAGGCCCAGGTGTCCTGTTTGAGGGGACTCGTTTCGCGCAACCGTTTTCTGAAAAGCATAAGGAGTTCGGTGTCAATCAATACCGTGGACGGTTTCCAGGGCCAGGAAAGAGATGTAATCATCATAAGCCTTGTGCGTTCCAACAGGAACTCCAATATCGGTTTCCTTCATGAGCTGAGGCGCATGAACGTGGCCATGACACGGGCAAGGTACAAACTGGTAATCATAGGGGACAGCCGTACAATGTGTGCGCACCCGTTTTACAAGGCATTGTACAACTATATCGAAAAATCCGGAGGCCTGCTGGTCCCTGCCCCCGTTTCGGATTGTCCCTCTCCGGCTGGTCCTGCTCAGGGTGGTTCTGCTTCGGATGGTCTTGCTTCGGAAAGCTCTACTCCGGATTGTCCCGTACTGGATAGCCCTGCTTCCGTTTCGGATGCTCCAGCTCCGGATGGTCCCGTTTCGGATGGCTCTGTTCAGGATTGTTCTGCTTCGGCTGGTCCTGCTATGGACAGCTTTGTTTCAGGTGGTCCCGCTCTGGATAGCCTTGCTTCGGCTGGTACTGCCCCAGATGGTCCCGATGGCCCGAATGGGCAATCAGTTCCGGGAAAGTGTACCTGATTTGTGGCAAACTGGTTTGCTTTCCGGATAAGTGAACGTAGTGGAAGTCCGGGTGCAGATAATTTTGCAACAAGCTGAATATCAATACAATAAAAATCCAAGTGCACATTTCGAAAGTTTTAAACGGCCGAAATGTGCATCTATTTTACTAATCGCTTGATTGTCAATGCATTCAAAATTATCATGCACCGACTGTTCCAAAATTACATGGAAAGCTTTCCCCGAAAGTGCGGATGAGGAATAGCGTAGGAACAATATTTCCGGGGGAGGAGCAATATTCCCTGGAAAGTGCCACGGATTCGTGGGAATTTGGTTCACTTTCCCCTGATAGGACGGACAAAGAATGTAGGCAGAATAGCCGTAGAAGCGATTGTCCGATTTCGTTCCCGGGGAAAGTGCCACGGATTCGTGGCAAATTGGTTCACTTTCCCCGAAAGAACAGACCAGAAATGGACTATGAATGCATGTAGATTGCGGTAGACACGAATTTATTGGGGGAAAGTGCCGTGAATTTGTAGGAATATGGTTCACTTTCCCTGTGGTTTTCTGGTAGTTTCCCCGTGTAGGGCACCTGTAGTGCTCTGTAGTACGTGGATCATAGGGGAAAGTGCCTCGAATTCCCGGCAATTTGGTTCACTTTCCCTGAAAGTGCGGATAAATTATACCCGACAGCCCGGAGGCAGCCCGACAGCCAGAATGCTCGGAGACAGCTCGGAGACAGCCCGGAGACAGCCCGACAACCCGGATAATAGCCCCGGATAACAAAAAAGGACAGCCTTGACGGGCCGTCCTGCTGTAGTGGATGGGGGAATCGAACCCCCATTGCAAGATTGAGAATCTTGAGTACTAACCGTTATACGAATCCACCGGTTTGATTTGGGACTGCAAAGATAGATGTTTTAGGTGATATTCCAAATTTTTCGGCAGATTTTCCGCGAGATTTTCCACGATTTTACCGTTTTTGCTAATTTTGCAAAGCGTTTGCAATGTGCCGGACGTATTTTTGTGACCGGAAATTACCGAAAATTTTATTACCGGCGATTTTATGGATGTTTCATTATGGAAAAAGGTTTGATTAAAGAAAATTTTCCTGTTCTGGACATGACTTGCGCGGCCTGCGCCGCACGTGTGGACAAGGCCTTGAACAAAAGCAAGGGGGTCAGATGCGCTTCGGTGAACCTCGCTTCCAATATGGCCACGGTCGAATATGACCCGGCGGAGTGCAGTCCCGAGGCATTGAAAAAGGCTGTGGTAGATGCCGGTTACGACCTTGTGATAGGACGGCAGGAACGCGGGGAAGACGAGTTGGAAAAAGAACATGTCCGGAAAATGAAGGCGA
Source organism: Muribaculum sp. An289 (assembly GCF_002159555.1). Taxonomy (GTDB): domain Bacteria; phylum Bacteroidota; class Bacteroidia; order Bacteroidales; family UBA932; genus Merdivivens; species Merdivivens faecigallinarum. The sequence continues at coordinate 196,865 of NZ_NFIV01000002.1, forward strand.
TGAAACGGAAACTGGTTTTCTCGATAGTGTTTTCCATCCCTGTTTTTGTCATATCCATGTTTTTCCCGGACATGCCATACGGAGGATATGTCATGCTTGTCCTTTCGGGAGCCGTGCTGGTATGGCCTGCTGGCGGGATATTTGCGGGAGCTTTCAGGCTTTTGAAGCATTTTTCTTCCAACATGGACACCCTCGTGGCGACAAGTACCGGGGTGGCATACGTTTTCAGTACCTTCAACCTGTTTTTCCCAGATTTCTGGCTATCCAAGGGAGTGGAGCCCCATCTTTATTTCGATGCTTCGTCCATGGTAGTCACTTTCATCCTGCTCGGCAGGTGGCTTGAAGAAAGGGCAAAGGGAAAGGCCTCTTCGGCAATCAGGGAGCTGATGGGCCTGCGGCCTGATACGGTGGGCGTGCTCGGAGAAGATTCGGAAATACGTGTCGTACCTATTGGCTATGTGAAGGCGGGGGACATTGTCGTAGTAAGACCCGGTGAAAGGATAGCTGTGGACGGCTCCGTGATAAAGGGCGATTCGTATGTCGATGAAAGCATGCTCAACGGAGAACCTCTGCCTTCACACAAATATGCCGGCGAAAAAGTGTTTGCCGGAAGCGTGAACGGGAGAGGCTCGTTGTATTTCAAGGCGGAAAAAGTAGGGGAGGGCACGCTTTTGTCCCGGATAATATCTTTGGTGAGGGATGCCCAGGGGAGCAAGGCTCCGGTGCAGAGGCTCGTAGACAAAATCGCATCCGTTTTTGTTCCTGTGATAATAGGCATAGCCTTCCTTTCTGCCGTCGTCTGGCTGATTGCTGACCCGTCCGAAGGTATGACCCATGCCCTCCTTGCGTTCGTGACCGTGCTTGTCATAGCCTGTCCCTGCGCATTGGGGCTTGCAACCCCTACGGCAATAATGGTGGGTGTCGGCAAGGCGGCAAGGAACGGCATACTCGTAAAGGATGCCCAAAGTATCGAAATAGCCAAGAAAACCGATGTCATCGTGCTCGACAAGACCGGTACGATAACTGAAGGCCGTCCGGCCGTCACCGATGTGTTCTGGGCTGAAGGTGAAAACATGCCAGGAGAAGCCGGACACAGGGGCACGGGAGATGCCGGGCATGGAAATGCCGGTCCTGGAGATTCCAGAACTGATGTGCGCCCTGCAATCTTAAAGTCCCTGGAACTGTTGTCGGAACATCCCATAGGAGAGGCCATAGCTTCTTATTTCGATTGCCGTCCGGTCGATGTCACAGGTTTTGCTGCCATGCCCGGAAAGGGCGTGAGGGGAACGGTCGGGGAGGAAACGTATTTTGTCGGAAACGAGACGTTTTTGAAGGAAAACGGGGTCTTGCTTCCGGATTCCCTGTCGTCTGCCGCCGCCGGCCTCGCATCCCAGGCGAAGACGGCGATATGGTTCTCGGACAGCAAGGAGGCCATAGCGGTACTCGGAGTCGCCGACAGGATAAAGCCGACTTCTGTCGAGGCCGTTTCGAAACTCAGGAAAATGGGCATCGAAGTACATATACTTACGGGCGACTCGAAGGAAAGTGCCGAATATGTGGCGCGTGTCTGCGGAATAGAAAACTGCCGTTATGGAGTGCTTCCGGATGAAAAAAGCAGCTATATACGGAGTCTGAAGGCTTCGGGAAAGACGGTCGCGATGGTCGGTGACGGGATAAACGACAGTGCCGCCCTTGCGGAAGCCGATCTCAGCATAGCCATGGGCAATGGAAGCGACATAGCCATGGATGTGGCAGGAATGACTATAGTCTCTTCAGATTTGAGAAAAATCCCGGATGCAATCAGGATTTCGGCGATGACGGTGCAGACAATACGGGAAAATCTTTTCTGGGCCTTCATTTACAACCTGATAGGCGTTCCGATAGCAGCCGGGGCCCTTTACCCGATTAACGGATTCCTGCTCAATCCGATGATTGCAGGTGCGGCGATGGCGTTCAGCAGCGTGAGTGTGGTTACGAACAGTCTGAGATTGGGTGTAAGAAAACTGTGGCCAGGCAAGAAGGCCGCGGCCGGAATCCCGGAAGTTTCAGATAAAACGAATGTGCCGGAAACGATTGTTAATAATAATGAAATTGTTGATAATAAAAATAATAAAGTAGTGACGAAAATGAAAAAAGAGTATGAAATCAGCGGCATGATGTGCATGAACTGCCGCAAACATGTCGAGAATGCACTTAACTCGATAGAGGGAGTGCATGCCACCGTTACGCTCGACCCGCCTGTGGCTGTTGTCGAATTCGATTCTGCCGAAGTTCCTGTGGAAGAACTCCAGAAAAGGCTTGCGGAAGAAGGCGATTACAGGATAAAGGCCAGGTAGCCCAGGCCGCTTCCCGTGAAGCCCCGTTCATGAAGCCCCGTTATTTCATGAAAACGAAATATACGGCAAGGATGAGGCAGGCGAATGCTGCCAAGTGGTTCCACTGCAACGCCTGCCCCTTGAATATGAACAGCGCGAAGAGTGTAAAGACGGTGAGTGTTATTACTTCCTGAATCACTTTGAGTTGCATCAGTGTGAAAGGCCCTCCGTTGTCTATGAAGCCTATCCTGTTGGCCGGTACCTGTGCGCAGTACTCGAACAGGGCTATCCCCCAGGAAAACAGTATCACCATCCACAGTTTCCAATCGGTCGTTATCTTCATCTCCTGAAGTTTCAGGTGCCCGTACCAGGCGAAGGTCATGAAAATATTCGATACGATGAGCAGAAGTATAGTATAGACCCCTTTCATGTCACCACTGTTTTATTAAAATCCTTTTGTCAAAACCGGTTTAAAATCCGCAAAAATCAAAACGGCCGCAAAAATAAGAAGTTCCTTTAGCAAAAACAATTTTTTCGGCTGCGACAGGATAGCGACAGAGCGCGACAGTAACATCAAATAAATTTGCTCCGCTTGCGGCTTCTTCGTATATTTGCCTTCGGTAAAATTTTTATGCTATGAGTCTGATAAAATCGATTTCCGGTATCCGCGGGACTATCGGAGGGAATCCGGGCGAGGCTCTTACGCCTGTAGATGTTGTAAAATTCGTTTCCGCCTATTGTGCGAGATTGAAAAAACTGTATCCCGGCAAGAGGTGCCGTGTCGTGGTAGGTCGGGATGCCCGCCTGTCCGGGGAGATGGTTGAGTCGCTGGTTTGCGGTACGCTCATGGCGTGCGGTGTGGATGTGGTGAAAGCGGGGCTCGCTACAACGCCTACGACTGAAATGGCAGTTATCTTCGAAAAGGCCCATGGAGGAATCATCATAACGGCATCCCATAATCCAAGGCAGTGGAACGCCCTCAAACTTCTGAATGAAAAGGGAGAATTTCTCGATGCCGCGGAAGGGGCGGAACTGCTCGAGTGTGCCGACAGGGGCGAGTTCTGTTTTTCGGAAATAGACACTCTCGGAAAGGTGACGGCAAAAGATTTTGCAGCAAAACATGTCGAAGCGGTTGTCGATTGTCCGTATGTCGATGTCGAGGCGATAAGGAAGGCCGGTTTCAAAGTGGCCCTCGATGCAGTCAATTCGGTCGGCGGTATCATCATGCCGATGCTTTTCGAAAGGCTGGGAGTAGAGTGCGTGAAAATCAATTGCGAACCTACCGGGGATTTTGCTCACAATCCCGAGCCGCTTCCGGCGAACCTTATGGAACTTTCGTCGGTTACGGCATCTTCCGGGGCGGATTTCGGAGTGTCCGTAGACCCTGACGTGGACAGGATTGCCTTAATGTGCGAGGACGGCACGCCATTCGGGGAAGAATATACTTTGGTAGCCGTTTCAGACTATGTTCTTGCGAATTATGACAGGATACGGCCGTCCCATCCGGTAGGTCATAAGCGCGCCACCGTTTCGAACCTTTCTTCATCCCGGGCGCTCAGGGATATTACCGAGCAGCGCGGGGGAACCTATACCGCTGCGGCAGTAGGCGAAGTGAACGTTACGGCCGAGATGAAACGCACCGGAGCCGTCATAGGAGGCGAGGGCAACGGAGGGGTCATTTTCCCTGAAATCCATTACGGCCGTGATTCCCTTGTAGGTGCGGCGCTTTTCCTGAGTTATCTCGCACATTACAGGGATATTTATCCCGATACTCCGGCGGAGTGCTTCAACGAGCGTGGCATAGTAAAGGTTTCGGCTGTCAGGGAGAGGCTTCCGCGTTACTGCATAGAGAAACACCGTATCGAACTGAAGGATCCGTCGAAGGTGGATTCCGTCCTTGCGGCCATCAAGGAACGCTATTCGGACAAGAGGATAACCGACATAGACGGGGTGAAGATAGATTTCGATATGGAAAGAAAATGGGTGCATCTCCGCAAATCCAATACGGAACCTATTATAAGGGTGTATGCCGAGGCTCCGACTTCGGCCGAGGCCGATGCCATTGCGGATGAAATAGTGATGCTCGCGGATTCGATTCTCGGATAACCTTCGCCGGAAATGTTTTCATTCAGGACCACACCGATTTTCGAACAGGACGACCTTGTCTTGCGCAAAGGCAGGGTCGGGGTGTTCTGTACTCCGAACTGCTGGCATCCGGAGCGCGGGGAGTATCTTTATGAGACATTTGCCAAGCGGGGAAACCTGAAGCATGTCTTTTCCCCGTCGACACCCGAGTTTTCCAATAAGGAAAGCCACATATATGTGCCTCTGGAGCAGTTGCGTGAAACGGACGTGCTCATTGTCGAAATCCAGGGGGCGGGGGCGAGGTATTTCGCCTACACCAACGACTTGCTGGAACTGTTTTCCTCAATGTCCGAAGAAAAGATAAACATACCGGTTTTCATTGTGGACCATATCAATCCGGCCGGCCGGCAGGTCGAGGGAACCATGTCCGAGGCGATGTTCAAACTGGCCCACAGGCACGGACTTACTGTCGGTGAGATTGCCTCTCTTGTCCATAATGACCTGAATGCGCGTTTTCCTCTGCATGTAATTTCCGTTTCCGCCACACCATCGAACCGCGAACTGCTTCCGTGGACGATTCCTATTGCGGCGGATATGCCGGGATATTTTACATGCAGCCTCTATTCCGGAAGCGCCCTGTGGTCGGGTACGAACGTAACTCCGGGCATAGGCACGACACGTCCGTACGAGATTTTCGGCGCGCCTTTCATGGAAAGCCTTCATAACAGTTACAAGATGCCGCCGGCAGCGGACGGGGCCACTTTGAGGCCTTGCCGTTTCCAGCCTTCGGTGGGGGAATATGCCGGGCGGCAGTGTTTCGGATATCAGATAATCCTCGAACCGGGCGCCTCGTATCATGCCCTCTCGCATGCGTTGCAGCTGATGAACTTCGTATACCGCAATTGCGAAGAATTTTCGATAATAAACGATGACGATTCGCTCGGGTTCAACGACAGGACTCTGATAGACCTGTTGGATGACGAAGTGCTGTACGGCTATGTTACGGGCGATGTCGAGTGGGAAACCGCGCGGGAGCATATCAAGGAGCAGGAGCAGAAATGGATTAAGAAAGCCAGAAAATTCCTTCTTTACGAGGAAAACCAGCTTTTCCGGGTAAAATAAGAAAAAAAATTTGTGTTTTCATAAAAAAGGGGTTACCTTTGCGCTCCGATTTGAAAAATATTAACGTTAATAATTTAATTTATAAAGCAATGAAGAAAAGTACTCATCCCGAAAGTTACCGTTTTGTCGCTTTCAAGGATATGTCGAACGATTACGTGTTCATTACACGTTCTTGTGCAAATACAAAGGAGACCATCGAAATCAACGGTGTGGAATATCCTCTTGTAAAACTCGAAATTTCGAACACATCACATCCGTTCTACACGGGTAAGATGAAGCTTGTGGATACCGCAGGACGTGTCGACAAGTTCTACCAGAGGTACAAGAAAAGAGACAACAGCCAGAAATAGTTTATTCGTTTCAGAAAATAGTTTATTCGTTTCATAATTTGGATTTGCCCATGGATGGTCATGCCGTTCATGGGTTTTTTGTTATTTCTCGTCCGTGACCCGAACAAAATGGACTGCCCTCCTTTCGGGAGAACTTCCTTGGCTACCCGATTGATTTTTCTTCAGGGTTCCGGATTCAGAATAAGGGATTTTGTCGCCCTGTTTTTCCACCCCATAGCCATCTATGATTTTTATAATATACTGATAACCAGTGTTTTATTAAAATAGCTCCTGCTTTTGGGTGCCTCAGAAAGCACCCAAAAGCAGTTCGTATTTTTGTAAGTTGTTGATTATTAATTACTTCAAAAAGAGCCGGCTGGCTGTGGGGTGGAAAATATGCAGGCAAAATCCGGTTTTACCTCCTCATCCCACTTCCATCCCTTTTCCTATCATTCTTTCGGCAGAGATGTTGTTTCCCTGGCCTCCCGAAAACAAAAGTTTGGAGCGAGTTGTGTTTTATTAAGTTGTTGGCAATCAATTACTTGTTAAAATAGGACTCGCTTTTGGGTAGTACGCAAACATGGTCAAAAGCGAGTGGTGTTTTCTTAAATAATTGATAATCAGTTATTTGTAAAAATTTTACTCGCTCCAAGCATTTGTCGACAGGGCCCAAGGGTTCAGCGGCCCGAATCCTCTATCATGTTCCTGATTGACAGGTTGTTGTAGGTGTCTTCGATGAGACTTTCAAGTGTGACGGGCATCCGGTATTTCCAGTGGTGATGCGGATTCGCCGGGTCGTTGATGCGTTCTTCGTCAGTGGGCGTGCCGTTGGTGCCGTGGGGGCCGAGTGCGTACCGTCCGGGGTAACGGAAAGTTGCCAGCCAGTCCTGTAGAGGGAAGACGGCAAAGGCTGAAGGACTTTGCAGATGGGCTGAGATTATCGCGGAACAAATCTCGGGGGTGCATTCGTCTGGAGCCTTCCCCGGCATGCCGAGAACGTTTTCATAATACCGTTGTGTCTTTTCCGGGTCTTCTTTCCACCAGCCGCGGAGTGTCGATACGTCGTGAGTCCCCGTGCTGCATACGCTTAGGTACGGATACCCTGCCGGGTCAGCAAATTCGCGGGCCGGGTTCTTGGGCATGCGCTGTATTTCGAGGGATGCTATTTTCAGGGAATCAAGCACTTCCGGAACGCAGTCGGGAATCATCCCGAGGTCTTCGGCACAAGCCGTCATGCCTGTAGCCGAGACGAGTTCGGAAAGCTTGAGCATTGCGCCGTTTTTCCAAAATCCGTTGTGCCTTCTGTAAAAGAAATCATCGTGAAGCCGCATATACGCCTTTTGAATTTTGTTGTCCAATGTCTTGAAAGCCAACGTGTCCGGACCGTTGAACAGGGGATGGTAAAAACCTTTCGCGCGCGGATCTTCAATAAATAATCCGCCAAGTGTTTTTTCGCCAAGTGTTTTTCCGTCAAGTGCGTTTCCGTCGGTTCCCGTTTCAGGCCCAGACAAGAACCCGGCAGACCGGAGCTCTTCTCCGCTGTATGGCAGGGCGGGATAGAAGTGCCCGTACATTCCGGAGCTTACTCCGCGGGGAATTTCCCATATCCTGAAAAATCCGAGTATATGGTCGATTCTGTACATTGAAAAATATTCAGACATCTTTTTCAGCCGCATTTTCCACCAGGAATATCCGTCGGAAGCCATCCGGTCCCAGTCGTATGTCGGGAACCCCCAGTTCTGCCCGTCTTTGGAAAAATAATCGGGCGGGGCGCCTGCCGAAAATCCCATGTTGAAGCATTCGGGATTGCACCAGGTATCCACGCCGTGCGGATTGACCCCTATAGGGATGTCGCCCATTATCGCTATGCCTTTCCCTGCGGCGTATGATACGGCTTCGGAAAGCTGGGCGTGAAGATGGTATTGGGTGAAAATTTGCAGTTGCATCCGGTCGTGGAACCGTGCCATCGAAAACATTTTTTCGGCAAGATTCGGTAAATATTCCGAGTATTCGCCCCATTTATTGAAATCCGGTGTTGCGTATTCGTCCCTGAGAGTACAGAATGCGGCATATGGAAGCAGCCAGCCGCAGTTTTTTCCCCAGAATTCCTTGAAATCCGGTGTGGCGAAAGTTTCAGAGGCATACATGCCGAACAGGATACGGATGTATTTGTCTTTAAGTGCGGCTACGTTTTCGTAATCTACGTAGCCCAGCCTGTCCGAATCATGCAGCCCGGACTCAAGAGCCTCGATTTCAGTGCTTTTGTCACCGGCAAACGCATTCCGAAGCGTATTCTTAAACGCATTCCTGATGAGGGAGGGGTTTATGTATATGGGATTCAACGCCATGACTGAAATGACATTGTAAGGGTACGAGTCGTCCCATGTGCGGTTTGCCGTAGTGTCGTTTACCGGGAGTATCTGCAATATGTGCTGTCCTGTGGCGTGGAGCCAGTCGGCGGCGGCCTTTATGCAGCTGAAGTCCCCTATGCCGTAGCCGTCCCTGACCCTTAGGGAAAAGACTGGCACGGCCGTTCCTGCAAAACGTGGCGGTTCCTGTCCGAAATCGGCTGAGGAAAACTCGAAAATGCAGGATGTCCCGGGAATTTTGTCCCCGCCTTGTTCCTGAACATGGATGTCCTGGACAGGTATGTCCAGCACCCTGTTGTCTCCGTTCTCCCAGACGATTTCGCCATTGCCCCGTTTCATTATAAACTTGAAAACAAGGCGTTTGTCCGTCTCCCGGATGGGGATTTCGGCCGCCCATCTGCCTGCTTCGCAAGGTTCCATCCTCAGGGCTTCCGATGTGTTCCACCGCCCGAGGCAGGGGTTCTCGCCGCTTACTAATATGCTATCCCCGGTTTTTACGGCAGGGACTGTAACTGTCAGGAAAATCCCGCGACCCTCTTCCAACGTTAACGGGTGGCATTTGTGAGGGAAAAATATTTTTGTGAATGGGTCGGAAAGCAACAGGGCGGAATTGTCATAACCCTGCCATGAGCATTTTATCGAGATGTCTCCATTCCCTGTGGTCAGATGCCTTTCTCCCCCGGTTTCATGCATGACGAGGCCCGGTATCGGCGATGAAGGGCCGCATTCAATCTGAAAACAATATCTGATGTCTGTCCATGGGGATACTTCTGCAACCGCCTTCCAATCGTCCCGGCAGCGGCCGGAAGGGTACATCCTTATTTTCTTCCCGTCGAGAAGCAGGAAAACGGCATCTCCCGGCGATGTCCTGAAATTTATGCTGAATGTAATTTTCATGGGATGAAATTCTACATAATCATGGAATGAAATTTTACATAAAGAATGCAAATTTACCGATTTTACCTATCTTCGCGAAAATTATTTTCCTGTATGAAAAAGATATCAGTTGCGGCCTTGGCGCTTTTAATGTCAGTCTGCCCCCTTGTCTCGATGGGCGGGAACCTTCCGGAAGAGGAGTGGCATGACGGGAAGTATTCAATGTTCATCCATTTCGGGCTGTATTCGGTGCTCGGCGGAGTGTGGGATGGAAAACCTGTGACTCAGGGATATAGCGAGCAGATACAGTCTTTTGCCGGGATTTTCAGCGATTGGTATGCGCTGACTGCCGACGAGCTTGATCCGACGGCTTTCGATGCAGACAGCATAGTGGCCCTTGCGGAGCGTGCCGGGATGAAATCAATAGTCTTTACGTCCAAGCACCATGACGGTTTCTGCATGTTCGGAACGGAAACCACGGATTTCAATTCGGTTGATGCGACACCTTGCGGCCGCGATTTCGTCCGTGAACTTTCGCAGGCATGCGCAAAGGCGGGAATGAGATTCGGGCTGTATTTTTCCATAATCGACTGGCATTATCCGTACGCATATCCTATTTCGAGCCACAATGCGGATTTTGTCACACCGCAGCACCATGAACTAAACAAAGCGCAGGTCACGGAGCTTCTTACGAAATACGGGCCTATATCCGAGCTCTGGTTCGACATGGGCTCGCAGACTCCCGGGCAGAGCCGTGAACTTTACACGCTTGTCCATTCGTTGCAGCCGGATTGTATGGTAAGCGGCCGTATCGGCAATGATTTCTACGATTTTTCAGTAATGGGCGATAACAGGTATCCGGACGGGGCGTTACAAGCCCCTTGGCAGACCGCAGCATCCATGTTCGATGAGACATGGAGCTACCGTTCGTGGCAGGAGAGGGGAAGTGTGTCCGTAAAGGCGATGGAAAAACTCCGCAGCCTGATAAGGGTAGTCTCGCACGGCGGGAATTATCTGTTGAACATCGGTCCGGATGGGACGGGAGCCGTTGTTCCTTTCGAGCGCGACGTGCTTCTGACAATAGGAAAATGGCTGGATGAAAACGGGTCCGCCATCTACGGCACCGAAGCCTCTCCTTTCCGTGAAGATTTCGAGTGGGGCGCAGTGACGAGGAAGGACAATGTTCTGAACCTCATATTTTCAGGAAAACGTCCCGCTGACGGGGAGGTAGTTCTCCGGATGCCGGGATATTCGGCCGTATCCGTGCAGGATAATGCCGTATACAGACAGGAGGGCGATTATCTGACAGTATGTGTCCCGGAGTATTGTGAAGACGAGATTCCTATAGTGAGCATAGTTTTCGACCGTCGGATAGAACCGCTGTCGGAGGGTGCGATGGAATGCGCTGAAGGAAGTATCCTGTCCGGCCGGAATGCTGTAAAGGACTACAGCTATTCGTGTTTCGACTATTACAGCAATTACCGCAGTACGGTCGCATATTCGTGGGAAATCATGCCTGGCAGGAAGTTCGGGAGGAACAAGGACGTCAAGAGCGTGAGGATAGTACACACTTCTTCCGAAAACGGCAGGAAAATCCGCCTTTCTGTAAACGGGGAAACCCGCGAATTTGAGCTGAAAGGCTCTCTGGCGGTGAATCCGGACAGGTCGGATTATTCCGTGGAAGGGGCTTATATGCAGCTTTACCGCGCTTCGTCCTTCGATACTCCGGATACGGTCGCGGCGGTCACTGGTTTCGAGGGATGGTCACTGATGCCGCAATCAGGGGAAATTTCAGTAAAATCGCATCCGTTCGGCAATTGCCGCATGGTGCTGGATGTGGTTTCAGACAAAGAACGCGAGCTGGTTCTGGACGTTGTGTCCGGAAACGGCATGGAATTGTATGTGAATGGAAAATTATGCGCGAAACATCTGAATCCGTACCGCAGCGGGCGCAACTGTGAAAAGGTCGTGGTCAGGCTCGTGAAAGGGAATAACCAGATACTCTTGCGTTCATATAACAGGTTTGAGAACGTACTTTATGCCGGTCTGTCCGTATCGCCGGAACAGGGCCTCTGTGCCGACGTGATTGAACTGCCTGCCGCTATCAGGGCCGGAGTGCCGGCCGAAATACGGATAGAGGCTGCCGACACTCCTTCGGAACATACTGACGGAAGGCTGCATAACATCGGCATTGTTCTGTAAAATACGTAAAAAATACCCCCCCCCCGGTAAATTTTGCGGAAACAGGTGTCCCGATTAAAAAATAATGCCTATTTTTGTATTATAAACTGTTTACCCGGTTTTAAGTATTAATGGGATTTAGCGGATATGAAGCAATATTGTCCCGATTTTGTGAACCTATTTTTAACTGATTGGATTATAATGTTTTATATATCTTTTCAGGATTAATGAATTTACCTTTCGATACAGTAATGGGACCTGATTCCGAAAATCATCCTCCGGCGTTGACGGAGGAAGCCGAGCCCAAAAGATGGTATGTCATGAGGGATTTGAAACGCCACAATGCCAAGATGCCTGCATTCAAAGAGCTGGCAATGAAGGGCATTGAGGTATTCACCCCTTTGAAAAGCAGGCTGTCTGTCTGTAGAGGGAAAAGAATCAGGGAGGAAATACCGGTAATACAGGATTTGCTTTTTGTCCATGAGTCGCGCGGGATTCTCGACCCGGTTGTAGAAAAAACACCTACGTTGCAATACCGTTTCGTGCGCGGAGGTTTCCGCGAACCGATGACGGTAAGGGATGCGGATATGGAGCGTTTCATATATGCGGTACGTGCCGCCGAGTCCCCGGTGTTCTATGTCCCTGACGAACTCACTCCGCAGATGTGCGGAAAGAAAGTGAGGATGGTCGGTGGCAATCTCGACGGGTATGAAGGCAGGCTGCTTGCAGTCCGCGGCTCGCGTGTCAAAAGGATTTTGATAGAGCTTCCCAACTTACTGTCGGTGAGCGTTGAAGTCCAACCGGAGTATATACAATTGATTAACTGAACCTTTTATAAATCGGCCTTTTATGATGTATTACTTGTTTTTGTGCTGCGATTTGTTGCTTGCCATTTTTTTAGGATGCCTCATCATTCCTAAAATCCTGGTCATCTCCTACAAGAAGGAGCTTTTCGATATGCCGGACAGCAGGAAGGTACACAAGGTGCCAATCCCGAGGCTCGGAGGCGTTTCGTTTTTCCCGGCCATACTGATTTCGGTATGTTTCATGATGGGCGTGAGGTATTTTACCGGATATACATTGGTCAATATCGATATCGAACAGACCCTTTGCCAGTTTTTCTTCCTGGCCGCCGGAGGCATGCTGCTGTATCTGGTGGGTCTGGCGGACGACCTTATCGGCGTGGGCTACCGTTATAAATTCATGGCCCAGATAGTTGCGGCCCTGCTTCTCGTCTGGCCCGGGGAATGGATTAATTCGCTCGGAGGCCTTTTCGGGGTTTATGAGATTCCGGCTTTCATCGGGATTCCGCTGACACTCCTGATTGTAGTGTATATCACAAATGCAATCAACCTTATAGACGGCATAGACGGCCTCGCTTCGGGGCTGTGCTGTATCGCACTGACAGTCCTGGGCATCCTGCATGTCATAGAGGGAGAGTATATTTATGCGATGCTGGCTTTCTCCACCTTAGGTGTGGTGATACCGTTTTGGTTCTATAACGTGTTCGGCAATGCCAACAAAGGGCACAAGCTCTTCATGGGAGACACGGGCAGCCTGACTTTGGGCTACATATTGAGCGCCCTCGTCATCCACATGAGCGTTGTGGAGCCTTCTGAAAACATAAAGGCGGGCAATCCGGACATGATAGTGGCGTTCTCGACCCTTTTAGTGCCTCTTTTCGATGTAGTAAGGGTTGTGCTTCACCGTCTCAGGGAAGGGAAGAACCCATTCCTGCCGGATCAGAACCATTTTCATCACAAACTGCTGCGTACCGGGATGAGGGTGCGTTCGGTGATGATTACGATATTGTGTGTCTCCCTGTTCTTCATCGGTTTCAACTATCTGCTGGCCGACAGGATGGACACGACCCTGCTCCTTGTGCTTGATGTGACGATTTGGACTGTGATGCAGCTCGGAATCAACTATGCCATCAGGCAGAACAAGGGAAGGGGCAGAAGACTGTGGAATATAAAACAAGAAAAAACAATATGATGAATCGTTCTATTTTACGGGCGGCCTTCCTGCTGTTGTCGGGGGTGTTCCTGCTCGCTTCGTGTTCTTCTTACAAGAAGGTAGTATATTTTCAAGATATTTCCTCAGGCCTTTACGAGATGCCACTTGCGACTCCGAAAGAAATTACCCTGCGGCCCGGGGACAAGATCTCAATCCTCGTAAACAGCCGCGACCCCCAGCTGATGGATTTGTTCAACCTTCCGTATGTTTCGAGGCAGCTCGGGATGTCTTCGAGGGTTAACGTGACAACATCGACCACCCAGGGTATAATGGGATATACCATAGACGAAGAAGGATATATAGATTTTCCTGTATTGGGTAAAATAAAGGTCGAAGGAATGAAACGTGAAAATGTTGCCGAATATATTAAGAACGAGCTGATAAACAACAACCTCGTAAAGGACCCGGTCGTTACTGTGGAATATATGAACCTTTGCATCTCGGTGATGGGAGAGGTGAACAAACCAGGCCGGTTCAATATCGACAGGGACTGCATCACTGTAATCGACGCCCTCAGCATGGCCGGAGACCTGACTATATACGGCCAGCGGAACAACGTCCTCGTGCAGAGAGTGGAGGACGGGGTGATGAAGGCCTACAGGATAGACCTTACTTCGGGAGAACAGGTATATACTTCGCCGGCCTATTATCTGATGCAGGACGATGTCGTATATGTCGAGCCTAATCCGGTGAAAGCAAGGCAGTCCACTGTGAACGGAAACAACCTTCTTTCTACTTCGTTCTGGATATCGATTGCTTCGCTCATAGCTTCAATCATAAATATCATTATACCTTAAAATAGAAAATATATCGAATCATGGCAGATAATATCAGTGCAAACAATCAGGTAAAACAGTCCGAAGATTTCATAAGCATACAGGATTTCCTGTACATGTGCCTGTCCAAGTGGTATTGGTTCGCGATATCGCTCGTAGTGCTCATCGCTTTGGCTTTGATATATATAATGAGGACCCCTCCGGAGTATACCCGCTCGGCTTCGATGCTTATAAAAGAGGAGGGAAAGGGACAGTCCATTTCGAGCGATGTGAGTTCCGCTTTTGCCAGCATGGGGCTGGTACAGTCCAATACCAATGTGAACAATGAGGTGATAGCCTTGCAGTCGCCGGCAATCATGACCGATGTGGTTAAGAGGTTGCATTTGGATGTGAACTATAAGGTAGACGGACGTTTTTACGATAGGGTACTCTACGGACAGAACCTGCCGGTATCGGTGAGTTTCCTTGACCTGAACGACAATGAGTCAGCTTCATTCACGATAAAGCCTGCTGCGGACGGCACTCTTGGTTTTTCGGATTTCGTCCGTAACGGGGAGGAATCCGATGCAGAGGCGACAGGAAAGCTCAATGATACCATAGAAACCCCTGTCGGCAGGATTGTCGTTTCGACTACGCCGTATTATTCAGGGACTTTCGACTCGGACGTATATGTCAGCCGTTCGACGATTTATGGCGCCGTGCAGTCTTATTCGCAAAGGCTGTCGGTCGGCCTTGCCAACGAGGATGCCACGATAATCAATCTTTCGATAACAGATGTATGCATACAGAGGGCCGAGGATGTGCTGAATACGCTCATAGCCGTATATAACGAAAACTGGCTGAAAGACAAGAACCAGATAGCCGTCAGTACGTCCATGTTCATAAACGACCGTCTGAAAGTAATCGAGAACGAGCTCGGGACAGTGGATGCGGACATAGCATCGTATAAGGGCGAGAATCTGCTTCCGGACATACAGGCCGCTTCGAGCATGTATATGTCGCAGAGCCAGGAGACAAATGCGCAGATACTGGAACTCAGCATGCAGCTGTCCATGGCAAAATACATAAAGAGTTATCTTGCCGCAGGAGAGTCACAGAACCAGCTGCTGCCGGCCAATTCCGGAATATCCGGAGGCAATATCGAGAATCAGATTTCGGAATACAACACAGCACAGCTCCAGAGGAACAACTTGGTCGCGAACAGTAGCGACGAGAACCCTTTGGTGAAAGATATGGACAATGCGCTGAAGTCCATGCGTGAAGCCATCATCACTTCCATAGACAATCTTGTGGTGACACTGAATACGCAGATAGAGACTTTGGAGCAGACAAACGAGCAGATAATGGCGAAGATAGCCGCGAGCCCTTCGCAGGCTAAAGACCTGTTGTCGGACGAAAGGCAGCAGAAGGTAAAGGAGGCCCTTTATCTCTTCCTGCTCGAAAAACGCGAGGAAAACGAACTTTCCCAGGCGTTTACGGCCTACAATACCCGCATCATCACGCCTCCGACCGGCAGCATGTTGCCTACGGCTCCGGTTAAACGGAATATTTTCCTGATAGCCATAGCTCTCGGAGTCCTGATACCGATAGCTGTCATTTTCATTAAGGAAATGTTCAATACCGCTATCAGGGGACGTAAGGACATCGAGGGCATGAATGTTCCGTTCCTCGGTGAGATTCCGCTCATCGGCAAGAAGAAACGTTTTTCAAGGCTGGCCGGCATGAGACAGAGGAAAAAGAAATACGAGAAAGAGGTTCCGGAAATCGTGGTCAGGGCCCAGAGCCGCGATGTGATAAACGAGGCGTTCAGGGTGGTACGTACAAACCTTGAATTCGTAATCGGCAAAGAAGAAGGGCCTAAGGTAATCATGGTTACATCCATGAATCCGGACAGTGGAAAGACCTTCGTTATATCCAACCTTGCGGCAAGTTTTGCGATAAAGAAGAAAAAGACAGTCATCGTAGACCTCGATTTGAGGAAGGCGACCCTGAGCAGTTATGTCGGCAATATAAAGACCGGAGTGTCTAATTATCTCGCGGATAAGGACGTATCGTTATTTTCCATAATTTTCAAGGACAAGTCGATACTTGACCTCGATATCATTCCTGTCGGAACCATACCTCCGAATCCTGCCGAGCTCCTGTTTTCGGAAAGATTGGGGCAGTTGCTCTCCGAATTGAAGCAGAAGTATGATTATATTTTCATAGACTGTCCTCCGGTCGAAGTGGTGGCTGATACTTCCATCATTGGACGTCATGCGGACTATACCCTGTTCGTGGCAAGGGCCGGGCTGCTTGACAAACGCATGCTGCCTCAGATAAACGGTTTTTATGCGGATAATAAGTTCAAGGGCATGCTGCTCGTGCTCAACGGTACTGAAGTGGCCCAGGGCCGTTACGGTTACCGCAAGTACGGGTACAGTTACGGATACAACTACGGTTACGGAAGTTACGAAGGTTACGTCCAGAAATAGTTGAGTCTGCCATGTGGACTTTCGGAAGACATCTCTCTCTTGAGGAAAGCGGAGTGTTCCGCGGCTTTACCGACTGCCATTCGCACATACTTCCGGGTGTGGACGATGGTGTGCGGACTATGGAAGAAGCCTTGGAGATATTGGCGCTGTATGAAAGGCTCGGAATCATTTCGGTATGGCTGACATCACATGTAATGGAGGATGTGCCCAATACACCGGCTGTTCTGAAAGAACGTTTTGCAGAGCTGTGCAATATATATAAAGGTAACATCTCCCTGCACCTCGCTTCGGAAAACATGTTGGACAGGCTGTTCGAGGAACGCCTTGCGCAGGGCGAACTGCTGCCGTGGGGATTTGAAGGCAACCGTCTTTTGGTCGAAACCTCGTATTTCAATCCTCCGGTGGATTTGTTCGGAATCATGGAACGGATCAAGGCGAAAGGATATTTTCCGATACTTGCCCATCCTGAAAGATATTCGTACATGAGTGACGGTGACTATGACCGTCTTAAGGATATGGGGACGGCTTTTCAGATGAACCTGCCTTCGCTCGCCGGCCTTTACGGGGAGCAGGTGCGCAAAAGGTCACGGTGGCTTCTGAAGAAGGGCTATGTGAACATGTTCGGCTCGGACATACACGGGCTCAGGATGTTCAGGCATACCATATCGGAAAAACTGTCATCGAAGACAATAAGTTTAATTAAAAATACATCAGTGCAATGAAAGCATGTTTCATGGGGTTGGGATACATAGGGCTCCCGACAGCGATTATCGCCGCAAAGCACGGCATTGAGGTTAAGGGCGTGGATATCAATCCGCAGGTCGTGGAAATGACCAATGCGGGGAAACTGCATATCATCGAGCCCGGTTTGGAAGATATGCTGAAGGAGGTAGTCTCTTCCGGAATGTTGACGGCATCGGTCGCCCCGGAAGTGTGCGATGCCTATTTCATGGTGGTTCCGACTCCTTTCAAAGGCAATCATGAGCCGGATGTTTCATACGTAGAGGCGGCTACGATGGCGGTGCTCCCGCTGTTGAAGGAAGGAGACCTTTACGTGATAGAGTCCACTTCGCCGATAGGTACGACCGAAGGCATGGCGAAGATTATTTTCGAAGAACGTCCGGAGCTTGAGGGCAAGATATACATTGCCTATTGTCCGGAAAGGGTGTTGCCGGGCAACGTAATATATGAATTGGTACACAACGACCGCGTAATCGGAGGCCTTACTCCGGAATCCACGGAAAAGGCTATAGGGTTCTACTCGCAGTTCGTACAGGGAACCTTGCACAGGACCAACTGCCGCACCGCGGAGATGTGCAAGCTGACAGAGAACTCCAGCCGCGATGTGCAGATAGCCTTTGCCAACGAGCTTTCGCTGATATGCGACAAGGCGGGAATCAATGTATGGGAACTCATCAGCCTTGCCAACAAGCATCCGCGCGTTAATATCCTCCAGCCGGGTTGCGGAGTGGGTGGACACTGCATAGCGGTCGACCCTTATTTTATCACTGCCGATTTTCCTGCGGAGTCCAAACTCATAGCTGATGCCCGGGAAATAAACAACTATAAGGCTTTCTGGTGCGCCGAGAAGGTAAAGAACGCCATGTTGGAGTTCGAGCTTCTGAACCATCGCAAACCGGTAGTCGCGATGATGGGACTTGCTTTCAAACCGAATATCGACGACTTGCGCGAATCCCCTGCAAAATACATCGTCACCAAGGTGATGCAGGGCTGCAACAATGCAAACATCCTCGTTGTGGAACCGAATGTCAAGGAGCACCATGTGTTCAAGCTGACCGACTACCGCGAGGCTTACGAAAAGGCCGATATCGTGGCTTTCCTTACCGCCCACGACCCGTTCAAGACCCTTGAATGGCGTAGCGACAAGGTGATACTGGATTTCTGCGGAATATTTAAGAGGTAAAGGGATATGAATATAGCGATAGTAGGTACAGGTTACGTAGGTTTGGTTTCAGGAACATGTTTCGCTGAAATGGGTATAGATGTGACCTGTGTCGATGTTAATGAAGAGAAAATAAAGTCTTTATTGCAAGGCCGGATTCCCATTTATGAACCGGGACTTGAAGACATGGTAAAGCGTAATGTCGAGGCCGGAAGGCTCCACTTTACTACGGATTTGCTTACATGCCTCGATAATGTCGAAGTAGTGTTCTGTGCGGTCGGTACTCCTCCGGACGAGGACGGCAGTGCGGATTTGCATTATGTGTTGAATGTGGCAAGGACTTTCGGGCAGAATATCAATAGATATACTGTTTTCGTAACCAAATCCACTGTTCCGGTAGGTACTGCTTTGAAGGTCAAGGCAGCAATTATGGAAGAACTTGCAAAAAGAGGTGCCGATGTGGAATTCGATGTGGCTTCCAATCCCGAATTTCTGAAAGAAGGTGCGGCCATAAAGGATTTCATGACCCCGGACAGGGTCGTTGTGGGTACTGACAGCGAGCGTGCGCAAAAACTGATAGCGAAGTTGTACAAGCCGTTCATGCTTAGCGGAGAGCGAATGATTTTTACAGACATACCTTCGGCTGAGATGATAAAATATGCTGCAAACTCGATGCTCGCTACACGTATTTCTTTCATGAATGATGTCGCAAACCTTTGCGAACTTGTGGGAGCCGATGTGAACATGGTGCGCAAAGGTATAGGAAGCGATACACGTATCGGAAAGAAATTCCTTTATCCGGGTTGCGGTTACGGCGGTTCATGTTTTCCTAAAGATGTGAAGGCGTTGATTAAGACAGCCGAGAAAAACGGTTATGAAATGCGCGTGCTGAAAGCCGTAGAAGACGTGAACGAGCATCAGAAAGGCATCCTCTTTGAAAAATTGGAAAAGCATTTCCGCGGGGATTTGAAAGGCAAGATTGTGGCCATGTGGGGACTTGCATTCAAGCCGGAAACGGACGATATGCGCGAAGCCCCTTCTTTGGTTCTGATAGACAGACTGACTAAAGCAGGATGTACGGTAAAGGTTTACGACCCGATTGCAATGGACGAATGCCGTCGCCGTATTGGTGACAAAGTAGTGTATTGCAAGGATATGTATGAGGCGGCCCTCGATGCCGATGCACTCATGCTCGTTACGGAATGGAAAGAGTTCCGTATGCCGAGCTTCGCAGTTTTAGGGAAAACGATGAAGCAGAAAGTCCTTATAGATGGCAGAAACATCTATGACAAGGAAGAACTGAATGAAAACGGTTTCGCTTATTATAAAATAGGTTAGTCTTATGAAAATATTGGTTACCGGTGCGGCTGGTTTTATAGGTTTCCATTTGGTAAAGCGGCTGTTGGAACGGGGGGATGAAGTCGTAGGAATAGACAATATCAATGATTATTATCCCGTAAGTCTTAAATATGCACGGCTTGCAGAATGCGGTATCGCTGAAGAAAAGATTGTCCAAGGCCATACGGTAGTAAGCAGCAAGTATGAGCATTACCGTTTTATGCGTGTCGATATCGAAGACAAGGAGGCTGTGCGCAGATTGTTCGAGACGGAGAGTTTCGATGCCATAATGAACCTTGCGGCGCAGGCCGGTGTCCGATATTCGATAGAAAATCCTTTCGCATACATTCAGAGCAATATCGTCGGCTTCCTGAACCTTTTGGAAGCGGCGAGGGCGTATCCTGTCAGACATTTCGTTTATGCTTCATCGAGTTCGGTCTACGGTGGAAATACGAAAGTCCCGTTCTCCGAAGACGACCGTGTGGACAACCCCGTATCGCTATATGCCGCCACAAAGAAATCCAATGAACTGATGGCGCATGTGTATTCGAAGTTGTATGGGATTCCTACTACGGGATTACGTTTCTTTACGGTTTATGGGCCATGGGGGAGACCTGACATGGCCCCTATGCTTTTTACAAAGGCCATAATGGCAGGAGAACCTATCAAGGTCTTCAACAACGGCGATTTGTCCCGTGATTTCACATATATTGACGATATAGTCGAAGGTGTTCTCAGGGTAATAGACAAGGCTCCGGTTTCTGAAATCCCGGCCGATGTGTACAATATCGGTTGCGGACATCCAATGCAGCTGATGGATTTCATCCATACGCTCGAAGATGCGATAGGCAGGAAGGCCGAGATGGTCATGCTGCCTATGCAGAAAGGGGATGTCTATACTACATACGCTGATACGGAGAAACTCGAACGGGTAATGGGCTACAAGGCCAGAACTTCTTTGAAAGAAGGGATAAGTGAATTTGTTAAGTGGTATAAGGGGTATTTTGAGAAATGACGAATTCATTAAAACCACGATATTTGGATGATGTTTCCGTCATACGAGTGATTTTAATCATACTACTCGTATTGTATCACTCATTTGCCATATTTAATGGTGCCTGGGATGCGCCCGATGGTTATTGTCAGATTCCAGCATATTGGTGGATAGCTTCTGCTTCATATAGTTTTATGCTGGAAATGTTCGTTTTTATCTCTGGATATTTATTTGGTTATCAGGTTAGAACAAAAGGGGAGACAATAATATCATTTAAGAATACCATATTGAAGAAGGCAAAACGTTTGTTATTGCCGTGCTTCTTTTTTGGGATTATTTATTATCTGATATTTTATGATTTAAAGGCTCCTGTTTTTGATATAGTTTATACCATAGTAAATGGCGCTGGGCATTTATGGTTTCTTCCGATGCTCTTTTGGTGTTTCGTTGCAATATTTGTAATAGAAAAGCTTAAAATCAAGCCATTTATTGTTTTCCCGCTATTAGTAGTGTGTTCGCTAATATCGTTTTTGCCGTTACCTTTTAGAATGACAAGTGCAATGTATTACCTGTTGTTTTTTTATACTGGGTATATTTTAAAGAAAAAAGACATAGACTTGTCAAGATTTTTTGAAGGCAAATATGCTGTATTTTCAATCTTTGCTTATATTATACTATTTGTGTCTTTTACGTTAATACGTGAACAGATAGCAAATTCTGCATGGGGGGGGGGAAGATTCAGGCTTATTATACAAAGTGTTAAAGATGTCTGCTCAAAAGGCATCGGTTCTTATTTATTCCTGGAGTGGAGTAATAATGACTTATATTACCGTAAATTGGCTTTTGATTAAAAATAAGATAAAAATATCGCAAAGTTTGATGAAGGTGAGCGCATTATGTTTCGGAGTATATATTTATCAGCAGTTTATCTTGAAATTGTTGTATTATGATTTCGGGTTTATGGAATCGGTATCTCCTTATATATTGCCTTGGATGGGGTTTGTAGTGGCGATTATTTTGTCCGTTTCATTTTCGTATCTTACGGTAAAGACAAAATTTGGTAGATTTTTAATTGGTTAGTGTCGTTATGGATAATTTATGGAAAAAAGACAAATTGCGTAAAGGGGCATGCCCTTGCTATCAGTATTGGTTCAGAAAAAGCCAATCAAGCAAGGGGGGGGGGTAAAATCTTTTGCCTCATAATGTTACGGATATGTAATTTTATGTATCATGTTGAAATCAGTTCTGCTGTAACCATAGGAGAAGGATTGTATATAGGACATCCGTATGGAATAACAATAAATCCGAATGCTATTATTGGAAAGAACTGTAATATACATAAAGGTGTTACTATCGGACAAGAGAATAGAGGAGAACGAAAGGGTGCTCCAGTTATTGGCGATAGCGTTTGGATAGGTGTAAATAGTACAATAGTAGGTAAAATAATGATAGGAGATGATGTGTTGATAGCTCCTAATACCTATGTAAATAAAGATATTCCCTCGCATTCGATAGTGTTTGGAAATCCATGTATTATTAAAAGCAAGGAAAACGCGACTGAAAATTATATAAATAATAAGATTTAAGGAATCTCTTATTAATGTCAAATCTTAACAATCAGGTAGTTACTGCTACAAAATG
Organism: Muribaculum sp. An289; assembly: GCF_002159555.1. Taxonomy (GTDB): domain Bacteria; phylum Bacteroidota; class Bacteroidia; order Bacteroidales; family UBA932; genus Merdivivens; species Merdivivens faecigallinarum. Next base: position 219,284 of record NZ_NFIV01000002.1, read on the forward strand.
GTCTACTGTAACTGAAATAGCGGCCAAATTGGTTTCGCCGATATCTACGATGGTATTGGCGAGATTGCTTACACCCGATGCTTTCGGTGTGTTGGTAACGGCAACCATGGTCATTAGTTTTGCAGAGATTTTTACCGATGCAGGTTTCCAGAAGTATCTGATTCAGCATAAATTTAAAAGTACAGATGATTTATACAGATCCACGACTGTGGCATTCTGGTCCAATCTTACTTTGTCTTTGGTTATATGGTTCGGAATAATATTATTTGCAGAACCTATAGCCATTTTGGTCGGTAGTGAAGGACACGGAGATGTTATTGCGGTTTCATGTTTTTGTATTCCATTAGCCGCATTTTCAAGTATTCAAATGGCTCTGTATAAGCGCAATCTGGACTTCAAAACGCTGTTTTTGGTGCGAATTATCGGAGTGTTGATTCCTTTAGTAGTTACAATCCCGCTTGCTTATTTTACGCGCAGTTATTGGTCTTTGATCATAGGAATGATAGCTTTGAATCTTTCAAACGCAATCATTTTGACAATAAAATCCCCATGGAAACCCAAGTGGTTCTATAGTTTCAAGCTGTTGAAAGAAATGTTTTCTTTCACCGTGTGGTCGATGATTGAAGCTATAAGTATCTGGCTTACAGGCTATGTGGATATATTTATAGTTGGAACGATGCTTAACGAGCATTATTTGGGAATATATAGAACTTCGATGTCTACGGTCGGTCAGATTATGGGGCTGATAACGGCTGCCACGACTCCGGTACTCTTTTCTTCTCTATCCAAATTACAGGACGATGATGCCGGTCTGAAAAAAATGTTCTTTTCATTTCAGAAATTGGTCGGAATTCTGGTTATCCCTTTAGGCGTGGGAATCTTTTTGTTTCAGGATTTGATAACCACTATATTGTTGGGAAATCAATGGCACGAAGCTGCACATTTTATCGGTTTGTGGGGATTGACAAGTGCCGTGACAATCGTTTTATCACATTATTGCAGTGAGCTTTATAGGGCGAAAGGGAAACCGAAATTGTCGGTACTTATGCAGGCTTGTCATTTATGTTTTTTAATCCCAGCAATTATGATTGCAGTGGATTATGGCTTTAATGTTTTATGTGATGTACGTTCAATAATAAGACTTACGGCCATATTGATTAATGCAGTAATAATATATATAGTTTTAAGGATATCGTTTAGTTCAATGATAAAAAATATCATGCCGTCAATTGTCGCTGCTATTGTTATGTCTGGATTTGTTTTGCTAATTCATGCAAATACGAATGACAGTATAATTTTACAAATTGTTTTTTGTGGAATATCCGCTGCTATATATTTTATCATATTATTATTGTTCCCGAAAGAAAGAGATATTGTTTTTAACCTAAAAAAATATTTAGTTAGGAAATAATATGAAATCTCCATTATTTTATTTGAAAAATATTAATTATACTAGAAAACTTTTTTTAAATATTTTTAAAATGTGGTTTTCTGATGTGTTATATCTTAAGCTTTTGTATAATTTTAATTTTAATAAATCGCTTAATTTAAAAAATCCGCAAACTTTTTCAGAAAAAATACAATGGTTGAAACTTTACAATAGGAAGTCGGAATATACCCAATTGGTTGATAAAGCTGAAGTCAAGCAATATGTAAAACAAGTCATTGGAGAAGAATATGTTATTCCAACTTATCATATATGGAATACGCTTGATGAAATAGATATAAAATTATTACCTGATAAATTTGTCTTGAAAACAACAGGCGGAGGTGGAAGTACCGGGGTAGTAATTTGTAATGACAAAAATCAATTTGATTATAGCCTAGCAAAAAGAAAACTAAAAAAGTCATCCGAAAATAATATATATAATAATTTCAGAGAATGGCCATATAAAAATGTACGGCCTCGTTTTATTGCAGAACAATTGCTTGAAATGCCGGACGGTTCAGATTTAATGGATTATAAGTTTTTCTGCTTTAATGGAGAACCAAAATATTGTCAGGTAATATCTGGAAGAAATGATGTGATGTCGATAGATTTTTTCGACATGGAATGGGTACATCAGCCATTTCATGAGCCTCGAAATTTTCCATTTGCAGAAGTTTGTCCATCTAAGCCACTCAATTTTGATTTAATGAGGGATTTGTCTCGAAAGTTAGCTGATAATATCCCATTTGTCAGAATAGATTTTTATAATATAAGTGGAAAGATTTATTTTAGTGAAATAACTTTCTTTCCTACATCCGGTTTAGGCGGATTTTCTCCTGAAGAGTGGGATTTGAAATTTGGGCGAATGATTAATTTACCATCAAAATGCTGAAATTAATTAATTATTTTTTCTTAGCATATATTTTAGTTAAGCCAGGACTTGGTTTTTTGTTTTATTCTATAGATGGAGCCGGTAGAATCAGTATTTTACTTGGTATATTGATTTTGTTGTTAAATATAAATAACATCGAATTTAGAAAAGTCTTAAAATCTACTCCTGTGCTAATATGGGGATTATGGGGCATATATACAGCAGTAAACTGGCTGTTTCATAGAGTAGAGAGCGTACAAGTCCCATGGATTTTTATTGGGAATCAGATTTTTTTGGTATGGATTGCCATGGTTGTTGTTACATATGAATGCAGGAGAAATTACCAGACTACATTAAAATTCATTTTATCGTGTTTTGTCATCTATGTGATTTTTGGATTGTTATTTCAAAGAGATACCATTTATCCGTCGGGTAGAGGCGGTGCGGCCTTGGGAAATGTACTCCCTTTAACATCATTAAGTATGGTTGCTACGGCCGTCTTCATGTATGTGAAGAAATGGCTCACGTTAAAAAATCTGGTAATAATTATTATATTGTCATTGGCTGCAATTTTATTTGTTGCAACGAGAAAGGCCTTGGGTGGATTATTAATTTTGTTATTCTTTTTATTAATAACAAAATATCCTTTGAATAACGTAAAAAATTTTTTAAGTTTGATATTTGGATTATTGGTTTTCTATGTCGGATTGTCTTTTATGCTGGATAATACTATACTGGGCGAAAGGATGCATGGGATAGATGAATCGGCAAACCAATTTAATACTTCAAATTTGAGGATATTAAATTTTTTAGGTGATAGGGCTTATTTTTATATTAAAGGTTGGGAAATATTCAAGGAGCATCCATTGACAGGAATAGGTATCAACAATTTTATGTATATCGATAAGTTAAAGTTGCCTTTTCATACGGAATATATGGCTCAGTTAGCAGAAAACGGGATAATAGGAACTATCTTATATGTGTTGTTTTATTTCAATATATTTAGGCAAATAATCAAAACACGGAAATATCATATAATTGGCAATGAATATTGGCCGTATCTGGGATGGATGTTCGCAGTGTTGTTTATTTCATTAACTGCATGGGTATATTCTTTTGTCCATTATTATATAGTGTTTGGGTTAGTTATAGGTGGTATACAAAAAAGTTTAATAGATTATGAGAAAAATAGTACATATAATCAGTGGAATCGGCGGCGGTGGTAGGGAGCGTCGAATGGGGCAATTGGTGTTAGGATTATTGACTGAAGATTTTGCAGAGCAACATATTATTTATTTTTCCGATTCAAACAATAAATATCAAGAGATAGTCAATAGTGGCGCAAAATTGCATTTATTGAAATATACTAATCGTTTTGACTTAATAATTAGATTGTTAAAAACGTTAAAAGATATTTCCCCCTTTATAGTCCATGTATGGACGGAGATACCGATCATTCTTTTTACTGTTTCTTTAGGTAGATTTTTGTTGAATTATAAACTTATTATAGGGTTTCTTGCAGATGGGAATAGCATAAAGAGTAAATTGGCTTTATTTGTGGCGAAGTTCTCATACAGTTGTTCAAATGCAGTCGTGAGTAATTCCATAGCAGGCTTGAAAGCAAAAGAAGCCCCTGCGAAGAAGTCGCATGTCATTTACAATGGCTTTGATTTCCATCGTATAGGAGGAAAATCATTTGATAAGGATTCATTTGTGAAAGCATACAATATAGACAAACCATATTCAATATGCATGGTAGCCCGTTTCTCTCCGGCAAAAGATTGGGATATGTTTTTGAATTTGGCAAAACAAATGACTAAAATACGTTCAGATATTTTATTTATAGCCATAGGCAGCGGTGAACAGTTAGAGTCTTATGAAAGTAAGAGCAGAGATGAAGGTATAGATAATATCAGATTCTTGGGGGAAAGAAACGATGTGGAAAAGATAATAGAATTTTGTGACATCTCCGTGTTGTTTACAAATGATAATGTTCACGCCGAGGGAGTCTCAAATACCATAATGGAAACAATGGCAGTAGGCAAGCCGATAATTGCGACCAAGGGTGGTGGAACGGCTGAAATCATAGAGAATGGAGTGAATGGATATATAGTTGCTCCTAAAGATATTGCTTCAGCAATTGACATAATAATTAATTTGTTGTCCGATGCGAATACTTATGAAAGGATATCAAGAAACGCAATTGATACTATAAAGACTAAATTCTTATTAACAGACAAAACGAAAGAATATATTAACATGTATAATTCTTTATAAGTATGAAAATAATTCAAATAATCTATTCTCTTTCCTCCGGTGGTGCGGAAAGATTCGTAGTGGATCTTTCCAATGAATTAGCCAATATGGGACATGACGTTACAGTTTGCATGCTGTTAGAAGATAATAATACGAGATTGACATTTAACAAGAAATTTATTAATAACAATGTGAAATTCCATGCGATGAATTTCGATAAAGGATTTTCTATTCATAAGTCTGATTTGTTACAGGCCTATATTAAGAAAGAAAATCCTGATATAGTGCACTGTCATTTGAATGTAATTCCGTATGTTTTCCGATTGTGTCTATTTTACAGGCATATTAAGTTTTTCCATACTTTACACAGTATCGCTGAATATACATTCGATTCGAAATTGCAATATTATTTTAATAAATTTTATTATAAATTAAATCTTATAAGGCCAATTTGTATATCAAAGTTGTGTCAGAAATCATACGAGGATCTATATAATCTTTTTAATGCACCTGTAATTAATAATGGACGGGCCATGCCTGTGGTTTCAAATAAATTTTTAGCTGTAAAAAAAGAAGTTGAATGTTTAAAAAAAAATACTACATCGCCTGTTTTTATTCATGTTGCCAGATTTTCACCTGAAAAAAATCAACAGATGTTAATTGACTCTTTTAATGCTTTATTTGAAGAAGGGATTGATTTTGTATTGTTGGTCATAGGTAGTGGATATGATAGCGAAACAGGTAAACAATTGCAAAAACAAGCATGTAAGAATGTCTATTTCCTATGTGAAAAAGATAACGTATGTGATTATATGTTGTGTGCTGATGCCTTTTGTTTAACTTCAAATTATGAAGGATTATCAATAACTCTTTTAGAGGCGTTGGCATGTGGTTTAACACCTATTTGTACATCTGTGGGTGGAATACCTGATGTTATAGAAGATGACATAACAGGGTACTTATCCCCAAATCAAAATGTTGGGTTATATGTAAAGAATTTAAAAAGATTTATGACAAGACCATTAAATAAAGATTATTTGATTAATTATTATAAAGAAAATTATAGTATGGATATATGTGCAAAAAAGTATGAGAAAGAATATATTAAAAGTACATGTTGCAAGAATAATTAATGTGATTATTTATGAATGTATCATAGGAAAATTAACTAAATTTTGGATATGAGTAAAATTATATTTATCGGCGGTATAGGGCATAAAAATGAGTTTGGTGGAGAACTTACAAAAAATAAAATGATAGTAAGTTATCTCAAGGATGAGGGATATAGATTAAAATTAGTTGATACTCATAATGCAAAGCAACGTCCATGGAATATATTATTATTACCATTATATTTTCTTCTGTATCCAAAGGCAGAACTCATTATATCGACTTCATTAGATAATGTTATTTCACTTTTAAAAATTTTAAAGGTATTAAAGACCAATAGAAATGTAGTTTATTGGGGGATAGGCGGATCTTTTCCTAAAAGGATAAAAGAAGGTTTGATAGATAAAGAATTATTGTCGGTATTTAGCATAATAATTGTCGAGGGGCATTCTATGAAAGATACGCTTCTGGAATGCGGTTTTAAAAATGTTATTGTATGCCCAAATTTTAAGAAAATCTTTTATATTCCAACGCCGATAAAACCTCAGATTCCGAAATTTGTGTTTTTATCAAGAATTCAACCAGAAAAAGGTGTGCAATTTATATTAGATGTGGCTAAGAAATTGAATAAGGATGGTTTGGAAAACAAGTATGTAATCGATTTTTATGGAGGAATTTCCTCTGATTTTTCTGCACAATTCGATGATGAGTTGAAACCTTTTAGCAATGTAAATTATAAAGGAACTTTAAATCTGAACTCTAAAGAAGGATATGATCTTTTATCTTCGTATTCAGCAATGTTATTTCCTACTATTTGGTCCGGTGAAGGTTTCCCGGGAGTTATTATAGATGCATATATTTCAGGTTTGCCGGTAATTGCGACCGATTGGAGTTTAAATAAAGAATTTATAATTGACGGTAAAACCGGCTTCATTCTTCCTGTAGATGATGTAGAAAATAATATGTATTTGGTTATGCTTTCAATAATAAATAAACAAGTAGATATTGGGGCCATGTCTGATGAATGCCAAGCACAAGTTAAAAAATATGATGTGAACAATGCTATAAAATATTCAGGAATCCAATCTTATATATAACAATTAATTCTGTCTTTTATGTCATATCTTTCGTACGCAAAAAAAATAGTCAAACAGACAAAGTTCGGCAGTCAATTGATGTCTATTTTTCCAAAAAGGATTACATACGGTTCGCTTTATCCTCAAATCGTTCAATTGTATAAATGGAGAGAATCTAATGAAAATACTAGGATAGAAGAGTTTATGAGAGCTCGGATGGTGTTGACATTAAATAATGCATTGAAGAACGTGCCATGGTATGCAAAAAATGTCACAATAGATCCGTTGTCAATTAATATTAATAATGTATATGATAAACTCATGCAATTTCCATATACAGATAAAAAAACTGTAATGGATAATTGGCAGGATTTTCAAAACGTAAATATCCCGAAAGCAAAATTGAAGTTCGGTTCCACGGAGGGAACAACAGGACAAGGTGTGGTAATCTCAGGTACATTCAACGATACGATAGTTTCAAAGATTTTTTTTGAACAGGATTTGAAAACTATTAGGTATGATTTTCTTAAATCAAAAATCTTAAGAATTGGCTTAGATGCTTTGAAAAAAGAAGATGAATATCCGATAGAAATACGAGGGAACAGGTGTTTCGTTTCACCTATTCATTTAAATGAGAAGTGGATGCCGGAAATTGTAAAAAAAACTTATGAATACCACCCTGAAGTTATTCATTCATATCCATCCTTATTGTATCAATATGCTTCATATATTGTTGATAATAATATAGAGCCATTAAATGTAAAATGTCTTTTCCTGGCATCGGATACATTTTTATACCATCATTATCTAACATTTAAAAAAGCATTTCCGGATGCTATGATTTATTGTATTTACGGTATGTCCGAGAGAGTGTTGTTGGGCGTGGCAAAAATTGATGAGGAGCATCAATCGATAGGGTATCAGCTCAATCCTTTTTTTGGTTATGCGGAAAATTTTAGAAATGCAGATGGAAATTATGAATTGGTAGGTACTGGTTATTGGATGGAGGCAATGCCGTTTATTCGGTATAAAACGAATGATTTTGGTAAAATCAATTCAACTGGATATATTGAAAAGTTGGAAGGTCGTGGTAATTCATACCTGACAACCAAAAAAGGTTATAAAATTGCCGGTATATCGGTTTTGTCTTTCGAGGATTATTATTGGGATTATATTAAATCTATACAATTGATCCAAAAACAGCACGGCGATCTGATTCTAAGAGTTGTGCCTAAAGAAAATTATAATCCCGAAATAGGGTGTCGTATGATATCCGATATGGAGAAAACTTGGCCAGGGTTGTTCGATTATTCAATAGAAACAGCTGACACTCCGATAAAAGGTCGCTCTTTGAAAGCAAATAGTATTATTGTTGAAAGTTAGAACCATAGTTAATTAGGGACTGTCGTAAAAAAGGTGAAAACTTTCCAACAAATTGATTGATTGATAATAAATTAGTAACTTAGTTGAAGATAAAAAAGATACCTCCAACTAACTGCCCTGGCAAAGCTGATTTTGGAGGTATCACAAAAATTAATCTGCATGGCTAAGGTACAAAATTTCTCTGGAATAACCCCCGATCTTCCGTTTACGGAGTATGATTTTTATGATCAGTACAGGCAGACATTCGAGAAGAGCGAACTGGGAAGGATCAGGCGGAAGCTTCCTTTGCATGAGATGGCGGAGAACTTAGGGCTGACAAGGAAGAGCATGAGAGTGAAGCGAGGACACAGGTCGTATTTTACGCCGGAGGGAAAGGTTGCGCTGATGTTCCTGAAAATGTACACGGGACTGAGCAGTCCGAAACTGATGGAACAGTTGAATGGGAATCTCCACTACCAGTTGTTCTGCGATGTGAGGATAAACCCGAGCATCCACTGACGAACTACAAGCTCCTTGACGATGTGTTTTCAGAACCTGCCGGCGGACTGAAGATCCAACAGCATCAGGAGATACTGGCGAGGGCCTGGAAGCCCTACATGAAGGAACTGGAGACGATGTACACGGATTCGACCTGCTACGAGAGCGAGATGCGATACCTGACTGATCCGAAGCTGCTGTGGGAAGGGATAGAGAAGGCCAACCTCGTGTACAAGAAGCGGCGCAAACGTACGAAGCCGATGATATAAAAAAGATGAGTTCAAACGGGAAAATACAGGGACAGTCTGCCGGGTGACTCATAATGACGGAATTAAACGACAGTATATAATTGCGAATAAGCAAAAAAAAACACTTTATGGCTTCAAGTGTAGCGAAGAATATGAAAGAAATACTAAAGAAATATATTTAAGGAAAAATGAATGCCATTAAATTGTACCGTGTAATGCGGTCTTTATATTTACATAAAGTTCCGCTATTGCCTAAATTTATCCAGTTATTGATATTCATAATATATAATAGCAAAGTTACCGGTGATTCATCAATCGGTAAAGGAACGTATTTTGTGTGTAATGGGATTAGTACAGTGGTAATACCTGGAACAACAATCGGTGATAATTGTGTTTTAGGTTTAAGGTTTTCGACAGTTAGAAAGTTTCCATATAAGGAAGTACCCAAATTAGGAAATAATGTTTGGTGTGGTCCTAATGTTGTGATAGCAGGTCCTGTTATTATAGATGACGATGTAATAATTGCTGCAAATTCTTTTGTTGATAAAAGTGTCCCGAAAGGTGCTATCGTGGCAGGTACTCCGGCTAAAATAATTGGTTGGAGGAAGGATTTGGATTATAAAATTGAAGAAAATCCTAAATATAAAGAAGGAATAATGCCATATCTTAAAGTATTAAAATAAATTTGACATGAATGAAGAATGTGTTATTGCGGAAAATATAAAGCAACTACGTGAAGTTAACGGCTTTTCACAGGATAATATTGCAGATTTTTTAGGAATAAATCATTCGATATATTCTGATTATGAGGTGGGAAAGCAGGAATTGCCGCTTGACTTAATGGAGAGATTAGCTGACTTGTATGGCTGTGAAGTGTGGTCGTTGTACGAAGATGATATTGATATGACAAAGGCTATGAGCACATCTCCATTTAAGATAAGTGATCTTTCACCTGAAGATATGTCGCAAATTGCTGATTTCAAACGAATCGTCAGGAATTACACGAAAATGGAAATACTGTTGGAAAACTAATCTTAAATCATTTTTCTCAATGCAAGATATTTATGCCTCTTTTTCCGCCCTGCGGTCGTGGTGCGAGGCAGAGCATTTCAAGGGCTGGGATCCGTATGACGGGTTGAACTCGAAAGTCTTCCAGGCGTTGCCGTTCTTCAAGAAATCGGCTTTGTGCAGGCTTGTAGTGATTCAGGGCTTTAAAAGATGTCCTGTCAATCTTCGCCCTTTGGCTATGGTTCCGAAGGAATACAATGCAAAGGGTGTCGGCCTGTTCTTGCAAGGGTATTGCAATTTGTATAAGGCGGTCGGGCAGAATCCTTCATTGGCCGGGACACTCGGCAGCAAGGATTCTATACTTGAACGAGTCGATGAGTTGGCCGGATTGCTGATATCGCTTCAGTCCAAAGGATACAGCGGCGCTTGCTGGGGATACAATTTCGATTGGCAGGCGAGGCGACTCTTCCTGTTCCCGAAATTTACCCCGACGGTCGTAGCTACCAATTTTTGTGCGACGGCACTGATGGATGCTTACGAAATAACGGGGAATAAGAGATATCTGGATACGGCTTTGTCGGCGGCGGATTTCGTGCTTAAAGACTTGCATCGTACTGAATGTAAAGGTGGATTCCTGTTTTCATACAGTCCTTTGAAGGGCAATGACACTGTTTTCAATGCTTCGCTGTTAGGGAGCAAATTGCTTTCATATTGCTGGCATCATACCCGTAATCAGGAATATCTTGATGCCGCGAGGGCATCTGTACTTGCCTGCTGCAATTCGCAAAACGATGATGGGTCGTGGGTATATGGAATGCTCCCTGTCCAGTCTTGGATTGACAGTTTCCATACCGGCTACAATCTTGACGGCCTGATTGCTTACGAAGAACAGACGGGGGACAAATCCTTTCATGAAAATATCGAAAAAGGTTTTGATTATTATATAAAAAATTTCTTTGAGCCGGATGGTTGTCCGAAGTATTATGATAATCAGAAATATCCGATAGATATCCATTGTCCGGGACAATTGCTCGTGACATTGTACAGATTGCATCGTTATGGTGAATATTCTGAACTTGCAGACAAGGTTTTGAAGTGGACAATCGCCAACATGCAGGACAAAAAAGGATATTTTTACTATCAGTTGAAGCCGGGAATCAGTTCGAAGATACCGTATATGCGTTGGAGCAATGCATTTATGTTCAATGCGATGAGTTATTATTTTCTTTCAAAATAAAGATACATTTCACCATGGATAAAGTCGTTCTAAACGGAGTAGAGGTATATCCTTTCACTTCAGAAAGTCAGTTGTTGGATTTTGTGGATGAGCATAAGGGAATCCTTGTGGCCATAAATGCAGAGAAGATTCTGCATGCAACGGAGCAGACACGGGGCATTATCAACAGGAACATAGGTTATTGCGATGGGGCAGGGGCGCAGCTTGCCGTCAAGCAGAAAGGATATAAGGATGCGGCAAAACTTCCCGGATGCGAACTGTGGCTGAAAATCGTTGCAAAATTCCATGATGAAAAGACTTTTTATCTTGTAGGAAGCAAGCCGCAGGTAATTGAAGAGACCGTGGCAAAATTGCGGCAGGAATATCCTGGGATAAATATCATAGGGTATCGCGACGGCTATCTGAAGTCGGATGATGAAAAGGAGCGGTTGATTGAGGATATTGCAGAAAAACGTCCCGATGTTGTCTTTGTGGCGATGGGCTCTCCGAAACAGGAACTCCTGATGGAGGAGATACAGAAGCGGCATAAAGCCATTTTCCAGGGCCTGGGCGGCAGTTTCGATGTGTATACCGGACATGTCCCCCGTGCTCCGAAATGGTGGGTGGACCATAATCTCGAATTTGCCTACCGCCTGTTGAAAGAACCAAAACGTATCAAACGCCAGATATATTTGGTGAAGTATGCGTATTGGTTGGTGTTCAGAAAATTGTAATTTAAGATCCATAATCCATTTTATGAAAAAAATAATGCTTGTTTTCGGGACACGTCCCGAGGCCATAAAGATGGCTCCGCTTGTCAAAGAATTCCAGAAATATCCGGAGGATTTCCGGACCATCGTATGTGTTACAGGACAGCACCGCGAGATGCTCGACCAGGTGCTGGAAATATTTGAAATCAAGCCCGACTATGACCTGAATATCATGAAACAGGGCCAGGACCTGTATGATGTTACCGCCAAAGTCCTGCTCGGAATGCGGGATATCCTTAAAGAGGAGCATCCGGATGTCGTGCTTGTCCATGGCGATACTACGACTTCGACTGCTGCCGCGCTTGCTGCGTTCTATCAGCAGATTCCTGTCGGACATGTAGAGGCCGGTCTGCGCACACACAATATTTACAGTCCGTGGCCGGAAGAGATGAACAGGCAGCTTACGGGCAGGATAGCCGAATACGATTTTGCGCCTACACCTTTGAGCCGTCGCAACCTGGAGCAGGAAGGGGTGAGGCCGGAAAAGATTTCCGTAACCGGCAATACTGTCATCGATGCTCTGTACATGGTTGTGGACAAGATAAAGAACGATGCCGCACTCAGGGCACGTCTGGAGGATGAACTCAGGAGTGCAGGTTACGATGTGGCCCGTCTCGGAGCAGGGCGCAGGCTTGTGCTTATCACCGGTCACCGCCGGGAGAATTTCGGTGAGGGCTTCATCTCGATGTGCCGCGCCATCAAGACTTTGACGGAAAAATATCCTGATACGGATTTTGTATATCCGATGCATCTGAACCCTAACGTGCGCCGTCCGATACACGAGGTATTCGGGGACAATCTGACCGGTCTCGGAAACATGTTTTTCATAGAGCCTCTCGAATACCTGAGTTTTGTTTTCCTGATGGAACGCTCATTCATCGTCCTGACCGACAGCGGCGGCATCCAGGAGGAGGCTCCGGGACTCGGGAAGCCGGTGCTCGTGATGCGCGATACGACAGAAAGGCCTGAGGCTGTGGATGCCGGGACTGTAAAACTCGTCGGGACCGACTACGGACGTATTGTAGGCGAGACTTCCCGGCTGCTCGACGATTCTGCGGCCTACAATGCGATGAGCCATGCCGTGAACCCTTACGGCGACGGCCTTGCCTGCAGGCGTATAGTCAGTGCGTTGAAATAATTTCGGCGAAAAACCGTGTTGACTGGCCGGTGGTCAATCCTGCACGTTCGCATGAATAAGTCCGGTCGCGATTTCGGGCACGCTCAAAAAATCGAAGAGTTGTTATAAGTTACTCGTAATCAATGATTTGTGGCTGATATTGTAATGAGACACTGTGGATTTCGAGGCCTTTTGAACCCTTCAGAATCCACAGTGCTTTTTTCTTCCTGCAAACTGCAAGGCATTTTCCCTACAACGCCTTCAGCGCGGCATCGTAATCCGGCTCGGTCGTGATTTCCGGTACGAGCTGGGTATGGACTATTTTCCCGTTTTCATCCAAAACGATTACCGACCTTGCGAAAAGCCCTGCAAGAGGGCCGTCTGCCATTTCGACACCATAATCTTCACCGAAGGTGCAATTTCTGAATGCGGACAGCGGCGTTACGTTTTCAATGCCTTCAGTCGTGCAGAAACGTCCGTGTGCGAAAGGCAGGTCTTTTGAAATCGCAAGCACGACGGTATTTTCCATTTTTGCCGCCATGCTGTTGAACTTCCTTACTGAAGCCGCGCATACGGCAGTGTCGAGGCTCGGAAATATGTTGAGGACTACTTTTTTGCCTTTTAAAGAGCTGAGGCTCATCTCGCTCAGGTCGGTCTTCACCATCGTGAAATCCTTGGCTGTTTCGCCAGCTACAGGAAAACTTCCTTTGAGGTTTATCTTATTTCCTCCCAATGTGACTGTGTTCATGTAAAAATAAATTTAAAAATTATAACAGCCGTCCCGACATGCAAAATTCAGACCGAAAATTATTCATGAGCAGTACGGAAAAGCCTGCCGGAAAAGCCACGGGGAACCCATGGAAAACATAGCAATTTGAATAAATTCATTTGCTCTGCTCTCGGCTTCTGCGTATATTTGGCTTCGCCACATATACTGTAGCACCTCGGTAATGAAAGTCAAACAAGTTTGTTTTCATTACTCTCGGTTTCTGCGTATATTTGCAAGAGCGATTTTTAATTTAACCAAACGAAACGATTATGCACAATTTTGATTTCAGGAACCCGACCGAACTGATTTTCGGGAAAGGACAGATTGCAAAACTTTCCGAGAGGATAGGGAAAGGCACTAAGATATTGATGACTTACGGAGGAGGCTCCATTTTCAGGAACGGAGTCTACGACCAGGTGAAAAAAGCCCTCGAAGGCTACGATATCGTAGAATTCGGCGGCATAGAAGCCAATCCGGACTATGATACGCTGATGAAGGCGATAGCCGTCTGCAAGGAAAACAAGGTGGACATGATATTGGCTGTAGGCGGAGGCTCGGTCATTGACGGGACCAAGTTCATTGCGGCCGGCGCCAATTTCGACGGCGACCCGTGGGACTTCCTTATCGGCAAGGCGCCCGTGTGCAAGGCCGTTCCATTCGCTTCGGTGCTTACCCTTCCGGCCACTGCTTCCGAGATGAACAACGGCGCGGTGATTTCACGGAGGGTGACAAAGGAAAAATACGCATTCCACAACCCGGAGGGCTTCCCTCTGTTTTCAATCCTCGACCCTACGGTCGTATTTTCTTTGCCTCAAAGGCAGATTTCCAACGGAATCGTGGATATTTATGCCCATACTTTCGAGCAATACCTTACTACCTGCATCAACACGAAAGTGATGGACCGGTGGGCTGAAGGCCTCTTGCAGACACTCATCGAACTCGCCCCGGAACTCCTGAAGGATGACCGCAGTTATGACGCCTGCGCGGATTTCATGCTTACGGCGACAATGGGGCTCAACGGCTTTATCGCAATGGGCGTGGATGAAGACTGGTCGACACACATGATAGGCCATGAACTGACTGCCCTTCACGGGCTCGACCACGGAGTCACCCTCGCGATAGTTTTCCCTGGAGTCATGAGCGTGATGCGCAAGGAAAAACAAGGAAAACTCCTGCAATACGGCGAAAGGGTCTGGGGCATCAGAGAAGGTTCCGTGGACGAAAGGATAGATGAAGCAATCAGGAAAACAGAGCAGTTTTTCCGCTCCGTGGGTATGAAAACGAGACTTTCCGAGCACGGGATAGGCCAGGAGACAATCGATACGATTGTAAAACGTTTCCGTGACCGTCACTGGAAGCTCGGCGAAGGAGGCATCGTCACTCCGGAAAAAGTCGAAATGATATTGAAGGAAAGGCTTTAGTCTTAAAATTTCAAACAGCTTCAAACAGTTCTACAACAGTTTCTAAAGAAAAACTTTAAAACATGAAATTCATATCATGGAACGTGAACGGGCTCAGGGCCTGCCTGGGAAAGGGGTTCGAGCCCTCTTTCCTCGGCCTTGACGCCGATTTCTTCGCATTGCAGGAGACAAAGATGCAGGCCGGCCAGCTTGATTTGGAGTTTCCCGGCTACCGCTCGTTCTGGAACTACGCCGAGCGCAAGGGCTATTCCGGGACGGCCGTTTTCACAAAACACGAGCCGATAGCCGTAACATACGGAATAGGGGCGGAGGAGCACGATCGCGAAGGGCGTGTAATCACGCTGGAGATGCCCGGATTTTTCTTCGTGAACGTATATGTCCCCAACTCCCAGGACGAGCTCGCCCGTCTCGATTACCGCATGAAATGGGAGGACGATTTCCGAAAATACCTGCTGGGTCTCGATGCCCGCAAACCGGTGATTGTCTGCGGTGATTTGAACGTGGCCCACCAGGAAATAGATTTGAAAAATCCGAAAACCAACCGGAGGAATGCGGGTTTTACCGATGAAGAGCGGGGAAAATTTTCCGTCCTTCTCGAGAGCGGCTTCATAGATACGTTCCGCTATTTTTATCCCGATGCGAAGGACCAGTATTCCTGGTGGTCGTACCGCTTCAGGGCGCGCGAGAAAAACGCCGGGTGGCGTATAGATTATTTTCTCGTTTCGCGTTCCCTCGGGCCGCGGCTGCTGTCGGCTTCGATCCATCAGGAAATCCACGGGTCGGACCATTGTCCGGTGGAGCTTGTGCTGAGTGACTGACTGCCGCCCGGAACCTGTGCAATTAAGGAAAATTATTTGCAGGAGCGGAATATTTTTCTAAATTCGCATACGCATAAATGACATAGTTTTTTTGACATAAAGAATAGAGAAGGTGTCCTTCCAAAGAAATCCCCAAATTTCAAGTTATACGGGACACGTCGGCTCTACCCTCCAAAAGGGGTGGGCCGTTATTTACGTATAACGGGTGTTTTGGCGATACCTTTTGGAGTGAATGGCGGCCCGCCTTTCTTTTTAATGTATTATCTCCCGAGGCTGCCGGGGAGCAAAAACTTTCAAATTATGAAAAAACAGATTTTCTTGTCTGCCGCAGCTTTGGCCGCATCGTTCGTATGTTTCAGTGCATGTACGGAAAAACCGGGACCGGACCCAAATCCTCCAGGACCCGGCGGGGAAACCGAAGACTCGGTCGCTGTCGAGAGCATAGCGGTGGAGCCCGAGACACTTTCATTGACGGAAGGCGGGACGTATCAACTGAAAGCGACGGTTTCTCCGGAAAACGCCGATTTTGAAAGCATCCTCTGGACTTCTTCCGATGAATCGGTTGCTACGGTGGATGGCACCGGCCTGGTGACGGCTGTCGCCGCAGGGGAGGCTTCCATAACGGCAAGCGTTTCGGATTTCGAGGCCTTTTGTTCCGTAGTTGTCGAAGCCGCCGTAGTCGTTCCGGATATCGTATTTTCCGCTGTGTCCGGGTCGTACAATTCGGCCGGTCAGATAATGAACGTCACGCTGGAAGCCGCCGACGGCTCGTCGGTGTATCTGAAGATGAATGTTTCCGGGGATTTGTCGGGAAAATATGCCATAGACGCTTCTGGCGAGGGGAAAACGATTTCGGGTTCAGGCGCTTCCGAAGCGAGCTATTATATGTCTCCGGAGGGGGAAAAGGATTATCTGGCATCCGGGGAACTCGATATTGAGATTCCTTCCGGGGATTATATCTCAATATCCATTGCCGGTGAAGTCACTACCGAAAACGGGAAGCTCGCTTCACTGGAGGCCGTGTCCGTAACCCTGCCGGAAATGAAACACTACGAACTCGTTGCCGGAGACCTGTTCTATTACGGGTTGAATGACAACGGGACGAGCCTGTTCTGCATATATCTCAAGGACTCGGCAACTGTCGGCGACGGTACTATGACATTCAATACCTGCATATATGCGACTACTCCGACGATGGAGGATTTGGACAACCTTTATCTTCCGGACGGGGAATACGTATCCGCGCCCGGCACTTATGAGGAATTTACCATAAATGACAAGGATTCCGAGTCCATGAAAGGCTTCTGGTATACTCTGGAACCGGAGATGGTTACGCATTATCTGCTCCGCGGGCACATCAATGTGTCAAAAGCGGCCGATATATATACCATAACGGGCGAATATCTGGAAACCGAATACTCCGGAGTCACTTTTACATTTACCGGGACATTGATTGCTGAGGATTATTCATAAAAATATAATGCCATGAAAAAGTTTGTTTATTTTGTATCAATGGCTTTAGTGTCTTTGGGCATTAATGCCTGCAAGCCGGAAGAGCCTGCCGGCCCTGCATTGGAAGGCCTTGCCTTTAAAACCCCGGAAGTCGAATTGGCCGTAGGGGATGTCTATGCATTGGAATTGACAATCACTCCTGCCGATGCCGTATATGATGGACTGTTCTGGGCAAGTTCGGATGAAGCCGTCGCTTCCGTAAGTGATGACGGCGAAGTGACTGCCGTGTCTGCCGGAACAGCCGATATTACCGTAAACAGCGGTGAAATCTCTGCAACCTGTAAAGTGACTGTAAAAGAAAACAGGGAACAGGTGGAGATGAAAATCGAAGTAAGAGCCTTGTCTGCAAATGAAGCCGAGGTGACAGTTTCTGCCGTTCACGGGCAGATACTGCCTGAGGACAATCTCAGATTGACGGTTGTCAATACTTTCACCGGGGAAGAGATTCAAACCATAGAAAATACCGTTTCGGCGGAAGGCAATATTGTGGAAACCGTTGAAGGCCTGATACCTGCCCATGTCGTCTATGGTATAGACGCTCTTCTTACGACACCCGACGGACAATCCGTTACGGCTGAATCCGAATACGAACATGTTTGGGACGAGGAGGGTATAGTATATGATTGCGAAGGCAATAAATACACTACCGTAATTGTCGGAAACCAGGAGTGGATTGTGGAGAACATGCGTGTAGGAATGCTTAACGACGGTACGCCTGTCGAAAGGCTGGACGCTACGGATGCATGGATTGCCGCAAACGAATCTCCTGCGTGGTGTTTTTACAACAACGATGAGGCCAATGGAGAAAAATACGGCTATCTTTACAATTATCCTGCGGCAGGAAGTGACAGGCTCTGTCCGGTAGGATGGAGGACACCGACCCATGAGGACTGGCAGAACCTCGGTGTGGCTGTCGGCGGAACGTTGTATTCGGACGAATGGGGAGACTATTTTTCAATGATCGGTGTCCATCTGAAAGCTACCGAAGGCTGGACAGACGGTAAAAACGGAAAAGACACATACGGCTTGTCATTTTTGCCGGGCGGATGCCGCAATGCCCAGGACGGGACTTTCAACCTTGAAGGCTCTACCGCTTATATGTGGTCTTCTACTCCTGTGGAAGGCAGCGAATACGGAGAAATAAATGTCTGGTATATAACCAACTGGAACCTTTCCAATATCCGTGTTGTCGGCACTGGTGGCTTCTCGGTCAGGTGTGTCAGGGATGTATAATGATGTCGCGGTGTGATTAGGTCAATCCGCTTCTTTATCTGAAATATTTGACGGGTGTATCTTTAAGATGCCCCGTCTTTTTTGTATACGGCAAAATCCACCATTTTTGGTGTTGGCGTTATAGTCTCCGGATGATAATTTTGTTTAGAATTTTTGAATACCGCAAGAATAATCCCGGTCTGGGGTGCGCAAAGCTATACCTGATAGTCAAACGGTTATTTGAGAATACCGGTAGTATGCCCGGACGGGACGCGTTCATAGAGCTGCTTCGCAAGAACGGCCTGATGGTACGTCTCAAACACCGTCGTCACTACAGGACGACAGACTCAAGACACCACTACCGTAAGTATCCAAACCTTATTGCCGACATAGTCCCATCCCGTCCCAATGAGATATGGGTAAGCGACATCACATACGTGGAGACAGATGAAGGAGTATGCTATCTGTCCCTCATAACGGATGCCTATTCGCACAAGATTGTAGGCTGGGCCGTAGGTCCCACATTGGAGACGGCATACCCGTTGGAGGCCCTGAGGATGGCGTTGGCAACGATTGACGATGTCACGGCATCCCGTCTCATCCATCACTCTGACCGGGGCTGCCAGTATTGCAGCAACGAGTATGTCTCGGAACTGAGAAAACATCACGTGAGCATAAGCATGACCCAAAGCGGAGACCCTCTCGAAAACGCCATTGCAGAACGTGCCAACGGCATATTGAAGGTAGAGTGGCTGTACAAGATGAAAATACCGACCAGGGATGAATGCCGGTCAATACTGAGCAGGATAATAGACTTTTACAATACACAGCGGCCACATATGAGTATCGGAATGCAGACACCGGAAACGGTGCATCAGCAGGCAGGAGAACAGAGGCGGTGCTGGAAAAACAGTTATGCCATGGGATAAAATGAAAAAATAGGCATATATTTGCCGGCGTGTTCAGGTGCTGCGGTACCGCAGCACCTGAACAGAACCAACCAGTCAGGCTCGAACACTGTAAATCAAAACAGTGATTCTGTAAAGACTTTTAGAGATAAAAACACCGGCTGTAAACACAGTCAGTGATACTGTAAACCATATTAGTTAATCCGCTCTAAAAGTGTCAACCTAAATCAGGGAAGTTCATGCAACCTTGATACTATTGAAGGAAAGCATTGTTTTTGCTTCAAAAATCGGCTATAATCAGCCAAATCGCATAAAATTTTGAGGATTTGGCTGATTATATGATTAATTTGTTTTATATTTGTGAAGACAAAATTCTATAGTTATGATAATAGGAAGAAAAGAAGAGCAGAAAATATTGCTTTCGGCAGCACAGTCGGAGTACTCGGAGTTGATAGCAGTCTATGGTCGTAGGCGAGTAGGCAAGACCTATCTGATTCGTGAAACATTTGGCTATAAGTTCACATTCCAGCATACTGGTCTGGCAAATGCCAAGACAAAAGACCAGCTGTTCAGTTTTGCCATTTCACTTCGTGATGCCGGATACGATGATTGCCCAATACCGCAATCGTGGTTGGAGGCATTCAGTCTGTTATCTCATTTCCTGAAGAATTCGACAGATGAGAAAAAGATAATCTTCCTGGACGAGCTTCCATGGATGGATACGCCTCGTTCAAATTTCATTTCTGCTTTTGAACATTTCTGGAATGGATGGGCATCGGCTAGAAAGGATATAGTTCTGATAATTTGCGGTTCTGCTACATCATGGATTATCAACAAAGTGATTAATGACCATGGTGGACTTCATAACCGTGTTACACAACGCATAGCACTTCAGCCTTTTACTTTGCGTGAGTGTGAAATGTTTGCCCAAAACAGAGGTCTTGAAATGAGCAGGTATCAAATAGCCGAGTGCTATATGGTGTTGGGAGGCATACCTTTCTATTGGAGTATGCTTGAAAAGGGGCTCAGTCTTGCTCAAAATATTGATAAGATTTTCTTTGCCAAGAATGGTAAACTTTCAAATGAGTTTAACCAACTCTATGCATCGTTATTCAAGTCACCGGAACAATATATAGATGTCGTAACTGCTCTTGGCCGTAAAAAAGTTGGAATGACTCGCGAGGAGATTATGACTGCAATTGACAAACCGAGCAACGGGACATTGAGTAAGGTGCTTGATGAGTTGGAGTACTGCGGTTTCATCCGAAAATACAGTAGCTATGGCAAAAAGACAAAACAGGCAATCTATCAATTAGTCGATAACTATACGCTCTTTTATTTCAAGTTTATCCAGCAAAACAAGAATAATGACGAGCATTTCTGGTCTGTGTCTATAGATTCTGCAACGCATCGAGCGTGGAGTGGTTTGGCTTTCGAACGCCTGTGTATGGCCCATACACAGCAAATCAAGGCTGGACTGGGTATTTCAGGAGTATTGAGTAACATCTACTCATGGCGAAAAGAGGCAGATGAAAATGGCAACGGAGCACAAATAGATTTGCTGATAGACCGTAATGACCATGTAATAAATGTCTGCGAGATGAAATACTCTATGTCTGAGTTCACTATTGATGCTGATTACGAACGCGAGCTGCGTAACAAAAAGAGTTTGTTTATCGAGACTACAAAAACACGTAAGGCGGTACATCTTACGATGGTCACTACCTACGGGGTCCGTCAGAACTCGCATTCGGGAGTTGTACAAAGTGAGATAACATTGGAGGATTTGTTTGGGTAAGCTATAGCATATGGATATATGTTTATGTCTCAATCCCTACCTTAGTATAGGCCCGCTCCCGAGCATTTCATCCCCGTCATACCAGACGGCGAATTGCCCGGGAGTTATTCCTCTCTGTTGCTGTTCGAAGATGATATACAGCCCATTGTCGCGTTTTACGAGAATGGCGTCCTGAAGCGGCTGGCGGTAACGGATACGCACTTTGTAACGGCGCGTTTCGCCGTTTTTCATTTCAAGGTCGCGGCGGATCCAGTGTATTTCGCTGTTGTCTATGAACAGTGCCGGACGGAGCAGGCCGGGATGGCAGTCGCCCTCGCCGACATAAATGGTATTGGTCTCCGTATCGGTGGCGATGATGAATATCGAGTCTTTGTGCCCTCCGATATTCAGGCCCTTGCGCTGTCCGATTGTGTAGAACTGCACTCCCTGGTGTTCCCCTATGGTCTTGGCGTAAACCGGCGCGGGAGCGAGCCCGCTCTCCCTTTCCGCCTTCCTCTGTTTTCTCGAAGGTTTGTGCCATACTATGGCCTCCCTGTCATATACGAGAGGCGAGCTTAAAATATTCAATGAATTGTCATCCAGGTTTTTAATCAGGCTTTCATCGGCTTTCAGCCTTCCGTATATTTCCTCCCTCTCTTTGTATGCGGGGCAGTTTTCATAATATGGCAGGAAGACTTCCACTACATCGCCGGGACGGCTCTGGATTTTCTGCTGGAGGAATGTCGGAAGGTCTATTTTTCCGACAAAGCATATTCCCTGCGAGTCTTTCTTGTCGGCTGACGGCAGGTCTGCTTCGGCGGCGATTTTCCTAACTTCCGGCTTGAGCAGGTGTCCGATTGGGAAAAGGGCTTTCGAAAGCTGTTCCTGGGACAGTTGGCAGAGAAAATAACTTTGGTCCTTATTCGGGTCGCTTCCGGCCAGTATCCTGTAAACCTGTCCGCCATTCGCCCCTGAAACGGTCTCTTTTCTGCAATAATGCCCTGTGGCGACCATTTCGGCCCCCATTTTCAGCGCACAGTCGAGAAAGGCATCGAACTTGATTTCCCTGTTGCACATTACATCCGGATTGGGAGTGCGGCCCTTTGCGTATTCGGCGAACATGTAGTCCACCACTTTTTCCCTGTAAATTTTACTCAAATCGACAAAATAGAAAGGTATCCCGATTTTTCTTGCCACAAGTTCCGCCACAAAACGGTCTTCCTCCCATTCGCAATCCCCGTGCAATGTCCCGGTCGTATCATGCCAGTTCTGCATGAACAGTCCGAACACATCATGTCCTGCCTCTTTCAGGAGCAGGGCGGCCACGCTCGAATCGACTCCGCCCGACAAACCGACAGCTATCTTCATCTTATCCTGATTCCAAAATATTTTACGGCGCAAATTTAAAAACTTGTTTTGAGAAGCCGCCTAAGAACCTCCTTAAAATTTCAAGCACCATCCAAACTGCTCCAGATTTTCCGTCCGATTAAACTTTTCTCCGCTTCCGATTTGAAAATTTTTCTATCTTATTGATAATCAATGCGGATTTTTCTGCATTGTTAAACTTTTTATTTTCCCATGAAACTTTCATAAGATAATTTTGCTGTCGATAAATCAAGAAAACTATGAGTTTAAAAATTAAAGCCATGAAACGTTCAGTAATATTTACATTGTCAATGCTATCGTCAATTTTGTGCAGCATCAGCCTGTTTGCCCAGACCGGTTCCGGTTCTGCCGTACAGCTTGACGGATACGATTTCTCCACCTTCACCATCAACGGGTTCGAAGTGGCCGGGCCGGAATACACGGAACAGGACATAATCAGAGTTTTCGGGCAACCGGATACTGTACTATATGAATTTGGAAGGACTTATATGTATGAGCGGAAGATAAAGATTCTCAACAAAGAAGTCGGTACGGGTGATTATTACATACAAATTACTTTGCCTGGCAGTTCCGGTCCCATAATAGGCGCTTTTGTCGCAGATACCTCTTCCGTCATGAACGGTTACATCCGTGTGGGTGATCCGGTCTTGAAAGTCTATGATATGGGTGGCAGGTTTAAAGATAACAAATCTAACTTCAAAGGCGATGGTTCCGGATATATTTGGTGGTGTCCATCGGGTTGGGGCAATGCGGATTGGATTGTGTGTCCTGAAATCTCATATGACAAGGACGGGAAGATTACCAGTTTCGGTATATGGACACTTTAAAACGCTTGCTTCGGATTTAAAGTTAGGAGGGGGATGGTCCCTTCCTTGCTTAAAAAAAATTAAAGCCATGAAACGTTCAGTAATATTTACAGCATTGTCGGTGTTATCGTCAATTTTGTGCGGCATCAGTCTGTTTGCCCAGACCGGTTTCGATTCTGTCGGACAGTTTGACGGATACGATTTCTCCACTTTCACCATCAATGGGCTTGAAGTAGGCGGGCCGGAATACACGGAACAGGATATCATCAGGGCATTCGGACAACCGGATACTGTGGAATTTGACGAGTTCGGTTATACTTATTTATATGAGGAAAAAATCAAAATACTTAACAAAGAAATGGGCACGGGGAGTTATTCTGTACAAATAACTTTATTTAATAATCCCGGGCCTATTACGTGTGTATATATAGCTGATGAGACATGCTTGATAAATGGTTATATCAGAGTAGGAGACAGGATATCAAAGGCTTATGAAATGGGTGGTAGATTCCAAGATTATAAATTTGATTTTAACGACGGTTCGGGATATGTTATGTGGTGTCCGTCCGGTTGGGGCAATGCAGATTGGATTGTGTGCCCGAAAATCACGTATGATAAAGATGGAATAATTGCTAGTTTCAGCATTTGGCTATATTAAAAGTTACTTAAACAAAAGGTTAAGGAGAAGTTTTCCCTTTTCTCGTTTTGAAAAAAATTAAAGCCATGAAACGTTCAGTAATATTTACAGCATTGTCGGTGTTATCGTCAATTTTGTGCGGCATCAGTCTGTTTGCCCAGACCGGTTTCGATTCTGCCGGACAGTTTGAAGGATACGATTTCTCCACTTTCACCATCAATGGGCTTGAAGTAGGCGGACCGGAATACACGGAACAGGACATCATCAGGGCATTCGGACAACCGGATTCGGTGGAACTCGGAGAATTCGGATACACATACATCATGCTAAAGGAGGCTTCATCCACACCGAAGAATTATATTCCGACAGGTGGAATATATGCGGCAGAAATTATCCTGCATACAAAACCAAAAGGAGCAATATACGTGGTCGGCATTTTTGATGAAAAATATACAGTCAACAATTTTATAAATGTCGGTGACAGCATGTCTAAAATATACGAAATGGATGGCGATTTCAAAGAAGTCCACTATAAAGAAGGTGACAGTTCCATATATTGGAGACCAACCGGATGGGAAAACATAGAATTTTTTAATTGTCCGCAATTCATGATTGACAAAAACGGGACAATCATAGGCATAAGTCTATGGAGTTATTAAAAAATATGATATGAAATTCATTACAATTATACTGATGTCGGTGTTATCGTCAATTTTGTGCTGCATCAGCCTGTTTGCCCAGACAGGTTCCGGTTCTGCCGTACAGTTTGAAGGATACGATTTCTCCACTTTCACCATCAATGGGCTTGAAGTAGGCGGACCGGAATACACGGAACAGGATATAATCAGAGTTTTCGGGCAACCGGATTCTGTGGAATTTAACGAGTTCGGTTATACTTATTTATATGAGAAAAAAATTTTAAACAGCTTCTAAAAGTTACTTAAACAATTTTGAAAAAATTAAAGTCATGAAACATTTAATAATATTTTCCGCGATGGCGGTTACAGCTGTCGGTTATGTCGTTTATTTTTTTGTTTACCCTTTCGCGTTGGGAAAATTTCCCGATATCGGTGACACTATGGCCGTCGTCCTGATGCCTGTCATAGCTGCATTGATTTTTGCAGGGATGTTCAGGTCGGAGGATGTAAAACGGGAAAGACCTGTTTTCGGTTATTGGGCTAAAGTCCTGTTCGTCTTTTATGTGCTTGCCATCTGTGATTGTATTCCGGTCGTGGCCGGATGTGGCCAGCAGGCAAGTCTGTGGCCGCTACTTATCAATGTCGGGCTGTCCTTTTTCGCGGCCTTGGTATGGGAGGCGGTTGTTAGGTTGCACAAGAAAACGATTTGCCGGGAATAAGAAGCTGTCTGACCGCTTTATGGAGCAGTTTTGGCGGACAGGTGCCGGATGGTTAAGAGAAACTTTTCCGGCACTTGTTTTTTGCTGTAATTTTCCTATCTTTGCTGACAAATAAGGAAAATATGAAAAAGAAGATTCTGAAATCTTTGCTTTTGTCTCTGGCGATGTTTGCTTTTCTTACATTGTCCGATTTTGTTCAAAATCATGATTTCAGTATTGTTGAATGCCTTGAGAACGTGTATTTTTCCAGTCTGGTATTTTTTACAGCTTTGACTTATATCGTAATACGTCTTATACGCAAGCACGACTGGCGGATTCATGATTGGGTAGTTTTCTTTTTCATGCTTTATCCTTTGGCGGCAATGTTCTACCTGTTGCTTGTCTTCCTTGTGGGATATATGGCATTCGGGCAGGACGAGGACTTGAGTATTTTCAGGATTGCCTCGAGGCCGTTGGGCATTTCAATCACTATGACCGTGGCTTTCTATTTTTCATACAAAAAACGGCAGGTAAAAGCAGGGGAGGGTGACAGAGATGCAAGGTGATTTGAGGGCTGTCGTCATTTTCCTTATTGTCGTCATGGGAATATTCATGGCGGACGTTATCTATATCGGCATACGCATGTTCATTAAATACAGGCGGCAGGCTTCCGAAAAGAAACGCCTCGAAGAGCTTTATGCCAAGGCCGAAGCCCAGAAAAACGAACTGGAATCCATTGTTTCGGAGGGTTCCGTTAAGGATGAAGCCGTCCATGAAGCCATTCTGAAACGTCTCTCGGTACTCGACGGGATCTTAGCTTCCAAGCTTATCGGCAGTGAGCAGTCTTACCGTTCTTCGGAGAAAGAACTGTCAGAGCTTTTGGATGACAAGGACGGTTTCATGGAGTCCACGAGGCTTTGTTTTTCCCGAAGCCATCCTGCATTCATCGAGCATCTTGAAAGTTGCGGCCTCACGCAGTGGGAATGCGGCTATTGCTGCCTGTATGCGATGGGGTTGCGCGGCAAGGATGTCGGAAATTTTGTCAATCTTCCCGGGCACTACAATATCGACAGCACCCTGCGGCGTAAGCTCGGTTTGGGCAGCCGGGATACCAATCTTAGCATATATCTTAAAAGACTGGCAGATTCCGGTGCCGTGCGGCCGGGACAGGGACCGGAGCATGGACAGGATTCCGTTAAAACGGATTCTGTTAAAGCGGAACGATAATTGCAGCATTTCCCCACGCCTTGACGGTGCGGTCGTTACAGACCATGAACGACTGTGAAGGCAGGAAAATTATGAATATTTATGGAACAGAAATTTTTTACGATAAAATTCGATGAATATTCTTCGGCTGACGAGCTTCCGGCTGAAGACAGGGAACTGGTGCTTGCCGCCCGGGAGGCGACGGGCGGTTCATATGCTCCTTTTTCCAAATTCAATGTCGGCGCGGCTGTCAGGCTCGCGGACGGGACCGTCATCAAAGGGGCCAATCAGGAAAATGCGGCCTTCCCGTCGGGACTTTGCGCCGAAAGGGTAGCCATGTTTTATGCCAATGCCTCACATCCCGATGTGCCTGTCGAAACATTGGCGGTAACGGCTTTCCAAAATGGCGATTTTTGCTCAGAGCCCGCTGCGCCCTGCGGTGCCTGCCGTCAGGTCATGGCCGAAGTGCAGAAGCGTTCCGGCAAGAAGATGCGTGTAATCCTTGCGGGGAAGGACCGGATTTATGTCTTTCCGTCAGTCGATTCGATACTGCCTCTGATTTTCAATAATCTGGATTAATAACCTTGGTAATCTGGGCTAATAATCTGGATTGAAAAATTTTTGCAATATCGGAAAAATGTTTACCTTTGCATTCGGGTAAGTCATACACGACCAGCTCCTATTGAACTCCCCCAGGGCCGGAAGGCAGCAAGGGTAGATGGTTGTAGCGGTGCGATGTATTCAGCTTACCCTTTTTCTTTTTTAGCATACCCTTTTCATTTTGCCCGCTCCCCCGGGAATATTGTTCCCAACGGTATTCCTCATCTGTCTTTTTAGGGGGGGAAGTGAACCATTTTCCCGCTTTTTTGGTGCACTTTCCTGCCGAAAATGTTGATTTTACCGCCATTTCGCCGTTTTTCCCGGGGAAAGTGAACCAGTTTGCCGCGAATCAGGTGCACTTTCCCCTTTATTAAATACCGATAGTCAACACATCCATAAAGTTGGCTACACTTCACGGTTCCATTTCGTGATAGAAAAGCGACATCCCGGGAGAAAAAAGACAAAGGCCATGATGAAGGAAGGAAAACCGGATTTTATCGACATATTTTCCACTCCATGTCCATCTTGTTAAGTTTGATACTGTTGATAATCAGTTAGTTATGAAAATAAGGGCTGGCTTTGGGTATCTCAGAAAGTACCCAAGCGCAGGATGGTTTTTGATAAATTATTAATTATCAATAACTTGTAAAAATACAGGGTGGCTGTCAGGTTCGTCCCGTCCTGAAAAAAGTTTACCTGTCCTGGAAAATTGTAATTGCCTCATGGCTTTCTGTTGTTGACGGCTTCCCCTTTTCAGCCTACTTCCCTGCCGCCAGTCCTGCTGCCAGTCCTGCTGCCAGTCCGGCAGCATGCCCTGTAGACCAGGCAATCTGGAGGTTGTATCCCCCGGTGTCCCCGTCGATGTCGAGGATTTCACCGGCAAAGTACAGACCAGGGACGAGTTTTGATTCCATTGTTTTTGGATTGACTTCATCGTCAGAAATGCCGCCGGCAGTGATGACCGCCCGCTCGTAGCCGGTGTATCCTTCGATTGCAAAGTCCCATTTTTTTAATGAAGCGGCAAGTCCGTAACGTTTGATATTGGCCTTGTTCGTTGCCGCAAGGGCTTTTGCGATAGAAGTCGGGATTAAGGAAGACAGGATTGATACCGGAATGGAAGATTCCGTGTGTGACTTGCTGCCATCGAGCATGCCGGCATTACCGAGCTTCTTTTCGAGTTGGTTTTCATCCAATGCCGGTTTCAAGTCGATGCGTACGGTTACGGAAGCTCCGTTTGCCAATGCTTTCACGGCCTTTCTGCTGACCCTGAAACCAAGTGCTCCTTCGATTCCTCCATCGGTAAAATCGAGTTCGCCGAATTCTTCCTGTACGAGGCTGCCGTTGATGAAAAGGTACAGGGACACGTTTTTGAGATGGATTCCTTCGAGAAGTTTCCGTGATGTCGCGTATCCTGCCGGCCGTAAGGCTGTCAGGGAAGGAAAACAGGGCACAATCTTGTGGCCGAGTGCTGTTGCCATGGGATAGCCGTCTCCTTCTGAGCCGGTGCCCGGGTAGGAGAGGCCGCCGGTAGCCAATATGACGGCTTTCGCTGTAATCATGCTGCGTTCCGGAATGCCATTGCCACCCTGAATACCATTGCCACCCTGAATTCCACAGTTGCTGCCACCCGGAATGCCACAGTTGTTGCCGCGTTTCGGAATGTCCGAACGGCGGCCGGCCATCGTGTAGAATATGTGGAAAAATCCTTCGGGAGTTTTTTCTATCTTTTCAACTTTCAGCCCGCACCGTATTTCGACTCCGGAACGTTTCAGGCTGCCGGCGAGGGTGTCCACGACATCCATCGCCTTCATCGATGCGGGGAAGACCCGCCTTCCTCTCTCTGTCACGCAATCAAGCCCCATCGCATTGAAAGCCGCTATTGTGTCCGATGGCGTGAAAGCCCGGAAGGCATGTTTCAGAAGATTTGGCTTGGGATGTATGTGTAGTGAAAATTCGTCCCAGTCACAGGCGTTCGTCAGATTGCACCGGCCCTTGCCGGTAACCAGGATTTTCCTCCCCGGACGGGGCATTTTTTCGAGAATCACGACGGACAGGTCTTTACCGGCTTTTTTTGCCGTAAGGGCAGCCATCATGCCGGAAGCCCCGCCGCCTATGACGACTATGTCCGCCACTTCCTCCGTGCCGTAGCTGCCAAGTCGTGCAGTCCCAGCCCTGCCAGCCTCCTGTGCAGTCCCGGCCCTGCCGGTGGTATTGTCGTTTTCTTTCATGGATTATTTTTCTAAACCTTAGCCGGGCTGGTAAACCGGGACAGGCCCGGTAAACCTGAACAGCCCTGGCTACAGGACGGAAATCGAGAAAATGTTTTCTCCGTTCAACATTCCGCAAAGCTTTTCCCCTGCATGTATGGGCAGCCTTTCGCCGAGTTCCACGGCAACGATGTCTCCTGTGCGCAGGGATGTGCGGACGGATATCCTGTGCAGTATTTCCGGTATTTCGGCAAACGCCGGATGGCATGCGAATGTCCCGTTTCCGTTCACTGAACGCTCGTTTACCGAAAGCGAAAAACTGTTCTCGCTGTTTTCCAGTACGTCTTTGTCAATCAGGGGGAAGGGCAGCAATGAGGTCTTGTCTAAGGAGGAAGCCATGGACAGGCCTGCCGCCGCTCCGCTTCCGATGATGCTTTCCCCGTAGAGCAGCACCCCGAAGCCTCCCGAGTCATAGTACCTTCCGGCAAACTTTTCGCCGATGGCCTTGCCCGCCCGGCAAAGCCTGACGAAGAGCACCGGCGAATACGTCAGTTCCGAAACACCGTCGGGAATGTAGTAATCGAAACTTTCCTTCTCCAGTGTCGTGTCGGGCCTGAAACAATAGTCCGTGCCGTTGCTGCCGAAAAGTGAAACGATTATATTCATCTGTCATTCCTCAGGGAGAGGTATATGTCCGTGAGCACCTTTTTGGTGTCGAGGGCAAAATCCCCGTCCATCATCCAACTGTAATAGCTCGGTTCTGTTTTCAGTACTTCCGTCACGAGCTTCCCCTTGTGTTTTCCGAAATTGAATACGGGCCTGTCGGAATCGTCATAGACGATGCGGCCGGCATAATCGGCAAACCGGGACCTTCTGGAGAAATCGGCAAGGTAGCCCACGTCGTTCTTCAGGTCCGGATACCTGTCCAGCTGCGCTTCGAGGACTTCCAGCGTGGCAATGGTGTCCGCTTCGGCCGAATGCGCGTTTTCGAGATCCTTGTCGCAGTAGAATTTGTATGCGGCGACAAGGGTACGCTGTTCCATTTTGTGGAAAATGTTCTGGACATCTATCATCTTGCGCTTCCGGAAATCGAAGTCCACTCCGGCCCGCAGGAACTCCTCCGCCAGTATCGGAAGGTCGAATTTGAATGAGTTGTAGCCGGCAAAATCGCAGCCTTTCATCCAGTCGGCCAGACTTTTGGCGATTTGTTTGAAAGTAGGGCAGTCCTTTACGTCCTCGTTGCTGATGCCGTGTATTTTCCTTGCTTCCTCGGAAATCGGGATTGTCGGATTTATCCGTCTTGTCTTTATTTCCCTGTCCCCGTTAGGGAACACTTTTACGGCGCAGATTTCCACTATTCTGTCATGCGACACGCTCAGCCCGGTGCTTTCGATGTCGAAAAAAATGATAGGGTTTCTGAGATTCAGCTGCATTTCCTTCCTTTTTTAATTGATGCGTATCGGCATCAGCAGAGCGCATATCCTGTCCGAGTCTTCATCGGCTTCCGCAGGCAATATTAGTGCGGCCTTCACCGAGTCCCCGAAACGGATTTCTATTTCGTCGTAAGGCAGATTGCTCAGTATCTCTATGAGGAAAGAGGCCTTGAAGCCTATTTCGAGGTCGAAACCTTCGTACTGGCAGCTCATCTTTTCAAAAGCCGAAGTGGAGAAGCCGAGGTCCTGGGCCGAAATGTCGAGCTCGTTGTCATGCAGCGACAGCTTTATCTGGCTCGTGGCCTGGTCGGAACATACGGCCACCCTTCTTACGGCATTGAGCAGCTGTGCCCTTTCCGTAGTCAGTATGTTGGGGTTGTTGGCCGGTATGACACTCTTGTATGCCGGATACCTGCCTTCGATGAGGCGGCATACGAGGATAGTGCCTTCGAATTCGAAGAATGCGTTTTTGCTGTCGAAGGAAATCCTCACATTGTCCTCGCTTTTCGACAACAGGCTCTTCAGTATGCCTGCCGGCTTTTTATGCAGGATGAAGCTCGATACTTCCTCGGGCTTGATTTTGTCAGTCGAATAACATACCAGTTTGTGGGCGTCGGAGGCCACGAGCGTAAGCCCTTCGGCTTCCATGTCGAAAAGGATACCGTTCATTACCGGCCTGAACTCCTCGTCGGCGGTTGCGTAGATAGTGTAGTTGATGCCGTTCAGCAAAGTCTCCGCCGGAATGTCGAGATGCGATACCGAACTTGCCATTTCAGGGATTTCAGGATAATCCGTGGCAGGAAAATAAGGTATCTGGAACTGTCCGTTGGACCAGCTGATTTCCATCGACGTGTCTGTCTTTACTTCGAAACAGAGCGGCTGATCCGGGAATTCCCTGAGCGAGTCGGTAAGGAGCTTGGCCGGTACGGCAATCGAGCCCTCGCTTTCCACATCGTCGATTTCGACGGTCCTCCTCAGGGTGGTTTCCATGTCGGAGGCGGTTATTTCCAGAATGTTGCCTTTCAGGACGAACAAAAAGTTTTCAAGTATCGGTTGAACGGTCTTCGAAGAGATAACCCTCTGTACCGACAGGAGCTCTTTCAGGAGTTCCGAACTGGATGTTGTGAATTTCATATAATAATTGTTTTAATTTTCATGTTAAAAACGGCATAACAGACTACAAATGTAGTTATAATTTTTGAAAAATAAAAGGAATGCCGCTGGCATGTATTTTGATTTTTCAGTGCGCCATAAAAACAAAAGATATGAAAAGGAATTACATACTTGTCATCGTTCTGGCAATCGTTTTCGGCGCCGCTGCGGCGTATTTTACCACTGACAGGATGCTGGAAAAATCTGCGGACAGGATTTCCGTGGTGAGGAACGACTCTTCCGGAATCACCCGGTCTGTCAATCTGTCAGCCGACGATTATCCCGATTTCACTTTCGCGGCGGAAAGCGCCGTCGAGGCCGTGGTATCGGTTACGGTCGTCAAACGTTCAGAAACTTACGTCCCGTCAGGGATTCTCGGACTCTTTTTCGGTTACGGCCAGACCGTCCCCCGCGAACAGATAGGTTCCGGTTCAGGGGTGATTATCACTCCGGACGGCTATATCCTGACCAACAATCATGTAGTGGAAGGGGCCACTGAAATAGAGGTGACGATGAATGACAACACTACATATTCGGCCGACCTGATAGGGACGGACCCGGCTACGGATGTGGCTGTGATAAAGGTGGACGGCGAAAGCCTTCCTACCATTCCGGTCGCCGACAGCGACAATCTGCGCATAGGCGAGTGGGTGCTGGCCATAGGGAGCCCTTATCAATTGCAGTCCACGATAACGGCCGGTATCGTCAGCGCCAAAGGCAGGAAAATGCCTAATTATACAGGGGAATTCAAAATCGAGTCGTTCATACAGACCGATGCCGCCGTGAATCCCGGAAACAGCGGCGGGGCCCTTGTGGACAAGACCGGAGCCCTCGTGGGCATCAATACGGCCATAATATCGGAAACGGGCGCATATTCGGGGTATTCTTTCGCGATTCCGTCAAACATGGCGATGGAGGTCGCCGACGACATCATACAGTACGGTTCGGTCCACCGCGCCTCGTTGGGAATAGTCATGCAGAATATTGATAAAAATTTTTCATCGCAATTGAAACTTTCTTCCGAAGATGGCGTATATATTACCGGAGTCGTTCCGGGAGGAAATGCCGACAAGGCAGGAATAAGGGCCGGAGACGTGCTTCTGAAGATAGGTTCCGAGCCTGCCAGGGATGCCGAAGCCGTGCGTGAACTGATAAGTTCCTACAGGCAGGGCGAAAAGGTGGATGTCACGGTTTCGAGAAGGGGACGGGAACTTGTCATGGAGGTCGTCTTCGCGGAACGGTAGCCGTCAGACAGAAAGAAAAGGAGACAGTTTTTATAATGAGACAATTAAAGATTACAAAATCCATTACCAACAGGGAAAGCGCTTCCCTGGATAAGTATCTTCAGGAAATAGGCCGTGAAGAGCTTATAACCGTAGAGGAAGAAGTGGAACTCGCCCAAAGGATACGCCAGGGTGACCAGGCGGCCTTGGACAAACTTACCAAGGCAAACCTCAGATTCGTGGTTTCCGTGGCAAAGCAGTACCAGAACCAGGGGCTCAGCCTCCCGGACCTGATTAACGAAGGCAATCTCGGCCTTATCAAGGCTGCGGAAAAATTCGATGAAACAAGGGGCTTCAAGTTCATATCCTATGCGGTGTGGTGGATCAGACAGTCCATACTTCAGGCTTTGGCCGAGCAGTCGAGGATTGTAAGGCTGCCGTTGAACCAGGTCGGTTCCCTGAACAAGATAAACAAGGCGCTTTCGAAATTCGAGCAGGAAAACGAGCGTATGCCTTCCTCAGAGGAGCTCGCCGAGATGCTCGATATCCCTCAGGACAAGATTTCGGATACCCTGCGCGTTTCGGGCCGCCATGTTTCCGTGGACGCCCCTTTCGTGGAAGGGGAGGACAACAACCTTCTGGACGTGCTGCCGAACAACGATTCGCCTAATGCCGACAAGGGACTGGTATACGAATCCCTCCATAAGGAAATAGAAAGGGCCCTGTCCACCCTTGCCGACAGGGAAAGGGATATCATCAAATATTTCTTCGGCATCGGATGCCAGGAAAAGACCCTTGAGGAAATAGGTGCGGAACTCAACCTCACCCGCGAGCGCGTAAGGCAGATTAAGGAAAAGGCCATCAGAAGGCTTAAAAACAATTCAAGGAGCAAGCTCCTCAAGAGTTATTTGGGATAATCCCGGGAGCTGCCCCGGACACCCGTCCGCATGGCAGCAGTCCCTTTTATTAATTGAAAACTAATACGATTTTTATGAATCCTGACATATTTCTGGCTTCGAAATGCAAGGAAGCCGTTTCGGCGTTGTACGGTTTCGAGCCTGCCGACGGGCAGGTCCAGATTCAGTCCACAAGGAAAGAATTCGAGGGAGACTACACTCTGGTAGTCTTTCCTTTTGTAAAGGCAGCCAAATGCGCTCCGGAGGCATGCGCCGGGGCCATAGGCAAATGGCTCTCGGAAAATGTGTCCGAGGTGGCTTCGTACAATGTGATAAAAGGTTTTCTCAATATTTCGCTTTCCCCTCTTTTCTGGAACGAGGCTCTGGAGGAAATCACTTCTTCTGAGGATTTCGGCCAGCTTCCTTCCAACGGAAAGACGGTCATGGTGGAATTTTCGTCCCCGAATACCAACAAGCCTCTGCATCTCGGCCATGTCAGGAACATCCTTCTCGGCTGGTCTGTTTCCGAACTCATGAAGGCCGGCGGATACAGGGTAATCCGTGTCAATCTCGTGAATGACCGCGGTATCCATATCTGCAAGTCCATGATAGCCTGGCTGAAGACCGGCAACGGTGTCACTCCGCAGTCTTCCGGCATAAAGGGCGACCATCTCGTAGGGGATTTTTACGTGAAGTTCAACGACCTCTATAAGGAGGAAGTCGAGAAGCTGGTTTCCGAAGGCGTGACGAAGGAGGAGGCCGAGAAAAACGCGCCAATCCTGAAAGAGGCCCAGGAAATGCTGGTAAAATGGGAACAGGGCGACAAGGATACCGTGGAGCTCTGGAAAACCATGAACGGCTGGGTTTACGAGGGTTTCGACAAGACTTACGGAGAGCTCGGCATCGTTTTCGACAAGACTTATTATGAATCACAGACCTATCTTCTCGGCAAGTCATTGGTGCAGAAAGGGCTCGATATGGGAGTCTTCGAGAAGGCCGAAGACGGCTCGGTATGGTGCGACCTCACGGCGGACGGCCTTGACCGCAAGCTCCTGCTCCGCAAGGACGGTACTTCGGTCTACATTACCCAGGATTTGGGTACGGCTTCACAGCGTTTTTCCGAATACAACCTTGATGAACACATATATGTCGTCGGCAATGAACAGAACTACCATTTCCAGGTCCTGAAGCTGATTCTCGGGAAACTCGGTTTCCCGTGGGCCGGTTCAATACACCATCTTTCATACGGTATGGTCGAACTTCCTGACGGGAAGATGAAATCCCGCGAAGGGACAGTCGTCGATGCGGACGACCTCATCGAGAAAATGTATGAGACTGCCAAGGAGATGACCGTCGAGCATGGGAAGACGGACGGTTTTTCCGATGCCGAATGCGATGAACTCTCGAAAACAATCGGCCTCGGTGCCCTGAAGTATTTTATTATAAAGGTAGACCCGAAGAAGACAATGCTCTTCGACCCTAACGAATCGATTGATTTCAACGGCAATACCGGTCCTTTCATACAGTATACCCATGCGCGTATCAAGTCGATTCTGCGCAAGGCAAAGGAAAACGGGATGGAAGCGGGGGCATTGCCGCAGGGAGTGGAGCCGTCTGCAAAGGAAATCCGCATTATAAAGATTCTGAACGACTTTCCTGCACGCATAGCCGACGGGGTGGAACAGCATTCTCCGGCAGTCATAGCCAACTATGCATACGACCTCGCCAAAGAGTTCAACCAGTATTATCATGACACTCCGATATTGAGGGAGCCGGATGGGAAAGTGCTTGCGTACCGCCTCGTCCTGATTTCCGACATTGCGAAGGTACTGGTGAAGGCGATGGGCATCCTCGGAATCAGGCTGCCTGAAAGGATGTAGGCCATGGCTTATATGTTTCCGACTACGGCCAGGGAGGTCGGGGAACTCGGCTGGGATTATATCGACATAATCATTTTTACCGGGGATGCCTTTATCGACCACCCGGCTTTCGGGACGGCGGTAATTGCAAGGTATCTGCAAAAATACGGCTACAGGATAGCGGTTGTCCCTCAGCCCAACTGGCGCGATGATTTGCGCGATTTCAGGAAATTGGGGGCTCCGCGGCTCTATTTCGGGGTGAACTCCGGGGCAATGGACTCGATGGTGAACCATTATACCGCGGCCAAAAGGCTTCGCAGCGACGATGCCTATACTCCCGAAGGACGTGCCGGAATGCGTCCGGACTATGCGGTGACTGTCTACACCCGCATTCTGAAATCCATATATCCCGATGTCCCGGTAGTGATAGGCGGAGTCGAAGCTTCCTTGAGAAGGCTCGCACATTACGATTACTGGTCCGATTCGCTCAAGCCTTCCGTACTCGTCGAAAGCGGGGCTGACTATCTTTGTTACGGCATGGGCGAACGCCCGATGCTTGAGCTCACGAGGGCCATCGAGGCACGCAGGCGTGTTTACGACATAAGGAAGATTCCGCAGATTGCCTTTTACCAGGACGGGAAAAATTATCCCGATGGGGCGCTTGTCCTCAGTCCTTTCGAGAACTGTCTTGAGGACAGGAAGGCATTCGCCCGCAATTTCCATCATATAGAGACGGCTGCCAACATGCTGGAACCGCCGGTTATTGTCGAGCCTTGCGGCGGAGGTTTCGTCCGTGTGAACCCTCCTTATCCTCCTGCAACCGAAGAGGAGATGGATTCATTCTACGATTTGCCTTACACGAAACTTCCCCATCCGAAATACAGGGGCAAGCGGATACCGGCATACGACATGATAAAGTTTTCCATTACGACCCACAGAGGCTGTTTCGGAGGATGCAATTTCTGTACAATCGCCGCCCATCAGGGAAAATTCATACAGGAACGCTCGGAAGGTTCTATATTGAGGGAAGCGGCGGCCTTGACAGGGCTTCCCGGTTTTGCCGGCAACATATCCGACTTGGGGGCGCCTACGGCCAACATGTACGGAATGAAAGGCAAGGACAGGGAGCGGTGCGCAAGGTGCCGCAGGAAATCCTGCCTTTTCCCGTCCCCTTGCGACAATATGGACCGTTCCCATGCAAGGCTTCTCGGCCTGTATGCCAAAGTGGACGCCTTAAAAGGCATAAGGCATTCGTACATCGGCAGCGGGATACGTTACGACCTGTTTATAGACAAGGACGGATTCGTGGACGGGACTTCCCGCAAATATCTGACGGAACTCATATTGAAACATACTTCCGGAAGGCTCAAAGTGGCTCCGGAGCATACCGAAGGGCATGTGCTCGCGCTGATGGCCAAGCCCTCCTTCGTGCTATTCGAACGTCTGCGCGGCGAATTCGACAGGATTTGCGCCCGCGAGGGTGTCCGCATGCAGCTGGTGCCGTATTTCATATCGGGCCATCCGGGCTGCACGATGGAGGATATGGAACGGCTTTCCCGCAACAGGTATCTGGAGGGCCTTTACATGGAACAGGTGCAGGATTTCACCCCGACTCCGATGACTGCTTCTTCCGTCATGTTCTATTCCGGACTCGACCCAAAAACCCTGAAACCGGTTTTCGTGGAGAGGGACGTGGAGCGCAAAAAACGTCAAAAATCGTTTTTCTTCAAAAATCATTGAAAATTTTTATAAAACATTTTTAAAATTTGCTTGACATTGAGAAAAATGTACTAAAATTGCGGCGGATTTTGAAAAACAGGAAAATTAAGATTCGAAAACAGAAATTTAAATTCGGAAATTATGAATAAGGATATTAACAAGAGGCGTGCTGTGGTCAGCTATGAGAAAATGTCGGAAGAATTGGCAAAGGTCTTTGCCGAAAAATATCCAAAAGGCTATTCAGATTATTTTCCTGATATACAAAAATATGACAAGCCTGACGGCTCGTCTTTCTATGCAGTCACCGTCGAGATTCCCGATGCCGTTTATCTCGTAAAGGTAAAGGTGAAGACGGATGATTACGATGACGTCGAAAACTGGCTCAACGGCGAGGATGAAGCCGGAAACGGCGGGGAAGAGAGCGAGGACACGCTCCCTGACGACAACATCGCCCAGTACAGTGAAGGCGAGGCTGATGAATGATACTTCATTACTGCGTATCCTGCGTTCCATACCGGTCTCTCTGAGAAGGATTCCGGAAAAACGTCTTTTAATAATCATAGCCCTTGTGGTCGGAGTCCTTTGCGGACTTGCCGCCGTGGTCCTGAAACTCATGGTGGACAATCTCGCGCACTTCGTTTCCGGACTCAGCACGGGTAATTGGAACTTCGTATATCTGGTCCTCCCTGGCATCGGCATGCTTGTCTCCTTCCTTCTGGTAAGATATGTGATAAAGAGGGATGTAGGCCACGGGGTCACAAAGGTCCTCCTTGCGGTTTCCAAGAATGAATCCAAAATTGAACCACGCCAGACCTGGGCATCTTTGCTTACGAGCGCCGTCACCATAGGCTTCGGAGGCTCGGTAGGAGCGGAGGCCCCGATAGTCTATACCGGGGCCGCCATAGGCTCGAATATGGCGAGGCTGATGAAAATGTCCTATAAGAACATGACGATTCTGCTCGGCTGCGGTGCCGCCGGTGCCGTCGCCGGAATCTTCAAGGCCCCGCTCGCAGGAGTGCTTTTCACCCTGGAAATCCTCCTTTTCAACATATCCATGACCTCCATCCTTCCGCTGCTGCTTTCATCGGTATCGGCGACGGTGGTGTCGTACATATTTCTCGGCCAGGAACCGTCCTTTGCGGCGAAACTCCTTCCGTTCTCGATGGGAAACATACCGTTTTACGTGATTCTCGGATTTTTCTGCGGGGCCGTTTCGCTTTATTTTACGAGGACTACGTTGTCGTTGGAAGACAGGATTAAGAACATATCCAATCCATATAAACGGTGGATTCTGTGTGCCATAGGCCTCGGGCTCCTGATTTTCCTGTTCCCTCCGTTGTACGGCGAAGGATATTCGTCGATAAACCTGCTGCTGTCCGGCAGCGATTCCCTCCTCGACGAATTTTCGGTTTTCTCCTATCTCGGGGACAGCCCTTGGGTGCTGCTCGTCTTCGTGACCTGCATCCTGTTTTTCAAAGTTTTCGCGATGACTTTCACCAATGCCGGCGGCGGTGTCGGAGGTACTTTCGGTCCGACTCTTTTCATCGGCGGTATAGCCGGTTTCGTGATGGCGCGTTTCGCCAATCTGCTCGGTTTCAGCGTGCCGGAGCCCAATTTCGTGCTTGTCGGCATGGCCGGTACCATGGCCGGTGTCATGCAGGCCCCGCTGACTGCCATCTTCCTCATTGCGGAGATATCCGGGGGCTACGAGCTGCTGATTCCGCTCATCCTCACATCGGCGATTTCGTTCGCCTTTTCGAGGAGCATAGAACCCTATTCGATTTATACCAAGCGGATTGCGAAAAAAGGGGAGCTGCTTACGCATGACAGCGACCAGGCGGTGCTCACCCTGCTGAAACTTTCCGATGTGATAGAAAACGACTTCAAGTGCGTGAAAGTCGAGGATACCTTGGGCGATTTGGTTAAGACCGTTTCCGAGTCTACAAGGAACATTTTCCCGATAGTCGATTCCAAAGGGCGTTTCCAGGGTTTCGTGGAACTTGGGGACATCCGCTCGAAGATGTTCGACCGCAGCCAATACGACAGACTCCACGTGTGGAATTTCCTTAAACAAGCTCCAGAATACGTCTACATAGACGATCACATGGATACCGTGATGAAGAAATTCGAAGTCACCGGAGCATGGAACCTGCCGGTGATAGGGCGTGACAGGAAATATTACGGATTCGTTTCCAAGTCGAAGATTTTCAGCTCTTACAGGAAGCAACTGCAACAGGTTTCCCACGATTGAGCATTTTTGTACATTTGATTGTTTGCCATGAAAGAGATTTATACAAAATATATAGCTTCCGAGCTCGGTGTCGCCCTGTGGCAGGTGGAACAGTGCGCCGATTTGCTGGCCGAAGGCGCGACCATACCTTTTATCAGCCGTTACCGCAAAGAGAGGACGGGAGGCCTTGATGAAAACGGTGTCGCCAGGATAAAATATTATTCGGAAAAATTCGAAGAACTCGAGCGCCGCAAGGAAACAGTACTTTCAACCATTGCGGAGGCCGGAGCCCTTACCCCGGAGCTTGAAAAGGAGATTTCCGCCTGCATATTCGCCAAGGACCTTGAAGACCTTTATCTGCCTTACAGACCGAAAAGGAAGACCCGCGCCTCGGTTGCCAGGGAAAAAGGACTAGAACCGTTTGCAAAGGCCATTTTCGGGATTTCCGTAGCCGATCCGTACAAGATAGCTTTACATTATGTCGATGCGGGGAAAGGAGTATCGGATGCCGAAGAGGCCCTTTCCGGTGCGAGCGACA
This sequence comes from Muribaculum sp. An289, assembly GCF_002159555.1. Lineage (GTDB taxonomy): Bacteria > Bacteroidota > Bacteroidia > Bacteroidales > UBA932 > Merdivivens > Merdivivens faecigallinarum. The sequence continues at coordinate 259,890 of NZ_NFIV01000002.1, forward strand.
TAGTTTCCGAATGGATTTCCGAAATGAAGCCTGCAAGGGATTTCGTAAGGTCCGCCCTGTCCTCAAAGGGTATCCTGTCGGCATCGCTCTCCAGAAAAGGCGCCGATACGGACAAGGACGGGAAATATGCCAACTATTACGACTTTTCCGAGCCGTTGCACCGGATTGCGCCGCACCGTCTGCTGGCAGTGCTTAGGGCCGAAGCGGAAGGGGTGTTGTCCGTAAAGGTGGAGGCGGATGCCGTAAAAATATGCAACAAGATAGAATACGATATCTTCAAGGCAAAACGTTTTCCTTCAAAGGCCCTGGCTCCCGTTTTCCGGAAAATCGTGGAGGATTCCTACAGACGGCTTCTCCTGCCGTCCCTGTCTTCCGAAGTAATAAGGGAAGCGAAGGAACGTGCCGATTTGGCTTCGGTGGAGCTTTTCGGCAGCAATCTCCGCCAGCTTCTGCTGGCTCCGCCTCTCGGGGAAAAACGCGTGATGGGAGTCGATCCGGGCTTCCGTACCGGCTGCAAGGTCGTATGCCTCGATGAGTCCGGAAAACTTCTTGCCGACGATGTGATTTATCCGCACCCTCCACGGAACGAGCGTATTGTCTCGATGAAGAAAATCCTTTCCCTCGTGGCGGAGTATTCAATCGAGGCCGTTGCCATCGGGAACGGCACAGCCGGAAGGGAAACGGAAATGTTTTTCAGAAAACTGGGGCTTCCTCCGCACGTGGAAGTGTTTTCCGTAAGCGAGGACGGGGCTTCCGTCTATTCAGCCTCGGATATCGCCCGGGAAGAGTTCCCCGATTATGATCTGACAGTACGCGGGGCCGTTTCCATAGGCCGCCGTCTCATGGACCCTCTTGCCGAACTCGTCAAGATTGATCCGAAATCGATAGGGGTGGGCCAGTACCAGCACGATGTGGACCAGTCGCTTCTTAAGGAAAGGCTCGACGACGTAGTCATGAGTTGCGTGAACAGCGTGGGTGTCAATCTCAACACTGCCGGAAAATATCTTCTGATGTATGTGTCTGGCATAGGGCCGGCCCTCGCCGACAATATAGTCGGATACAGGGAGGAGCACGGACCGTTCCGCTCGCGCAGGGAACTTTTGTCAGTCAGCCGTCTCGGGGCGAAGGCTTTCGAGCAGTGCGCCGGCTTTTTGCGTATCAGGGGAGGCGACGACCCTCTGGACGATTCGGCCGTGCATCCCGAATCCTACGGGGTCGTAAGGCGCATGGCTTCGGACCTCGGTGTCGGTGTTTCCCAATTAATCAGGAATGAGGCGCTTATAAATAAAATCGTACCTGAAAACTATGTGTCCGGTTCCGTGGGGCTGCCTACGGTGGAAGATATCATAAAGGAACTTTCGAAGCCTGGGCTGGATCCCCGTTCCGGCATGGAAACCGTGGAATTCGACGGCTCCGTAGGGAGCATGGAGGATTTGTCCGAAGGCATGGAACTCGACGGTATCGTAACCAACATTACGGCTTTCGGAGCCTTTGTAGACATCGGAATCAAGCAGAACGGGCTGATTCACGTGTCCCGCATGGCAGGCCGTCCCCTGTCTTCCCTGAAGATACGCGGCAAAGTGCGTGTCAGGGTCATAGGCACAGAACCGGAACGCGGGAGGATTTCTCTGGAGCTGCTCCGGTAGCCTCCGCAGTGCACCGGTTAAACATTGTTAATATTTTTCCATATTTTCCTAATGGTTTTTTGCGGGACCGCCTGAAATTCTTTGTAATTTTAACGAAAATGACTAATTTTACGGTTTGATTGATAAAATTAGTACAAATTCGCTGATATTATGAATAAGATTATTTCGGTTTCTGAGGCTGTGGCCAAAATCAAGGATGGAATGACTGTTATGGTGGGCGGTTTTCTCGGAGCTGGCGCTCCCGAGAGGATCATAGACACTCTCGTGGAAAAAGGAGTCCGCGGGCTCACCCTGATTTGCAATGATACGGCTTTCCCTGACAAGTCTTTGGGCAAGCTCGTAGTGAACAGACAGGTTTCGCGTGTGATAGTTTCGCACATAGGGACCAATCCGGAGACCATCGCCCAGATGAATGCCGGGGAACTGAAAGTGGATCTGATTCCCCAGGGTACCCTTGCCGAGAAGATAAGGGCCAAGGGAGCCGGGCTCGGTGCAGTAGTCACTCCTACGGGGGTCGGCACGATGGCGGCCGAGGGCAGGCAGACAATGACAATCGAAGGTAAGGAATATATCGTGGAAATGCCTCTCGGCGCCGATGTGGCGATACTCGGGGCTTCGGTTGCGGATGAAAGCGGAAACCTTTATTACAGGGGGACTACCAAGAATTTCAACCCGATAATGGCCATGGCGGCCGACCTTGTAATAGCCGAACCTCTTGAGATAGTGCCTGTCGGTGCAATCGAGCCGGAATCGGTTCATACTCCGGGCATTTTCGTGGATTTTATTGTGAAATGATGAATTAAACAGATATTTATTTATGGCAGAAGTTTACAAATCGATGATCCGCATGAGGATGAGTTGCCACGACGCACACTATGGCGGAAATCTCGTGGACGGGGCCAAGATGCTCCAGCTTTTCGGGGATGTGGCGACAGAGCTCCTGATTATGAGGGACGGAGACGAAGGCCTGTTCAAGGCATACGACAATGTCGAATTCATAGCTCCTGTGTATGCAGGCGATTATATTGAAGCTGTCGGCGAAATAGTTTCCGAGGGGAACACTTCGAGGAAGATGGTTTTCGAGGCGCGCAAGGTGATAGCTCCGCGGCCGGATATTTCCGACTCGGCATGCGACGTGCTTGCCGAACCTGTCGTAGTCTGCCGTGCAAGCGGTACGTGCGTTGTCCCTAAAAAATGCCAAAGAAAATAAGCGATATGGAAAAACTGATTATAACAGCCGCCATTTGCGGCGCCGAGGTGCTTAAAGAGCACAATCCTGCCGTTCCTTATACAGTAGAGGAATGCGCCCGCGAAGCCAAATCGGCATACGATGCCGGTGCGAGCCTGATTCACCTGCACGTCAGGGAGGACGACGGTATGCCTACGCAGAGCAAGGCACGTTTCAAGGAAGTAATCGATGCTATCCGTGCGGTTTGTCCGGACGTGATTATCCAGCCTTCCACCGGAGGGGCCGTGGGAATGACCAATGACGAACGTCTCCAGCCTACGGAACTGCTCCCTGAAATGGCCACTTTGGATTGCGGTACCCTGAATTTCGGCGGGGACGATATTTTCGAAAATACCGAAAATACCATAAAATATTTCGGACAGAGGATGATAGAGCGCGGCATCAAGCCGGAACTCGAAGTCTTTGACAAGAGCATGATAGACATGGCTTTGAGACTGCACCGCAAGGGCTTCATCAAGGCTCCGCTGCACTTCGATTTCGTAATGGGGGTCAACGGAGGCATCGACGGTACCCTCAGGGATTTCACCTTCATGCGCGGCAGCATCCCTCAGGATGCGACCTATACCGTGGCCGGGATAGGCCGTTACGAATTCCCTCTGGCGGCCGCCGCAATTATCGACGGCGGACATGTGCGTGTGGGTTTCGAGGACAATGTTTATTTGTCCAAGGGAGTGCTCGCCCGTTCCAACGGGGAACTTGTGGAGAAAGTTGTCAGGCTCGCCGGTGAATTCGGGCGTGCGATAGCTTCTCCGGCAGAGGCGCGCGAAATCCTCGGACTCGCCCCTTTGAAATAATCCCGGAACGGTCTGTCAAGCCATCCGGTAAAATTTTTTTAATACATTGACGGATTTTTAAAAAAACAAAAAATAATAACATTAAATTTTTATTGATATGAAACACGGAAATAAATACGGACTGCACAGGGTAATATCTCCTAAAGGTGTTCTTCCACAGCCGGCTGACAGAATTGACAATAATATGGATGAAATCTATGACGATGAAATCCTTATTGATGTACAGACTCTGAATATCGACTCTGCTTCTTTCACCCAGATAGAGCAGCAGGCCGGCGGCGACCACAAGAAGATAGCCGAGATTATGCTTGACATAGTGGCAAAACAGGGCAAGCACCGCAATCCTGTAACTGGTTCGGGCGGAATGCTTCTCGGTACTGTTGAAAAGATAGGCGATGCCCTTGTAGGAAAGACCGACCTGAAGGTAGGCGACAAGATAGCTACCCTCGTGTCCCTTTCGCTCACACCTCTCCGTATCGACAGGATTAAGGAAATCAGGGCTGACATAGATCAGGTGGACATAGACGGCAAGGCGATTCTTTTCGAAAGCGGCATCTACGCGAAGATTCCTTCTGATCTTCCTGAAAAACTCGCTCTTTCGGCCCTCGACGTAGCCGGAGCTCCGGCACAGACAGCCAAACTCGTGAAGCCGGGAGATACTGTGCTGATTATCGGCGCCGGTGGAAAATCCGGAATGCTCTGCTGCTATGAAGCCAAGAAACGCGCCGGAGTCACAGGCAAAGTCATCGGTCTGTGCCACAGTGAAAAGAGTACGAAAAGGCTTCAGGAACTCGGTTTCTGCGACTATGTGTTCTCCGCGGATGCTACCCAGCCTGTCCCTGTAATGGAGAAGATAGAGGAGCTTACCGACGGCAAGATGTGCGACCTTACCATCAACAATGTCAACATTCCTGATACAGAGATGACATCCATCCTCTGCACGAAGAACGACGGTCTCGTTTATTTCTTCTCGATGGCGACGAGCTTCACGAAGGCGGCTCTCGGCGCGGAAGGCGTAGGCAGCGATGTGACCATGATAATAGGCAACGGTTATACCAAGGGACATGCTGAGATTACGCTCCAGATTCTTCGTGAAAGCGAAAAACTCAGAAAGATTTTTACAGAACTTTATGCATAACCGGATATGAACGTATCGAGAAGGAAGGAATTGTTCCCGAATGTGACCGACGAGCAGTGGAATGACTGGAAGTGGCAGGTCAAGAACAGAATAGAGACCTTAGAGGATTTGAAAAAATACGTGAATCTCACGCCCGAGGAGGAAGAAGGTGTCCGTCAGACCCTGAAGACCCTCAGGATGGCGATTACCCCGTATTATGTGTCCCTTATCAATCCGGACGATCCTCATGATCCGATACGACGTCAGGCTGTCCCTACCATATATGAGACACACAGGGTTGCAGCGGATCAGCTCGACCCTCTCCATGAAGATATAGATTCTCCGGTTCCCGGCCTGACACACAGGTATCCAGACCGTGTGCTCCTGCTTATAACCGATATGTGCTCGATGTATTGCCGCCATTGTACGAGGAGGCGTTTCGCCGGGCATACGGATTCCGAAAGTTCGCACGAGCGTGTGGAGAAAGCGTTGGAATACATCGAGAAGACCCCTCAGGTAAGGGATGTGCTTCTTTCAGGAGGCGATGCGCTGATGGTCAGTGACGCCCGCCTGGAATACATCATCTCGCGTTTGAGGCAGATTCCACATGTTGAGATTGTCAGGATTGGTTCGCGTGTTCCGGTCGTTTGCCCGCAGAGGATTACGGACGACCTTGTGAACATGTTGAAAAAATACCATCCGATATGGCTCAATACGCATTTCAACCATCCTAACGAGTTTACCGAAGAGTCGGCTGCCGCCTGTGCGAAACTTGCCGATGCCGGCATACCTCTCGGTAACCAGAGCGTGCTTCTCCGCGGAGTGAACGATTGTGTCGGTGTGATGCGCAAACTTGTCCACGGACTTGTGAAAATGAGGGTAAGGCCTTATTACATATACCAGTGCGACCTTTCCATGGGATTGGAACATTTCCGTACTCCGGTATCCAAGGGCATCGAGATTATCGAGTCGTTGCGCGGACATACTTCGGGTTTTGCCGTTCCAACTTTCGTTGTGGACGCTCCGGGCGGCGGCGGAAAGATACCGGTGATGCCTCAGTATCTTATTTCACAGGCTCCGGGCAAGGTAGTGCTCAGGAATTTCGAAGGGGTGATTACCACTTATACCGAGCCGATGGAGTATGAAAACTGCCATTGTCCTGAGTGCGAAGGGCTCCGTACCGAAGGTGTGGAGTCTTTGCTGGAGGGCAAGGAAATGTCGATTGAGCCTGCCCGCCTCGACAGGGTGGAAAGGGCCCATAACTATAAGAAATGACATTGATAGATGATATAGTGGAATCGCGCTCCGTCTCTGTCGTGGGGCTGGAGAAGAACACGGGGAAGACGGAGTGCCTTAACTATATCATCAGGAATCTTCCGGCCGGCAGGGTGAAGGTCGCCGTAACCTCCATAGGTGTGGACGGAGAGACGACGGATTCCGTGACAGGGACGTCCAAGCCGGAAATCTTCCTCAGGGAAGGCATGCTGTTCTCCACAAGCGAAAAGCATTACCTTCAGCGCCGCATACTTTCGGAACTTCTGGATGTGAGCGATGAAAGCACGGCTTTGGGAAGGGTTGTCACGGCAAGGGCCCTGGATTACGGAAACCTTTTGCTCTCAGGCCCTTCTACAGGAAAAGGCCTGGGAAGGTGGATCAGGAAGATGGAGACACTGGGTGCCGGACTTACACTGATAGACGGTGCCATTTCCCGTTTGTCATCGGCATCCCCGGCCATAAGCGAAGCGATGGTGCTTTCGACCGGAGCGGCGTTGAGCGCGAATATCGCCGAATTAGTAAGGAAAACGGCGCATACCGTCGGTCTCATAATGGCAGAAAAATATTCCGGCCCCGGATATGAGCGGATGTCCGGCCTCGAAGGCGGAGGTATATGGAACATCTGCACGGACGGAAGCATCAGGCAGGTACCTTCGGGAATGTCGGCGCTTTCGCTTGCATCGGTCAAGGACAATCTGGCCCGAGGTTTTGCCGGGATATATGTTTCCGGGGCGCTTACGGACAGACTTGTGGACCGGATTATTGCGGACGGGGCGGGAGACGGTTTTGAAATAGTGGCAAGGGATTTTACGAAAGTATTCGTTTCGCCTTCCTGCGTTGCGAGGATGGAAAGGGCCGGCATCATGCTCAAAATGCTTATGACAAGCAGATTGTTGGCAGTATGCGTGAACCCTGTTTCGCCGAACGGGATTATCCTGGATTCTTCGAGGCTCTGCGGGGCCCTGGAGGAAAAACTGCCGGTTCCCGTTTATGATTTATTTAGATTGGACAGTTGAAAGTTTTTTGGCAGGTGGTCAGATTCAAGGACATAGTGGATTCCAAATGCGGAATCCGGTATTATTTCGAAGGGCTGGAATTGTCTTCCGGCTTTTCGCGGAAATTGTTGCTTGAAACCCCGATGATGACGTCCACAGAAGAGATAAAGGCTTCCTATATATCCGTCCTCGAAGCCGTGCGTGTTCTGGACGATTATGACGTATATGAATCCGTCACCGCCAGGCTCTGCGAATTGCGCGATATTACGGCAACATTTGCAAGGCTTGAGGACGGAGAAGTGCTGGATGAAATCGAACTTTTCGAAATAAAGCATCTTGCACTTGTTTCAGCAAAGGTCCGGGAGCTTCTTGAACCGATGAATCTTTGCAGCGACAGGGTGGAATGCCGTCTGCCTTTGCCGGAAGACCTTTCGGAAGTCCTCGCCCTGCTCGACCCTGACGGTTTAGGCATAAATTCGTTCTATATCTACGATTCATACGATCCCCGGCTTGCGGAACTGAGGCTTGTCATAAGAAGGGCCAGCGGGGAGGAAAGGGCTGAAGCCGAGGAGAAAGCCGCCGCAATGGAGGCAGCCGTGCGCGCTTCGCTGTCGGCCTCCCTGAAATCCTTTTCATCTCTCATGAAAGACTCCCTGTATTCGCTGGCACGTCTCGATATAATATTGGCCAAGGCGAAAATGATGGAAGACAAGGGGTATGTCATCCCGAAAGTGCTTGAAAGGGGAGGCAAGGGAGGATATGAAGGACTGTTCCATCCGCAGATTGCGGACAGCCTTTCCGAAAGCGGACGTTCTTTCCAGCCGATAGATTTTTCATATTCTTCCCCGGTCACGGTTCTCGTCGGGATGAATATGGGCGGAAAAAGCGTTGTTCTTAAAATGCTCGCACTTGCACAGTATCTTGTGCAATTCGGTTTTGCCGTTCCCGCTACCTCGGCCCGCGTAGCGCCGAAGGACGAAGTGTTCCTCATCAGCGGGGATGCCGAGAACAGCCGGGAGGGGCTATCTTCCTTTGCCGGCGAAATAAAGGCCATAGACGCCTCGATAGCGTATGCGCGGAACATCGGTGAGCCGTTGGTGCTCGTGGATGAACCAGCAAGGACTACGAACCCGATAGAGGGCACCGCCCTTGTTTCGGCCCTTGTCCAGACTTTTTCCGAGCTCGGTACCGCTGCCGTCATTACGACACATTACGATATAGCCGGAGTCCGTTGCCGTCAATTGAGGGTCAAAGGATATTCCGAAGGAAAAATGGATTACTCGCTTGCCGACGTAGGCGAAGCGGGAGTACCGCACGAAGCGATAGATACCGCCCGTCGGACGGGCGCCGACAGCCGTTGGCTGGATCTGGCGCGCCGTTTTGCGGACAACAGATAGGTTTATTAAGTTAAAATAAGATATTTTATGAGTAGTAAATTGGGTTTGGATTTCGGAAAAGTCGCCCACGCAAGGGAGCTTGCAGGGTCGATTGCCCGTAATGTCCAGGATTTTGTGGAAAAATATACTACCGTGGCGGTCGAAAGGACATTGTGCCGCCTTATGGGTATCGATGGCGTGGATTCGGCAGGAGTTCCGCTGCCTAACGTCGTGGTAGACAGTCTGAAAAGCAAGGGTCTCCTTCAGGAAGGTGTCCTGTTTTATCTTGCGAATGCGATGATAAGCTATGGGCTGGACCCTCAGCAGATAGCTGAAAAGGTGGCTTCTTCCGAAATAGACCTCGGCAGTACGAAGCCGGCCTCCAAGGAGGAGCGGGACAAGGTGCTCAGGCCTGTAATCGAGTCCAGCCTCGACAGGATTAAGGCCCGCAGGGCACGTCGTGAAGAGTATCTGAGGACCATCGGCGAAGGGCCAAAGCCATACATTTATGTAATAGTCGCTACGGGCAACATATACGAGGACGTAGTCCAGGCACAGGCCGCAGCGCGCCAGGGAGCCGACATCATAGCGGTAATAAGGACCACGGGCCAGAGCCTTTTGGACTATGTGCCTTACGGAGCCACTACCGAAGGTTTCGGCGGAACCTATGCGACCCAGGAAAATTTCCGCATCATGCGCAAGGCGCTTGACGAAGTAGGAGAGGAGGTAGGCCGCTATATCAGGCTTTGCAACTATTGCTCCGGACTCTGCATGCCGGAAATAGCCATAATGGGCGCCTTCGAAGGCCTCGACGTGATGCTCAACGATGCCCTTTACGGGATACTGTTCAGGGACATAAATATGCAGAGGACCCTCATCGACCAGTATTTTTCGAGGGTGATAAACGGTTATGCGGGAGTCATAATCAATACCGGCGAAGACAATTATCTTACAACGGCGGATGCCGTGGAGGCCGCCCATACTGTCCTTGCCTCGGACATCATCAATGAGCAGCTTGCGCTTTTGGCGGGGCTTCCGGAGGAGCAGATGGGGCTCGGCCATGCCTTCGAAATGGATCCTATGCTTGAAAACGGCTTCCTTTACGAACTGGCGCAGGCCGAAATGACGAGGGAGATTTTCCCTAAGGCGACCCTGAAGTACATGCCTCCTACGAAATTCATGACCGGAAACATTTTCCGCGGCCATATCCAGGACGCCCTGTTCAATATGGTGGGAATCTGGACACATCAGGGCATACAGCTTCTCGGCATGCCTACCGAGGCGATACATACTCCGTTCATGTCGGACAGGTATCTTTCGATAGAGAACGCGAAATACATCTTCACCAATATGAAGAACATAGGCGACGAGATGGAGTTCAGGGAAGGCGGAATCGTCCGCACAAGGGCGGCCAAGGTTCTCGACGATGCCATCGAATTGCTTGAAAAGATGGACAGGGAAGGCCTGTTCACGGCCCTTGAAAAAGGGATTTTCGCTGATGTCAAACGCTCCAAGACAGGTGGAAAGGGACTGGAAGGCGTATGCATGAAGGGTTCGCATTATTCCAATCCGTTTATTGAACTGATGAAAAACAGAAAATAATATGAGTGGCGGTTTATATTCAATGCAGGTCAAGGATTTCGACAAGACCCTCGACCTTACCAAAGTAAAGCCTTACGGCGATACGATGAACGACGGGAAAGTCCAGATAAGTTTCACCCTTCCGGTTCCGGCAGGTGACGAAGCCGTCGAGGCAGCCAAGCAGCTTCTCCGCAAAATGGGTCTCAACGATCCTTTGGTAGTGTTCTACCGGGAGCTCACCGAAGGGTATACGTTCTTCAATTGTTACGGAAGCTGCACGCACACTGTCGATTATACCTCCATCCACGTGCCTAAGGTGGAGTCCAACGTCATGTCGATGGACGAGACCGACGAATATATAAAGGAGAACATAGGGCGCAAGATAGTGGTCGTTGGAGCAAGTACCGGAACGGATGCCCATACGGTAGGCATAGACGCCATCATGAACATGAAGGGTTATGCCGGTCATTACGGACTGGAAAGGTATGAAATGATAGAGGCATACAATCTCGGGAGCCAGGTGCCGAACGATGAATTCCTGGCCAAGGCCCTTGAGCTGAAAGCCGATGCCCTTCTTGTTTCCCAGACAGTTACGCAGAAAGACATCCATATCAAGAACCTTACGGAACTCGTGGAGCTCATGGAGGCGGAAGGACTCAGGGACAGGATGCTTCTTGTATGCGGCGGCCCGCGCATTACGCACGAACTTGCCAAGGAACTCGGTTATGATGCCGGTTTCGGCATGAATACATACGCCGACGATGTGGCTTCGTTCATCGTGCAGGAATTTGTAAAAAGAGGAATGAAATAAATAATTAAAATTTTAATATTATGGATAAGAATCAGATAAGAGAGGTCATAGCCAGAAGGGCTGCTCTCGAATTGCATGACGGCGATGTCGTCAATTTGGGCATAGGTCTGCCTACGATGATACCCGATTTTCTTCCTGAAGGCGTTTCTGTCGTCCTTCAGTCGGAAAACGGAGTCATGGGGATGGGACCGGCACCTGCCCCTGGCGAGGAAAATCCTGAAAGGATAAATGCCGGCGGCGGTTATATTACCTTCAACCCTGGAGCTTCCACTTTCGACTCCGCCGAATCTTTCGCCATTATCCGCGGTGGGCATGTGGATGCCACTTTCCTCGGGGCGATGCAGGTGGACGAAAAGGGAAATCTCGCAAACTGGATTATCCCGGGCAAGCTTACTCCTGGCATGGGAGGCGCGATGGATCTTGTCGTAGGGGCTAAAAGGGTGATTGTCACCATGGAGCACACCAATAAGGGCAAGCTCAAAATCCTGAAAGAGTGCAGCCTTCCTTTGACTGCTGCCGCACAGGTCGATATGATTATCACCGAGATGGGAGTGATGAAGATTGTTCCGGAAGGCATAGAGTTGGTGGAAATCAATCCTGAATTCACTGTCGAGCAAGTACAGGAAGCCACTGAACCGAAGCTGATTGTTTCACCTGATTTAAAACCCATGTGCTGATATGATCAAGACAGGGGACAAATACGAGCAGAAAGTACGTTATACGCAGGATGACGTAATCGGTTTCGCCAAGGTCAGCGGTGACTGCAACCCAATCCATCTCGATGCCGAATATGCCGCAAAGACCATGTTCAAGCGTCCGATTGTACACGGTTTCCTTTCAGCAGCCGTCTTTTCGAAGGTGTTCGGTATGGATTTTCCGGGTCCCGGTACCATCTACATGTCGCAACAGATGAAATTCCTTGCTCCCGTGTATGTGGACAGGGATTATGTCGCGCGTTTCGAAGTCACCGAGATCAAGCCCGAAAAACACATAGGTATCGTCAGCTGTTCCCTTGTGGACTGCGAGACCGGCAGGGAATGCATAAGCGGTACCGCCATGCTGAAACATGACGAGCAATTTGTATAAAAACAGAAATTATTAATAATCAAGTAAATAATCTTAAAAAAAATATTATTATGAACAGATTGGAAAATAAAGTCGCCGTCATTACCGGTGGGACTGCCGGTATCGGCGCTGCTACGGCCCTTCTGTTTGCCAGGGAAGGTGCAAAGGTTACAGTATGGGGAAGGAGCGAAAAACGCGGTGAGGAGTTTGTCCGTTCCGCTGCCGGACAGGGACTCGATATCGCATACGACAAGGTGGATACAAGCGATTTCGACGGTGTGACGGCAGGCATGAAGAAGGTTTATGACCGTTACGGAAAGATAGATATCCTTATCAACAATGCCGGAATAACCCGTGACAGTACCATGAAGAAAATGACCGTCGAGCAATGGCAGGAAGTAATCAATGTCAACCTTACGGGAGTTTTCTATTGTACCAAGGCCGTTTCCGAGTACATGCTTGCAGCTGGTTACGGAAGGATAGTGAACGCTTCGTCCGTCGTAGGGCTTTACGGCAATTTCGGCCAGACCAATTATGTTGCGACAAAGGCCGGCATCATCGGAATGACAAAGACCCTTGCCCGTGAATTCGGCCGCAAAGGCATTACTGTCAATGCCGTTGCCCCTGGTTTCATCGCTACGGACATGGTTGCCGCAATGCCTGAGGAAGTGCTTGCCGGCATGAAGGCCAAGGTGCCTGTAGGACGTCTCGGAGACCCTGAAGACATAGCATACGCATACCTGTATCTCGCTTCGGATGAGGCTTCATATGTGAACGGGGCTACATTGAGCGTGGACGGCGGAATGACTGTATAAGGAAAGATAGGTTACAGTAAATTTAATTGATTTTTGATATGAATTTTGATTTGACCAAGACAGAAGCGCTCTTCCTCCAGATGATACGCGAGTTTTCCGACAAGGAAGTCGCGCCTCTTGCCGCAGAAATAGACGAGCAGGAGAGGTTTCCTCTTGAAACCGTCGAGAAGATGAAAGGCATAGGCCTGTTCGGCATTCCTATTCCGGTGCAATACGGAGGAGCCGGCGGAACAAACCTCATGTATACTATGGCCGTAGAGGAACTTTCCAGAAACTGTGCAACTACGGGAGTAATGCTTTCGGCCCATACCTCCCTCTGCGTTGCGCCTATCTATGAGCACGGAACCGAGGAGCAGAAGATGAAATATCTTCCCAAGCTCTGTTCAGGAGAATGGCTCGGGGCTTTCGGACTTACTGAGCCGAATGCCGGTACGGACGCATCGGCCCAGCAGACTACGGCCGTCCTTGATGGGGAAGAGTGGGTGTTGAACGGTAACAAGATATTCATTACGAATGCCGGTTATGCCCATGTGTACATAATTTTTGCAATGACGGACAAGTCATTAGGAACCAAAGGAATATCGGCTTTCATAGTAGAGAAGGACACTCCGGGATTTTCTTTCGGCAAGAAAGAGAAGAAACTCGGAATCCGCGGCTCGGCTACCTGCGAGCTGATTTTCGAGAACTGCCGCATACCTAAGTCCAACCTTCTCGGCAAACTCGGGGGAGGTTTCGGCGTTGCCATGAAAACCCTTGACGGTGGCCGCATAGGTATTGCCGCACAGGCTCTCGGAATAGCCCAGGGCGCTATGGACGAGACCGTCAAGTATACTAAGGAACGCAAACAGTTCGGCAAATCCATTTCGGCTTTCCAGAATACACAGTTCCAGATGGCAGACCTTGAGACCAAGGTCCAGGCGGCCCGCCTTCTTGTCCGCAGTGCGGCGTTCAAGAAAGATGCAAAGGTGCCTTATTCGGCCGATGCGGCCATGGCCAAGCTTTTTGCCGCCGAGACCGCAATGGAGGTGACGACCAAGGCCGTACAGTTCCATGGCGGTTACGGTTATACGAGGGAATATCCTGTCGAGCGTATGATGCGCGATGCCAAGATTACGGAAATCTACGAAGGAACTTCGGAAGTCCAGAGGATGGTTATCGCCGGCAAGCTCTTCAAATAATGTATGTTTAACCTATAAGAGAAGATTGAAACATGAATATAGTAGTTTGCATAAAACAGGTTCCCGATACTACCGAAATCAAGATAAATCCGGTAACGGGGACTCTCATACGCGACGGTGTACCGAGCATAATGAACCCAGATGACAAGGGCGGGCTTGAACTTGCCCTCCGTCTGAAAGACAGCTTCGGAGCCAATGTCACCGTAATAACGATGGGTCCTCCTCAGGCGGACGATATGCTCCGCGAAGCGCTCGCAATGGGGGCCGACAGGGCCATACTTCTGACAGACAAGCGTTTTGCAGGCGCCGATACGCTCGCGACTTCCAATGCGTTGGCAGGTGCCCTGAGGATGCTCGATTATGATATCATCATTACCGGCCGTCAGGCAATCGACGGAGACACCGCACAGGTTGGCCCGGAAATGTCCGAGCACCTCGGTCTGCCTCATATTTCGTACGTCGCCGGACTCGAGTATGACGGTGGCAAGACACTCCGCGTGAAAAAGGAAACAGAAGAAGGCTATATGCTGCTTGAAACGGGTATGCCAATACTCCTTACCGTCCTTGCTTCCGCCTTCAAGCCGAGGTACATGTCGGTACGTGGAATCGTGGAGGCATACGGCCGTGAAGTGGAAATCTGGACTGCCGACAAGATCGATGTGGATGAATCCAAACTCGGACTCAAAGGCTCTCCGACAAAGGTGTTCAAAGCTTTTGCCAAAGGTCTGAAGCAGGCCGGTGAAGTATATGAAGTCACTCCGGAAGAAGCAGTCGATTTGATTGTGTCGAAACTGAAAGAAAAATATATTCTTTAACGAAAAAATATATTCTTTAACGATTGAAAAACAGTAGGAAAATGGATAAGACTTTATATAAGGACGTTTATGTTTTCGCTGAACAGCGCGAAGGAGTTGTTCAGCCTGTGGCATTGGAGCTTCTCGGCAAGGCCAGGGATCTGGCTGCGGCCCTCGGTGAGAAAGTAGTGGCTATCCTGGCAGGAAGCGGAATCGAACACAAGGCGCAATCCCTGATAGAAGCCGGTGCGGACAAGGTAATAGTAATCGATGAACCTGAATTGAAAGAATACCTTACGGAACAGTATTCCCAGGCAGTTTCGCAGGTCATCAATGCCAACAGGCCCAACATAGTCCTCTTCGGTGCGACTACGATAGGCCGCGACCTCGCTCCGAAACTTGCGGCAAGGCTTTGCACCGGTCTTACGGCGGACTGTACCAAACTTGAGATATCCGAAGAAACGAAGGACCTGATGATGACACGTCCTGCTTTCGGAGGAAACCTTATGGCTACGATCATGTCGCCGGAAACAAGGCCGCAGATGTCCACAGTAAGGCCGGGAGTCATGCAGAAAGCGGCTGCCGAGCCAGGACGTAAAGGCGAGACTGAAAGATTCAGGCCAGTATTCGACCCTTCGAAGTTCAAGGTAAGGCTTCTTGAAAATGTGAAGATAAATAAAGGTGCGGTGGACATTTCCGAGGCAAGGATTCTCGTTTCCGGAGGCCGCGGCGTAGGTTGCAAGGAAGGTTTTGAAAAACTCCGTGCGCTTGCGGATACCCTTGACGCCGAAGTTTCGTCTTCAAGGTCCATGGTGGATGCCGGAATCATCGACCATGACCGTCAGGTTGGCCAGACAGGAAAAACTGTCCGCCCGGATGTATATTTCGCTCTCGGCATTTCCGGAGCAATCCAGCATCTTGCAGGAATGGAGGAGTCGGATCTCATCATAGCCGTGAATAAAGACAAGTCGGCCCCTATATTCAAGGTAGCCGATCTCGGCATAGTCGGAGACCTCAATAAGATAGTCCCGCTTCTGACCGAAAGGCTGAAGAAGGAAAGGACTCAGAAATAAAAGCACTGAAATCAAACATTTTTCAAAGATGGAAAGTGAAAGAACGTAACTGATTGCAATGAATTAGGACGGACCATAATGAAGCCGCTGAAAATCAGCGGCTTTTTTATTTATCTGAAATCCGGCTGTGTGTAGTAGGATGCAGTTGTCCGCCATATTTTTCTATCGTATTCTTACCACGAAACATTTTCGGGATTTGCCCCAATGCCACGATGACACAGAATAAATAAAGGTCACCTCAATGTTTCCAAGTATTCCTGTCCTTTTTCAGTCAATACATATCCGCCTGTTTTTAAGGAGCCTTGGTATTCAATCAGCCTTAAAGGTTCAGAAGACAGTTGTTTAATGATACGTTCCAACGTAGCCTTCGAAATATCAATCAGTCCTAATAATGCTTTCCTCTTTATATGAGGAGATCTGGAAATCTCCAATAAAACAGACAGAGCGTTTTTATTTATAGCCTCATTTATAGCCTCATTTATAGCCTCATTTTGTGGATTAATGGAGTTTTCAAATCCTTCCCTGCAAGGAATCTCAATCAAGAAATAGGTTCTGTCCTCATCTGTTTCAATCTTTGCCGGGCCTGAGCCATTCTTGCGTAACTCGTCCTGAATGGTAGGAATCCCCGTAGCACGACCTTCAGATAACTGGAGTTCTTTCAGATAGTCACCCAAACGACGGTTGCGGTAGCGGCGTGACTTCAGATGCTCAGCCTTATGAATGGCATCCAAACTGATAGAGCGGTCTGGCCCGGCATAGCTGAGGATAGAAATCTTTTTCGGTTCGATAGTAATTTCCACAGGTTCCCGCTCCTGATAATCCCTATGATAAAGTGCATTGACAACAGCTTCCTCAATGGCCTGATAAGGATAGTTGAAGAATGTGATTGATTCCGCCTTGTCTTTAGGCTTGATAATGCGTTTCTTGATGACATTGGTTCGGATATAGTCCAGAGTCTGCTTGATCATTTCCGGAACAGGCCCTATTATCTTCGGGACTTCTATCATATTATTCGGATTTTCAATGCAACCTTCAGGGAATATGACGATGTCCACCTGTGTCGTAGGAAAGAATTTCGCAGGATTCTTGCAAAACATCATCGCCGCTACATTTTTGAGTGTTTGATGCTCAGTCGGGCCGGTCAACAAGTCCATCTGATCAAGTATTTCCACAAATGGCTTGTTTTCAAAGTCATTTGCCAGACGACTGTCCACTGTCTGAAGATAATCCAGTACCAAAGCCGGGGAGATATCCGAAATCTCAATCCGCTCATTCCCTCTTTCATCAAAAGGTGTCCTATTAGCCATCTCCCTGAGTTCGTCAAGTACCTCGCCTTTTGCTTCAATGGTACTTGTCCCGCTCCGTACATACCATTTGCTTGGAGATTGTTTTGCCGTAACTCGCTCTCTTACATTATACGGGCGATTAACCCCGGCAGGAGCCCATATCACAAGAACACTCTTCCCGTCAACTTCTTGGACATCAATACGAGGCATATAGTATGGTTCTATCTTGTATTGTACCCAACCATGTCTTTCTGAATATCGTTCAGTCCCTCGATTGGCAAACCTGTGACCGGCCTTTTGGCAATTCCTGTCCGTTCCTCTTCCTCTATTCCCACTACGATATATCCACCTCCGATATTGTCAAAATCATTGGCAAAGGCGCAGATTGTACGATAAATTCTATCAGGATTCCATCCCTTTTTGAACTCAATGCGGTTAGACTCTATCTTGCGTTTGTTAAGCAAGTCTTCGATATTGATAGGTATTGCCATACTATTGACGGTTGGTGGAATTATAATTTGATACAAAAATACAAAATTACTTTATCAATCAATTCGGAAATAACTCGCTATTCACTTCTGAAAAAAAAAGGATGACCCTTAAAAGTCATTGACTTTTGGGTCACCCTCAGTTTTTTTATGAAAAATCCCGAAAGATTTTTATCGTCATTTATTAGCGGATGGTCACATTCGCACCGTCGAATTCTATAGTCTTGAGAATGATTTCACCGTCGGCTGTTGCATCGTTATTGATGAAATATGCGAACAGGTAATATGTATCGGGCTTCGTCATCACCGTCGATGTTGTAGCAGGACCTTGCTTTACATTGGCCCAATCTGTCACTGCATAGAAGCTAATATACTTTATCATATAGTCATATTCGAATTGGAAACATCTTTCGGCAACTGTCCCGTCCGTATAACCGGCATTAACAAGGGTGCTTTCATTGTTCCAGTTAAGATTGTAGTATTTGTCGTTTGTATATGGGGTAGCGACAGCCGAGAGGGTAGTGCCGGTTGACTCCACTTCAAGGGTTATGCTGTTTTCGGTCACCGGCGGGATTTCTGTCGTGAAATACTCCCTTGTAATCTTACTCAATCTAACCAGAGTGCCGTCTTCCTGCAAATCGATTCCATAAGCCCATACGGCATACTCATTTCCCGGGTTAAGTGACTTCTGGGTCGTTTCCTGAGGCCCGTGTTTTACGATAGTGTTCAGATATTCGTTGATGGTTATCTGCGATGCGTTGGCATTCCCTACTATTATATCATAGTCCATCTGGAAAACTTCATCATCGCTCAGGTCCTTTATTTCCGAAGCCATATCCACGTATACGATATACGGCATGGTCTCATCGTCAGGGACAACGCGGATATGTGCCGTAGAGTAGGTAATATTGTCTACAGTGATGGTGAATACATCTTCTCCAGGATTAGGGTCTGGATCTGGATCTGGATCTGGATCTGGGTCTGGATTATTTTCCCCGGAATCCTGGCTGACATTTACGGAGAACGACTGAGGGTCGCCGCCGGAATATTCGTAAGTTACTGTTATTTTACTTTCACGTTTCGCATCGGTCTCGTTCTTATCTACATTAAAGGTTATGACTCCGGAGGTTTCTGTATCAGTGATTTTAATCCAGTCGCATTCTGAATCAGGCAAAGCCGTTATCATCCCGTCTTCGGCAGGATTCTCGATGTTGTAGGTAATTGTTTGTGTCCCGCCTTCAGCAGTGACATGTATGTCTTTTGCATCGGAGGACAGAACTGGTGGTTCCGATTCAATTTGTTTTTCACATCCTATGATGGCTGCTGCCGATACACAGGACAACATAAAAATTAAAATACGTTTCATGAGATAATGTTTTTTGTTTGTTGGTTATATAAAAGTGTATTTTTTCATATTAAATGTACCTACGGCATTAAAATGCAAGTACGAAACGGGTCGAATACAGCGTAGCATTGTCCTTTGTATTCGTGGCCACCATCGCATGGCAGAAAGATATGGCGTATGCATTATTTATGGATGCCTTTTCTTCTGTGCTCGAAGAATAGAATCCAAGTCCGTCGTTACCTATGGTCTGCGCCCCCGGGATTGAAGAGAGTATGCGGTTGAGCATGTCGTAGTTGCTGGTCGCGGGCAGTACGCCGAAATAAGCATCGGTTTCCTTGTAGCACATTATGATGTATTCCTTTATGGACGGCAGGTACCATCCGCTGGAACTTTCCGGTGCTGGATGTGTCTCATTGTATGTGTCTACAGCCTGTACGGCTTCTACCGGCCATGCACTGTTGGACGGGTCTGCGTTGAATGCCTGTATTGCCTTAGTGTTGTTGTAGCCGAGCATCTTGTTTAGATTGTCCGTTGATTCGCAGTATGTGGCGATGTTTTCATATTCTGTATTGTTTACGACCCATTCGCCGACAGTCTTGCCGTAGCTGGCGTATCCTGACTGCCATGCCACATACTGGTCTCCATCTATGGCTACTACCAGACCGTGCGTACATTCCGGATGGTCGTTTCTCAAGGCATTGTCATCTTTTGCCGGATCGCCGGTCCAGAATACTATGCCTATTACCTCTTTGCCTGATTCCATCTTGGAAGACCAAGTGCCGTCTGAAAAATAATAATCTCCGACTTCCGGGTCCAGTACTACCGGATCGTCCGGATCTTCATTGTCGTCCGGATTGTCAGGATCTTCATTGTCGTCCGGATTGTCAGGATCCTGATTGTCGGAATTGCCCGGATCTTCGGCTTGCAGAGTGTATTCTATCAGCGTACTCCATTTTGAGTCCTGGTATACGCTTTCCTTTTCCGCAACGGCTTTTATTATAAAGGTGTATTTTTCACCTTCCGTAAGACCGGTAAACTCAATCGAGTTTTCGTCCGTGGTGCCTTGTGTGGAAGAATTGAAGATGTAAAGATAGTATGCTGCATTTTCTACAGCCTCCCAGGAAACTGTAAAAGAAGTTTCCGTGCTATTCGAAATATTTGCAACAGGAGTTTCAAGCATGACCGGATTCGTTTCCTGCTTTCCGCAAGAGACAATCATCAATGCCGATAAAATGATTGCCGGAATGATAATTTGATTTTTCATATAATGTGTTTGGTCTTATGTAAACTTACAATTTACAAAGGTATGGATAATTTTTGTAAATTGCAAATTTGATTTGATGTACGGTGCATGATGCCGTTCACACGCTCCCTTAAATTTTCCTGGATATTGATGAAATAGAGATTCAGTTCCTGGATGTGGTAATTTCCTTTCGGAAAAATGGATGATACGCTTTCGATAAAATATTTGTCATCATCGAGGCCGTCAATCACCAGGGATTCGAGCCTTTTGTCGATTCTTGCCCCGACTTGCCTGAATAGGGTATCGGATGTGCGGTCCGGTTTGAAAAATACGCTTCCGGCATTCATGGAGGCCGGTGCGTATGTCGTATCTGTTTTCCAGTTTATCGGATTTATGCATGCCGCATTGTCCGAAAACATCGCTGACACCGCTTCCGGCCGTGAAACGGAGTTGTAAGCAATCACCTTTCCGATATCTGATGGGCCCTCGGCAGGGCGTATGAACCGGCTGTTCGCCATATCTTCTCCGGTAACAGGATATCCGAATACGTATGCCGCAACGAGGTTTTTGTATATTTCGTCATTGAAACAGCGTTTCAAAAGCTCTATTACGCATTTTGCTCCCTGGCTGTGGCCGGCTATGATGAACGGATGGCCATTGTTGATATGCACGATAAAATATTCGAAAGCCCTGCATACGTCGTCCATCGCATAATAAAACCTTTCGGAAATGGTTTCCTCGTCTTCCATCCATGTATCCATGGTAAGCTGGCGGTAATAGGGTGCATAGAAGTCGCAGTCCTTTCCCAGAAGCATGGATGCAAGGAAAAGCGAGTTGTTCGTAACGAGCCTTCTCTGTTTTTCATTGGAGATATCCATGAAATGGCATTTGCCCCCGGTACTGTCTTCCCAGTCCCAAATGCATGTCGGGGCTATGTAGAACACATTGGCCACGGCCGTGTCGCTGTCACCGTATGCCGGAGATACAAACCAGGAACTGTCTTTCCCGTAGTCCGGTTCGGCTGGAAGATGCCCTATCCTGTCATTCCTTATGCCTTTGCATCCCGTAATGAGGAGGATTACGGTAAAAATAATGAAAAACAAGTTCCTGTTTCCTTTTATCATGTCGTTACTTTTCTATGGTAATTTTTATTTTGTATGTTTCTTATAAGTTATATGCTTCGTTCTGATACACCGGTTTTCCTTCTACGAAGGTGGCGACTATTTCCCCGCGGAGGATTTCATTTTCGATTGGCGACCATCCGCATTTATATGCTATGACAGAATACCCGAGGTCGTTTTCACGTATTTCAGGGATTTTCCTGACGACTCTGACATATTTTTCCGGATTTACAAGTACGAAATCTGCTTTAAGCCCTCTTGCGATTCGTCCCCTGTCGCCGAGTGAAAATATTTCCGACGGTTTGCCGCACATCAGTTCCACAATCTTTCCGATTGTGAGCGAGGGCTCGTTTTCCGAAATCGTAAGCATCATCTGGAGCGAATGCTGGATTGACGGCATTCCTGAAGGGGCTTTGCCGTATGCCTGCATTTTTTCTTCTTCGAGATGCGGGGCGTGATCTGTCGCGACAGAGTCGATTGTCCCGTTTATTACTGCCTTAAGCAGGGCTTTCCTGTCTTTTTCTGTCTTTATCGACGGGTTGCATTTTACGAAAGCTTTCTTCATGTCGTAGATGTTTTCGCCTTCGGGGCCGGAAGGGGAGTCGTCGAACCAAAGGTAGTTTACGCATGTTTCGGCGGTGATGTCGGGATTGAGCCTCTTGGCTTTGGCTATCATTGTCACTTCCTCGGCCGTACTTACGTGTGCTATGTGGAGCCTTGTCCCGTATTTTACGGCCATTTCAAGGGCGTACCTGGTGGATTTGATGCAGGCTTCGCGGCTTCGTATATACGGATGCAGGCGGAACGGGATGTCTTCACCGTACCTTTCTATAGCTTCCTTCATGTTATCCGATATGATTCCGTCATCCTCGCAGTGGACTACGAGCACGTGTTTTCTTTGCCGGAACAGTTTTTCTATGGATTCCCGCTCTGTGAGGACCATGTTTCCGGTGCTTGAACCGAGGAAGAGCTTGATTCCGCAGGCTTCGGTAAAATCGTCCGTGTGCGAGGCGTTTTCTTCAGTGGCTCCGATGAAAAATCCGCAGTGGATGCATGATTTTTCCCTTGCGCTTTCCATTTTGTCCGAAAGGGCCTTTTCATTGACGGTAGGAGGCAGGGTATTCGGCATGTCCAGTACGGTTGTCACCCCTCCGGCAGCGGCCGCCCTGCTTTCAGTTTCCAAATCCCCTTTCCTTGTAAGCCCGGGATCCCTGAAATGTACATGTGTATCTATGATTCCAGGCAGGAGCAGGAAACCTTTCCCATCGTAGACGGTATCTTTTTCCTTTTCGTAAAACGGGTTTTCTTCGGCATGGATTATGTCGGCGATGGTGCCGTTGCCGTCTATGATGATTTCACCCCGGCAGATATTGCCTTGCGAAAATATCTTTACGTTCCTGATGATTGTCATTGTAGTTTTTTCAAATTGGCAGTCCTATTGTTTTCTCGGTCTTATTTTTCTCATCCTCATGGCTATGACTCCCCAGAAAGCTTCTCCGAATATGCCGCTGCTCATTTTGGATGTCCCTTCTTTCCTGTCTACGAAAATGATAGGTACTTCCTGGATTTTGAAACCTAATCTGTATGCGTTGTATTTCATTTCTATCTGGAAGCCGTATCCTTTGCAGTGTATGTTGTCCAAATCTATGGTTTCCAATACTTTCCGCTTGTAGCACTTGAACCCTGCGGTCGTATCGTATACTTTCATCCGTAGAATGAAACGTACGTAGGCCGATGCGTAGTAGGACATGATGACTCTTCCTATGGGCCAGTTGATTACGCTTATCCCGTTGCAGTATCTTGAGCCGATGGCAAGGTCCGCCCCCTCGTCCTTGCACGCGTGGTATAGCCTCCCGAGATCGTCCGGATTGTGTGAAAAGTCGGCATCCATTTCGAAAATGTACTCGTATCCGTGCTCCATGGCCCATCTGAAGCCTGCAATATATGCGGTCCCGAGCCCCAGCTTGCCTTTCCTTTCAACCATGAACAACGAATCCGCATATTCGTTCTGAAGCCTTTTCACGATATCTGCCGTTCCGTCGGGGGAGCCGTCGTCTATTATTAATATATGGTATGGTTCATCCAAGGAAAAAATCTTCCGTATCATTTTTTCGATATTTTCCTTTTCGTTGTAAGTCGGTATAATTATTACTTTATCGCACATGGTTTTATGTATTTTCCCCCAAAGATAAATAATTTTCCGGCCGGACAAGCATAATAATACTTTAATTATGGTATATGTGGCGAAAAGATGTCAGAAATATCTTTTTTTGAGGTTTTTGCCGGAACCACCGTCCGTTCCCGTCCGTGTTCCGTGGTTTTCTCGGCTCCGTGCCCTTGAGTGCCGTCGCGGGGTCTCGTGCCGTTCAGGCCTCGGCAGTCTTCTCCTTCAGTGCTGCTTCGATACGGGGTGGGTGTTCCCTTCCTTTCCTGTTTCCCTCATGTCCGTCCTTCTCCTGTGCCTGTTCCTTCCTGAAGTCCCCCAGTCCGTTCCCCCGTGGGGCGCTCGGCTCCGTTGTCCTGTTGCGTGCCCAGGGGATGTGTCGCAGGGCGATGCCGTGTTTGCCCGTCGTCTGCCCTTGCGGATGCGTGCCGCGCCCCGGGGGAGCGAGGGGAAAGGCGGCGGCAGGTGGGGTAAAATGTCGAAAAGTGCGGGGCAGGCGGGTAAAAATCGAAAAAAAACCGAAAAAAGTCGAAAAAAAGTCCTTGAAAAGTTTGGAAATCCGGCAAAGAGCGCTACCTTTGCAGTCCCGTTCGGGAAGGGGGGCCTCGGTGCCTCCTCCGGCCGGGGGAAGTTCATTGAATCGGAAGAAGGAAG
>NZ_NFIV01000020.1 GCF_002159555.1 Muribaculum sp. An289
GACTGCAAAGTTGCAAAATCAAGTCCGTTTCATTTCAAAAAACCATGTAATTGACTATATTTCAATAATTTCAAAGAACTATTTATCCACTTTTACGGGACAGTAGTGAAAACAGTATTGAAACTATTATGTCCACTAGCATCTATTCTATGGCCCTGAGCCCTCTCATCACCATCAAGGCTTATCAATAAATGGAAATTATTATCTACAAAATAATCCATATATTTATCAAGAAGGACTGCATTGGTCGTCATTGAATATATTATATGCCTGTCCAAGCTCAAACTGTCAAAATAAGTAACTATCTCCTTAATAAAATCCATATTGAGAAGAGGTTCTCCACCATAAAAACTTATATATGTCAAAGGTCTGTATGAATCGGCCATACCGTTACGCCAAATATAAGCTAGATAATCTACAAGCGGTTTGACTTGTTTGAAAGACATTAAAGAAGATTTTCGCTCATCATAACCTTCATATAGTTCTCCGTAGCCGCAATAACGACATCGCAGATTGCACGCATCCGTCACTTCAAAAGTAAACTGACGAAGATTAAGCAGATTGCGTTCAATCTCATGTCTGTTTATACGTCTGTTATTCATAAAAATAATTCAAAATTATTGTTAACCCAAAAATCCGATGCACACGAAAAAAACGCGCTATCCGGAACACGCGGACAGCGCAAAATTATACTGCCCTGATAGGCAGCCGCACCGATTCATTATGAGACAACTTTGTCATGGACTAATGCGGTTTTAATGTTTTTTATGACAATGGCCAAATATAAGTTATTTTTTATTCATATACAAATTTTCTCTCACAATTCAGAAGCTGTTTAAATCCAATCCGCACTTTTTCCTTAATTTTGTCTGTAAATTTATCTATCACGATGGAAAAAAGAGTGGCACTGTATCCTGGCTCGTTCAATCCGATGCATGTCGGGCATGTCGCAATAGCAAGGTGGCTTGTGGAATGCGGCAGTTTCGATGAAGTACGCCTCATGCCATCTCCGCACAACCCCCTGAAACCATCATCTTCCTCTCCATCTTCGGATTGGCATGAACGGCTCGAAGCGATAAGGCAGGCATGTATGAGGAACAATCTGGATATCGCGATTGAAGACATCGAATTCCGCCTTCCGGAACCGCACTACACATACAGGACACTCGAAGCGCTGCATGAACGCGAACCGGACACCGCATTCGTCCTCGTCATAGGCGCCGACAATCTTGCAATCATCGACAAATGGTACAGGGGCCGTGAAATACTCGCCGGACATGAGATTTGGGTATACCCGCGGAAAGGATACGATACCGGCAGGCTCATAGAGGAAGCATACGCAAAAGGGGCCCTCGGCATAAGGAAAATAAACGCCCCGCTGATAGAGATATCATCGACCGAAATCCGCAATGCCGAAGCCCGCGGGGACCTGTCCATGGAAAAATTCAAGGCATGAATACAAAAGCGAATAAAATGGAAAATACGGAAATAGAAAGAAAATTCCTTGTCCTGTCCGATGCATATAAGGCCGTTGCGAAATCCCGCTCGGAAATAGTCCAAGCTTATCTTATGTGCGATGACGAAAGGAGTCTGCGGGTAAGGATACGCGGCGGAAAGGGCTTCATCACCTTCAAGGCGGAAAGACATGCCACGGCGGCGCATAGCGGGACAGCGGCGGCAAACAGATTCGAATGGGAACACGAAATCCCGGCAGAGGAAGCCCGGGCACTCATCAGCCAGGCCCTTCCGGGAATCATCGAAAAGACACGGCATATCGTGGAATACGAAGGCCACGTATGGGAAGTAGACGAATTCCACGGCGCCAACGAAGGGCTTACCGTGGCCGAAATCGAGTTGGACGATGAAAACGAACCGTTTGCCAAACCGGAGTGGCTTGGCAAGGAAGTCACCGGAGACCCTGATTATCTTAATTGTAATCTACACCACCGAGCACAAGGATAGCCGCTACACGCACCTGTAAGGCCGATGAATGTGCGCGGTGGTATCATCAAGCGGCGTAGGCACTTCAACTATCACCGGCTCCCGGCGGACCGGATGGACGAACTCGACCCGTTTGGCATAAAGGGATATCCCTCCGTCCTTATTCGACCTTGGTGCTCCGTATTTCAAATCGCCCTTGATCGGGCAACCGATGTCAGCCAACTGGCAGCGTATCTGATGATGACGGCCGGTAAGCAGTTCCACTTCGACTATCCAGTATCTGTCAGTAGGCCTCAGCAGCCTGTACCTCAATTTCGCCAGTTTCGCTCCGGGACGCTCGGAAGGACATACGTAGCTCTTGTTCTGTTTTTCGTTCCTGACCATCCATCCTGTAAGTTCCCCGGATTCCGGCGAAGGGCATGCACAGACCATTGCCCAATAACATTTGTGCACCTCGCCTTTGCGGAATGCCTCGTTGAGCCTCTCCAGCGCCTTGGATGTCTTGGCAAAGACTACGGCCCCTCCGACAGGACGGTCGAGACGATGGGTCACCCCCATGAACACATGTCCGGGTTTGGAATCGCGCATGGCGATGAAGGCTTTCAATGTTTCCGAAAGCGGTTCGTCGCCGGTCTTGTCCCCCTGGACTATCTCGCCCGCATTCTTATTGAAGACAAGGACATGGTTGTCTTCATAGACTATCCTCGATGCGATATCATCGAATTCTTCGCGGGAAAGCAAGCGATAAATATTTTCCGTCATAATAAATACCTTTTAAAAATTATCCCGGGTTTTCCGCTCCAATCTGACCGACACATATTTTTTCCCGTTGAAACTTTTCGAGAACCGGCCGTTTTTCCCCACTTCGACCTCACCGGCATCAATCCAGCCGTCAATCCCGTTCCGCTCCAGAAGCGACACCGAATATTTTCCTGGCTGGAGACCTTTGACTACTACCCTCGAACGTTTCCCGTTTTCCAAAGGGAAAAGCAGCCTCCCCGGAACGGAAACATGGAAATAATCCCCTATGGCCTGTACGGTATGGTCCGCGAATGCGGAAAGGTTTTCCAGCGAAACCCACTCGCCATCAGGATTTTCTGAATAATAGGTATATGGGGTCTCGAAAGTGATTGCAAGGCAGTCTTCCCCGCATTTTTTCCACAGCCAGCCTTCAAGATACCTCGGGGCAAGGTCGGAAAACTCCAGATCGCCCGGAGCAAAATACGGATTGCCCTCCATCGTAAGCCGGGCCAGCTGCATCTCGTCCGCAAAGAAATCCGGCGAAGTGGATTCCGCGGTATGCACCCAATAAGTAGCATAATCCTCGACTTGCGAATGCATGTTAAGCGCCATGTCTATCCTCCCGTGCCTTTCCAGAATGCCTTCAAGCAGAGACTTCAGATTCAGCACTTCCGTACATGTCAGCGAATCGGGCCTGTCCCAGTTGATTTCCTGGTTCACTCCCGTGGCATTCGAGCGTGAAAGCCCGTGAATCACCCCGTCCGGATTGGTGAAAGGCACTATGTAAAAGACTGCCGCCTTCCTGAGTTCCGAAGCAAGGCCGTCCTGTCCATAAGCCAGCCTTTCTATGACAGCATCGAGATGCCAGCTGCACGGAGCCTCGCTCGTATGCGTGCGGCCATGGATATATATTACTTTCTTTAGCGAATCCGGCACCTCAGTATCGGTAATCACAAGCAGCGGCATATCGTTTCCGAGAGTGCTCTTCCCGGCCGATGACACCGAAACACATTTCGATGAAGACCAATGTATTATACGCTCAAGCAGATAAGAATACGTGTAAGGTATGAAATATGAGACATAGACGGAATCTCGGGAAAAACGCTTCAATATCCTGTCGCAGCCGAGCGACTCGCAGGAGGAAAAACGTTCGTAATTCCGACCGTCATGACTGTAAAACGGCCTGACAGCCTCGCTGCCATGGAAC
Organism: Muribaculum sp. An289; assembly: GCF_002159555.1. Taxonomy (GTDB): domain Bacteria; phylum Bacteroidota; class Bacteroidia; order Bacteroidales; family UBA932; genus Merdivivens; species Merdivivens faecigallinarum. The sequence goes on from NZ_NFIV01000020.1 coordinate 3,890, forward strand.
TGCATCAGGACCTCCCTGTCCTTGACACCTTCCAGCATAAAGCTGTACCAGCGCGCACTCGGTTCAAGGGCGGTATCCACGGGATTCAGCGGATCGAAACGCGAGAAAACATTTATTTTCAATATGTTCCCGTCAACTGTCACCGAGTCCAGGGAAGCCGACTCAAAATCAGTTTCCACACACAGCGTATCACGCAGATTTCCCGCATGCAGCATCGCGGGGATAAAAACCGGCAGGATGAATAAAAGTCTCAATGGCCTCATACGTATGATATTTTCACGGCAAAATTAATCAAAAAACTGACATTCTGTCATGGACTTTCATTTGGCACGTTCTTCGAGTATGAAATGCCGTCCTGCAAAAAAACGGGACGAGAGAACGAAAATAATTTTAAACAGAAAATATAAAAGGAGAAAAATATTATGGGAAAGATTATCGGTATTGACTTAGGAACAACCAACAGTTGCGTGGCCGTCATGGAAGGCAAGGAGCCTACGGTCATCATCAACAACGAAGGCCAGAGGACAACCCCTTCCGTTGTCGCATTCACCAATGACGGGGAAAGGAAAGTGGGTAACGCCGCAAAAAGGCAGGCCATAACCAATCCTCACAAGACCGTGTTCTCCATCAAGAGATTCATGGGTGAAAAATACGACCAGGTAGACAAGGAAATCGCCCGCGTACCTTATAAGGTAGTAAGGGGCGACAACAATACTCCGCGTGTCGACATAGACGGAAAACTCTATTCGCCGCAGGAAATATCGGCGATGATTCTCCAGAAGATGAAGAAGACCGCCGAAGAATACCTCGGACAGGAAGTACACGAGGCTGTCATCACAGTCCCTGCATACTTCAGCGACTCACAGCGCCAGGCCACCAAGGAAGCCGGCGAAATAGCTGGCCTCAAGGTGATGCGTATCATCAACGAGCCTACTGCCGCCGCCCTTGCTTACGGCCTTGACAAAAAGAACAAGGAAATGAAAGTCGCAGTATACGACCTCGGCGGAGGTACATTCGATATCTCGATTCTCGACCTCGGCGACGGCGTATTCGAAGTACTTTCGACAAACGGCGATACCCACCTCGGCGGCGATGACTTCGACCAGACCATCATAGACTGGCTTGCAGGCGAATTTGCAGCAGAGAACGGCGGTTTCGACCTGAAGAAGGACCCTATGGCGCTCCAAAGGCTGAAAGAAGCTGCCGAAAAAGCAAAAATCGAATTGTCCAACCAGACTTCGACTGAAATCAACCTGCCTTACATCACGGCAGACACGACGGGTCCTAAACACTTGGTAAAGACCCTTACGAGGGCTAAGTTCGAGCAGCTTGCAGACTCGCTCATACAGAAGACCATCGAGCCTTGCCGCAAGGCACTTGCAGATGCCAACCTGAAGGCTTCGGATATCGATGAAGTATTGCTCGTCGGCGGTTCGACCCGTATACCTGCAATCCAGGCCATCGTTGAAAAATTCTTCGGCAAAGCACCTAACAGGAGTGTCAATCCGGACGAAGTCGTAGCCATAGGCGCGGCAATCCAGGGCGGTGTGCTCGCAGGTGATGTGAAAGACGTGCTTCTGCTCGATGTGACCCCGCTTTCGCTCGGTATCGAGACCCTCGGCAACGTCATGACAAAACTGATTGAAGCCAACACTACGATACCTACCCGCAAGTCGCAGGTATTCTCGACCGCGGCGGACAACCAGCCTTCAGTTGAAATACACGTGCTTCAGGGAGAACGTCCGATGGCCAAGGACAACAAGAGCATAGGACGTTTCCATCTCGACGGAATCGCACCGGCTCCGAGGGGCATTCCTCAGATTGAAGTCACATTCGACATTGATGCCAACGGTATCCTGAGCGTATCGGCAAAGGACAAGGCCACAGGCAAGGAGCAGAAGATACGTATCGAGGCCTCTTCCGGACTTTCCGAGGAAGAAATCAAGAGGATGCGTGACGAGGCCAAGGCCAACGAGGCTGCCGACAAGGCCGAGCGCGAAAAAGCCGATAAAATAAATGAGGCGGATGCAATGATATTCCAGAGCGAAAAGAACCTCAAGGATTACGGTGACAAGATTCCGGCCGACAAGAGGGCTGCAATAGAAAGCGCACTCACACAGCTGAAATCCGCATACGAGTCCAAAGACATCAATTCAATCAACTCGGCTCTTGAAAACATCAACAATGCTTGGCATGCGGCATCCGAGGATATGGCAAAGGCGGCCCAGGAAGGCCAGTCCGCAGGCAACGCCAACCCAGGCTCTTCAGCCAACACAGGAGCAGGCAACAACACCGGCAACGGTTCTTCAAACGGAAGCAATGACCCGGGCACCGTGGATGTGGATTACGAGGAAGTCAAATAAGTCCGGCTAAATAAAACCAAAAGAGACATGACTTTGAAAGTTGTGTCTCTTTTTTTGTGTCTTACTCATTCGGAAAAGTTCAGCAGTTGTTTATAGTCGTTTACAAGCAATGCGGTCAAGTCGTGGCGTTCCCGGCTTGACTGTTTGGAGCGAGTAAAATATTTATAAATAACTGATTATCAACTATTTTTAAAAAACACACTCGCTTTTGACCATGTCCGCACACCACTCAAAAGCGAGCTATATTTTAGTAAATCATTGATTATTAACAATTTAGCAAAACATGACTCGCTCCAAACTTTTTTCGGGAGGCCAGGAAACCTGCATCTCCGCGCCAGAAAAACCTATATCTCGGGTAAAGGAACTGCGGGACAAAGCATGAAAGAAGAAAAATCGAGAAAATAGGTAGGAATCGAATTTTGCCGGCATATTTTTCACCCCACGTCCATCTACTATCTCTGTAACGTATTAATAATCAACTTTTTACCAAAATCACACCTGCGCTTGGGTACTTTCTGAGGTACCCAAAGCCAGCTTGTATTTTTGCAGGTTATTGACTATCAATTACTTCAAAAGAGACCAGCTGGCTATGGGGTAGAAAAAAGCGTCCCGTCCGCTCCCGCTTCGCCGTACGTCCTTTCATATTAATTCGATTTAACGTCATTACATTAAGAAGCTGTCTCAAATTTTCTGAGAAAAATTTTTAAACAGCTTCTAAAAAAAGAAAGCGGCCCGCAGAAACAGGCCGCAATCTTCCTATTGTATAACCAAATCATGAAAATTTTACTTATCGAAAACCACACGCACTCCGCAGTTCATCAATGCATAACCCGGAGCAGCGCCTCTCCTGTAGGCAGAACGGCAGGCAACGGCATCCCATGCACTCGAAACAGTGAAAGTACCTCCACGCACGACTTTGTTATCGCCGCTTAGCGGTCCTTCGGGATCCACCAAAGCCTCCGCATTCCCTGAATAGTCAGCCAGCCAGTCGCTGCACCACTCAAGTACATTCCCGTGCATGTCATAAAGGCCGAAACCGTTGGCATACGGATAGCTCCCCACATCTACTGGATGTCCGACAGGAGTGGCGTTAGGGTCTTTAAACTGACCTCCGGCATCATAATCATAATAATAGTTGGTATTGTAATTAGCCATACCCTGGTTCAGTCTCCTGCCATCATCAATTCCGAAAGGGAGGGATTCAGTCTGGCCTCCACGGCAGGCATATTCCCACTCGGCCTCGGTCGGGAGCCTTCCGCCCAACCACTCGGCATAAGCAACGGCTCCGTACCATGTAACGTAAGTCACAGGATAATTGTCACATCCCTCTGCTGGAATCCACTCCCCGTCCTCATAATGCAGGCCGTAATCGGATTCATTAGGAGTTCCTGCCCAGATACGGCTGTCAGCGATATACGCCTGGGTCTCGGTAACGGTACTTCCGTTATTTTCGTAAGTCACAGTCCCCCTGCCATAATTGTCGCTATCTTTCGTTATCCCCATCTCATTGAGGAAAGCGGCGTACTGCCTGTTGGTTATTTCGTATTTCGTCATGGAAAAGCCTTCCGTCAAAGTAACCTGATGCTGAGGCCTTTCATTGCTAAAATTATGCCATTCCGTTTCCGGGGCGCCCATCATGAAGGTTCCTGCCGGTATCTCAACCGTCTCCGGAACTATCGAACCAAGCACCGTTACCGTACATTCCGCACTGGCTTCACCGGCTACTGCGGTTATGACCGCTTCTCCACCGGCCACACCCGTCACGATTCCGGCTTCGGACACAGTCGCTATCCCGTTATCGGAAGAAGCCCATTGTACATTGGCCGAAGCCGCTTCCTCCGGAAGGATTGTCGCTGTCAACTGAAGCTCTTCACCGATTTCTATCTGCGCCGTTTCAGGAGAGACGGAAATCGATTCTACCGGAGCTCCCAGTACCGACACCGAACATTCGGCCTCGATACCGTCCACGGTAAGGATTACTGAACACTGACCGATTTCGACAGCAGTAACAAGGCCGTTTCCGTCCACTGACGCGACAGCCGGGTCAGAAGACTCCCATGACACGCTCGAAACCTCCGCATCCTCGGGCTCGACCGTATAGGACAGCCTCGACATTCCTCCTTTTATAATGGAAAGGCTGTTTTCACTGAGGGTTACGCCGGAAACTTCAATCCCATCCGGTCCGTCGGGTCCCTTTTCACCGCAACCGGCCACAAGGACGGACAGAGCGGCAAAAAACAGTATTTTATAAAAATTTTTCATTCATATAAATTTTAAAAACACCATAAATTTTAAAACATCCTGATTCGGTTAAAATGCAAGTATGCAACGGCCGTAAAGATAGTCTTTCCTATATGTCGCAACGCACATTACATTGGAACCTACATCCCTGAGGCCGATATAGCGAGCCATATCGGAAGTAGCCGTGGAAGCCGTCCAATAATATCCGGAATTGACAAAATCATTCTTGTTTTCAGCAGAAACCTTTGACATCGCGGCATTTATGCCCAACAACGGAGAGTCGAGATTTTCCCAATAAAAATCCGTAGGCTCACTTGACCTGAAACCGTCATGCTCCAGAGCTACTCCGCCGAGATTGCGTACGATATCGAACCACTGTCCGTTGGAAGGAAGATACCATCCGGTGGTAAGGTTCATAAGGGTAGCGGAAGAAGATTCATAGGCCGCCTTGAATACGGGATAATATCCGGCTTCGAAATCGGCAGCACGCTTTTCACGAATCAGCCTGTTGGTCTCGTATCCTTCTATATCATCGTCAACCAATAAGAAAGTATTGTATGAATCGCTTCCTACATAATCCTCAATGCCTATCTCGGTCTCATCACGGCTGTAATTTCCGCTGGCATCCACGAACCACTGGAACGGCTCATAATCCCCCAACGTTTTCGTAGCCATCACCAGACCGTGGACCGAATTGCCCAAAGCGGCTTTCTCCCCCTCGCCTATACGATCAGGATTGATTTGGAAAACTATTCCTACCACCTCGGAACTGCCGACCGTGGCAGCATCAGCATCCTTGGACAACAGGGAACCGTCGGCAAGGAAAAAGTCGCCGACCTGGAGTTCATGCCGGATTTCAATAGCTTCCGCATCATCTATCACGTACCTGTGATAGCAGCCGCTGACAGGTTCCGGCTCGACAGTCCACGCCAATACGTCCTGTCCCTGTCCGTATTCTCCGGAAAGTGTCACGGGTTCACCGGCAGGATTGATCAGATAGGCAAATGCTCCGTTTGACAGGATACAAGGCGCGAATCCTTCGAATTTCAGATTTGAAGGCAGTATGCTGTAATTCGGCAGCTCAACATCTTCATTAGTAAAGACATAGATAGTATGAGGCAGGATTACAGCTGCAAGGAACATTCTGTGTTTCATGGAAAAATTCAGAGTGCTTCCGTTCAGGACACCTGTCGAAGTCATGAAATCCGATGCAGTATAATCAGCATAATCGGACTGGTCTTCCGCAACAGGCCATGCATCCGCGACAGCGGCGAAGAAACCTTCGTCATCGGAAGCGGAAGGGTCTACTTCCGCAGGAAGGTCCGCCGTATAAGGATAATAGGCATACACTACCTTGCCGTCCATGTCCGACAGTGAAGGCAGTTCCAAATCGGCTTCCCATACCAGGCCTTCCCCGCTTTCCACTGCTGTAAAGCAAATGTTGTTTATCTCTCCGGAAATTGTCCCGTTTTCCAACATGAAGACCCCGATTTTGTCACCGGCAGTGAAAACAGTAGTGTAGTCTTCCTCCGAAGCTTTGGTACCTGCATAGCCCCCGTCATGCACTTTTATTACAGGAAAGTTGTCGGCAACCACGGTCTGGCCGTTCTCTTTAGAGCAGGAAAACAAGAATACTGCCGAAAACAGGGATAAAACATAAAATATATTTTTCATTATCTAATCCTATTTTTTATGAAACATTAAAAAGCAAGCACGCAACGGACTTGTCCTGAAGAACTTGTCTTGGACTTGGCACTGCCACGCAGGAATCCGAAATTGTCCAGGAACAGACTTCTCGCATGTGACTGCGACACCGCCGAAGAAGTCCATACATCACCTGCATTGTAGAGCACCTTGCTCTCATCAGGAACATTCTCCATCATGTCGTTGAGGGCCTGAGGCACGTCTCCTACATCCATCCACATGAAATCCGTCGACGACATGACCATATACGAGCCGTCCCCGTCATCGACATTGATGCCACCGAGATTACGTAGGACATCGAACCACTGCCCTACTGAAGGAAGATACCATCCGGTAGTCTTTGTACCTTCGGCCGGGCCGGCCGCTTCTTCCGCAAAATCTTCAGCAGCCATGAAGGCAGGATACAAGCCAAGGCTGTAATCTGTGTCCCTCCCGCTACGTATCTGCTGATTGTAATAATAGCCGTTTATATCCGCATTGCAGGAAACATAATCCATGACATTCGGAATGCCGATTTCTGTTTCATCCACAGGATATAAGCACCAAGCATAACCGTTGCCGTAATTTGCAGCAGAAGTCGATATTACCAGACCGTGAGGTTCCGTCCCCATTCCGGACAACGCCTGTTTCTCGGCCTCGCCCATCCTGTCGGTATCCGTCGTGAAAATAATACCTATGACGGAACGGGACTGCTGCGTATCCGGATTTACCAATGAAGGTTCAGGCTTTACATCGTCCCAAACCATAGTGCCGTCAGCATAATATACGCGGCGCAATCCGCCATCAGACCACGAGCCGTCGGAATAAAAATAATCGCCGACCTTAGGTTCCGTATCTTCTGGACCGTATTTTTTGTAATTGAGCGGCTCCGAATCGATATCCGTCGAACCGCCGTCCGTCCATGCACCGCCTTCGGATACGGTCACTGTCAAGGCATAATCCTCACCGTCAACCGTAACATCGCAGACATATTCGTGCCCGGCCTCGATTACAGCCGCCGCATCACCGGCAACAGGGACATAGCTTGTAACCACGCCATTATCCAAAGTCAGTACTATAAGGTTCTTGCCTTCCATATTCTGCGGCACCACTGTTGCGCGGTAAGTAGCCACGCTGCCCGAAGACGGCGAAGCGAGTTTCAGAGGCGATATCGTCGCATTTCCTCCTTCGACAGTCCATTCACCGGTATTCAGACCGGACTCCGGGGCTGTCCATGCCCCCGACACGGCCATGTCGCCATCGCCCAATGCCAGTGAAACGATTTGCGAAGCCTCCGCTACATATTCGTTCTGCAAAACATTTACAATTATCCTTGCCGTCTGCGGATAGAAAGACAGATTTCCGTCCTCACCGTATCCCATAGTCGAAACGGCATACAGAAAATCGTTACGCGACAGGCTTTCGCTGCCTGAACTCTGGTCTTCACCTACCGCCCATTCCGTAGGAAAATCAGCCGAAGTCCCGTCCGAAGTCCATGCACGGACAATCTTGCGGCCTTCGTCTTCGGCCATTATGAAAGGCTCTTCCGATGTCAGTTTTCCGCCATCGGCTACATAACCCTTTATCTCTCCCCATTCTCCGGGGTTCTCGATATCTTCAACTTGAATGCATACGGATTCGCCTCCGTTCCATTCCATTGCGGATGACATGCCGCCTTCATAAGGCATAATCTCCGCATTGAACTGCACCTCCGACTCGTTTACTTTCGGGGTTGAAGGCTTACAGGCCGCCAACGCGAGCAACAAGCCGAAAAAAACAAAAATCTTCTTCATTCTCGGTTTTTATAACTTATAACTTAATTCCAACTATTTGGCAAAAACCACCCTGAAACCGATGTATATATCGAACATATCCGGATGGAAGTGGTCACGCTCTCCAGAGCGGCAGTATTGTCCCATGATAAACCAGCCGCCCCCCCTGATGACCTTTGTATAGTCCGGAGCTGAGTCCGGGCCGGAAGGATCCGTGACAGGGCCCTCCGGATAATCTCCATACCAGTCGGAGCAATATTCATACACATTGCCGTGCATGTCATACAGGCCGTAGCCGTTTGGCTCGAAAGAACCGACCTCGGTAGTGATTGCGCGATAATCCTCCTGAGGATCTTCATATTCTCCTCCCTGGGCGACATCGTAAGGGTGGGTACTTCTGAAATTGGCAAGTTCATAGGTAAGCCTGGTACCGTCACCTATGCCGAAAGGCAGGCTTTCGGTCTGTCCTCCACGGCAGGCATATTCCCACTGGGCCTCTGTAGGAAGACTTCCTCCTATCCATTTGGCATATTCATCGGCACCGTACCAGGTAACACAGATTACAGGGAAATTCTCAAAACCTTCGGACGGAGCCCATATGCCGTTTTCACACAATACCCCCCACTTGTCAGGCATAACCAATTGCTTGACACCGGCTTCCTCGGATATTTCATAATACCCGTTGTCAGGGCAACCTATATCATTGAGGAATTCGGCGAACTGTTCATTTGTAACCTCGTATTTTCCCATATAAAAATCCTTGGAAATAGTAACCTCGTGCTGGACCTCGTTCTCTCCCCTGTTAGGCTCCGTTTCAGGGGTTCCCATCAGGAAAGTCCCGGCCGGAATAAGGACTGCGTCAAGAGGCAATGCTCTCTGTACTGTAACAAGACAATCGGCAGAGACCTCATCGCAGGCAACGGTAACTGTCGCATCTCCGGAAGCTATGGCTGTGACAGTCCCGTCCTCACCTACCGTAACGACACTTTCATCCGACGAAGTCCATGTCAACGGATGCCCAGCAGCTTCTTCAGGGTATATTTCCACTTGAAGGACTTGGGTTTCACCTATATTCAACGTAAGATTTTGCGGTTCTACCGCTATGCTGTCAGCCTTGACCGGTTGTACAACGGTAGTATCCGTACCATCCCCGTCACCATCAGGATCAGGCCCTTGCGGAGTACAGGAAATAAAGGAAAATACCGATACGGCTGACAATGTCAGAATAAGACTGAAGATTCTATTTTTCATTTTATCGCTTTGTCATTTTATCGCTTTGTCATTTTATCGTTTTTTACATCTGTTTTTATTCATACATAATCACGCGGAAACCGTAAAGGCCGCCTGCTCCGGTTTTTTCCGGATCATATTCATTTCTATAGGCACTGCGGCAATAAAAATAATTGTGCGTTATGCAAGAGCCGCGCAATACACGGAACTCACCCGTAAGGGGCCCGACAGGGTCTGTCACCGGTTCGCTGCCGAGTTCACTATACCAGTCATAACAGTATTCCATCAATTCGCCGGCCATATCGTAAAGTCCCCACGCATTAGGTAATTTCCCGCCTACAGGATGCAATACCGGCATTTGGCCGTCGGCAGCATAAATCCAGGCATAATCATTGACCTGTTCCGGGTCGTCCCCCCAAGGATACACTGTCTGCGTACCGGCTCTGTATGCATATTCCCACTGGGCTTCGGTAGGCAGCTCCGCACCGTACCAGTCAGCAAAGGCGACTGCCCCGTACCAGGAAACATGGCCCATAGGGAATTCCTCGCATCCCGGAACCGGTTCCCACATGTCTTTTTCAGCATTCCAATACAGGGCATGATCCCAAGCGCCTCCGAGACTTACATCGGGAAGAGTACAGTCGGAAACAAACAGTTTGACAGCCGTCACCTCCTCACCGTTGTCAATATAGGTCACTTCTCCCGTTCCTTCCTGCCCGATATTGTTGGAATTGAGGAATTCAGCATACTGGGTAGTGGTTATCTCATATATGCTCATATAATAATCACGCGTCAGTGTCACCTCATGCTGTGTTTCGCCCAAATATCCAGGTTCGGTCTCTGGTGCTCCCATCATAAAAGTGCCAGCCTCGATAGGAACCATTTCCAACGTAAAGGTCGGCCCTTTTATATCAAGCACGAGCACGGTGCAGGAAGCGGTAAAACCTCCGTCCACTGTAGTAACTGTCACTTCAGTCTCTCCTATGGCTACAGCGGTAATGACCCCTTCGGTTGAAACGGTGGCCACGCTTTCATCACCAGAAGACCAACTGACATCGGTATTCGTAGCATTTACAGGTTCAACCACATATTCAAGCGGATATGTCTCTCCAGGGAAAAGCCTTACCGTCTCCACATCGATCGACACTGAATTAACCCTGACTTCTGCCTCGAGCACGGTAACCTCGGCCATATCCAGGAAATTTCCTTCCTCGCTATGGGCCATTATCTCGACTGTTCCCGGAGCCACACCGGTAACAATGCCATCTTCGTCTACGATGGCTATACGTTCATTCTGCGAACTCCATGTAGCATTCTTGTTTTCTGCATCAGCCGGAATTATTTCATATGAAAGCGTATCAGTCTCACCTACTTTTATCGTAAGTTGGGATGGATTTACAGATATTCCTTCGACACGCACTTCCTCTGAGCCAGTGTCAGGCTCTTTATCGCATGAGACTGGCACAATCACTAAAGAAGCGACCAGAGCTGCAAACAGATACTTGATTTTCATTGCAAATAATTTTACTCGTCTATTTCAAAAATTACACGGAAACCGGCTACGCAGAAAAACCTCCAGTCTTGATGGCCGTATCTGAGGGCGCAACGGCTTATGGCTGCGGATTCATAATAGCTCGAACCCCTGAGCTCGTACTCTTTTCCGTATTCGCCAGGCACATTATTCACAGGATCGACTACAGAGCCGGTAGGATAAGGTCCATACAGATCCCTGCACCATTCCCATACGTTTCCTAACATATCGTACAAGCCCCATGCGTTAGGCTGTTTCTCCCCTACAGGATGGGTATGGTTTTCTGAATTCCCTTCATACCATGCGTACTGATCGATCAGCGCAGGATCGTCTCCCCAGAAATAAGCTGTGGAGTTACCAGCACGTGCGGCATACTCCCACTGCGCAGCCGTCGGCAGCGTACCTTGTACATAATCGGCATAAGCCATGGCGCCGAACCATGTCACAAACACTACAGGATAATTCTCATATCCGGGCATAGGCTCCCATGAAGATGAAGTCTCGTTGAAAGTCACTCCCCACTCGTCTTCTCCGCAAAATTCAGAAGTACAATCATATATGAAAATCTGTGTCTCGCTAACATATTCGCCCGTTAGCAAATCCAGATATTCGACAACGCCCGAACCGTAACCGAGCCCGGTCTCGTCCTTGACTCCGACAGCGTTAAGGAATTCGCAATACTGCGCGTTGGTTATTTCGTATGCACTCATATAGAAGTCCTTGGTAAGGGTGACTTCGTGACGGGTTTCATCTGCCATCCTTCCCTGCTCATATTCAGGGGAACCCATCTGGAAAGTACCGGCCGTTACTTTCACTGTCTTGCCTGGGAAAGAGGGCACATTGCATACGGTAACTATACATTCATCGGAAAAGTCCCCGTCTTCAGTAGTGCATTTTACTGCAGCAACTCCTTCCTGCAATGCCGTCACCTCGCCATTTGCATTGACAGACACGATTCCCGAAGGTTCGCAACTCCAGACAAGGTTGCGGTTAGTCGCATCTTCCGGCGTGATAGTAGCCTTAAGACTATCCACCTCACCTTCTTTCATGGAGAGTTCCGAAGGCTCCAATGTCAGACCGGTAATAGGAATTTCCTTTTCGACCGTTTCACATCCGGCCACAAAAAGTGTCAATAAAAAAACATAAAAACCACGTTTCATTTCGCTTGACTTTTTTTTTAAAAAATTGTTAATTATTAATTCAAATTTAGGCGTTTGCCGCAAACTTTCCAATTTTACCGTACGGTCATCGGAAAAATCAATTTGTACATTATTTATACATGTTTTTGCAAACTATTGATACATGCAAGATTGGACAATATATCACAGTGCACAGGGTGAATTTTCAGGCATATTTCAGATTTCTTTCAAAATTTAAGGATAATTTTGTAGGATGATTGTAAAAAACATGACACGACAATGAAAATACTTGTAGTTGAAGACGAGCCGGCCTTAAGGGAGATGATGTGCGAAATGCTTTCGGCGGAGAAATATACCGTCGAGTCCGCTACAGATTTCGACACCGCGGCCCAAAAGACCAATGACTATGAATATGATGTAATACTTTTGGACATAATGCTGCCGGGAGGAAGCGGCATGGAACTTCTCAAAACGTTGAAAAAGGAGAAAAATCCGGCACACGTCCTGATTATTTCCGCAAAGGATTCCCTCGAAGACAAACTCGAAGGGCTGGATATCGGAGCCGATGACTATATAACCAAACCCTTCCACCTGGCGGAACTGTCGGCCCGCATAAGGAGCGTTACGCGCCGCGGCCTAAAAAAGGGTTCCGACACGATAAACTACGGCAATGTTTCCCTTGATACGCTTACCCGGAAATGTTTTGTCGTACAGACCGAAGTACAGCTTGTACGGAAGGAATACGACATACTGTTGCACTTCATGACAAGGCCTGAACATGTGAGCAACAAACTTACCCTCGCCGAAGCCGTCTGGGGAGACAACATTGACCAGGCGGACAATTTCGATTTCATCTACGCCCAGATCAAGAACCTGCGGAAAAAATTGCAGGCCGCCGGTGCCGATATCGAAATCAAGGCAGTCTACGGATTCGGCTACAAATTAGTAAAGGAATGAATCTCCGATAAAACATGAAACTCATCACCAGAATACTGATAAACACGACCGTATCGTTGATAGTGATTATCTCCGCATGGATGATATTCACATACCACACGACCGTATCCGAAGTTTACGAAGAAATCGACGAATACCTTGAAAAATATGCCGAGGGACTGATACACAGATTTGAAAGCGGGGTAAGCCCCGACAGTGTCGCCATCAATTTCTGGGTGAATTCCAACTGTTTCATGGAAAGGATTTCCGAATCTTACGGAAAAGGAAATCCGGAATGGACGTTTGAAAACGATGAGATTTATCTGGACGACATTCGTGAAGAACAGGACGTAAGGGCCCTGGCATTCAATTACAATTTTCCTGACGGAAGATGGTACAGAATCACTGTCATTTCACCTTCATTCGACAAGGAAGATTTTTCAGCCATACTCGTAAACAGTTCCATCATACTCGGAGGAGTGCTCGTGCTCGCGATAATATCGATCATAGCCTTTATCATATACAGGAGGATGAGGCCCATGTACAAGTTGCTCGACTGGCTGCGGAAACACAGGGTAGGCGAACCTGCGGACTTCACCGGAGGGAAAAAGGAAATGACCGAACTCCGGCTCATCAGGGAGGCCGTAATGGACAGCGTAGAGAGGACCAATGAAATATACGAACAGCAGAAGTTGTTCATAGGCAATGCTTCCCATGAAATGCAGACACCGCTTGCAGTTTGCAAGAACTCGGTCGAAATGCTCGCCGAGGATCCGGACATAACCGAAAAACAACTTGTCCATCTGGAAAGGATAGACGACAGGCTCGCCTACCTGTCCAAACTCAACAAGACTTTACTGATGCTCAGCAAGATAGATAATGACAAATTCGAAGACACCGAGGAAGTGAGCTTAGGAAAACTGGCCGATGAATGCTCGGAAGACGTTTCCGAAATATATTCCGAAAAAAACATATCCCTTGAGATTTCAGGAAATTCAGAAATCCGCACAAAAATGGACCCGACCCTTGCCGGGGCACTGGTAAGCAATCTCATACGCAATGCATTCATACACAACAAGGAAGGTGGCCATGTCCATATAATCAAGAAAGACAGAAAACTGACCGTAGCCAATACGTCCCAGACAGGGCCACTGGATGAAAACGAAATATACAAGCGTTTTTACAAAGGCGACAGCTCATCCAAATCTACCGGTCTCGGGCTTTCCATCGTAGATGCCATTTGCAAGCGCTATGGTTTCAGAATCGTCTATTCATACAAAGACGGAATGCATTTTTTCACGATAGATTTGTAGCCTATACCTTATATATAATACTGCCATTGCCTGCTGCATGTTGCATGTGTTGCCTATGTTACCTGTGCTACCTGATACCTGATACCTGTTACCTGATACCTGTTACCAAATACCTGCGACACGTGTTATCATATACCTACCCGCTATACGTCCGGACCAAGACTGTTTTTCAAAAATTTTCAAGAAAATTCCGATTTTATGCATTTTTTTCAGAATTGTTTCAGTTTCATGCTCCAATTTTGCATCACGAAAACAAATAAACGACTAAATATTAACTTTTAAAAATTTAAAGACATGATGACAATTACAACAGTTCTCACTTCAGTTCTTCTTTCAATCAGTACTTTTTTCTCATTCGACAGGGAAAGGATTATCGAATTCAACGAACTTCCTCAGGTTTCCCAGGAGTTCATCCAGAAAAACTTCCCGTCACATCAAATCGCATACATTATCGAAGAGACCGAATTGACAAGCACAACATTCGATGTCAAATTCGAAAACGGTGACGAAATAGAGTTCCGCGGAAACGGCGAATGGAAAGACATAGATTGCGAATACAACGCTGTCCCTGAATCGGCTATCCCGGCAAAACTTCTTGAATACGTAAAGGCAAAACACCCGAGAAACACCATCGAAAAACTCTCCCGTGAATACAACAGATACGAGGTAGAGCTCAACAACGGCCTTGAAATCGTATTCAACAGCAACTTCGAAGTACTCAGATACGACGACTGATTAACATTCAGCCTGACCGCCTATCAGCATGGCCGCCTGCATTAGTCTTGCCGCCTAGATTAAGCAGAACTCATGACACTCGATATGAACGGCGATATTCAGCACGGCTGGTGACACTTAAATAATTTGGCACGGTAGGCGACACTCAACTCAGTAAAGAAAAATTAATTAGGTTTATGTTCAAAGAGGGCAGACTATTTTTTACAGTCTGTCCTCTTTCTTTTACTTTTACTTCTACTTTTCATTTTCCGTCACTTTTTCTTTTCCTTTTCTCCCCTCTCATTCTTCACTTTCATTTGCCTCTTCCTCTTTTCTCTTCCTCTTTCACTCCCCCCCCATTCGCCGCCTTCTTTTTCTCGTTTAGTTTTTGGCATAATTAGTATTATTCTTGTATTATTCCAGAATGCTTGAAGCGAGTTCAATATTTACAAATGCTTAACTGTCAATTGCTTAAGAAAACACGACTCGCTCCAAACTTTCGTTTTCTGGCGGCCGGGGAAACAACTTCTTTGCCGAGGAAATGCGGGAGAGGATGGACTGGCGGGCGAAGCGGATTTTACCGGCAAATCTTCCACCCCACAGCCAGCCTTCCTTTCCGGAGCCGCTGACAATCAACGACTTGCAAAAACAGGGATAGATTTGGGTGCCTTGTAACGCACCCAAAAGCAGGGCTCTTTATCATAACTTACTGATTATCAAAGGGCCCACAAAGGAGGTGCTGGCCGTGGGGTGGAAAACCTGGCCCCCGCCTGAAACGGGAACGGGCCGGGAGTGGACGGATGATACGAAAAAAAGGAGGCCCCCGCGTACGAACCGGAACGAGCCCGGTGTCGCTGGGACCTCCTCATCAAGGACGGCGGCGGCCTACTCTCCCGCCCTTACGGGCAGTACCATCGGCGATGGCGGGCTTAA
>NZ_NFIV01000021.1 GCF_002159555.1 Muribaculum sp. An289
ATCTTCGACACCCTCCGCGGCATTGTCCGCCGTCTTTCGGGCAGGGCGGAGAGTCCCAGCCTTGGGATCATCGACTCAAGGAGTGTCAGGACCTCCCATCATATTGATGGTCAAAGGGGGAATAGACGGAAACAAAAAGATAAAGGGCAGGAAGGAGCACATAGTGGTTGACACTCTGGGGCTGCCCATGTCAGTGAGAGTCCATCCGGCTAACGTCCATGACAGCGTAGGGGCGGAAGAGGTGTTCGAATCCATGAGATACAAATTCCCTGGGCTGAAACGGATTCTGGCGGACGGAGGTTACAGGGGCGAGACTGTCAGGAACACGGTCATGAGACTGCTGCATTGCGACCTGGATGTCGTACTCAGGTCTGACAAACGGACGGACAGATTTGTCCCCATGCCAAAAAGATGGATTGTCGAGCGCACTTTCTCATGGCTCGAGAACTTCAGGAGACTGACCATTGACTATGAATACAGGGCCGATACGCACGAAGCCATGATGCATATCGCTGCCATAAAATTATTTTTGAATAAAATTTAAACAGTTTCTTATAAAAATCGAACTCCGTGAAAGGGAGATCGGGTGATATTCCAGAGAAATTTTGTACCTTAGCCATGCAGATTAATTTTTGCGATACCTCCAAATTCGGCTTTTCCAGGGCGGTTGGGGGTATTCTTTTTATCTTTTGCTAAGATACAAATTTTATATTACATTGGCAATCAATTCGTTATAAAGTTTTTATTCTTTTTACGACAGTCCCTACATTATAAAAACAATAGATGTACATGGGGTGGAAAAATACCATTCCCCCACCCATTACCGCCTTTACCACCATTCCCTCTACCTCACCGAAGGTGGTAAGAAGGCATAAACATCAGACACATGATGTCAGGAGCTTCATCTGCTGCTGCGGGGTGAAGACCGCATGGCCGGAACAGGCCGGCATGAGTACCGTCTCGCCGCTGCGGATATCGACCGTCTTGCCACGGGAATCCGCCACTGTCCCTTCGCCCTCGGTACACATCACCACAAGGAAGGAGTCCAAAACAGCGATATCCTTTGTCACGCTTCTGTCAAGGTCAAACAGCGAAGTCCTGAAATGAGGGCATTCCACAAGTACAGTCTCCGCATTTTTCTCATGCCTGTAATGTGTCCTGTAATCAGGCTGCACGGTAAAATCCATTGCATCCCTGGCCAGGGCCGTATGGAGTTCACGAGGCTTGCCGTCCAGACCGAGCCTGTTGAAATCGAATATCCTGTATGTCACATCGGAAGTCTCCTGAATCTCCGCCACGCTCGTACCGGCCCCGAGACTGTGAACCCTGCCCGCAGGAAGGTAAAACACGTCCCCCTCCTGCACGGCATATTCGGCCAGAGCATCCGCAATCGAGCCGTCTGCAACCTTGCTTTCATATTCGTCCGGAGTAAGGCGGCGCGAAAAGCCCGCACGAAGATGCGCCCCCGGCAAGGCACCGGTGACATACCACATTTCGGACTTGCCTCTTTTCCCATGCCTTTCCATGGCAAGCTCATCATTCGGATGCACCTGCACGGACAAATCCAAAGAGGCATCTATGAACTTAATAAGCAACGGGAACTCGTCTCCGAAACGGAGATAATTCTTCTGACCTACCAGCAGGCCCCGGTATTCCCGGATTATTTCGGAAATCTTCCTGCCGTGCAAAGCACCATAAGATACAACCGATTCCGAACCTCCGACACCGGAAAGCTCCCAACTCTCGCTGCCCCATATCATCTGCTTGAAGATAGGCGCGAATTTCAAAGGGTACAATTCCATCCTGATATCACTCCCCATCCAATTGCGAAAGCGCGAAATTGTATGCCCCTACGGAGATGGCCTTGCTCGTGCCGAGCCGGGATATGGTCACACCCGTCCTTTTCATCGGGTCGTACATTACATAATTGTCCGTGCCGTAAACTTTCAGGCGGCGGCTCTCTCCGGCCGCAAAAACCTCGAACTGCCCCGGGTCGTCCAGGTCGAAGACCTGCATCTGCAAGCGCCCGAGCTCATCCCCTGCAAGAGTGAATATCTTCCTGCGCATTTCCGCAAGCAAAGACGGCATGAAATATTTGGCGGCGGCTGTAAGCCCTCCTCCGAGCACCACCAAGCCGTCGACAAGGGTCACGGCCGTGGAAATCACATCGCCCGCAACGGTTCCGAAACGCTCGAAAGCCATCATTGCTGCTGCCCTGTCGCCTTCACAGGCACCCTCGGCAATATCGAAAACATCCTTAGGCTCAACGCCATAGGCATCAAGACCGGAAAATTCCCTATAGTAACGTGTCACAGCCCTTATCGAAACATAATCCTCGGCAATCGTCCCTTTGTCTTCCATATACGGGAGGCAGAATGTCTCCACGCATGAATTGTCGCCGCGGTTCAACTTTCCGTCCATCACGATTCCTATCCCGAGCCCGGTTCCGAACGTATAGCCGATAAGATTTTTGTACCGTTTCACGCTTCCGGCCTTTTCCAAACGTGCATTGATTTCAGGGAGTGCCCCGCCAAGGGCCTCACCGTAAGCGAAAAGGTCTCCGTCATTATTAATGAAAACAGGAATCCCGAAAACGTTTTCGAGAAACGCCCCGAGGGCCACGCCGTCCCTGAATGAAGGAAAATTGGGAAGGAAGCCCCCGATTATCCCGTCCGGATAATCCGCAGGACCGGGAAAGGCAAAACTTATCGCCGAAGGTTCCGAACCGCATTCGGAAATGACCTGCTTGAAGCCCTTCACCATGGTTCCGAGGCAAAGGTCGAGGTCATGCGCATTGGAAGGAAGTGTAACCGGAGAAGCAACGAATTCGTTGCCGCGCATAGCTCCGAAAACCATATTGGTGCCGCCAGCGTCCAATGTCAGGACCGTACGGCCGTCTGATTGATATTTTGACATATTTTATATTAAAACTTTCAACATTTTATTTTCAATTTTTGCGGCCTGTAACTTCACGGCTGAACGAATACGGAGCGTTTTCCATGGCCGTTCCGCGAAGAGTATCCGGATACGGAGACATGCTGAAAACCATTTCCGCTCCACGGATCAAATCCCCATGCCGGAGAAAATTGTTTTCATATCCTTTACCATTCAGTTCCATTTCCGCAATATACCTGTTTCCCGGACTGTTACCGGCCGCCTCAATAACGATTTCATTCCCGTTTTCAAGTTCTATAACCGCCTTGGCGAACAACGGGGACCCCAGGACATATTCATCGGATGCGGGACATACCGGATAAAAGCCGAGGGCTGACAGCACATACCATGCCGAAGTCTGGCCGTTGTCCTCGTCCCCGCAGTAACCGTCCGGAGCGGAAGAATAGAGCCTGTCCATGACCTCACGCACCCAATACTGGGCCTTCCACGGCTGACCGGCATAATTGAAAAGATAAATCACATGCTGGGCAGGCTGGTTCCCATGCGCATAATTGCCCATACCGGCAACCTGCATTTCGGTAATCTCATGGATACGCACTCCGTAATAACTGTCGTCATATACTGGAGGTACTATGAAAAGCGAATCCAGCATCCGACAAAATTCCTTCCTGCCGCCCATCAGGGAAACCAGGCCCTCCACGTCATGGAAAACCGACCATGTATAATGCCAGGCATTGCCTTCGGTATAGGCATCACCCCATTTATAAGGGCTGAAAGGTTCACAGAACCTGCCGTCGGCAGTCTTTCCACGCATAAGCCTTACCGTAGGGTCGAAAAGATTGCGGTAATTCATGGCTCCGGCCCTGAAAGGGGCAAGTTCCTCCTCGGATTTCCCGAGTTTCAGGCCGGCTTGCAGGATGCACCAGTCGGCATAAGAATATTCGAGACTCCGGGCCACGCTCTCATTGATTCCGGCTCCGTAAGGCACGTATCCGAGGGAATCGTAATATTCATGGCCGAGCCTGCCGGTGGAACCGACCCGAGGATGCACATGGGAAGCATCATAGACCAATGCTTCGTACAGAGTTTCAAGGTTTTCGGCATTTACGCCCTTTACTATGGCATCGGCCACTACGGAGGCGGAATTGTTTCCTATCATGCAATCACGGTAGCCCGGACTCGCCCATTCGGGAAGAAAGCCTCCCTCCTTGAAAGCATTGGCAAGCCCGGCCTGTATCTCCTCGTTTACGGACGGATAGACAAGGTTAAGCAAAGGGAACAGGGCCCTGAAAGTATCCCAGAATCCAGTATCGGTATACATATAGCCTTCACACACCTTACCGTTGTACGGGCTGTAATGTACCGGAGCACCCGTGGAATCGATTTCGTAAAATTTGCGCGGGAACAGAAGGGAACGGTACAGGCAGGAATAGAATGTACGGTACTGCTCCTCAGTGCCCCCTCCTACGCGGATACGGGAAAGGACATCGCGCCAACGGCCTGCCGCCTCATTTTTCACCGACCCGAAATCCCCGTCACCGAGCTCCTCAAGGTTCAGAAAGGCCTGATCGGAAGATATGAATGAGGAAGCGGCATGCAATTGAACCGTGTCGGACCTGTCCGTCCTGAAACCGAGAACGGCCAGGATATGTTCCCCGGAAGCCTCGGCCCCGGGCACGGGCGTATCGCCGTCATACAAGGCGACCGTTTCGAAAGGAGTATCGGATTTTACCACAAACCAGTTGCGGAAATTGTCCGGAACCCCTCCGCTGTTCTTCGTACTGTAACCGACAATGGTCATCATATCGGGAAGCACCCTGATATGCGAGCCCCCGTCGAAAGCGTCCACAACGAAACCCGAAAGCTCGCTGTCGGGATAAGTGAATCTGAGCATGGCCGCCCTTTCGGTAGGAGCGATTTCGGCCGTAACGTCATGGTCGGCAAGATATACCTTATAATAATAAGGCCTTGCCTCCTCCGTTTTGTGCGAGAACCAGCTCGCCCTGTCATCTTCGGTAAACAGGGAGCGGTCTTTCAGCGGCATTATGGAAAACTGGCCGTAATCGTTTATCCATGGCGACGGCTGATGTGTCTGCTTGAAGCCGCGAATCCTGTGCGCATCGTAACGGTAAGTCCATCCGTCCCCCATCCTGCCTGTCTGCGGAGTCCAGAAATTCATGCCCCACGGCATGGCCACTGCCGGATAGGTGTTCCCAGTGGAAAAGGCATATTCCGAAAACGTCCCAACGAGTGTGGTGACATATTTTTCAGGCTCGGCAACCAGGACCGGTCCGGATTTTTTTGAAAACGAACCAAAAAGTATGGCAAAGGCCACTATGATGCAGATAGAAGCAAAAGCTACGGTAAATATGAAACGTCTCATGGCTGTCATCTGATTGAATTCAACAAATCGATTTTCCCGTCATTCACTAACTTGATTATCAGCTCTCCGAACAGGCCGTTCTGCCAGGCGAACCAGTCACGGGTGTACAGAGAAGCATCGTCCTTGTGGAAAGACTCGTGGATGAAGCCCGTTCCGGCATCGGTTATCATCAGAGTCCGGATACAGTCGGCTATCTCGTCATCATCGTCAGAGGTAAAGGCCCTCATCATTATGCTCATTGGCCAGATTACCTCCGCCCCTATATGCGGGCCTCCTATGCCCTCGCCGCAACATCCGCGGAAAAAATACGGATTGTATTCGCTCAGGACGAAACGGCGCGTATTTTCATAAACCGGATTGTCCCTCTCCACATCTCCGAGATAAGCCATCGACAGCAAGGAAGGGACATTGGCGTCATCCATCAGGTATTTGTTTCCGAAGCCGTCCACCTCGAAAGCGAAAATCTTCCCGAATACAGGATGGTCGGCTACGGCATATTCGTACAAAGCCGTCTCCACTTCGTCGGCAAGCGCCCCGCACTCGCCTGCAAGGGCCTCTTCGCCATTCACGTCACGGAGTATCTCGGCCGCCTTTCTGAGCGAAGATACGGCCATAAAATTGGAAGGTACGAGAAATTCGAAGGTAGTGGCATCGTCCGAAGGGCGGAAGGCCGAAGCTATCAGGCCAACCGGCCTTACCGGATTGCCCCTGCCGACAACGCATTTCGTATCCAGCTGCCTGTCCGTTACACGCAGGAACGCATAGCTTCCATGCCCGTCCTTGCGCTGCTGCTCACGGAAAACCGCAAGGATATTTTTAACGGCCGAAAGCCATTCCTCTCCGAAGACCGAAGTGTCGCCGCTTGTTTTCCAGTATTCATACGCCAGCCTTACCGGATAACAGTGCGAATCTATTTCCCATTTTCTTTCAAACACTTCCGGCTTCCTCCCGAAGACATCGGCCGGATTGCCCGCACCTGTAGGTCCCTGGTTGAAAGCATTGGCGTAAGGGTCCGTATTTATCAGGGAAAACTGCCTGAGGATTACCCCGGCTATCATTTTCCTCAGGCCTTCGTCCTCATTAATGTAAGGAAGATAAGGCCATACCTGCGCACCGGAATCCCTCAGCCACATGGCCGGTATGTCTCCCGTATAGACGAAAGTGTCGGGAACGCCGTCTCCGTCTTCGTCATAATGTACGGTCGTGTCGAGGGTATTGGGAAAACAGTTGGAAAACATCCATGCAAGGCGCGGATTGTCCAACATCCCGGAGATACGCCGTATTTCATCCTCGATTGCCGGAGAGACGAAAAGCCGCGCCTGAGGGTCCGGCCGCCGGGAAACGTATTCATCCGGTTCTTCCGGGCAATACCACAAAGACGGTGTGGCACTCATTTCGAATTCGAGCAGGCCGCCGGCCTCAATGTCCTTAAAATCCAAGTACGGTTTCGTATAGATATCTCCGTTAAGCCTCACGCGCTTAATGTAACGGGCCTCGTCGCTGTTGCCGTGCGCCACAACCCTGAATATTCCTCCTTTCACCTTTATCTCCGCCTCATCGAAAAGCGGACTTCCGAAATAGTACCGTCCTCCGGCAGGCTCTACCTGATAAAAGCCCAGTGAAGAAAGGATGTACCACGCCGACATCTGCCCCACGTCCTCATTCCCGGAAAGCCCGTCCGGAGCATCATGGTAAAGGCTGTCAAGCACATAACGCACCTTGTCCGCCGTCTTCCACGGCTGCCCGAGCATGGTATGGAAATACAGGATATGGTGGCTCGGCTCGTTTCCGTGTGCATACTGGCCTACGAATCCCGATATGTCGGGAGAACTGTCCTGACCCGTAATCTTCGAATCTACTGTAAACAGCGAATCCAGTTTGCGCACCAATGCCTCTTTGGAGCCGAAACATCCGGCAAGCCCGTCCAAATCATGGGGAACGAGCCATGTGTACTGCCAGGCATTGCCTTCGCAATAATCGTCATTGCGGTGCGAAGAAGAATAAGGGTCGAACGGGGTGCGGAAACGGCCTTTGCTGTCCTTGCCGCGGATAAAACCGGTCGAAGAATCGAAATAATTGCGATAGGAACGGCTCCTTTCCATAAAATACCCGTAATCCTGCCCGTTGCCCATCGCCTCCGCAACCTGCGCCACCGCCCAGTCGGCTATCGCATATTCCATATCGTATGCCACGGATTCATTCATCTTGTCGCACGGAATATATCCGTACTTCATACGATACTGCTGTCCCCTGTCCGCAACCATCGCCGAATTGACAAGCGCTTCGTATGCGGATTTCCTGTCGAAGCCGCCGAATCCCTTCAGTACGGCATCAGCCACTACCGGGATGCCCGGATTGCCAACCATGCAATTGGTCTCGCAGCCCATGAGATGCCACACCGGCAGTTTTCCCTGCTGCCGATAAATGGCAAGCATGGTATTAATCATGTCTGGGACCTTTTCGGGATGGATGATTGTCATAAGAGGATGGGCCGCCCGGTACGTATCCCAAAGCGAGAATGTAGTATAATTCACAAATCCCTCGTCCCCGTGCACGAGTTTGTCCGTTCCTCGATAGCTGCCGTCTGCATCGCAGAACAGCGACGGTGCAATCATCGTATGGTACAGGGCGGTATAGAAAATCCTCTTTCTGCTCTCATTGTCCGTGCTTATCCTGATTTTTGAAAGTTCCCTGTTCCATGCATCATCGGCGGCCACCGCGACGGAATCGAAGTCCCAACCGGAAAGTTCGGCAGCCATATTGGCCTCGGCCCCGTCTTCACTGACCGGAGAAAGGGCGACCTTCATCAGTATCCGCTCGTTTTCTTCAGTTTTAAATGAAAATCTCGCATACATTCCGTTTTCCGAAATCTCGCATGAAGAGAATGGTTTCGAAAATTCGGCATAAAAATACACCCTTTGGTCATCGGCCCATCCGGACGAGAACCTGTAACCCGAAACGGCCCTGTCCCCGCGGATATCGAAGCCGCAGTCCACGGTCCTGTCCCAGCATCCCCCGTTTTCCAAATCGAAGACTATTGCAGCACTGTCGTTAGCCGGAAACGTATATCTGTGCATCCCGACACGGGCCGTCGCCGTAAGCTCGGCAGTTATCCCATATCTCGTAAGAGGTACGGAATAATAGCCCGGAACAGCCTTTTCCCTGCTCCTGTCGGCATACGACCAAAGGCCTGAACCAGGGACATCCTCGCCTCCTCTCGCATATTCGACAGCTCCGGTTACGGGCATCACGGTCACATCGAACAGGTCGCCTATCCCCGTTCCGCTCAGATGCGTATGCGAAAAACCTATGACCGTCGAATCGCTTACATGGTAGCCCGAAGTCCAGTCCCATTCCTGGGGTATGCTGGTAGGGCCGAGCTGCACCATCCCGAAAGGTACGTTTGCCCCCACGAACACATGGCCGTGGCCTCCGCTGCCTATCAGCGGGTCTACGTATGAAGTGAGACTTTTTTCCTCCTGCCGCAAGAAAGAACAGGAGCATATCAAAGACGATATCGCCAAAACAGGCAGAACTGCCGAAATTCCCATATTATTTTTCATCTGTCAATCCGAACACGACATGCCCTCCTTCAAGAAGCTCCTTATGGCTTATCCTGAAGCCCTTGAACCTTTTGCCTCCCGAATAGACGGCATCTATGTATTTTCCCGAAGTACCGGGGTCCTTTTCAATAATCAGACAATCCCTCCCGTGGAAATCCGGGTCCAGGGTTATCTCTATCCTGTCGAAAACAGGGGTGGTAAGAACATAGTAAGGGGAACCGGGACAATCGGGATATAACCCCATCATCGAAAATACGGCCCAGGCCGACATCGCTCCGGTATCATCATTCCCGGGTATCCCTCCCGGGGTATCACTGTAATGTTCACTGACAATGGCGGCGACCAGTTCCTGGGTACGCCACTCCTCCCCTTTAAAATAACTGAAAAGATACGGATAGGCTATGTCCGGCTCGTTTGCCGGATCATACAGACCCGTATCAAATACCATCTGTAACTTTTCCACAAACTTGCGCGGGCCCCCCATGAGTTTTGCCAACCCTCTTATGTCATGGGGAACATAAAAAGTGTAGTTCCATGCGCTCCCTTCGTGAAAACCGGGTGCAGTCTCGAAATCCGCGCCCTGACCGGGGTCGAACGGCCCGTAAAATGTCCCATCGGGATTCAACGGCCTCAACGTACCGTATTCGGGACAATAATAATTTTTATATCCCAATGAATGCTCCATGAACATCCTGGCGTCATCTTTATATCCCAACGAATCGGCCAGCACCGAAAGGGCATGGTCGGCAACATAATATTCCAGGGCATGCGATACCGAAACGTCTCCGGCCAAATCCTGGGCATAAACCCCCAGAGGGATATAGCCTTTCTCAAGATACGGGTCTATGTCCCTCCGCAATGCGTTCTCGCTTCCGGGAGCAAGGGCACTGCGGCGCATGGCCCTGTAAGCCGCCTGCACATCGAAGTCACGCAATCCTTTCAGCCACGTATCTGTTATTACCGGTATTGCCGGATCGCCTTCCATAGTGAAAGTCTCCCTTCCGTACAGTTCCCACCGCGGCATCCAGCCCCATTCCCGGGCAATGGAAACCATGGAACGCACCATATCGAGCTGCCTGTGAGGAAAAACGAGAGTAAGCAGCTGGTGTACGTTACGGTAGGTGTCCCACAACGAAAAAACCGTATATCTGTCTCGGCCGTCCTCCACCCTGCCGGTTCCGGAAGACTCCATCAGGGGGTATTCCCCGTTCACATCATTCAGTACGTTTGGGTGTATGAGAGAATGGTAGAGAGCGGTATAAAAGACCCTTTTCTGTTCCCATGTCCCCCCGTACACCTTGATTTTCGACAAATCTTCCCGCCATGCGGCCTCTGCGGCAAGCCGTACGGAATCGAAATCGAAACCGGACTGTTCGGCTTCAAGGTTCTCACGTGCATTCCGGGTGCTTACGAAAGACACGCCGACCTGCACCTCGACCGTCTCCCCTTCATGAAGGCCGTCAAAGCTGAAGTAATAGCCTATGTCGTCCCCGGCCATATCCCGCCCGTATTCCGTATACAGTTTGTATTTTCCGTTATCCGGAGTCCAGTCCGCCTCTATGCCTTTCATCGTCCGCTGCTTCTTCCAGAACCCCGTTTCGGAAGGCACCTTTGAAACGCGGATTACGAAATATATCGGAAAGACTTTCTGCGGATTGTAGCAAAATGTACCGAGAAGTTTCATTCCCTCTATTTCCGTATCGCTGACTTTCCTGAGATATGCGCCCGACTCGTTGGTAAGGCCTTCGCCGAGATTCACGAGTACGTTTCCCCTGCCCTCCGGGAAGGAGTACCTTTCAATGGAAGTCCTCCGCGTGGCCGTAACCTCCGCCTTGATGCCATAGCGCAGAAGGTTCAGGGAATAATATCCGGGCGAAGCGGTTTCGGAATCATACTCTGAACCGTACAGTGCATAGTCGGGAACCACTTCCCCGGCAGTGGGGACAGTCAGCACGGAAGCAAGTTCCGGACAACCGACCCCGCTCAGGTTAACATGGGAAAAACCGGTAAAATACCGGTTGGTAAAATCGTACGGGGCGGACCACCAGCGGGAATCCTTGTCGAACCTGTTGAGTTCCGACCCCATTACATTGAAAGGCGAAACGGACATCATCCCGTTAGGCACGAGAGCTCCAGGATTTGTAGCCCCGTAATCGGACGTACCTATAAAGGGATTGACATAATCCAGCACATCTTGTGCAATGGTTTCCGCACTGAAAAACAATGCGAGAGCCGATGTAAAAAATAGTCTGTACAACAGCATAGGCCAACTGACGGAATGACACCGTCCGTACATTACATACTAACTAAAATAAAGCAACGGATCAGGAAGGCCTTCGGATTCCGCGAAAATCGTTTCGCCGAACCATGAAACCAAATCCGCTTCATACCGCAATTCGTCGTCACAGAGCTCTGTAATCGTACCGTTGCAGGTAAAATGTTTGAGTTCCCACTGCGGACTGTTCCGGTTCCTTGGCATTAATCCAGATTGCAAGCTGGCATGACTCCGGAGCGGCAAGGAGCACGAATGACATATTGAAAGTCGAAAGGCTATTAAAACGTCTCATTAAGGGTTTTGCTTATTTCCTTTCGAAAGGTCCTCATAATGGCTGAATTCGGCTTTTTCATCCTCTTCCATCGCTTCCCTTATACGGGCCGTGGCCAAAAGGGTGGAAACCCCGTAAACCAATATGGCCGCACCGAGGAATATCAGCAGAAGCTTGGACGTCTTGTCTGGGAAAAATACCATGACGAGGCCCGCTCCGGCCGACACCGAAGACAGGATATAATCATACACAGGGACTCTCACGACCTTCCTTATCACCAGAAGGGAAAACAATTGGTACAGTCCGAATGCCGCAAGCAGGAGACCGAGGAAAAATACTATAACCCCGGGGAAACCGTTCGGGTGTATCACAATCAGAAGGCCTATGACCGTCGTTATGGACGCGCTGACAAGGGAGGTAACGATGACCCTCATCCCCCTCATGTTGAATGCCTGTACTATTGATACTATACCGACAAGCAGAATCACTCCCCCCACTATGTAAGAGAACCAGTTTGGGAAGACCATGAGTAGCAAACCGAGCAGGATGGCTATGGAAGCCCTCACATAACCGCTCGAAGAATGTCTGTAACCGAAGATTAACATAGTTTAAGATTTAACAGTTAGTCAAAAAGTTTTAAAGTCAGTCGAAGGTTCCGATGATTTCAGTAGCTTCCGCCACTTTCCGGTCGAGAAGTTCCTGTGTCCTCGCCTCGCAGATGAACCGCAGATAAGGTTCCGTATTCGAAGGCCTGATATTGAACCACCAGTCTTCGAATTCGACACGGTATCCGTCAAAATCGTAATATGCCGACGGTTTTTCTTTCCCGATGAAATAATCGCGCACGGCATCCATGGCCTGTGCCTTGTGCTCCAGCCTGAAATTGATTTCGCCCGAATTGCGGTACTTGGCAATCCTGTCAATCAGAGCCGACAGGGTAACTCCCTCACGCTTCATCCGCGAAACTACATTGAGTATGATGAGCGAAGCCAACAGGCCGCTGTCCGAATAGAAGAAATCCCTGAAATAATAATGTCCGGCAAGTTCTCCGCCGTAGATTCCACCGAGTTCCCTCAGTTTCCTCGCCGCGTAAGCCCTACCCACACGCCACGTGTGCATCTCGGCACCCATCGGCTCAAGGTACTCTCCTACCGCCTTCGAACTCCGTATATCCTGAAGGACAATGCCTTTTTCGCCTTTCTCACCGAAAAAATAATGTCCGAGCACGGCTATCATCAGATCCGGCGAAATGAAACGCGACTTCTCATCCACGAACATCACCCTGTCCGCATCGCCGTCATATATCACGCCGACATCGCATCCGTTTTCCGCCACGAGCTTCTTCAAATCTGCGACGTTCTCCGGAATGAGTGGATTCGCCTCGTGGTTTGGGAAAGTCCCGTCCAGCTCGTCATAGAGGTAAAGCGGGGCATCGCCGAAAATGTCCCTGACGAACAGGGCGGCCATTCCGTTGGAAACATCCATGCCTATTTTAAGTGCCGAATAGTCTTCCTTGTAACCGAGAAGGAACTTCAAGTATTCCTCCCTCACATCCATGTCCTTCCTTTCCCCTTTCCTCCGGTTGGGAACAATGCTTTCCCCCTTCTCCATCCACTCCTGTATCTGTCCCAGACCATTGTCCAGGCCGATAGGCAGGGCGTTTTCACCCGACACCTTCAGACCGTTGTACTCTTTGGGGTTATGCGAAGCCGTAATCTGCACGGAGGCCTTGAATCCGTATTTGGCCGTTGCGAAATACACCATCGGAGTGGTGCTGAGTCCCAAATCGTACACATCCGCACCTGCATCCGTTATTCCTTTCACGAGCCACTCGTGTATCTCCGGAGACGACTGCCTCACGTCGCGTCCGACTATGACCTTGTCAGTAGCCAGAAGTCTCGGGATGAAAAAACCTACCTTATACACGGTATCCTTGTCGAAATCCTTGCCGTATATCCCCCGTATGTCATAAGCATGAAAAGCTCCCATGGCGATAATATGTTTTTAATGTTTTTTCCTTGAATTGAACTTTACTTTATAAGATGTATGCACGCAGCCCCTTGCTATCCCGCTGAGTCTGCCCTGCACGAGCTTGCGCCGTATCTGCGGGACCCTGTCTACGAACACCTTGCCGTCGAGGTGGTCCATCTCGTGCTGAATCATCCTGCATCCGAAACGGTCGAACTCTTCCTCGACCTCCTCGAAGTTCTCATTGTAATAACGCACCCTGATGCGTGCAGGTCTCCTTACTTCGAGATGCAGGTCGGGAAGGCTGAGACAGCCTTCGGAGAACACGGCCTCCTCTTCGCTTTCCTCAAGAAGCACCGGATTAATCATCACTCTCTTGAAATCCTTCAGATAATCATACACGTCAGCCAGATCCCCTCCGTCCACAATCAGTATCCTGAGCATCTCGCCCACCTGCGGGGCGGCGATTCCGCACCCGTCGGCATGGTGCATGGTCTCGTCCATGTCGGCTATGAGTTTCGTTATCTCTTCCTTCCTGTTCAAATCGGCTTCCTTCGCTGTCGAACGCAGCTCGTCGGTGCCGTACAAATATATTGGCAAAATCATCTATATGAACTGTTTTTATTTCTGTTTTACTTCCCTTCGGTCCAGATAAGTCTGTAGTATTATGGCCGCGCTTATCCTGTCGGCGGATTCCTTTTTCCTCCGGTCGGATTTCTTCATGCCCCCGTCTATCATCGCCCGGTGTGCGAGTACCGACGTGAACCTCTCGTCCTCCCTGAAAACGGGGATTCCGGGAAAATTTTTCGCAAGATGTTTCAAAAAAACGTCCACATCAGCCGCCGCTTCCGACGGGGTATTGTCCGTATTCATCGGATAACCCACCACAAAACCCACTATCTTTTCACGCAAAGAGTAATTTTTAAGATAATCTATTATCTTTGCAGAATGGACGGTTTCAAGGGCGGACGCGAAAATCCCCAACGGGTCGCTCACGGCGACACCAACCCTTTTCCTTCCGTAATCTATCCCGACTATTCTGTCCATAACAAAGCAAAGTTAACTTTTTTATATGGGAAAACAAAATAAAGGGAAAAAAGATGTCAGATACAGGCTCGCGCTTATCGTGGATTCGACCCACGAGCAGGTCTGGCAGACAACATTCACGAAAGGGAACATGCTCTTCATCTCCATAGGCTCCATCGTACTTTTCATATTGATAATCTTTTCGATAATAGCCTTCACCCCCGTGCGTTCAATCATCCCGGGCTATCCGGACGCCCAGACGAAACGCATGGCCGTGCAGAATGCGATGAAGATAGACTCCCTCGAAAGGGAGATAACGGTATGGGACATTTATTCGAAAAACCTGCTTGCCGTGCTCAGCGGAGGGGTACCGGTTGATTTCGATTCCTTGCTTACGGCTAATGCGGCGCCGGAGGCCACGCTGAAGGACAGCATGGCATACGCACAGTCCGATTCCATACTGAGGAACGAAGTGTCGCAGCAGGAAAAATTCAATGTCGCAGGTACCGACAAAAAGATAAGGAACATCGAAGGGAAAATGTTCTATCCGCCGATCAAGGGGGTGATAACCGAAAAATACAGTCCGGCGGCGGGACATCCCTTCATAGACATAGCCGCATCCGAAGGTTCCACCGTATATTCCGTCCTTGAAGGGACCGTAATCGGTGCCGGATGGAACGACGAAACCGGCTATACGATACAGATACAGCATCCCGATGACATAATCTCGGTATACAAGCACAACGGCAGACTGCTGAAAAGCGTAGGGGACAAAGTCAAGGCCGGCACCCCGATAGCGCTTACCGGGAACACCGGAAGCATCAGCACGGGGCCCCACCTGCATTTCGAGTTATGGTACGCAGGGGAGGCCGTAAATCCCGAGACCTATATAAACTTCTGATACCGCTGCAATGGAAAGGAAAAGAAAGATTGCGATACTTGGTTCCACGGGTTCAATCGGAAAACAGGCCATAGAAGTAATCCTGTCCAACCCCGACTTATTCGAAGTCGAACTGCTCACGGCAAATGAGAACTACGGACTGCTGGCAAGCCAGGCCGCGGCGGTAAATGCAAACAACGCCGTAATCTGCCGGGACGAATTTTACGACAAGGCCTCGTCCTTGCTGTCCGGAAGCGACGTGAAGGTGTTTTCCGGAATGGACTCCGTATGCTCACTCGTACAGTCGGACGACATCGACATCGTACTTGCATCCATGGTAGGCTTCAGCGGGCTGAGACCTGTCCTGAAAGCAATTGAAAGCGGGAAAACGATAGCGATAGCGAACAAGGAGATACTCGTATGCGCCGGAGAAGCGGTGACAGGGCTTTCCATGAAGCATTCGGCTCCGCTGATTCCGGTGGATTCGGAACATTCCGCAATATTCCAGTGTCTCCAGGGTTCTTTCGGCTCTCCTGTGGACGAACTGATCATTACCGCATCGGGCGGCCCGTTCCGTGAATATCCGGCAGAAAGTCTTTCTTCGGTGACACCCGAACAGGCGCTGGACCACCCGAGATGGAAAATGGGAAAAAAGGTGACGGTCGACTCGGCGACGATGATGAACAAGGGTTTCGAAGTTATAGAGGCAAGATGGCTTTTCGGCATCCCTTCGGAACAAATAAGTGTCGTGACCCATCCGGAATCCATCATACATTCGATGGTACGGTTCCAGGACGGGGCCATAATGGCACAAATGGGCATGCCGGACATGAGGATTCCAATACAGTACGCCCTCACCTATCCGTACAGACAGCCGGCAGAGGGGGAAAGGCTGGACCTGTTCGCCTTGGGAAAGCTCACTTTCCACAAGCCCGACACCGTGAAATTCCCCGCACTCGACACCGCCCGCCGGGCATTGGACAAAGGCGGGAACGCCTGCTGTGTAATGAGCGGGGCCGACGAAGAGGCCGTGAATGCATTCATACAGGGCAGGATACGGTTTACGGACATTGTTCCGGTAATCGAAGAGACCCTCGCCACTGTCCCGTTTATCCAGGGAGAGGACATTGGCAACATATTTGAAAGCGACAGGGCCGCAAGGGAAACCGCATCGCGCATTATAAAGAAAATAGAGAAATAATGGACGTTATCATAAAAATCATACAAGTAATCCTCGCACTGTCCGTCCTCGTGCTCGTACACGAACTGGGGCATTTCTGTTTTGCAAAGATGTTCAAAATCAGGGTCGAGAAATTCTACCTGTTTTTCGACTGGGGATTCTCCCTCTTCAAATGGAAACCGAAAAATTCCGAAACAGAATACGGGATAGGATGGCTTCCGATAGGCGGATACTGCAAAATCTCGGGAATGGTCGACGAGTCGATGGACGGGGACTCGCTCAAAAACGAGCCTCAGCCCTGGGAATTCCGCTCGAAACCGGCATGGCAGCGGCTGCTGGTGCTGGCCGGAGGTGTCATATTCAATTTCCTGCTGGCCATCATCATATATATCATACTGTTGCTCGGCTGGGGGGAGACTTACATAAAAAACAGCGATGCGGCGATATACACATCGCAACTTGCCAGAGAAATGGGATTCCGCGACGGGGACAGGATAATCAGCTTCGATGACTACACCCCGGACGATTTCGGCTCCCTATCGGCGGACCTGCTCCACGAACAGGCAGAAACCGCCACCGTGCTCAGGAACGGCGACACGGTGGAAATATCACTCGGCAACGATTACATCCCGAAGATGCTCGATTACAAACAGCCTATTTTCGGAGTAGCCATTCCTTTCGTAATAGCCGAGATTCCGGAAGACTCCCCTAACAAGGGCCTGCTGATGCCGGGAGACAGCCTTACGGCAATCGACGGAAAGGAGATGACGTATCTCCAGGATGTAAGAAAATATCTCTCGGAGCACCGGGACACCACTGTCGAACTGTCCATGATAAGGGACGGCGCCCCGGTAAACATAGAAGCGAAAGTAGATACGGCCGGGCTGATACAGGTTATGACCCGCATGCCGAAAATCACAACAAAGGACTATGATTTCCTGACTGCCATCCCGGCGGGAATAAAACTCACTTTCTCGACAATAGGTTCATACATAAAGGAACTGAAACTGGTATTCAATCCCGAAACGGAGGCATACAAGGAGGTTGGTTCCGTAATCAGCATCGGAAGCATCTTTCCGGAAAAATGGGACTGGTTCAGGTTCTGGAGCATATCGGCCCTGCTTTCGATAATGCTCGGCGTAATGAACCTGCTGCCCATCCCGGGACTCGACGGAGGACACATACTGTTCACCCTCTACGAGATGATTACGCGGCACAAGCCGAGCGACAAGTTCCTGATGAGGGCCCAAGCGGTAGGGATGTTGCTGCTGATCATGATTATCTTCCTCGCATTTTGGAACGATTTGAGAAATTTTGTATTTTAGTATTTTTATATAACACACACAATGAAACACATCATATTTCAGATTGCAGCGGCCGTTTCAGCCATAGCCGCCTCGGTACTGCTCGGTTCATGCAATGAAACCGGACAGATGTTCCAGAATGTCAGCGGAAGCCCAGGAGAAATAATCGTTGTCATAGAAGGCGCCGAATGGGATGCCGAACCGGGAGAGATAATAAGGAACACGCTCGAAGCCGAATACCAGGTACTGCCGCAGGTAGAGCCCAAATTCAAGCTGTACGATGTCACCCCGTCCAATTTCACCAATCTGTTCTGGATTCACAGGAACATCCTTATAGTAAACATATCGCCCGATGTAAAGGAAAACAAGACACTCATAACAAAGGACGTATGGGCAAGGCCGCAGACCGTCGTCAAGGTCAATGCGAAAGACAGGGAAGCTGCAACGGAACTCCTGAAAAAGGATATTTCGCTTATAGACAACACATTCGAGCAGGCTGAAAGGGACAGGATAATAGCCAACAACATCAAGTACCAGGAAGCCGGCGTGCGCAACACAGTAGCAGCCCTGGCCGGAGGCTCCCCGTATTTCCCCATGGGCTTCACCATAAAGAAAGGAGATGACAAATTCATCTGGATAAGCTACGAAACCACTTCCGTAAGCCAGTATGTCTTCGTCTTCAAATATCCGGGCACAGGGGACGACGCCCTGTCGGTGGAAAGAATCATAAAGGAAAGCAATGCCGTGCTGAAACAGAACGTACCGGGACCGGTAGAAGATTCATACATGATTACCGCACCCCTTCCCGACCCGCAGCTTAAATACATAAAATACAACAAAAGGGATTTTGCCGAAGTCAGGGGACTCTGGGAGGTACAGAACGACTATATGGGCGGCCCGTATGTAATCCACGCGTTTTACGACAAGGACGGCGAGAACGTAATCGTCCTCCTCGGCTTCGTCTACGCCCCGAAATACGACAAGAGGAACTACCTCAGACAGGTCGAATCGATCATGTATTCTTTCGAGTGGATGGACGATACTGAAAAAAAATCCTAATTTCACTGCAAAAAATTTTGGCGGTATAGAAAATATATCTATCTTCCGGAGTTTGACACTTTGTGCAGTCAAAAAGAGGTACAAATCGAGGCTACAGACCGCTGTAATGGCGATTTGTAGCCTTAAGATTTTTTTCGGGAATGTAGTATAT
>NZ_NFIV01000022.1 GCF_002159555.1 Muribaculum sp. An289
AAAAAAGGGGCTCCGAAACGGAGCCGAAAATATAAAAAGATGAGTTCGATCGGAAAAATTACCGGGACAGTCTGCCGATTGACTCATAATGACGGAATTAAACGACAGTTCCTAATGTATTGATAATTAATGATTTACCAAAATTTAATTCGCTTTTGGGTGCCTCGTGAAGTACCCAAATCCAACCCTGTTTTTGTAAGTTATTGATTGTCAGCTGCTCCAAGAGAAGCTTGATGGCTATGGGGTGGAAAACTGGTCTGCAACTTTGGAGCGAGTCGGATTTTGCTAAATTGTTAATAATTAGCAACTTGCCAAAATTTAACTCGCTTTTGAGAGGTATACAGACATGGTTAAAAGCGAGTTGTATTTTCTTAAATGATTGATAGTCAGGCGTTTGTAAATATTCTACTCGCTTCAAGCTGTTGAAATAGTCAGCAAAACAGTCAGGAAATAGTCAACAAATAGTCAGGGAAACAGGCTTCAAAAGTCTGCCAAAAGTGATTGGAAAAATAGACCGGCAAAAGAGAAACCGGCCCTTGTCGGGGCCGGCCTCGTTTTCATAACAGCAGTATCAACCCTGTCTCGTTCCTTGCAATTTGTCTTGTTCCTGCAAATTGTTCTTGTTCCAGCATGCAAATTGTCCTATTTCTGCAATTTGCCGCTCTCGTCTATGGTTTTGAGGAATATCCTTTCGAGGAGGTCTTTGTCAAGGTCGCTCTGTGTGCCGAGTTCCTTGTAAAGTTCGTTGAGGTATTCCTTGCCTTTCAGTTCGAGGACGATGTAGAACGTATACTGTCCGGTGCTGTCGTCCTTGCGGAACCTGTCGTAAATGATGGTAGCGCCTACGAGGGTCTGCTCAACGGCGATGGAACTTTTCTCAATCAGCAGCGATTTGGATTCTGCGCTGATGCCTTCCGACAATGCGGTCGTATATTGCTCTATGGCCGAATTGACTGTCTGGGACAATATCGATGCAAGCTCGGTGGAAGCCTCGATTCTTGCTTTCTTCCTTGCAGCGGATTCGCTGTCGGATGTTCCGGTTCCCCAGCCGCGGATAAGGCCGTTTCCGCTGAGATATTCGCTTCCTGGCATTATATAGGTGGTTATAGGGGAGGCTTCGCGTTTTCTCGAAGCTCCGCAGCTTGCTAATGAAAGGAGCAGTATTCCGATAACTGCAAATCTTATAATCTGTTTCATGGCTTATTTGATTTAATTGATTTTTATTTTTGTAAGCATCTTAGGCAATTCCCTGTTTACCCGTTTCATTACTTCACGCACTCCTTGCGCTATCGTGCTTTCGGCCGATTTGTGTACCGGAGTCAGTACCTTTACCCTGTTTACCGAATAATCGAGCAGCAAATCGGAAGTGATGTTGTCGTATATCTTCAGGGTAAGCGTACAGTAGCAGGTATTCAGATCGTAGTTTCCTCCGCTTACTGTCTCGCCGATTTCGAGCGATGTGGACAGGTCGGCAAAACATTGTGCGGAATCAGGGTCTTCGGTCACTGTAAAATAATTGTTGGCCAGCAGGCTGCTGATCTGTCTTTCGCAGCCTTCGAGGTCGTTGTTCTCGATGTGCAGGTATATCGATACCGGTGCGCTCTTCAGGACAACCGTGATTTTTGCCGAAGGCCATGTATGTCTTTCAAGCAGTTCGCGGTACTCGGCAGGAAGCATCTCCAGGAATGAATCATCTATTGAAATCCGGATTTCCTGTACGTCTTCCTTGGAGGTGATGTTTGTAATGTAAAATTCCGCCGTACCGCTGTAGTCTGTTTCGACAGGAGGGGTTATCGAGCCGCTCCCGATGGCGAATTCCGCCTTGAGCCTGATATTCGGAACGACATAACCGTTCTTGGAGAGGCAGCCGGCTATAGGCTCGCTCACGGCCTTGAACGATTCTCCTTCGATTTGTACGGTATTCACGGTGATTGCCATTCCGCTGAATACGTTGATGTATGAGTTGTAGAGTTCTACCGGTATGTTCACAGACTTGTGTGTGAGATCCATGAACATCCACGGTTCGATGGCTTCGAGGCCCTGCCCGTAAAGTACGGCGGCCTGTGTCAGGTTCATCGCATCCTCTGCGGCCCGGCCTTTCTGGAGATAGTCCATACCGGTGCTGATTGCGGCCTGCCTTTTCTTTTCGGCATTACGCTGGAATGTCTGTTTGTCCAGCACATAGTATACATAGTATGTGCTTCCGGATGCATAACTGTCCTTCAGTTCCTGACCTTCTATCCAGGCAGTGGCATTGCTGTTGATGCGGTCTTCGAACATTTCGCGTGCATGTCCGTCCACATCCACCTGGTGGAAGAATGATTTGGATTCGACCTTTGTCGCGATTTGCGAGGCTATGTCCGAAAGGGCGTTCTCGGTGGCAATCCGCATATAGTCTTTCTCGGAAAGCGGCGCCTGGCCGATGCCTATGTACATGTCATCCGAAACAGGATGCTTGGTAACCCACTCCGGAGTCTGGGCTCCGGAGTGAATGACCGTGAACAGAGTAGCCGCAATGATTAAAAATAATTTTCGCATGACAGCTGTTTTAATCGTTTTTAAAGTTCAAGAGTGAGGAAAATGGTATTTCCTTCAGCCCTGTGTGAAGAGTAGATGCCCTGTTTTTCCAATTCGTCCCTGAGACGTCCTGCGAATTTGTCAGGGGTCATCTTATACCCGTTTTCATCCATCAAAGGAAGGATGACGTAATCGAAAATGGCTTTCTCGTCGACTATTCCCTGCAAGTGGTACTCGCCTTTGTTCGAATTTCTGTCCAACCAGTCCTGGATTACATCCATTACCCTTCTTCCGTCGTTTCCGCGGGCATCGGTTATCGAATTGTAGGAAGTCCCGCTAAGCGCAACCTGCAACGAAGCGCGGCTCGGCTGGGAGAAATTGTTGACGATTTGTTCCAGGAAGCCCGGCAGGTTGTCCTTTACCGCGTATGAGCAGAGCACATCGGTATCGTTGGTACGGAAACGGTTCGTCCATCCGTCCTGCGAAGCCCAGATGGTTCCGCTTGCGGTTTCGTATGCCTTCATGATAAGCGATACCCTTGCATCCTGTTCCGTAACGTCCTTGAGCAGGTCTACAGTTACATAGACATCGGCTCCGGAGGATTCCAGGAGCTGCTTGTCGTTCGAATCGGCAGTTCCGGCGTTCTCTTCATACTGGGCGTTGCGTTTTGCCCTGTCGAGGCGCGCCTGAAGGTCGATTGTCTTGATGCCGCAGCTTTCGAATCCGCGCTGTACCGCGCTGACAGCTATGCGGATATCATAGTTGTTCTCCAGTATTGCCTGGTAGCTTTCGCCCTCTTTCTTGTAAGGCACCACGATGATGGTCGGGTTAGGAAGCCTTATTTCCGGCTGCTCGGCTATCATTTCTTCGTAATATGTGTTTTTCCTTACGTCATTGATGAGCTGGCGGAGCCGGACGGTAATCCTCATCGTCCCCTGGAAATAACTCCCGACCTTCTTGGTCTTGTCAGCTTCCTTGACTTCCGTTACGTATGTCGAGTAACGGGCCATGTGATTGAAGAAGGAGTTTGTGTAGGAGACGTTGGGCTTCGCAACCAGAGGCTTTCCATCGGCAACACCTTCTACACCTTGGAAAAACAAGGTGTAGAAGAGTGATTTGATGGCATTTTCTTCGACATCTTTTTTCTTTTCGCCCATTCCGGCGGACGTGAATGTCCCGTATGTCCCGTTATCTGATTCGAGGGACACAATCTGGAGATATTCCTGTCCGGATGCCGGTATGGCAAAGAATAGGAGAGCCAAAGAAAAAAATATGTAAGCGATTTTTCTCATTTCGTCTTTAGGTGATTAAAGTCCCAATTTGCCCATTGCACCAAGGACGTCGGTTTTAGCTTCGGCCTTGATTTTTATAGGCTGCTGGCTCTGGGATGCCTCATCGAGGGCCATGTAGCTTTCCATTGCGGAGAAGAGTTCTTTCTGGCCTTTTGTCACTTTGCAGCGTGATATGTTGTCGCTAACGACTTCTTCGACTTTTATCTTGCCGATTTCGCTGTATGTAACCTGTCCTATAACCACTTTGGCTGCAAGAACGGAGAAAAGGTCGCCTTCCTTGACACCATGGCTTGTACCGAGGTCGATGTAGCAAGAGAGCATCTTGTCCTTCTTTACTTCATAGTCCATAGGGATTATGGTTCCTTCAGTAGGGAAGTTTTCGATGATGAAGCCTTCGATATCCTTTTCGATATGTTTTATGGCATTGGCAGTCGCTGTCTCAGGCGAGGTGGATGAGTTCCATGAACCGCTGAAAAGTCCGTTGTTGCTGTCGAATCTCTGTGAAGCCACGGTAGTGGAAGTGGCTACTTCGGCAACGGTGATGGAATAGCTCAGAACGCATTCGTACATAACGGTGCCGTCATCGAGGGTGCTCTTATTCAAAGAGCATTTGATGATGTCTCCGCTCATTACATACTGGCATCCTGCCGCCATGAGTATTTCATTACGGGTAGCTGCATCGTGCATTGCGGCTTCCGAAGAGCGGCGGTTGATTTCCTGTGAGAGGGCGCTTTCCATGTCGGAGGTAGCGAGCTCGAATTTCTGAGACTTGTGGATTGCATCGATAACGGCCTGACGAATGTTGGCTGCGTCAGCTTCGGAAACCCCTTCCGCTACATTGAAATCGTTGATGTAAATTCTGTGTTTTTCCTGTGCATTGGATGCAAATGCTGCTGCAAGTACCAATGCGGCTGACAAAATGAATTTTTTTAACATGGCTAAAAATTTAATTGTTAATAATACGGTTGATTATTTAAAAATATGTTTATCCTGTTTTTGGAAACCGCTACAGTTTCGCTTTTGCCTTGGCGCTTCCCAAGTCTGCCGCTTTCTTGAAGTTCTGGCGGGCCTTCAGTGCGTTTTTGCCTACAGAGCCGCAACCCTGTTCGTAGATAACGCCCAGCATATAATATGAATCGGCGCTTCCTGATGAGGTGAAGTGTTCGATGGCTTCGAGGCCTTCGCCTTTCTCGTATGCGGCCATTCCGGCTTCATAGTCGGCATCTTTCTTAGGTGTTGCCTGTTCGGCTGCCGGTTTCTTGGCTGTCTGTACTTTTTGAACGCTCTGTGCCGGAGCCGAGCCGCCCGTGACCTTTTCGGCCGCCTGAGGCGTGGAAGTCTGTGAAGTTGCCGGTTGTGTCTGTTCCGTCTTTGCAGGAGCGGTATCGGCCTGTTTCTTTTCACCTTTCGGCTTCAATACGACTACGGCGACGACAATGATGATTACTACAATGATTGCCGGCAGCAGCCATTTGTTTTTCTTCTTTTCAGGGGCGTATTTGTTCCCGCCCGTGTTGCCGGTCCTTGGTGGCAGAGGAGCCTCCCCGGTAAGTGTCCCGACGCCTTTCTGTCCATTCTGGTTATTCTGACCCTGGCTGTTCTGGTTGTTCGCCTGCGGTTTGTATTGGAAAACATGTGGTTCCTCGGCATGTGCCTGCTGTGCAGGGGCTGTCTGTGCGTGGGATGCGGGCGCTACCGTAGGTTGTACTGGTTTGGTTGCAGGTTTGTAAAGGTCGGTAAGTTCCTTTTCTATGCCCGCCTTTACGTCTTCCACGTCCAGTTCCCTTGCCTTGCTGTCCATCATCTGCCTGCCCGCAATGCCTATGTTCCTGTTAGTGGTGAGCAGCAGTTGCTGGAAGGCTACACGGTATTCGTTGATTGCCTTCTTTTCGCATTCGATGCAGCGGTTCTTGTTCTTGACCTTGCAGTCGAAGCAGATTTGTTTTCCGCATTTAGGGCATCTTGCATGTTTTTCCCCGAAAGGATTTCCGCAGACTTCGCAGTATTCCGCCTTGTCCTTTCCCATCACGATTGTCGTGTTATGGTTCACGGTGGACGAGTTGTCTACATTTGATGTATTCACGCTCGTATTGCTCGTCCTCGTGCTGGTCGATGTGGACATGGAATTGGTTGTCGTACTGATGCCGCCGGAAATATTGGCGCGTGGCCCGATTCCGATTACCCGTCCGTCCTGTTGCTCCTGTTGTGTCGGTTCCTGCCGTACAGGTGATTCCCGCCTTTCCGGTTGCACTGGAAGTTCCGGCTGTCTGGCTGTCTCTGTCTCTGTTGCGATATCGGCTCCGCAATCAGGGCAGAATCTTTCGTTCTCTGCTATTTTTGCCCCGCATTCCGGACAAAATCTTTCTTTGCTCATGGTAATATTCCGTTTTGTTTTGTTTAGTTCAATTCAGTATCGTCTGTTTCAGTCCCGTCTTCGGCTTCAGTCCCGTCTTCGAGGGTGACGGAGTCCACACGGAAATAGCCGGTCTCCTCTTCGTATTCTCCCTCAGCCTTTACGCTAAGGCCGTCCAGGGGTTCGAAAAACGGGTCGTCGTATGGAAGCATGCCGGCACGGTAAAGTCTGTATCTTTTACCCTCGTCGGCGATGAGACTGGCCCGGAAACCTTCGGATTTCGAGCCTTCGTCGCCCATCCTGTATTCTATTGTACCGTATATTGTCATATCCTCGTGCCTTTGAATTAGCTTATAAGGTATTCATCAGATGCTTGCACCGCAGTCGGGGCAGAAACGCTCGTCCTCCGCTACCTTTGCACCGCATTCGGGACATGTAACCATGGCAGGTGCCTGTTTCGGCGCAGGGGCCGCCTGTCCGGCATGGTTCGCCGGGTTCGGCTGAGGGGCCGGTGCGGCTGGAGCCGCTGGAGCCGGCTGTGCAGGAGGCACTCCCTGTGCCGTCTGTGCACCAGGGGTACGGGTCGTATAATCGAGGGCCCTGTCGTATGCAGTGTCCATCCTGTTTTCCTGCCTGAGTATGCGTTCGTCGCGTTCCTTTATCTGTCTTTCGCGTTCTTCGGCCTTCTGTGCCTGGATTCCTCCGGCCATGGCCATCATGTCATGCATCATCTTGTACATGAATTCCTGGCTGTCGCGGCGTTCGGCATCGCGTTTGTCTTCAATCTCGCGGCGCTGCTGTTCGAGCCTTCTGCTGGCTTCCCTTTCAGCCTCGGCGCTGTATTTGCTTCTGGCGTATTCGGCTGCCGTTTCCTTGTCTCCGAGGGCCCAAACCTTTTCGTCCGAAAGTTCCCTGGCGTTTTCCCACTTCATCCTTTCGGTTTCGGCCTCGTGGGCGAGTCTTGCCTTCTCCATTTCGGCCTCGTGCCTCCGCTGGTTCTCACGGCTCTGTTCTTCGGCATTCTGCATTGCGAGGAACTGCCTGAACTGCTCTTCGTCCTCTTCCCTTTCAAGTTCGCGCCTGCGTTTTTCATCGTTGAAGTCCATGTCGCGCTTGCGCTGTTCGAGGTCCAGCCCGGTTTCCGCAACGCGGCGCTGCTGTTCGAGTTCCTTGTAGAAGCGGCTGTCTTTGTAATCATCGCGCATTGCTTCCATTTCGAGCTCCTTGCGGACTATGGCGGCTGCCTTGTCGGCCTCGCCTTCCATACGTACCTTCTCGAATTCGATACCGTCGCGGAGCTGCATCATCCGCAGGGCCATTCCGCGTTTGTAGGTCCCTTCGGCAAGGCTGTCTTTCAGTTCCTGGAGTTCTTCTTTCTTTATCAGTCCGGTTCTTTCGATTTCCATCAGGGCCGCATCGCGTTCGGAATCGCTGCGGGCCTCCCTTATCATGCGTTCGTTCTTGAGAAGGGACTTGAATTTTTCAACCTCGTCTTCATGAAGAAGCCGGTCCTTGTTTATCTCGTCTATACGTCTTTCAAGTTCCAGTTCGGATGTCGCCTCGTTGAGCATCTGCGAGTTCTGCACATCTGAAAGCCTGTTCTTGAAATCGTTGGTACGGCGCAGGTAGTCGAGTTCGCTCTCGGAAAGGTAGAGTTCTCTGCCAAGGGCCCTGAAACGTTCGATGTCTTCATTTGATGAAGAAATTTCGACTATCCTGACTATGGATATGCCGAAAAACATTGCAGGTGCGGCCTCGTTGAGTTTTTCCTTTATGAGTGCGCAGGTTTCCTTCGGAAGCCTTGTCGTCCGGATTTCGGTATCATAGAGCACATCCTGCACTATGTTGCGCACGCTGTCATTGATTTCATCGATGATGTGCGTGGTATTCAGCAACTTCTTGTCGGTAAGATAATGCAGTATGAAGTTTTCGTGGTCGGTGATTTTGAAATATGCGTTGATTCCGAGCTCTATGTCTATATTGCGTGTCTGAATCTTCATCGGAACGAAATTCTTGTAGTCGTCCGGATTCTGCTGCCTGGCCCCTATCAGCAGCGGGAAGGCCTTGTCCAAAAGTATTACCACTGAAAATGCGGCCCCGCGTTTTGCGTTTTCGAGGATGGCCCTCTGCTGCCTGTTGTAGAGCTCTTCTTCGGTAGGGGTGCTTTCTTGTTGCTGTTTCTTTTTGTTGCCGAACAGCTCGATAATGAATCCCCAGCTTTTCTTGATGGACTCGGAAGCCGGTTTGCGTTCCGCCGACGTGCTGAAATCGTAGGTGCCTCCGTTTATGGTGGCAATCGTATGCCCGTTGGAACGGATATATGCCGTAGTCCCTTCCGGAATGATGATTCCGTTAAGTCTGTTGTATGAGTCGAATTCGGCTTCGTCTATTACTCTGGCCACCTGGCCTGGCTGGATGTTCCAGTATATCCTTCCTCTGACATTGGTAATCCCGTCGCGCTGTTCCGCTTCTTTCACGGGTTCTTCTGTTTTTCCGCTCATGACTGCAAGCCTGTTTCCGCATGATGTGCAGAACTTGGCCCCTTCGCGGACTTCTGCGTTGCATTTAGGACATTTCATAATATTGTGATTTTTATTTTGTTGTATAAACTTTTTGTATCGTACCGTCTGCTTTGGCGCTTACGATGTATTCTTTGTCTATTCCGTCTGTTCCGGACGGGAACTTGTAATTGAACATCATTTCATCTTCGCCGTTTTCATATTTTATCCTGAAGGCGCTGTCCGGTTTTCTCGGTTCTACCGAATAATTCGAATAAAGGTATTCGGCGATTCTGCCGTGGATTTCCATGATGTTGGAGTTTACCGCCCCGCGGACCTGTTGCAGGATGGAGGCTCCGCCGGAACCGGCAGTGTCCACCCTTTCCATCGTACATCCGTTTTTCTTCATGCCTTTCGGGGCAATTGAGTTTTCGTCCATGGACTTGAAGGCTACCTTGCCGCTTCCGGAACCCTGTCCGGACATCAGCAACGTAGGGTCTCCGTAAAGGTTGAACTCGGTGATGGTCGCCGCCCCGTAGCGGTTTCCCCAGCCGCTGTGCTGTAACAGCGTACTGCGGGCGATGAACATGGCCTGCCCGGCATCGTAGCCTTCAAGGGACGATCTGATGAACATGTAGGCTATGACGTCGGCGGACAAGAGCTGTGTATCTTCTTCGCTATTCGAATCCACCGCGCCCCATGCGATTCTGGAAGAACCTACGAAAATAAGCGTGTTGGTATAAATGGCCGAGAGCATCATGCTCCTCTGTTTGTCCAGCCCGATGAATTTGCCTCCGTAGCAGGCTTCGCTTATGACGACGTTCGGTCTTGACAGCGAAGCCAAGTGTTCCGGCAGTATCACTGAATACATCTGGCCTCCCTGCTGCGGCGTGCATGCCCCGAAATATCCTCTCGTCTCCTTTCCTCCGCCTCCGTGCAGGTTGAAATAATACAGGTCGGCACCGGGGTGCAGCACCCTGTCTACTGTTTCACGGGTAATCATCGGCGAAAGAATCATCCTGTTGTAGTAGAACCTTTCATCCAGCCTTCCGTCGAGATTCCTCATGCAGCCTCCGTCTATCAGGTCGGTGGCCACGTTTGCGGATACCTTCTTCCAGTTAGGGTCGCATTGCCCGTAAGTGTCGTTTATCATGATTACGCCGGAACTGTCCA
Organism: Muribaculum sp. An289; assembly: GCF_002159555.1. Lineage (GTDB taxonomy): Bacteria > Bacteroidota > Bacteroidia > Bacteroidales > UBA932 > Merdivivens > Merdivivens faecigallinarum. The sequence continues at coordinate 9,834 of NZ_NFIV01000022.1, forward strand.
AATCCCTTTGCAGGTAACCGGCCAAATCCTCGATTGTAGTGTCTTCTCCGAGCGGGAGCCTGCCTACGTGGAACATCTGGTCGTACCCGAAGGCTTCCATTTCCTCCATTGCGGCAATCATGTCACCGTCGTACGGATAGGCATAAACCAGGTCCGTGTCGATTGTATCATCGCTGCAATCTTTGATATAATGCCTTATCTTCGGCATCGGAATGATGTCGGCCCCGCCTATGATGAACAGGTATTCCGAAACGGCACCTCCCTGCTTTTCCTCCCTGTTGTGTACATCCATGAGGATTTCGAGATAATCTCCGATCGGGCTGCTGCCGTCGAGGCTTGCCGTGCGGCTTCTCCCGAAAAGGCCGGTTCTCGGGAAGGAATAATTTCCCGCATCCACGAGCCTGTACACGACACCTGACTGCATTTTGTATTTTATGAACAGGTCGAACAGCCCTGCTATGTCATCCACGCTGCTTCCGAACTTTCTGGCGAGCAGTCCGACATTGGTGAATATCAGTCCGTGTACCAGTGGCTCGGTCTCTTTGCTTCCGGCGCTTCCGGCGCTTTCGCCCAACCCTTTGCTTCCTGAGGCGGGGGAGAACGCAGGAGCCCCGGCTTCTTCCAGCCTTGTCCCGCATTCCGGGCAGAAACGCATGGTTCCGTCTTCTATTTTATGGCCGCATTCTGGACAATACATGGTAATTCAGATTTATTTTAAATATTTTTCCCTTCTTTGAGTCACTCCCGATACGTAATTACGCGCTTCTTCGGTACTTAATTTCGTGGTCAGGTGGTCGTAAAGCTGCCTGTATCCGTAATCATTAATCAGGGGCAAGGCTTTGCGGAGGTTGGTATTCCCTGTAAATGCGCGGCTTACGTTTCCTGCTCCGGTGTTGTATCCGGCGATTACGCACAGCCTTCTGCAATGAGGGTCATCGATGTTTGAAAACTGGTTTTCGAGGATTCTGAGGTATGCCGTTCCCAGCTCGATGTTGTTGCGCGGATTGAACAGATAGCTCCTCGTAGGGACCCATTCCTTGCCGTAGACGTAGCGGTAGGCGTCGAATCCTCCCGATGTAGGGACGAGCTGCATGAGTCCGTAGGCCGGGACCCAGCTTGTCGCTTCCGGGTTGAATCTCGATTCCTGCTCCATTACCGCATAGATAAGGGCCTGTTCGATTTGGAATTTTTGTGAAAATTCGGTTATGATGTCCTTGTAGAGGGCTGCATTTTTGGACAGATTGTCCGTTACGAGGGACAGGTTTATTCGGACTACCTTTTTCGTTTCGCTGCCTTCGCCGTAGGTCTCGTATGTCTTTACGCTCTGCTCGGCGACGGCCTTGGCTATGGCGGCCTTTTCTTCCGCTGCCTTCCTTTCTTCTTCGAGAATGCGGGAAGCCATTGTCTGTCTGTCGGTGCCGGTCTTTTTGTCCGATACCGAAGCCGGCCTTTCAGGCCTTTGAGATTTTTCCTGAGGGAGGGTCTTACCCTTTACCGTAGGTGCAGGAGGTGCTTTAGGGGCGGGTTTGCGCATGTCGTCGGAATATATTCCGGACGTGTCGATGTCATATCCGGAAAAATCCACGATTCCGTCCAAGATAGGGTTGGTAGTCAGCGGCTCGGAAACATCCACGGTCGAAGGATACGGACAGGTGCTGCCGCGGCTGTTCAGAAGCCTTTCCACGGCATCGGCCAGAAGGGCCTCTTCAGGTGTCCCGTCATCCGGGATTATTACCTCAACAGTGATGTTGCCGCTGTCGAAATCGACTATGGAACGGCTCAACAGATTTTCACCGTATTCGACCCATTCGGTAGGGGTGTCGTCAATAAATACCCCCCCCCCATGCGGTTTTTATGGATTGGACGTATGCCGCATAGTCTTCAGCGGCCTGGCGGCTATACTCATTGTATTCCTCGAGCGCCTGGCGGCTGTATTCTTCGAATTCCGTGATGCTTTCCCCGACTTCTTCTTCGAAATCTGATTTCAGGGAATCGAGCGGTGCCTGTGCCGACACGTTTTGAAGGCACATTGCCAAAGTTAGTGTTACAGCTATTGATGTAGCACCGTGTTTCATGACAGAAAACATTAGTGGTTAGTAAAATATTATCGCAAAAATAATCAATTCAATCCAATATTCCAAATACCCCCCCCCATAGCCCTGAAATAGCTGAAAATGGAGGATCTTATACCATTTTTGGTGGCGTTTTTCATTCGGTCGGGTTGGAAAAAAAACCGCAGCGGTATGGAAATCCGCTGCGGCCTTCTACGGCGTTCCGGGAACACCCCCGGTATGTAAAATTTATTCCAGTTCGTCCAGGATGTTCTTGATATCGGCGGCCTGGAGCCTTCCGTACACTTTTTCGCCTATCATTATGACAGGGGCGAGTCCGCAGGCACCGACACATCTCAGGCAGTCGAGGGAGAATTTTCCATCGGGCGTGGTTTCGCCCACATCGATTCCCAGCCGCCTTTTGAGTTCGTCAAGGATTTTTTCGGCTCCCCTTACGTAGCAGGCGGTTCCCATGCATACAGATATCGGATGCCGGCCTTTCGGGGTCATGGTGAAAAATGTGTAGAATGTTACGACTCCGTATACTTTCGATGCCGGAATCCCGAGTTTTGCCGCGATGAGCCTCTGCATCTCTTCCGGAATGTATCCTTGGAGTGACTGGGCTTCATGGAGGATGTTTATCAATTCTCCCGGGTCGTTATTGTGTTTGTCGCAAATCGCCTCTACCTGCGAGACAATGTTGCAAGCAAGTTTTATTTCTGCCATATCGCTTGTCAAATCTTTTTGTTAAAATAATGTGTGTGCAGCAGTGCGTGCGCCTTTTCGCTGAGAGGCTTTCCGAGATATTCTTCGTAAAGCTGTATTATGAACGGGTTCTCGTGCGATTTGCGGAGCTGTTTCCCGCAGTCTTCACGGTAGAGCGCCTGGGTACGTGCCTGGAGTATGGCGGAGTTTCCGTGGTGGATAGGCTGTCCGCCTCCTCCGATGCATCCTCCCGGGCAGGCCATGATTTCTATAACATGGTAATCGCTGTGTCCGGCACGTATTTCATTCAGGAGTTTGCGGGCGTTCCCGAGTCCGTGGGCTATGCCGACATTCAGGGCGAAGCCTCCGATATCTATTGTCGCACGCCTCAGTCCTTCGGTTCCGCGGACGTTTTCAAACTCGATTTTTTCGAGTTTTTTGCCCGTATGCAGCTCGTATACGGAACGCAGGGCGGCCTCCATCACTCCTCCGCTTGCACCGAAAATGACTCCGGCTCCCGTGGATTCGCCGAGCGGCATGTCGAAGTCGCTGTCAGGAAGGCTCGCAAGGGTGATGTTGGACCTCTTTATGAGTCTTGCGATTTCCCTTGTGGAAAGGGAGTAGTCCACGTCCGGATTGCCGTTAGTCTTGAACTCCGGACGGTCGCATTCGTATTTCTTCGCGAGGCACGGCATTATGGAAACGACGACGAGTTTTTCCCTCGGGATTCCCATCTTTTCCGCCCAGTAGGTCTTGGCGATGGAACCGAACATCTGCTGAGGGGATCTTGCCGTAGACGGTATGTCGAGCATGTCAGGAAAATAATGCTCGAAGAAGTTCACCCATGCAGGACAGCAGGAGGTAAGTATCGGCAGCTTCATGCTCTTGTCGCCGTGAAGGTGGTTTTCAAGCCTTTCCATTATCTCGGAGCCTTCCTCCATGATGGTGAGGTCGGCGGCGAAATCCGTATCGAATACATAATCGAATCCGAGTTCCCTGAGGGCCGTAACCATTTTACCGGTAACCAGGGTTCCCGGTTCCATCCCGAATTCTTCTCCGAGCGCTGCCCTTACGGCAGGGGCGGTCTGTACTATGACCGTCTTGTCAGGGTCGCTGAGGTCTTCCAACAGCTTGTTGGTGTGGTCCCTTTCCGTAAGCGCCCCTACAGGGCATACGGCCACGCACTGTCCGCAGTAGGTACACTCGCTTTCGGTCATCATTTTGTCAAAGGCCGGGGCGATGGTGGTATTGAAGCCCCTTCTTATCGCGCCGAGCGCTCCGACAGTCTGGACTTCGTTGCAGACACTTTCGCAGCGGCGGCAGAATATGCATTTGTCCATGTTGCGTACAATCGATGCGGTGGTTTCCCTCTTGCGCAGCGAAAGTTCGCCGCCGTTGAACGGCATTTCGCGGATGTTGAATCTGAGGGCGAGGTTCTGCAATTCGCAGTCTCCTGACTTAGGGCAGGTGAGACACTCGTTCGGATGGTCGGAAAGCAGGAGCTCCGTAACTATCTTGCGGGCGTTCATTACTCTCAGGGTGCTTGTTTTCACGACCATGCCTTCGGTACATTTCGTGGAGCACGCCGGGGCGAGGTTGCGCCTTCCCTGTACTTCCACTACGCAGATACGGCATGATGCAGGGGCGTTTTTCACGCATGTACCCTTCAGGTCTATGTGGCATAACGTCGGAATGTCTATCCCGACAAGCCTTGCCGCCTCAAGTATTGTCATCCCTTCCGGAACGGAAAGGTTGTGGCGGTCTATAGTGAGGTTTATTTTCTTTTCTTCCATATTAACTTATCGGTTTTAACATACTACGATTGCATTGAACTTACATCTCGACAGGCACATGCCGCAGCGTATGCATTTTTCCTGTATGATGACATGAGGCTTGCGCGTAGTCCCGACGATTGCTTCGGCCGGGCAGTGTTTTGCGCAGAGGTTGCAGCCCATGCACTTGACCGGATTGATGGCGTAAGTGAGGAGGGCCTTGCACTGTTTTGCAGGACATTCCTTTTTCTTCACGTGCGCCACGTATTCGTCGTAGAAGTTTTCGAGGGTGGAAAGCACCGGATTCGGCGAAGTCTGGCCGAGACCGCAGAGTGCTGTGTCCTTGATTGTGCGCCCGAGGGTTTCGAGCATCTTCAGGTCGTCCATGGTGCCTTTTCCTTCCGTTATCTTGTTCAGTATTTCAAGCAACCGCTTGTTGCCGATACGGCAAGGGACACATTTTCCGCAGGATTCCTCCACGGTAAAATCCAGATAGAACCTTGCGACGGATACCATGCAGTCGTCCTCATCCATTACAATCATTCCTCCGGAGCCCATCATCGAGCCGGCGGCGACGAGGTTGTCGAAATCTATAGGGGTGTCGAGGTGTTTTTCGGTAAGGCAGCCTCCGGACGGTCCTCCTGTCTGTACGGCCTTGAATTTCTTGCCGTTCTTTATTCCTCCTCCTATTTCGTATATCACTTCGCGCAACGTCGTTCCCATCGGGACCTCTATCAGTCCGACATTGTTGATTTTTCCGGCGAGGGCGAAGACCTTGGTTCCCTTGGATTTTTCCGTACCGATGCTTGCGAACCACTCCGCTCCCCTCTGTAGTATTACGGGCACGTTGGCGAGGGTCTCGACATTGTTCACGTTTGTCGGTTTCCCTTTATAACCAGACTGGGCGGGGAACGGCGGCTTGAGCGTAGGTTCTCCGCGCTTTCCTTCCATCGAGTGTATGAGGGCGGTCTCCTCTCCGCAGACGAATGCACCGGCCCCGTAGCGGATTTCGATGTCGAAATCGAAGCCAGAGCCGAGTATGTCCTTGCCGAGAAGGCCGTAGTTTTCCGCCTGGGATATGGCGACCCTCAGCCTGTGGATTGCCAGCGGATATTCGGCCCTTATGTATACGAGGCCCTTGCTCGCCCCTATGGCATATCCGCAGATTGTCATCGCTTCTATGATGGAATTCGGGTCTCCTTCCATTATGGACCTGTCCATGAACGCTCCCGGGTCTCCCTCGTCGGCGTTGCAGACAACGTATTTTATGTCTGATTTTTCTTTTGCGGTAAGTTCCCATTTCAGGCCGGTAGGGAAGCCTCCGCCTCCACGTCCGCGCAGTCCGGATTTTTTAATCTCGTCGATGACGTCCTGCCTGCTCCGTTTTCCTGAAAGCGCCTCTGCCAATGCACGGTAGCCGTCCCGCGCGATATATTCGTCTATGTTTTCCGGATCTATGAATCCGCAGTTCCTCAATGCGATGCGGACCTGTTTCCGGTAAAAGTCGATGTGCTTCGAGTCGCTTACCGCGTGGCCGTCCTTAGGATCGGTGTACAGCAGCCGCGATACCCTTTCCCCGCCGATGATGTGCTTTTTGACAATCTCGTCGGCATCTTCGGGTTTGACGTGTACATAAAAGGTATTGTCGGGAATAATCTTTACCACCGGACCTTTTTCGCAGAATCCGAAACATCCGGTAGTTATTACTTCCACACGGTCGCCGGCATTCTCCCGCTCGATGGCGCTTTTCAGATTGTCGGCAATCGTATGGCTTGCAGAAGCTTTGCACCCGGTTCCCCCGCATACGAGTATTTGCATCTTGGGCGTACCGGTCGAAAGGCTGCAACATATCCCGCTCGTAAGGGTGTTGCTGCTTTCACGCAAAGTCAGGTTAGCAGCCGCGCTTACGCGCAGTTTCTCCAGATCGGAGATAGTGAATTTTGTCATAAGCCAATAATTATCTCATTTTGCGGGGCTAAAATTAGAGATAATTTTTTAATAAACCGGTATTATTTGTTTCAAATGTAAAATTTTCCGCCTTTTTTCGTTTGAAATCGTTTCCGTTATCCGTCAATATATCAGATAGCCGGCGATTCCGGCCGCGATTATGAGTGCGATAGGGTTGGCCTTGCCCCACCATGAAAGGGCGAATGCGGCGGCGAAAATCACCCAACTCCAGATGTCGATGAAGTTTTCGGGCGTGACCAGTATCACTGCGGCCGCTCCGATCAGTCCCGCAACGGCGGGTTTCAACACATTCATCACCCCTTTGAAGACAGGGCTGTCTCCGAATCTGGAAATCATTTTGACAATGATGAAAAATATGATGAACGACGGCAGTATCAGTGCGAGCGTTGTAGTAAGGGAGCCGAGTACGCTCACGAACTGCGAATATCCCAGGTCGTGTATGACGGTGTACCCCACGTATGTGGCGCTGTTGATGCCTATCGGGCCTGGTGTCATCTGCGAAATGGCCACTATGTCGGTGAATTCCTGGCCGGTAAGCCATTGGTGCCTCGTCACGACTTCGGCCTGGATTAGGGAGAGCATCGCGTACCCGCCCCCGATTGTGAACATCCCGATGATGAAAAACGTGTAAAACAATTCGAGAAAAATCATTTTCCGCCTCCTTTCTTCCGGCTTTCCCTGTCTTCGCGGCTCTTTATATAGATGTATCCGCCGATGATGGAAACGGCCAATATAAATATAGGTGAAATCTTGAGGAATCCGACAAGCGCGAGGGCGGCCGCCGTGATGACCCACGACCAGATGTTTTTGTTGCTTTTACGGGTCATGTTTATCATAGGTACGGCAATGAGCGCTACGACAGCCGGCCGTATCCCCTTGAACACGGCAATTACGGTTTCATTGTCCTGATATCCTTTGAAAACCATCGCTATGGCCAGGATTATGGCGAAAGAGGGGAAGGTGCTCCCGATGGTTGCGACGATTGCCCCCTTGATTCCTTTGAGCTTGTTCCCGAGGAAAATGGAGGTGTTCACGGCAAGGAGTCCCGGGGCGGACTGGGCCAGTGCTATCAAATCGGTGAATTCGTCATCCGTTATCCATTTTTTCTTTTCCACTACTTCTTTTTGGATGAGCGGAATCATCGCATATCCTCCCCCAAGTGTGAACGCGCCTATTTTAGAAAACGTCCAGAGAATTTCCAAATACTGTTTCATGTCGTGCGTTATCTGTTGAATATGCGTGTCTTTATGAAAAAATCATGGCGGTTTTCATCCGAATGCTGTTCGTTACGGCGCGCAAAAATACTAAAACAGAATATTTTTTAAAAATATTTTGAAAAAAGTTTGGAGTTTGAAAAAAAGACTTTATCTTTGCAGCCCGTTTCGGAAACGAGCGGATTGTTCATTGAAAATTTGAAGACTATTACGTACAAGTAAGTACCAAAATCGAGTGAGCGTCATTTCTAAAGAATGATATGTATCCAGGTGACAAAGCAAATTATTTATAATAGATATTATACAATGAAGAGTTTGATCCTGGCTCAGGATGAACGCTAGCGGCAGGCCTAACACATGCAAGTCGAGGGGCAGCGGGCCGGTCAGCGATGACCGGTGCCGGCGA
>NZ_NFIV01000023.1 GCF_002159555.1 Muribaculum sp. An289
AAAACTCATTGACGAATATATATCACGCCATTATTGACACTATTATCATGAATTTTGTCGACTAAGAAATATTTATTCGTGTGCCATCATGAATTTTGTCGACTAGGCCTATTTTTGGGATAGTTGATAATCAATAACTTACAAAAAAACGGAGCTGGCTTTGGGTACTTTCTGAGGTACCCAAAAGCAGGTGTGATTTTAATAAATTGTTCATTATCAGTATCTTATAAAGATGCTACCTGGCTGTGGGGTGGAAAACGGGTCGGCATAATCGGATTTTTTCCTCCTCATTCCGCTTTCATTCCACTTCCAACCCTTTTCCCGTCATTCTTTCGCAGGAGAAGTTGCATCCCGGCCCGTAAAACAGAACCGTGACGTGCAAGAATAGTGTCAAACCGGGAACGCCCCGACTTAACCACGTTGCTTGTAATGCAACTATATATCAACACATTACCGGAAATCTATCAAAAATCCCCTGTTCCCAGCGAAGTCCACGTGGATACCGCTCGGAACAAAGATAATTTGCTATATTCTCACAAGGCATTGTAACACAATAAATTACATAGATACATCAAAATGGGGTGGGCATGTTTTCTAAAAAGTTTTACCCAAAATGGCAACAGTTGAAGTTGTATGCTACAAGTACAGACCATAAAAAAACAATGAACTGCCCTTGAAGATAAGTGGTTGTAAAGACAAAAAATCAAGGTACTTCAATCTTGGAGTTTTTGTAGAGCCTGAACACTGGGACTTTGACAACAACAGACCCAAAGAAACCTGCCCTGACAAAGATATACTGGAAAGCCTTATTTCCAACAAGATAAGTGAAGTGAGAAGCAAAATTGTGGAGTTGAAGGCTGGTTACAAGGACTTTTCTGCCACATCTCTGATAGAAAAAATTAAGCACAAGACCCAACCTGTGACAGTCGGAGAATTATTCAGGAAAGAGATAAATTCATAAATTCATTAAGAGAGGGAAAGAGGACTGGCTATGCCCTGTCAGTAGAACAGGTGTACAATTCTTTAGTGAAATTCAACAAGCATCTTGACCTTTATTTTTCAGAGATTGATTGGTTCACTTTCCCCCTGCTTGTTAGTGCCTATCAGTGCCCTCCTGTCCCCGTTAGTGCCTATCGGTACCCTTCAGTGCCTTCTATTACATGTCAGTCCACTTCAATCCCGCTACTACCCTCCACTACCTGCCAGTGCCCGCCTTTGTCGGGACCTATGCGTTTGAGCAAGCCATCGGCTTTCAATGCGGCAATCTGTTTTTCCACAGCCTTGGGAGTTATGCCTATCCGTTCTGCGAGGGCGATTGCCGTCAGGGTATTGTCTTGAAGAAGCAAGTTGAGGATTTTCTCCCTACTTTTTACCTTTTTCTCCCCACTTTTTCTGTTTTTCTCCCTACTTTCCGGGACATTTTCGATGGATTTGCAATATGTCTCTATATCGTTAATCAAATTCCTGATCATTATGGATGTCATGAAATTCCTGAAAATGGTAAGATCTTCTTTTTCACGGGTTTCGACAAGTGCCTTGATATATTCTTCTTTATCTTCCTTAAGGATTTTAGTTGGAATCAGGCCGAACTCGAATTGTATATAATTCATAATCAGACGGGCCATCCTTCCGTTCCCGTCCGCCCAGGGATGTATTGTAACTAAAATATAATGGGAGTCAAAACTCAGTTTGTACAAATCCGTGATGCTTTTAGATGCGCAATTCGCACGTTCACTATTCAAGCGGGTACAGAATTCGTCAAGTTTTATTGGAACTTTGCTGTAATTCATGTAAGATTTTCCACCGGTTCCGGCAGTAACATTCAGTAGGCGCAAATCTCCTTTTGCCGATGAGAAATCCCCCAATGCCGTCTTGTATTCCTTTCCGGTGTTCTTCATTACGAGTGCCGACAGTTCCTTCAGCATATCTATTGTTATGGGCGTATGGACTTTGGCCAGTTGTAATGCTTTTTCGTATGCGGCCTTAAGGTCAAGGTTCATGTTCTGTTCCTCAATGCTTTTCCCTTTAAGGCTGATGCCATGGTCGAACATTATTTGGTTTTCAAGTTCTGTTATGGTCGAACCTTCTATGGCTGTAGAATGGGTAATGAGTGAATACAGGTAGAACTTGTCATAGTCTATCTGGCTGTCTATTCCCAGTTCACGGTATCGTGAAACAAGTTTTTCGAGTTCAGTATTCATATTATCTCCCCGTTTTATGTGCAAAGGTAGATTTTTCTCCCTACTTTTTACCTTTTTCTCCCCACTTTTTCTGTTTTTCTCCCTACTTTTTCCGGAATGCAGGAGCGGTAGCGATAGAAAGAAAAGGGCGGCCTGCGATTAACTGCGAGCCGCCCGGTATTATTCCCGTGCCTTGACGTTTTGTTCTGTTATTCCTGTGTATCTATTTTATTTTATCGTCCTTCCGGGATATTGTTTGAGCGCGACTTCAAGGCATTTCATTGCTGCCTTCAAATCCGACTCCTTGAGCACGTAGGCTATGCGGACTTCGTTCTTGCCCATTCCCGGTGTTGCATAGAAGCCTGCCGCAGGAGCGACCATTACGGTCTGGCCTTCATAGCTGAAATCCTGGAGCAGCCACTGTGCGAAACGTTCGCTGTCGTCTATAGGCAGGCGGGCGATTGTGTAGAACGCTCCCATAGGCATAGGGCTGTATACGCCTTCCATTTTGTTAAGGGATTCTATCAGTATGTCCCTTCTCCTTATATATTCGTCCTTTACTTTCCTGAAATACTCTTCGGATGCATCCAAAGCCCCTTCCGAAGCTATCTGGCCGAGGGCAGGGGAGCAGAGCCTTGCCTGGGCGTACCTCAGTGCCGCCGACATGACTTCCTTGTTTTTGCTGATGATGGCTCCGATGCGTACTCCGCAGAGGCTGTATCTCTTGGAAACCGAGTCCACGAGTATGACATTGTTTTCCACGCCTTTGAGATACATGCATGAATAATGAGGCTCTTCGGTGTAGCAGAATTCCCTGTAGACTTCGTCCGATATGAGATACAGATTGTGCTTGCGGATGATTTCCCCGAGCTGTTCGAGTTCTTCCTTGGTATATACCGTTCCGGTCGGGTTCCCCGGGTTGCAAATCAGTATGGCCTTGGTCTTCGGAGTGATTGCCTTCTCGAATTCCTCGATAGGAGGAAGGGCGAAGCCGTTCTCAATCTTGCAGGTGATAGGGCGGAACCTTGCATCGTTCTGCAAAGCGAAGGAAGCATAATTGGTGTAGAAAGGTTCGAGGACGATGATTTCGTCGTCCGGATTGCAGATTATCGAGATAGCCATGCTGATGGCTTCGCTGCCGCCGTTGGTAATCAGAATGTCTCCGGCATTGATGTCCATCCCGAGTCTCTGGTAATACTTGGCGAGTTTTTCCCTGTAGGACGGTATGCCGGCGGAGTGCGGATACTCGATGAGTTTGAGGCTGATGTTTTTTACTGCATCGATAGCCTCTTCAGGAGATTCGATGTCCGGCTGTCCTATATTCAGATGATATACTTTGACACCCCTTTTTTTTGCTTCATCGGCGAAAGGCACGAGTTTCCTTATCGGGGAAGCCGGCATCATTTCGGCTTTTTTTGAAAGAGTTAACATTTTTATTATAATTATTTTAATCAAACATATTAAAATTATCCGTCCCGCCCGGGATTCGGAAAAACATGGTCGCAAAAATAAGCAAAAAAAAAGAATATTGGGCGGATTTTAATACCTTTGCATCGAAAACGTTTTTAGCGATGATAGAACTCTTGAAAAAATTGTCCTGGCTATGCGCCGTGGCATTCCCGTTAATCTCTTGCGCGGACAGGGAAAAGCAGGATTACAGCATGCATCCGTTTGTCGAGAGGGCCGCATTCGACACTTCCTGTGTGGAAAACAGGATATTGTCCTCATACGATTCCTCTAACAGGGATGGTTCGATTGCCATCGTGGGGGAAGGTCTTGAAGCGGTGAGGCTTGCCGAGTGTTTTGCGGTTTTCGATGCCTGCGACAATATAGACGCATCGTCCGGACCTGACGGGATTCCGGATTTTGCCGGCGAGTTCTTCGATGTGCTCATGGATTATTCCAACGCTCCATACAGAGGTTATATCGAAGCGGGGAACGAGCTGTTCCTCAGGGAATTGTTGGTTAGGAACACGGTGGCGATGCTTGATGGTGCGTGCTATGCGAATGCTTACGACAAGGTCCGTTCCGAGCGCAAACATCCGGCCAAGGCCCTGGTCGTCTCTTCCGTATCGTATTCCCCTGAAATAATGTCGGATTTGGATACGCTTTTTTCAGAAACAGGACTGGAGATTCCGGTCATGTTCCCGCCGCTTTCGTCTGTCCGGACGGTGATGAATACCTTCAAGAGCATCTCCGGAGTCGGAGTCATGGCGGGACTTGACGTGGCGGCGAGCGGCATTTACGGCGAATTGTTCAGGGATTTGAGTTATAAGGCAGGATATTCCGTCCCCGTGCACAATGTGATTTTCTCTCCGGAAGGAGAGACCCCGGAAGAAAAGGTGAGGAATTTCATAAAAATGTACATCAATTCCGGTTATACCGAGCCGTTGAATGCCATCATAGTGGACGACATGCTTCTTGCGGGCAGCATAGATTCGATGTATGTCGCCCTGGACAAGATGATGTCTGAAAAAAGCGAGGAGGGGGCGTTGTATGAAAGCGTGGTTTCCGACGGTTTCATGTTCATAGACCCGGCCAGGTGCGTGGCCTCCGAATTGTTCCGTGAATTGAGGCGTGAAAACAATATGGCCCTGAGAATCAATTATCCCAAATTCGAATTTTTCATATCGGTATTTTCACCGGATTTCCTGATGCAGAGCGGTCAGGATGAAGTCAGCGATACGTTGAAATATTCGAGGGCGTACGATGCCGGTGCCAATACGGTCAAGATAGTACGTCTTTCGAGACGTCATGTCGGCAAGGCGGAAAGGGCCGTGCTGGATTCGTTGGCTCCGAATATCGATTTTAATTTTTAACATCATAGATGGGCAAGGTTTACAGGCCGGCCATATCGCCGGAAGAAATAGAACTCCTTCCGCTGGCCGATTTTACGGGCAGCATAGTGGTCGTGGAAAGGCAGGGAAAACTTCTGGACGAGGCGGTGAATTATCTGAAACATCAGAAAATAATAGGTTTCGATACCGAAACGAAACCCAATTTCCATTCCGGCGAGAAGAGGAACGGTGTAGCGCTGTTACAGCTTTCCGGAGAGGACCGGGCATATCTTTTCCGTACCTGCACCATGGGGCTGGACGACAGGGTGGCTGCCATACTTTCGGATAGCGGCATTGTCAAGGTCGGTGCGGCCGTGCGTGACGATATAAACGGCCTGCGCCGCATAAGGGATTTTTCTCCGGAGGCTTTCGTGGATTTGCAGTCGGAGGTAAAGGAGTACGGGATAACTGACCTGAGTGTCAAGAAGATGGCCGCCATTGTCCTTGGTGTGAAAATATCAAAGGCCCAGCGCCTCAGCAATTGGGAGGCGAAGGCGCTGACGTCGGCCCAGTCGAAATATGCCGCCATCGACGCATGGATATGCAGGGAAATTTATCTTACACTTGAAAAAGATTGAATTGCAGGGAAATGATTAAGGTTTTTTTGAAAAGAGGCAGGGAGGAGTCAATCCTCAGATATCATCCATGGGTGTTTTCCGGAGCGATTGCGGAAATAAAGGGGCATCCCGCCGAGGGCGACATTGTGGCCGTCCACTCGTCCGACGGTTCGTTCCTGGCTTTCGGGCATTATCAGATAGGGACGATAGCCATACGTATTCTCGGTTACGGTGACGAGGTGCTCGCCCCCGATTTTTGGGAAAGACACATTTCGCAGGCCTATGCGATGCGTTGCAGCCTTGGACTTGCTTCCGGTTCGTGTACCGATACTGACTGTTACCGTCTTGTACATGGGGAGGGCGATAGCCTGCCCGGGCTGATAATAGATTATTATGGAGGTGTCTGTGTCATGCAGGCCCATTCCGTGGGCATGTTTCGCGCAAGGGCACGTATCGCCGAGGCGCTCAGGGCCGTTTATGGGGAGGCTCTCCACGCTGTGTACGACAAGAGTTCGGGGACGGTGCCTTTCAAGGCGGGGCTTGAACCCGTGGACGGTTATCTGTATGTAAAGGAAGGTTTTTCAGACAAGGATTTTTCTGTAAAAGAATACGGCAACAGCTTCTATGTCAATTGGCACGAGGGTCAGAAGACAGGTTTTTTCCTTGATCAGCGGGAAAACAGGAATCTTGTTGGGCGTTATGCTTCCGGCAAGAAGGTGCTGAACCTGTTCTGCTATACCGGAGGTTTTTCCGTATATGCCCTGAAGGCCGGCGCATCGAAGGTCGTCTCCGTCGACAGTTCCCGCAGGGCCGTTTCGCTCCTGGATTCCAACCTCGTGCTGAACGGACTGGATGACGGGAGGCATCTTTCCGTGTGTGACGATGCCATAGACTACCTTAAATCCGTCCCTGACGGGGAGTTCGATATGATAATCGTCGACCCTCCGGCTTTTGCCAAGCACAGAGGGGCCATAAGGAACGCTCTGAAGGCATACCAGCGGTTGAATGCAGCAGCCATTTCAAAGGTCGCTCCCGGCGGGATGGTTTTCACTTTCAGTTGTTCCCAGGCTATAGACAAGGAATCTTTCGCCCTTGCGGTATTTTCGGCAGCCGCTGATACAGGAAGGAATGTCAGGATACTTGACAGGATGAACCAGCCTGCCGACCATGCTGTAAATATCTATCATCCCGAAGGCGAATATCTGAAAGGTTTGGTGCTCTATGTAGAATAATTTTGGAAATATTAAAATTAGTATTAACTTCCGGAGTTTGACACTTTTGTTGGTCAAGATATAGGGAAAATCGAGGCTACAGACCGCTGTAATGGCGATTTGTAGCCTTGAGATTTTTTCTGGGAATGTAGTATATTCTGTTTTTTGAGTGTTTTTTTGAGTGTGGGTATGGACTATTGCCCACATGTTTCCTTTTCGCGTTTCTTCGTTGAAGCGATGATGCTCCTCATCTTCTTTTTCGTCACAATCTGCGTGTCGATCCTGAAGCCTGCGGAGCCGTGCAGGTGGTTTGTCAGGTCGGTCCTCTCGTATGCGGGTATGTATCCCTCCCCGTCCACGCTCAGGAAGTTCATGTCCCTGAGCGTCCCGAGTATCTCCCTGGTCGTGAAGTGCATCCCGCCCCTGTTTATCTTCTTCTCCAGATACTTGTATATGAGCAATGCGAGAAAGCATGTCAGGAAGTGCGCCTTTATCCTGTCGTCCCTTTTCAGATATACCGGCCTGGCATCCATGTCGGTCTTTGTTATTCGGAAGTCGTTCTCCACGACCCATCGTCCGCTGTTGAGCCTTATGATTTCGGCCGCCGGCCCCTCCAGGTCGGTGCATATGCAGTAGAAGCCGTCAAACCGTGCCTCCTGTTCTATCATCTCCTGATTCAGGGAGAAGTTCCTTACCTGGGCCAGTTCGCCGTCCTCCGTACAGTATTCCGTCCTGATGAACCGTTTCGCGTCGTTCGGGCTCTTCTTCCTCCCTGTGTTTGCCCTTCCCGACTCCAGCAGTGCCCGGGCCCTGTCTATCTGCCTGTCCC
>NZ_NFIV01000024.1 GCF_002159555.1 Muribaculum sp. An289
TCCACTGCACGCCGGTCTTCACGATGTACAGGATGCCGTCAAAAACAGAGCGCAGTGAATATTTTCTGAATCTTTCTTTGGGGTCTAACATATTTTTTATAACTTGCCATTGTTTATCAATCAGGTTGGTTGGGTATTTGTGCATAACATTAATGTCTTGATAACCTTAAAGTTACGAAAATATTCCAATTAACCTACTGATTTACAATTAATTATAAATAAATTTAAACAGCTTCTAAATACCATTATATCATGAAAACAATAATTTGTTTCTGGGGGCTTTCTGAAATCGGCAAGACCTCCGCAATCAAAACCATTTGGCAGAATTTAAAGAATGGTTCCAATCCACCTTTAGATATATCTTCTGATGACATTTGTGATATAGTATATCTTGATAATCATAAAATAGGGATAGAAAGCCAGGGTGATCCGTATTCCAAGCAAACAGAATGGATTGACATACTCATTAAAGAAGAATGTGAAATTATCATTTGTGCTTCAAGGACTAAAGGAGGTACTGTCAAAATCGTGGAAAGCAGAGCACAAGACTATGGCTATGAGCTGATATGGATATCCCCGCTATCATCTATTCAGGACAGCTTACACTCAGACCTTAATTCCATAACGTCCGAATCTATCATAAAACTTATTAAAGTATTACTTACTAAATAATTAAAAATTATGAAAACAATAAAAAAACTCTTAATTTGCATGACTTTCGCGGGCATATTCTACAGCTGCGGTTCAAATGATGAAGTCTTCGAATCATGGAAAGGCTGGGTAGCGATGAATACTTGCTCTTATAATCTGCAGGAGGAGTTCAAAAAGGAATATGCCAACAAAGGAGATATAAGTTCATTGTTTTATGAACATGGCGAGGTAGAAATGTCTTATCTCAATGGTTCTCCCAGTAAATTTACATCGGATTTAAATGACTTGGCAGAATCCATTTATAAGGTATTATCTTCTGCTGTCAACGATAAATATGAGAATAATATAAAGAATGGTATATATAAGGCAGATAATGATATAATCATGGACGTAATACAAGAATTTATTTTGGGGCATGAATATACAATATATAGCTTAGTTCAAAGAAAGTCCGATAATGCATATTTTTATATGGGTCCTCCAGGGGCTCCTACAAAATTTTACGAAGAAAAAGGAAAAAATTGGATTGATATATATTATAATGTCGACTGGTTGTTCAGGAATGAGAACAATCTTAAGACTTTGGCCGATGATCTTTTGGGGCTCTGCGGCAGATATAGTGATTTCTATGATTTCGTGATGGGTTCGGTATCTGTCCTGGATTCCGAATGGATAGAGAGCAGGGCCGGCTCCGATGTCTATAATGTCATATATCAAATAGATACAAAAGATTCTACTAAGTATGCGTTATGCCAGATATTGGTAAATGAAGAAAACAGCGAGATACAGCTTATAAACACTTCGGACAGTCTTATGAACCTATATTAACAACACAATATCAAGACTACATCGGAAAAATTGACAAAGACAAAATAGCAATGCTCTATGAGCAGCTTTGCGAACTAAGCAAAAACCTTTATTCTGAATCTATGACATAATAATCATGACTAAGATTTCTAATGACATCAATACGATAGCCTCAAAGTATGACGGTAAAGCATACGATGAATTTCTGTTTGGTTTTATTTCTCTTTTCCTGGCTTACTTTCGGGATCGTACCTTTAGTATGGTATCATAGACTCTCTGTCAGAATAGGCGAGGAGCAGGCATGGAGAAACCACCTGGTAACTGTGACTGCAGGGACATTCTGGGGCTGGTATTTTTTGGGGGTGCTTAAAATTGTCGGTCCGTTTGTATATGCATATAAATTGCTAGATTCTATGAACACCCTTTCAGAGGATTATAATAGGGACTGTCGTAAAAAAGATTAAAACTTTATAAAGAATTGATTGCCAATGTAATATAAAATTTGTATCTTGGCTAAAGATAAAAAGAATACCCCCAACCGCCCTGGAAAAGCTTGCCGCGTGGATCTTCTGCATTCCGTTTGCCGACAGTGGAATACGCCTGGCAAGGCGGACCTCCGATGTGATTGCAGCACTTTAAATGTACCGCCCATATCACTTTCAAATGTACCGGTATATCAGAATGAAATGTACCGCCTGTATCACTTTGAAATGTCCCCCCCCCCGTTAACCAGTGCCGGCATGGTCGGGGCAGACTCTTCGGAATGGTCGCAAACGGTTTGACGAGGTAACTTTGTGGTAAAGGTAATACCACAGGGCTATGGCAAATGTAAAAGCGACAATGACAGACATCAGAGTAATTAGGGAGTGTCGTAAAAAAGATTAAAACTTTATAACGAATTGATTGCTAATGTAATATAAAATTTGTATCTTAACTAAAGATAAAAAGAATACCCCCAATCGCCCTGGAAAAGCCGAATTTGGAGGTATCGCAAAAATTAATCTGCATGGCTAAGGTACAAAATTTCTCTGGAATATCACCAGATCTCCCTTTCACGGAGTTTGATTTTTATGAATTGTATAGGCAGACATTCGCGACTAGCGAGCTGGGAAAAATCAGGAATAGGCTGCCGCTTGGTGAGATGGCAGAGAACTTTGGACTGATAAGCAAGAGCATGAGAGCGAAGAAAGGGCGAAAAACATACTTCACCCCGGAGGGCAAGGTTGCGCTGA
>NZ_NFIV01000025.1 GCF_002159555.1 Muribaculum sp. An289
CATTAGTGTCCCGTTAAAATGGGACGAGTTAAACAATTAATCAAAAAGCCCCGGAATCAGGGGATCATTTAGATCTTTGACATCATTGAAATTAGTCTTGTCGAACAGGTCACGCAAGTGGGTTTTGTCAGTCAATGATATGCTGAGAATTTGCAAAACTTCATAGGTTGAACGTTTCAACTTCATATCATGTTGGACAATAGCCACAAGACAGTACGTGATAATCGCCACACTGATTTGTATGCGAACAGCGTTCTCTGTTGTGCCCCAGAATTTCTTTATCTTGAGATGCTGCTTGAGCCATTTGAAGAACAGTTCGATTAACCATCTTTTCTTATAAAGATTGGCGACATCCAGTGCAGAAAGTTGTTTTGCATTCGTCAAGAAAGTGAACTCACGGTCATCTTCTTCGTCGTAATATCGGACGAGTCTGAATGACTCAGGATATTTTTTCTCGGAGAGATATCCGGTCAGTTTCACTTCCGCATCTGTCATTATGTTCTTTGGCATTCTTCGCTTCCATTTGACTGTCTTATACTTTAAGTTCGTCTTGGCTCTGACAACAAAGAAAGAGTCTGTAAGATGTATCCTATAGAGTTCTTTAAAGGAGTCATAAGCCCTGTCGAATATATAATAAGCATTTGGTTCATAATGGATTGACGACATTGCTGTGGAATCATGTTTTGATGCAGTGGTAACAGTATAGAAGGCAGGAACTTGTGCTTCAATGTCGTATAAGACATGAGCTTTCACCCCTCCTTTTTTGCTTCGGAACTTTGCCCATGGGAATGTTGCAAGACACAACGGAATCGTTGTTGAATCAAACGCATATTTCTTTCCGGAAATGTCAAGGATGTTGGTCGTCCGCTTCTCGCAGGCTTCCTTCATCATATAGAATGCAAAGTCTTCGAAGATTCTGTAATCACGGTTCTGGTTGGCTGTCGCAAGAGTTGTCTTGGCTATCGGTTCACGACCTAAACCAAGATGATATTGCTTGGCCCTATGCGCCTCGAAAGCAACGATTAAGTCTCGCAGGCTCTCACGATTGCTCAGTTGTCCGAACATCATAGCAAGTAACTGATTCCAGCAAGTGAAATGTTTCACATATCTGTTGCCATCATACTTGCGAACATAGTTGTTGAACTGAGTCCTGTTCAGAAAAGCGGTTAATTGAGAGAATACGTATTTATCTTGGAACATAGCAGTCATTTGTATTAGACTGCAAAGTTGCAAAATCAAGTCCGTTTCATTTCAAAAAACCATGTAATTGACTATATTTCAATAATTTCAAAGAACTATTTATCCACTTTTACGGGACAGTAGTGATAGAATTTGTTAAATATATCGAAAACCTGAAACCTATTCAACATAGAAGAAGTATTTTATCTTCAATCTTTAAAATAGATACTATTACGGATTTAAGAAATGGGAAATAATATAGTTATATTTAAGACTGAAGATACTGTTCCAAAAAGTGTGTCTGAGATAGAGGGATAAAAAAAAGTCTACAGATTTTTTAGATTTGTAAAAGCAAAAAGAAACAAAAACTAAAAAAGGAGTAGACTTT
>NZ_NFIV01000026.1 GCF_002159555.1 Muribaculum sp. An289
AGAGGGTGACATCCCCGTACCGGCACGCGCTGCGAGGGCGCCCCGGTCCCTGAGTACGGCAGGACACGAGAAATCCGGTCGGAATCTGCGGGGCCCATCCCGCAAGGCTAAATACTCCCGGAAGACCGATAGCGCATAGTACCGTGAGGGAAAGGTGAAAAGCACCCCGCGAGGGGAGTGAAAGAGATCCTGAACCCGTGCGCCTACGAGCGGTCGGAGCCCCTTTATGGGGTGACGGCGTGCCTTTTGCATAATGAGCCTACGAGTCAGCGTCGCCGGCGAGGTTAAGCGCCTCAGGCGCGTGAGCCGGAGCGAGAGCGAGCCCGAACAGGGCGTTTTAGTCGGCGGCGCTGAACGCGAAACCCGGTGATCTACCCTTGTCCAGGCTGAAGTCGGCGTGACAGTCGATGGAGGGCCGAACCGATAGGCGTTGAAAAGCCTCCGGATGAGGCGAGGGTAGGGGTGAAAGGCCAATCAAACCGGGAGATAGCTCGTACTCCCCGAAATGCCTTTAGGGGCAGCCTCGGAGTCAAGTTCCGCGGAGGTAGAGCGACCGACAGGATGCGAGGGCTTCGCCGCCTATCAATTCCTGACGAACTCCGAATGCCGCGGCACGTTATCCGGGAGTGAGTCGGCGGGTGCTAATGTCCGTCGGCGAGAGGGAAAGAGCCCGGAGCGCCGGCCAAGGCCCCCAATAGCGGCCCGAGTTGCAGGAACGAGGTGGGCCCGCAGAGACAGCCAGGACGTTAGCTTGGAAGCAGCTATTCGTTCAAAGAGTGCGTAACAGCTCACTGGTCGAGCGGGCCCGCGTGGATGATGAACGGGCATAAGGCCGCAGCCGCAGCCGCGCGGTGCGAATAGCACCGGTAGGGGAGCATTCCGGACGGCGTAGAATGGCATCCGCGAGGTTGCCTGGAGCGTCCGGAAAAGAAGATGTAGGCATGAGTAACGACAATGCGGGCGAGAGCCCCGCACGCCGCAAGCCCAAGGTTTCCTGATCAACGTCATTCGGATCAGGGTAAGTCGGGTCCTAAGGGTCCCCCGAAAGGGCAATCCCGATGGAAGAATGGTCAAGATTCCATTACCCCCGTCTGTTTGCCGTGCGATGACGGAGAAGTGACACCGCCGCCGCGCGACGGAATGCGCGGTTTAAGGGAGGTAGGGGTTTTCCCCGAGCCCCGAAAGTACCGTTCCCCCTCGGGGGAGCGGA
>NZ_NFIV01000027.1 GCF_002159555.1 Muribaculum sp. An289
AGGTAGGTGAAACGACCGCTCTTTTTCTGGACTAGTCTCATATCCGAATATATCCGTTAATATATACTAATATATACTACAAATATAGAAATAAAATTTGACAAAAAAAGACACTCGTGTCCGGTAAAATTCCGAACTAGTTATTAAAAAGTTTAACAATTAAAACAAAGTAGGTTCGGTAGAACCATCCAGTTCATTGACAATATTGCAGTTAGGTTTTGCAAAGAGGTCTTTTAGGCAGATAGTTTCTGTAAGTGAGATGCTTACAAGTTGGAGCATCTCGTAGATTGACCGTTCGATACCCATCTTTTTCTGCACAATCGCTATCATACAATAGGTGGTTATGGCAGTGTAAATTTGGATTCTTACGGCATTCTCGGTCTCGCCCCAGAATTTTTTAATCTTCAGATGCTGCTTCAGCCACTTGAAGAACAGCTCTATCTGCCATCTGTTGTGATACAGTTCCGCCACTTTCAATGAGTTGATGTCCAGGGCATTGGTAAAGAAGATGAACTTCCTGTCCGATTCGGAGTCAAGGTAGATGATTCGCCTTATCTTCTCCGGATATTTGCTCATTGTCAGCTGTCCGTCCATGTATCCTATGGCATCGGAGAGCACACCGGACGGCAGCCTGCGCTTCCACCTCATCGGCCTGAAGTCGTTGTTCTTCTTGCCCCTGACCACGAAGTATGCCCCGACACTGTTTATGGTGAAGAGCCTTCCGAAGTCATTGTATGCGCGGTCGAAGATGTAGAACGAGTTCTCCTCGTATGGAATGGCATCCATCGCTTTTGTATCATGCAGCCTGGCGGGCGTGATATGGAAGAACGTCGGTATCTGGGTCTCAATATCATAAAGTGTATGTATCTTGACTCCTCCTTTCTTCTTCCGGAACAAAGCCCACTCAAAGACGCTTAGACACAGGTCAATCGTAGTGGAGTCAAAGGCATACACCTTTCCTCCGAGCTTGAATATCTCGACCGCCCGACACTTCTGGGCTTCTGCCATAACTCTGTAGGCGAACTCCTCGAAGATACGATAATCGCGTTTGGTGTTGGCATCTGCAAGAGTGCTTTTAGAGGCGTATTTCCCGAAGCCAAGATGAAAAGCCTTGTTTGCGTGCGCCTGTGTCGCAAGAACTAAGTCTC
>NZ_NFIV01000028.1 GCF_002159555.1 Muribaculum sp. An289
GATGATAGTGTGCACGGATGCCGGCCTGTCCTCGTATGAGAACAGGAAGAACGATGCGGTGAGTGACAGGTCGTTCATCACGGTCCAGTCCGTCAGGAAGATGAACAGGGAACTGCAGGAATGGTCCCTCGGGGCATCAGGATGGCATGTCCAGGGCTCGGAAGAGGTATTTGACCTGACAGAAGTGAATGCCGAGAAATACTATGACACCCTGTTTTACAAGGAGCGGTGGGAGAAGGTGAGGATGCAGACGGGAGAGATCCTGGAGATGCGCTACATAGTGACCTTCTCGTTCAAGTACCGGGACTATCTGTCCTATGTCCGGGACAGGCAGATAGACAGGGCCCGGGCACTGCTGGAGTCGGGAAGGGCAAACACAGGGAGGAAGAAGAGCCCGAACGACGCGAAACGGTTCATCAGGACGGAATACTGCACGGAGGACGGCGAACTGGCACAGGTGAAGAACTTCTCCCTGAATCAGGAGATGATAGAACAGGAGGCACGGTTTGACGGCTTCTACTGCATATGCACCGACCTGGAGGGGCCGGCGGCCGAAATCATAAGGCTCAACAGCGGACGATGGGTCGTGGAGAACGACTTCCGAATAACAAAGACCGACATGGACGCAAGGCCGGTATATCTGAAAAGGGACGACAGGATAAAGGCGCACTTCCTGACATGCTTTCTCGCATTGCTCATATACAAGTATCTGGAGAAGAAGATAAACAGGGGAGGAATGCACTTCACTACCAGGGAGATACTCGGGACGCTCAGGGACATGAACTTCCTGAGCGTGGACGGGGAGGGATACATACCCGCATACGAGAGGACCGACCTGACAAACCACCTGCACGGCTCCGCAGGCTTCAGGACCGACACGCAGATTGTGACGAAAAAGAAGATGAGGAGCATCATCGCTTCAACGAAGAAACGCGAAAAGGAAACATGTGGGCAATAGTCCATACCCACACTCAAAAAACAGAATATACTACATTCCCGAAAAAAATCTTAAGGCTACAAATCGCCATTACAGCGGTCTGTAGCCTCGATTTGTACCTCTTTTTGACTGCACAAAGTGTCAAACTCCGGAAG
>NZ_NFIV01000029.1 GCF_002159555.1 Muribaculum sp. An289
TTTTTTTGTCAAATTTTATTTCTATATTTGTAGTATATATTAGTATATATTAACGGATATATTCGGATATGAGACTAGTCCAGAAAAAGAGCGGTCGTTTCACCTACCTGTATGCCATCAAGAGTTACAGGACAGAAGACGGAAAGAGTACGACAAAAGTAGTCGAGAAGTTCGGCACAGTAGAAGAATTGCAGGAAAGCCTCGGCGGAGAGGATCCAGTCAGGTGGGCGGAAGAGATGGTTGCCGAGATGAATGCCAGGGAGAAGGCGGAAAAGGAGGAGATAGTCGTCAAACTCAAGCCGGGAGTTCTTGTCGGGAAAGGCGAGCGGCGGAGCTATAACGGCGGGTACCTGTTCCTACAGAAGATATATTATGAACTGGGTCTGGATTATGTCTGCAAAAAGATGGAGAAGAGACACAGGAACAGGTTCGATCTGAACGGCATACTGTCCAGGCTGCTGTATACACGGCTGCTGTACCCGGGGTCGAAGCTGTCGTCATTGGAGGACTCGAGGAAGTTCTTCGAGCAGCCTGGAGAGGACATACATCAGGTGTACCGGGCCCTTAGCCTGCTTGCCACAGAGTTCAACGAGGTCCAGGCGGAGGTGTACAGGCGCAGCCTCAGGCTTGGCAGGCGGGACACGGGTGTCGTATACTATGACCTGACGAACTACTTCTTCGAGTGGGAGGAGGAGGGCGGCATAGTGCAGTACGGGCACAGCAAGGAGGGTCGGCCGCTTCCGATCGTGCAGATGGGGCTGTTCGTCGACAGGGAGGGGTTCCCGCTGGCGATGTGCGTGGAGCCGGGCAATACGGCGGAGACCCTCACCCTCAAGCCTATGGAGGAGATGCTGCAGGAGAAGTTCGGACTCTCGAAGATGATAGTGTGCACGGATGCCGGCCTGTCCTCGTATGAGAACAGGAAGAACGATGCGGTGAGTGACAGGTCGTTCATCACGGTCCAGTCCGTCAGGAAGATGAACAGG